>NZ_JBVJPE010000002.1:0-561375 GCF_055582805.1 Streptomyces sp. NPDC107498 | reverse complement strand
CGGATCCTGCGCAGCGTGCACGCGGCCGACGCCGGGAAGGTGATGAACCCGATGCAGTGCCGGGGCCAGGTCGAGGGCGGGGTCGCGCAGGCCCTGGGCGCCACGCTCTTCGAGACCGTCCGGGTCGACGAGCGGGGCGAGGTCACCACCGCCGCCTTCCGCCGCTACCGCCTCCCCCAGTACGCCGACGTGCCGCGCACCGAGGTCCACTTCACCGAGACGTCCGACGCGATCGGCCCGCTCGGCGCCAAGTCGATGAGCGAGAGCCCCTTCAACCCGGTGGCCCCCGCCTTCGCGAACGCCCTGCGCGACGCCACGGGCATCCGCTTCACCGAGCTGCCGGTGACCCGCGACCGCATCTGGCTCGCCCTCGACCGGCAGCGCAGGGGAGTCGGCCGATAGCCCAGGCGATTGTGAGAGATCAGCTCGTAGAAAGGCCACAGATGCGACGAGAATCATAGATTCATGTGGCAATTACGGTTCCCTGATCCGGCGGCCGGGTAGCACTGCGCGCAGCCGCAGCACCGACCGCCGCGAGGGGACCCCCGATGATCCGACCGAGCGCCGCACCTCAGGCCATGCCCGTCACCAGGCCTACACCTCCCGGCTCCTTCGAGCTGTGGGGGGAGGTGCTCCATTCCGTTACGCTCACCGTCGCCGATCTGCGCGAGGGGTGGGACCAGCACCGGGCCGAGGTCGCCTTCGACTGCGCCACGGCAGGGCCGCAGCACCACACCTTCACGGGCCCGCTGCTGCGCGAGGTCATGGCCGTGGCACGCCCCGGCTTCGACCCCGCCCGCCGCAAGGAACGCTCCCGCTTCCTGGTGTCCGTCAGCGGCGGCGACGGGCACCACACCGTCCTGTCCTGGGCGGAGATCGACGCCGACTTCGGCAACGCGCCCGTGCTGCTCGCGACCCGCATGGACGACGAGGATCTCGAGGCCACCGGCACCCAGCTCGTCGTCCCGTCCGACCGCTGTGGCGCCCGGTACGTCAGCGCGGTCACCGGTATCTGGATCGGCTCCCACCGGCTTCCCGGCACCCCTCCGTCCGAGGGCTGAGATCACCGGGCGGCATTCGCCGTTGATTCCTCCAAGTGGAGTCTCATTCGCGATGGAGGGTCCTACGGGTTTGTTGCAGATGAGAGCCATGGAGCCCTACGGTGTCGCATATGCAGTCCTACACCATCGGGCAGGCCGCTCGTCTGCTCGGCGTGAGCCCGGACACCGCGCGACGCTGGGCGGACGCGGGCCGGGTCGCGACCCACCGCGACGAGAGCGGCCGGCGCGTCATCGACGGCAAGTCGCTGGCCGCGTTCTCCGTGGAGATCGCGCAGGGTGACGACGATGCGTCGTACACGACGGCGCGCAACGCGTTCCCGGGCATCGTCACGGCGATCAAGCTCGGTGACATCGCGGCCCAGGTCACCATCCAGGCCGGGCCGCACCGGCTCGTCTCTCTGCTGACTCGTGAGGCCGTGGAGGAGCTGGGACTGGAAGTCGGCATGCAGGCCACCGCCCGCGTGAAGTCGACCAGCGTGCACATCGACCGCACCTGATCCCCTGACCCCTCACGCAGTACCGCAGGAGCTTCGGCCGTCGGCGCGGCCGGCCTCTCACCGCACCTTCCGTTCGTCCCCAAGGAGTCCAGACCCTCATGTCCCTCACCCTCACCAGACGCCGCACCGCTGCCGCCGTCCTCACCGCCGCTCTGCTGGTGCCGCTCGCGGCCTGCTCGTCGAGCGACGACACCAAGAAGGACACCGGCGGCACGACCGCCTCCGGCTCGGTGAGCGCCGCGCCGTCGGCGAACCTGACCGTCCTGGCGGCCGCGTCCCTGACGGACGTGTTCAAGACGGCCGGTACCGCCTACGAGAAGTCCCACCCGGGCACGAAGATCACCTTCTCCTTCGCCGGCTCGCAGGAGCTCGTCGCCCAGGTCGCCCAGGGCTCTCCCGCCGACGTCCTGGTCACCGCCGACACCAAGAGCATGGACAAGGTCAAGGCCGACACGGGCACCCCGGCGGTCATCGCGAAGAACCGGCTCGTCATCGCCACCGGCAAGGGCAACCCCTTCAAGGTCGACGAGCTGAAGGACCTCGCGGACACCAAGCTCAAGGTCGTCCTCGCCGCCCCGGAGGTGCCGGCGGGCAAGTACAGCAAGAAGGTCCTCGACGCCCAGAAGATCACCGTGAAGCCGGTCTCCCAGGAGCCCAACGTCCGCGCGGTGCTCAGCAAGGTCGAGCTGGGCGAGGCCGACGCCGGACTCGTCTACAAGACCGACGCCGAGAGCGCCAAGGACAAGGTCGACGCCGTCGAGATCCCCGACGCCCAGAACGCCGTCGCCCAGTACCCGGCCGCCACCCTGAAAGACTCGAAGAACGCCGAGGCCGCCGCCGCGTTCGTCACCTGGCTGTCCTCGCCCGAGGGGCAGAAGATCCTCCAGGACGCCGGCTTCCAGAAGCCGTAACCGACCGGGATCGCACAGATCGCAAGAGGCTGCCTGTATCGGGGGAACGGGCAGCCTCTCCGCTTTTCTCCTCATGTCTTCGGGACCATCGATGAAACGAGTAGGTGTACGAACCACGGGCGCGCGTCCGCCCCTCACCCTGGCGCTGCCCGCGCTGGCGGCCGTGGCGTTCCTGACCCTCCCGCTGGTCGGCATCCTCGCGCGGACCGAATGGGGCGAGCTCGCCGGCCACCTGAGCTCACCGGGCACCGTCCAGGCGCTGAAGCTCTCGCTGCTCGTCTCGTTCTGGGCGCTCGGCCTCTCCCTTCTGCTCGGCGTCCCGCTGGCCTGGCTCCTCGCCCGGGTGTCCTTCCCCGGCAAGGCCCTCGTCCGCTCGCTGGTGCTGCTGCCGATGGTGCTGCCGCCCACCGTCGGCGGTGTGGCGCTGCTGCTCGCCTTCGGGCGGCGCGGGCTCCTCGGGCCGTGGCTGGAGTCGACGTTCGGCATCACGCTGCCGTTCCACACCTCGGGCGCCGTCCTCGCCGCGACCTTCGTGGCCATGCCGTTCCTGGTCATCAGCCTGGAGGGCGCGCTCGGCGGACTGCGGCCGCGTTACGAGGAGACGGCGGCCTCCCTCGGCGCCTCACCGGTCCGGGTCTTCTTCACCGTCACCCTGCCCATGGTCGCGCCCGGCGTCATCGCGGGCGCCGCCCTGACCTGGGCACGCGCGCTGGGCGAGTTCGGCGCGACGATCACCTTCGCCGGGAACCTGCCCGGCACCACCCAGACCCTTCCCCTCCAGGTCTACCTGCTGCTGCAGGACGCGCCGGAAGCGGCGACCTCCGTCTCGCTGCTGCTGCTCGCCATCGCCATGGCCGTACTCGTCGCCCTGCGCGGACGATGGACCGGCACCCCGAGTGAGCGGGTACGGGCCACGACCACTCTCCCGGACGCCGCGGACCCGACCCCCGACGAGCCGCTGGCAGAGGTCGCCTTTCCCGCCCCCTCCGGCGAACGTTGGTCCCTGCACGCCGAGGTCACCGGCTTCACCCACCTCACTCTCGACGCCGAACCGGGCACCACCATCGCCGTCGTCGGCCCCAACGGCGCCGGCAAGACCACCCTCCTCCGCGCCCTCCTCGGCCTCACTCCCCGCGCCCACGCCGAACTCCGCCTCGGCTCCGTCGACGTCACCGGCCTGCCCCCGCACCGCCGCCGGGTCGCCTGGGTGCCGCAGGACGGCGCCCTCTTCCCCCACCTGACGGCACTCGCCAACACCGCCTACGGCCTGCGCGCCCAGGGCGTCCCGCGCGCCGAGGCCCGGCGCGAGGCCCGGACCTGGCTCGACCGCCTCGGCGTCGGCCACCTGGGGCACAGGAAGCCGGCGCAGCTCTCCGGCGGCCAGGCCCAACGCGTCGCCCTCGCCCGGGCGCTGGCCGCCCGGCCCCGGCTCCTCGTCCTCGACGAACCGCTCGCCGCCCTCGACCAGACCACCCGCGCCCACGTCCGCCACACCCTGCGCACGCACCTCGCGCGCTTCGGCGGCGTCTGCCTCATCGTCACCCACGATCCCGTCGAGGCCGTCTCCCTCGCCGACCGCGTCCTCGTCCTCGACGACGGGCGCGCTCTCCAGGACGACAGCCCCGCCGAAGTCACCCGGCACCCGCGCTCCCCGTGGGTCGCCCGGATGCTGGGCCGCAACGCCTGGCCCGGCAAGGTCACCACGGACGGCCTCGCGCTCGACGCGGGCGGCACCCTGGTGACCGCCGACCCGCTGGAGCCCGGCACCGAAGCCGTGGCCGTCATCGCCCCCGAGGCGGTGTCGGTCCACCGCGAGAAGCCGGCCGGCAGCCCTCGTAACGTCTGGCCCGGCACCGTACGCGAGATCACCACCAGCGGCAGCCGCCTCCGCGTTCTCGTCGTCTCCGACGAGGCCCCCGACCTCATTGCCGAGATCACCCCCCAGGCCGCCGCCGAACTCGGCCTCGCCGACGGCGTCCCCGTCTGGACCAGCGTGAAGGCAACCGAGACGACGGTCGTCGCCCTCTGAACGTCCAGACCCCGGAGATTGCGAGAAGGACATGACGAAAAGCGACGCCCGCTCCGTGCGCGACTGGCTGCGTGCCATCGAGGTCTTCGCCCGGCCACTGCCCGAGTTCGCGCCGGACCAGGCCCCCTCGGAACCCGTGCCGCTGTTCCTGGCATGGCTGAGGGAGGCGGTCGAGGCCGGCGTTCCCGACCCGCACGCCATGACCCTGTCCACGGTCGACGAGACCGGAGACCCCGACGCCCGCGTCCTCATCCTCAAGAACGTCGACGCCTCGGGCTTCCAGTTCGCCATGCACGCCGCAAGCCCGAAGGGCATACAGCTCGCGGGTACGCCGCGCGCCGCGCTCACCTTCTACTGGGCGGAGTTCGGCCGTCAGGTCCGCGTCCGCGGCGCGGTCCGGCCGGAGTCCGCGGGCCGCTCGGCCGCCGACTTCCTCGCCCGCTCGGCCACGGCCAGGGCGGAAGCCCTGCTCGGCCGGCAGAGCCGCTACCTGACCGATCCGGAGGAGCGCGACCGCGCTCTCGAGGAGAGCCTGGCCCGGGTGGAGGCCGACCCCGGTCTCCTCGACCCGGCCTGGACGCTGTGCACCGTCGTCCCGGACGTCGTGGAGTTCTGGCAGGCCGCCGCGACCCGCGTCCACGTCCGGCTGCGCTACGAGCGGGAAGCCGCCGGCTGGCAGCGACGACAGCTCTGGTCCTGAACCGAGGACCTCGGCATCATCCACGGGGCAGCAGCAGCGGTGCCGGACTTCCGTCGGCCCAGTGTGGTCCGATCGCGGCCAGTGCGTCTCCGATCGCGGCGCCGCGCAGGAAGGCGGCGCGATGCCCCGCGGCGATCCGGCAACCCTCGTCGGTCCACGAGACGGGCACGAGACGTGTGTGCCCCGGTGCCACCTTGGCTTTGCCGTGCACAGGCATGAGGGGAAGCCGGGGGAGCGCGCGGCCGGAAAGGCCGGCGACGAGAGGGCCGAGGAGAGTCCGGGCGGCGACCAGTGCCGCGTACGGATTGCCCGGCAGGCCCACCACCCAGCGTTCCCCGGGAAGTTCGGCGAGCAGCATGGGGTGGCCGGGACGGCAGGCGACCGTGTCGACGACCATACGTGCGTCGCTGTGGGCGAGGAGATGCCGTAGCTGGTCGGTGGTGCCGACCGAGGTGGAGCCGGTGACCACGATGACGTCGGCCCCGTCGTGACCGTGGACTTCACGTGCCAGCCGACCGCGGGGGTGGTCGGGCACGTGGCACAACGCGGTCGTCTCGCCCCCGAGTTCGGTGACGAGGTCGGGAAGGAGGGGGCCGAGTGCGTCGCGGACCCGCCCGGGTCCGGGGACACCGGCGTGGTCCAGTTCGTCGCCGGTGACCAGGACGGCGACGTGGGGCCGGGGCCGTGCCGGCAGGGTGTCGTGACCGGCGGCAGCGGCCAGCCCGACGAGTGCTGGCTCGATGCGGGTCCCGGCAGGAGCGAGACGGTCGCCGACCGCAGCGTCCTCACCGGCGCGCCGAATGTGGCGGCCTTCCGAGGGGGCGGAGCCGGACACTTGGCCGCGGGCGATCGTCGCGACCTCCAGTGGCACGACCCCGTGAGCGCCGGGCGGGACGAGAGCTCCCGTGGAGATGCGGACGCACTCGCCGGGTGCGAGGGTCCCCTGCCACGCCGTGCCCGCGCGCGCTGTTCCCCGGATGGTCCAGGGTGGAGGCCCGGACACGGCGTAGCCGTCCATGGCTGCGGTGTCGAAGGCGGGGTGGGGGCTGAGGGCGAGGAGGTCGCCGGCGAGCGTGAGCCCTGTGGCGTCGCCCAGAGGTACGCGGAGCGGGGGCACAGGACGTGCGGCGCGGTGGGCGCGTATACGGGCCTCTTCCCACGGCACCGCTTGCGGATGCTGCGATGCTCCCACGGTGGGCGGGAACGGTTCGGCCACGGCGGAGACGGTTACGGGAGGCATGGTCTCCACACTCCACGGCCGGTGTTTCCGGTCGCGGCCGGCCTCATGTCCCCGACACGCCGATCGGCTCACAGGCCGCGGGGACGGGCCGTGAGCTGCCCGTCTTCCGTACACCGACGAGGGCCGTGTCCCATCCGGGAGCACGGCCCTCGTCGTACAGCGGAAGGATCAGGCGGCGGAGAGGGAGATCTCGGTCGACTTGATCAGGGCGACGACGGACGTGCCGGCGTTCAGGCCGAGGTCCTCGACGGCGTCCTTGGTGATGGCGGCGGTCAGTTCCCCGCCCTCGACGGAGACCTTCACCGAACCCATGGCGCCACCGGTCGAGACCTCGGTGACGGAGCCGGCGAGCTGGTTGCGGATGGAGATGCCCTCGACCGGGCCGGTCGCGAGGGCGACCTCGGTGGACTTCACGAGGGCCTGGACCGCGGAACCCTCGGCCAGACCCAGGTCCTTGACGGCGTCGGCGGTGATGGCCGCGGTGATGTCCTGGCCGCCGGCCAGGCGCACCTTCACCGAGGCCATGGCCTCGCCCGTGGTGACGGCCGTGACGGTGCCGGGAAGCTGGTTACGGATGGACAGGGTCATGGAAACACGCCTCACAAAGCCAGAAAAAGAGCAGGAGTCACTTCCGTGACTTGCGTCGTCTCCATCGACGCTACCGGAAGGAGAAACGACTGCGGTGACCCGCGTCTCATCCACCAGCCGAACGGACGCATTGAGCTTGCTTATTCGATAAATGATCGAAGAAGCGTGCCCCTTCCAGTCATCCCTGCCCCGACCTGCGGATACCTTCTCTGCCGACCTCCCAGGGAGCCTGTGAGGGGGCTTAGGGGAAGCAGCTGCGCCCCTTTCGCATCGTCATTGGTTCCAGCTGCCAGTCGGCATCTGGGATTTCGGCCCAGTTGCGAGGAGGCAAGGTCATTCGTCCAAAAGGGTTTGGGCGATGAACCCACCCGGGCGCACGCCGCCGGGAACGGCGAACACCGCTGACGTCTCGTGCACCACATAGCGCGACAGGGCGTCGCTCCGCGACAGCCGACGCTGGACGGGGATGAAGGCGGTACGTGGGTCCTGCTGCCAGGCGGTGAAGAGCAGCCCGGCGTCCGGAGTGCCGTCCGGCCGGATGCCGTCGTGGTACGACCAGCTGCGGCGGAACATGGCGGCGTCGCCGTGGGCGGCCGGGGCGGCCAGCCGAATGTGAGCGTTGGCGGCGATCACCGGAACGCCGTCGGGCCGGACCGCCACCAGGTCGACGGGGGTGCGTTCGGTGCCGCCGGTCAACGGGGCGCCATCCGCTGCGCGTCGGCCCAGGGCCTGCTCACGGTGGTCCTGGGGCAGGGTGTCCCAGTGGTCGAGCAGCATGCGGATGCGGCGGACGACGACGTACGAGCCGCCCACGAGCCACGGCGGGGCGCCCGCCCCGGAGGGGATCAGGGCGTCGCGCGGGTCGGGGTTGTTGGTGCCGTCGATCTGCCCCATCAGGTTGCGGCGGCCGTCGGCGGCTGTGAAGCCGGTCATCGTCCAGCGCAGGCGGGCCTCGCCGTGGGCGAGGCGTTGGAGCGTGCGCAGGACGTGGGCAGCGACCTGGGCGTCGTCGGAGGCGATCTGGGCCAGGAGGTGTCCGCCGCTGCGCGCGGGCACCAGCTCGTCGCCGGGGAAGGCGGGGAGAGCGGTGAGCGCTTCGGGTCGTGCCGTCTCCAGGCCGGGCCGGTCGAAGAAGCCGGGGCCGAGGCCGATGGCGAGGGTGAGGCCGGCGGGGTCGGTGCCGGCGAGGACCCCCGTCTCGGCCGCCCTCGATCCCGGTGGCTCGTTCTTCGGGTCGGGTGCTTCCCCCTGCGTGAGGCGCTCGGCAGCAGACGTCCAGCGCAGCAGCAGCGCCGCCGCCCGGCCCCGGTCGGTGTCGGCACGGAGGTCGAACGCCGCCATGCGCACATGACGCCGACGGGGTGTCAGGACGCCTGCCTGGTGCGGCCCGTGGAACGGGATCGTCGTGCCACCGGCAGGGTTTCCGCCGCTGCCCCGGAGGGCTGCCGCAGCAGCGCCTCCCGCCGCGAGCGCGGCGCCGGCGGCCGTACCGAACAGCACGCGGCGCGAGACCCCGACGCGGGGAGAGGGGCCGACGCCCGGCCCGCCGTCTCCGCCGGTGTCAGCCGCCGACACGTGCGGACCCGGAGCCGCCGTCGACGAGCGCGTCCACGGTCCCGACCCAGAGCTGGTTCAGCTCGGAGACGTACCGGCCGCCGCGTGTGTCCTGCGGGACCACCAGACGCGGACCTTCCGCCGCGTCGAACGGCTTTCCGTCCTCCGAGACCGCCAGCAGGATGCGGGACTTGGCGAAGCCGGGGTCGAGCTCGGCCCAACCGAAGACGGCCCGGTAGTCGCCGCCGCCGGTCGCCGCGACGACGCCGCGCAGCTGTCCGTTCTTCTTCGACTCGTCGAAGCGCGGCTGCGCGTCCTTGAGGACGTCGTGCAGCAGGACGCCCTGGTAGGTGTGCTTCTGACGGCCCTTCGCGCTGGTGTACTCCACCTGCACGGACACCTGCGGCCGAGACCGCAGGTCGGCGAGGGTGACGGTGTACGGCTTGTCCACCTGACCCGCGATCCGCACCTCGCCGGGAGCCAGTGGGGCCACGGACGCACTGGTACCGGCACTCGGGAGCGTGGTCTGTGGAGCAACCGACCCGGCCTGCTTTGCGGAAGTGCCGTCGGAGCACCCGGCGAGCAACGAGATGGCCATACCGGTACCGACGACATATCCGGCCCATGGCGCGCGACGGTTCATGACGAGACTCCCTCCCCGCGGTTGCACCTGATGCACAGATGCGCCCTCCCTCAGCCCCGTAGGCTGGCGAATACTCGCTGAAAGATACCTATGGAACGGCAGATGTCACCGCCGCGCGAAGGGGTTCTGGGAATCCTCCACACTGGCTTTCCCGGTATCGGAGGAAGCCACATCCATGCGGATCGAACGGTCGGAGGCCTGGTGTGCCTGCCGGTCCTACTCGTCCTCCTGGTACGAGTGACGCTGCTCCGCCCAGGGGTCGGCGACGTTGTGATAACCACGCTCTTCCCAGAAACCACGGCGGTCCTGAGTCATGTACTCGAGACCGCGGAGCCACTTCGGCCCCTTGTAGCCGTAGAGGTGAGGCACGACGAGACGGAGCGGGAAGCCGTGCTCGGCGGTGAGGGGTTCACCGTTGCGATGGGTGGCCAGAAGGGTCCGCTCGGAGGCGAAGTCGTCGAGACGCAGGTTGGCGCTGTAGCCGTACTTGGCCCACGCCATGACATGCGTCACCTCAGGGGCGGGCGGCGCGAGCCCGAGCAGCGCGGAGGCCGGCACGCCGAAGAACTCGTGCCCGAGGGTCGTGGTGCCGGAAGCGCAGTGCAGTTCGGCGGTGATCGTGGTGGTGGGCAGGGCCTTGACCTCGTCGAACGTCCAGACGTGCTTGTCGCCCGTGGCGGTGGCGCCGAAGACCTGAAGATTCCAGCGATCGGCGCGGAACCGGGGGACGGGGCCGTAATGGGACACCGGCCAGCCCTTCACCACGCGCTGTCCGGGAGGCACGGCTTCGTCTTCCATCACGGACCTCGCACTCGTCTCGTTCCGGATCCGCATCGGCGAGATGCGGCCAGCTACTCGCCTTGCAGATGTGCCCCTAGATGGCCCTTTGCCCTCTTGGATGATCCACTGTACCGACGCCCCGCGGGAGGGATGTTTTCTGTGTCTGGATCCAATCGTCTCGGCGGGTCGGCGGCTGCTTGACTGGCTTGCGTCGGCCCCGAGGCGGAGGAGTGGCTCTCGCCGTCTCCGGCCGGTCGGCCAGAAGGGCCCTGCGTGCTGTTCGCGGTGTTCGGCGCGCAGGGGCCCTTTCCGGTTCCCCTGCCGATGTGCCCGGCGCGACGGCCGCAGATCCGGCGCGAGGCACCCTGGCATATGCCTGCTTTCAGGCGCATCCTTGCAACAGATGCCACTGTAAATATCCTGAGTGGCTCGAAAGTGAGGAGAGTGCGATGGCGGTGGTCGTGGTGCGAGACCGGGAGACGGAGGACTCGAAGAGGGTCGATGGAGTCCTCGCCGCAGAGGGTCTGACCATTCGCCACGCCGAGGCCGGTCCGCCGCCGACCATCGACCTGAGTGGCGTCGAAGGCCTGATCGTTCTGTCCGGGCCCGCCTCCCCGGATCTCACCGAAGGGGCCCTGCTCCGGGCCGCCCTCGCGGCGACGGTGCCGGTCCTCGCCCTCGGCCCGGGTGCCCGCCATCTCGCCGACCCGCACGGTCGTGGCACGGAAGGCCCGGCCGCCTCGCCCGCCCGTGGAAGGGTCACGCTGACCACGTCCGCGGACCTCGACCCCCTGTTCACGGGCAGCGGTCCGCTTCCTGAACTCCCTCCCGCAGCAGACCCCTTCGCCGCACCGGCCGATGCCGTCACGCTGGCCGTGTGCGATGGAGCCACACAGCAGGCGTTCCGCCTCGGGAACAGCGCCTGGGGCGTCCGGTTCTTCGCCGCGGCGCTGCTCGACCCCTGGGGCGAGGTCCTCCTGCGCCGGTTCGCGGCGCTCGTGACGGCCCGTGCCGAGCACACCGCCACCCGCGCCTTCTTCACCCACCGCGCGGAGGCCTGGGAGGAGCGCTTCGCCTACCAGGCGCCGGCGTACGAGGCGGCGGTGGCGCGGATGAAGCTGGAACCGGGCGCCCTGGCCCTGGACCTCGGCTGCGGGACAGGGCGAGCCATGCCCGCGCTGCGGAAGCAAGTCGGCCCCGCAGGGCGGGTGGTGGGCATCGACGTCACGCCGGCCATGCTGGCCTCGGCCGCCCGGTACGCCCGTGGCCGCCACGGCCACCTCCTGGCCGCAGACTGCAATCGGCTCCCCCTGCCCGACCGTTCCGTGTGCGGCATCTTCTCCGCGGGCCTCCTCGACCACCTTCCCGCCCCGCGCACCACACTTCTCGAGTGGGCCCGCGTCGGAACGCCCGGAGCCGTCCTGCTGCTGTTCCACCCCTCGGGCCGCGCCGAACGCGCCGCCCGCCACAACCGCCCCCTCGACCCCGACGACCTGCTCGCGGAGGAAAACCTGCGCCCCGCGCTGGAAGGGACGGGCTGGCAGCTCGACGAGTACGAGGACGCCGCGGGCCACTTCCTGGCCCGCGCCGAGCTGCCTGGATGACCCGCCTCACGCCAGTGGTCGACCGGCACTGTCAAACCTCCTAGCGGCAAATACCCACTGGGACGGACGAACATCCAGGCATTCGTGAGGCCATTGTGCGATTCAGGCCGCAGATGCAGGATGGGAGATGCGGGCGTCGGCGCGGAGGCGCCCGCACAAGCCGCCCCAGGTCGGCCCACCCCGCCCTCCGCATCCGCTGTTCCTGCTCACGAGGCGAGGTCAGACAGATGACGACACGTACCCACGACGGCAGTGCCGGTGACGTCGACTACGGCACCATCGGCTCCGGCTACTCCACCTATCGCCGCCCGGACGGGCGCATCGCCCGCTTCATCGCCAGAGCCCTGGGAGGCGGCCGAACCGTCCTCAACGTCGGCGCCGGCGCCGGCTCGTACGAGAACATCGGCGGCACGGTGACCGCCGTCGAGCCGTCGGCCTCCATGCGGGCCCAGCGCCCGACCGGGCTCCCCCCGGCCGTGGATGCCGTCGCCGAGAACCTGCCCTTCGCCGACGGTTCCTTCGACGCCGCGATGACGCTGTTCAGCGTCCACCAGTGGAGCGACGTCACGGCAGGTCTGCGGGAGATGCGCCGCGTCACCAGCGGCCCCGTGGTGATCCTGACCTGCGACCCGACCCTCGTCCGGGACTTCTGGCTGTACGAGTACGCGCCCGAGGTCCTCGACACCGAAGCCCGCCGCTACCCGTCCGTCGACGAGATCGTGGCCGCTCTGGGCGGCGACGCCACCATCGAGGCCGTGCCCATCCCGCTCGACTGCACCGACGGATTCAACGAGGCGTACTACGGACGCCCCGAAATGCTCCTCGACCCCGCCGCCAGGCAGGCGTGCTCGGCCTGGAGCTTCGTCGACGACAACGCCCGCGAACACTTCGACCGCACACTCCGCCGCGACCTCGAAGCGGGAGTCTGGGACGAACGCTTCGGCCACCTGCGCACTCGCCCGACCTACGAAGGCTCACTCGTCGTCATCCGTGCCACTCCAGAGGGGCGACCGACCGTGCTGTCGGAGGGCTGAAGCCGTCGCTCTGGCAGGTGGGAGAACCAGCCAACTTCGCAAACAGCGAGCATCTCAGAAAAGGGTGAAGGGAGGCGGCCGCGGGTGAGATAGAGCTCATCGATGAGGAGGGCCGGCCAACGCTGCTTAAACCGTGTTCCATGTGGTGAGGCCCGCTGGCTCAACCACCGCTACGAGCTTCATCCCCGCGACTCCCTGGCGTTTCTCGGTCTCGCCGAAGCCGTCTGCTGCTACAAACGGCTCCTCAAACTGACCATGCAGGACATGGTCTCAGCTTGACTCTGTCGGGGATCTTGGAGTTGCCCGGTGCGTCGGCGTGATTGGTGGGCATGCTCGGGGTGTTCCGAGAGCCTATGCAGTTGTCGAGGTGCCTGTTGTCGCTCCGTCCTCGTTCGGGTGAGCAAGTTCCGCTTCTGACCGCACAGATCGCGCGGGCGAGCAACCCGGGCGGTACGGCGGCGATGTGGGTGAGAGACCGCCTGGACGGGCTGTGGCGTGACGAGGACTTCGCTGACGGGTATCCGCGTGACGGGCGTCCGGGTCTCTCGCCTGCCCAGCTGGCCACTGTCTGTGTGCTGCAGTTCGTGCTCGGTCTGTCGGACCGGCAGGCCGCCGAGGCGGTGCGCTGTCGCATCGATTTCAAGTACGCCATGGCCATGGAGCTGGACGATCCCGGCTTCCACCACAGTGTGCTGGCCGACTTCCGCGACCGTCTCACCGAGGGCGATCGCGCCGACCGCCTCCTCGACGTCGCGCTGGCCCGCCTGAAGGAGGCCGGTCTGGTCCGCGAACGCACCACACAGCGCACCGACTCCACCCACGTCCTGGCCGCGGTGCGCGACCTGACCCGGCTGGAGATGGTCACCGAGGCGGTCCGCGCCGCACTGGAAGAAGTCGCCGGCACCATCCCCCATATGCTGGACGAGCTGGTCGACGAAGACTGGGGGCGCCGCTACGGCCGCCCGGTCCGCCTGGGCAAGAACCCCACCAAGCCCAAGACCAGGATCCTTGCCACGGGAAACGACGCCGTCCGGCTCCTGGAACACCTCTACCGGCACAGTGCGGACCGCGCGTCGGGCCCTCGTGTCCAGGCCCTGCGCCAGATCATGGTGCAGAACTATCACCTCGACGCCGCGGGCCACCTGCGCTGGCGCACCGCCGTGACCGAAGCCGGACCCGGGCTGCCGCCCTCGTCCCGGGCGATCGTCTCCCCATACGACACCTCGGCCCGCTATGCCCGCCACGGGCACATCATCAACTGGAAGGGGTTCTCCGCCCATCTGACCGAGACCTGTGCTCCCGACGGCCCCAACGTGATCACGGACGTGGCCACCACCGCGTCCACCACCCACGACAGCAACGTCCTGCCCGGCATCCACGCTCGCCTGCACCGCCGCGGCCTGCTGCCCGCCGAGCACCTGGTCGACAGCGGCTACACCTCCCTGCCCCACTTGGAACAAGCCGCACGCGACCACCAGGTCACCGTCTCCGGGCCGCTGCGGGGTAATCCCACCCGGCAACACCGCCAAGGCGAGGGCTTCGCCCGGGACGACTTCCACATCGACTACGACCATCAGCAGGTCACCTGCCCCCAGGGGCAGGTCAGCCAGGGCTGGC
Organism: Streptomyces sp. NPDC107498; assembly: GCF_055582805.1. Lineage (NCBI taxonomy): Bacteria > Bacillati > Actinomycetota > Actinomycetes > Kitasatosporales > Streptomycetaceae > Streptomyces > Streptomyces sp. NPDC107498. Next base: position 547,117 of record NZ_JBVJPE010000002.1, on the reverse strand, counting down.
ACGGCCCCTACCCGACATCCTCGCCCACCGCGGCCCCGCTGATCGTGGCCAGGTTCACCAAGAGCCAGTGCCAGCCCTGCCCGGCCCGCGCACAGTGCACCACCTCCCGCGAAAGCACCCGCACCGTCGGCTTTCCCCCGCGAGAACTCCGCGACCTGCAACTCCGTATCCGTGCCGAGCAACAGACACCCGAGTGGAAGACCCGCTACGCGGTCCGCTCCGGAGTGGAAGGCACGGTCAACGAGTTCGCCCACGGCCACGGTATGCGCCGCTGCCGCTACCGAGGACAGAGCAAAACCCACGTCCAGCACGTCCTGACCGCCATCGCCATCAACATCGAGCGCCTGAGCGGTCTCTCACCGACCGAGGAAGCGCCCCCTCCCCGCCGGCCGACCGCCTTCCAGAGTTACCTCGACCAGCGTGAGATCCCCCGGCCAAAATCCTGGCGCACCCTGGGCACCTGACCTCGGCAACTCCAAGATCCCCGACAGAGTCAAGCTCAGTGCGGTCGAGCCACGCTCCTCCGGATCACTCTGTTGCTGACCCGGAGAGCTCGCCCCAGTCGGGCAGCCGAGGACGTGGGCAGTTCACCGCTCTCCAATGCACACGCGTGAAGAAGATCGCGCGCATGTCCCTCCTTCTCGGGGGACACCAGAGCCATGAAGCGGGCGTTCGTCAGACACTCGCGGGCGGCGTATCCGTCGGCGGAGTGGATGGTTCGGCTGTACAGCTCCTCGGTGACACGGTGCGCCGCGCGGCTGTCGGGTTGGGCGCAGAGGTCCAGGACGGTCAGCCCGAGCCGAGTATCGAAGACGGTCATGCCGATCTCGGGTTCGCGCTGTGTGTAGGTGTCCACCAGCTCGGCGAGCAGGCCGTCGACGGGACGGCGTACGGCTCGGTGACACATCACTGTCAGGCAGGAGGTGATGGCGTTCTCCCAGGGCTCGCCGGGAGCCGTCTGGGCCAAGAGGCCGACGGCGTGGCCGGGATCGCTGCCAAGAGCGGCGAGTACGGCGACCTGTCGACCGTCCAGCATCCGCAGTCCGATGCCGCTGTGCTTTTCGATGTGGGCCAGGGCTTCGGTCCAGCGGCCGGCGGCGGTGAGGGTGCGGGTGCCGTCGGCCAGGATCACCCGCCACAGCCAGGCGCGTACCTCGTCGCGATCGGCGTTGCCGGTGGTCAGGGCGGCAGGGATGTGGATGCCCTCGAACTGGGCGGCGGTGGCGTTGCTGACGGCGTCGAAGAGGGCGAGGAGGCGGTGGCGGCCGTCGTCGGTGTTGCCAGCGCGGATCTGGAGGCGGGCGAGGTTGACCACCGGTTCCAGGGCCCGGATGGCGGTCATGCCGGGGAGGGGCGCGGCGTGGAGGTAGGCGGCGGCGTGCTGGTGACACCACTCCCGTGCGAGATCGGGGAGGCCGAGGTCGGAGGCGAGGAGCGCCGCCTGGTTGTAGACCGCGGACGCCAGGCCCTGGTCCGCCTTTGCTTCTGCTGTGGTGGAGAGTTCGACCAGGGCGCGGATGCGCTGAGGGAGGGGCAGACAGGCGGGGCGGAAGCGGGAGATGAGGGGGAAGCGCCGGGTTATGGGGTCGTACGGATCCATGAGGTCTCCCTGAGAGGGAACGGTACGAGGGAGCATGGCGGGGCCCGCCGCCGGGTGGCGGGCCCCGCATCGCGGTCTACTGCCAGGCGACGAGGACGCGGTTCAGCGGCGTGTCGAGGACGAACACGTCGGGCCGCTGCTCGACCGGGGGCGCGTCGAGCGGAAGGAGTTCGAACGTGGCTTCCCGGTCGCGGTACTCGCGGTCCCAGGTACGGATGGCGTCGGCCACCTTGGAGGTCAGCTTGTCGCTGCCGGGGCCGTGGCCGATGACGCCGAACTCCCAGAGCTTGTCGCCCTCGGGCGTCTTCTCGTCCAGCAGGCGCCGGGCCAGGTAGGTGAGCGCGCCCCTGTCCACGGCGGCCGTGGCCGACGGGTAGGGGTCGTCGGTGAGGACGGTGCCCTTGGCGTTCTGCGGGAACAGCATCCGGATCAGGCCGGAGGGCACGGAGCAGGAGACGAACAGCTCCATCCACTCCGGGCTCTCCATGGCGCGGACCTTCATCCCGGTCCACTCCTCGATCCGGGGCTGTTCCAGGACGCCGACGAGGGCGTCGGCGTCGATCTGCTGTCCGGCGGGGGCCTGGAGGCGCACGGTGCTCTGCGTGGAGAGGGGGATGAGGCGGCGGTCGTCGTCGGCGATGCCGCGCCGCAGCGGCATGAAGGTGTTCATTTGCGAGCCGGACGAGATCCAGCGGCCGTCGCGCTCCTCGTAGACGATGGAGCGCGAGACGCTGCCCTTGAGCCGCTGCGGGGTGACGAGCCGGCCGCCGGGGGCGAGTTGGTCGAGCCAGGCGGGCGGGATGCCGTGCGCGCCGACCGTGGCGATGATCCGGTCGTACGGTGCTCCCTCGGCGTGGCCGAGGGCTCCGTCACGGGTCAGGGCCTCGACGTTGGTGAAGCCGGCGTCGGCGAGGTGGGTGCGGGCGCCTTCGACCAGGTCGTCGTCGACGTCGAGGGTGGTGACGTGCCCGTCGGGGCCGACGAGGTGGCCGATGAGGGCGGCGTTGTAGCCGGTGCCGGCGCCGAGTTCGAGGATGCGCTCGCCGGGCTGGGCCTGGAGCTGGTCCAGCATGAGGGCGACGACGCTGGGCTGGGAGGCGCAGGAGATCGACGTGCCGTCGGAGTCGTACTTGATGTTCACCGGCGCGTTGGCGTAGGCGTCGGTGAGTGGCGCGTCGGGGACGAACCGGTGCCTTGGGACGGTACGCAGGGCGTTTTCGACCTCGGGGGTTCGGGCGTGGCTCTCGGCCTTGATCTGGTCGACCAGGGCGTTGCGCAGGCGCGCGGCCTCGGCGTCGGGTGTGGTGAGTGTGTCGGTGTTCACCGCGCTGACGCTATCGGCGGCGGAACTGTTCGCCTGGGTGGACGCGGTGTTGTCACTCGATCCCATGACTGCCTCTCGTGCGATGTGGAACAGGGTGTGCTGGTCTGCGGAGGGCAGGCCGGCGCGGTTGGCGTGAAAGATCACGTGGTGGGCCATGACGGCGCGCAGTCCGCGGGTCAACTCGCCCTGCGCGGCGAGGTAGGTGAGGGTCGTGCCCGCCCGTTCGAACGCGGCGATCCACTCCGCGTGGCCGTCGAGCGGACCGCCTGCGCGGCACAGGCTGCGCGCCTCGGTGGACATCAGCTTCCGCATCGCTGGCAGCAGGACGGCAGACCGCTCGGGGGCCGGCCCGCCGGGGAGAGGGCGCAGCTCGGCGGCCTTGCTCCACACGTCGCCTTGCTCGAACCAGTCGAGATTGGCGGCGCGCATCATGCTGCTCATCAGCAGGATGCTCGTCTCGGCCCGTCCCAGGCGCCCGGGGCCGGGCTGATGGGTGAGGAGGTGGCGGCTGTCCTCGTGGAAGAGGTTGTGTGCGGCCGTCATGGCGGCCTGGCCTCCGAAGGCGTCTGTCTCCGGCTCGTAGATCCCGGTCGTCCAGGAGCTCGCGATGCCGTCGGCGACCAGGTCGTCCAGCAGCTTCTCTACGGCAGGCACCGGGCGTTCGGCCAGGTAACGGAGCGGCCAAGGCTGCTTATTCATGTACCACCAGCCGCTGAGCTGCCGGTCGGCCTCCGCCTCGTGCATCGCGGGGGCGAGGCGTTCGGCGATGGCGGCTCGCGCCCTCTCCCGGTCGGGGAAGGTGATCTGGTGCTGTTGCCAGTGGTCGGCGGGCATCCGGGTCCTCTCGGGGTCAGGCGATGAGCAGGAAGGCGTCCCAGCCGGTGCGGGGCGGCGTGGTGCCGGAGGCGGCGAGGGCTCCCAGCGCGGTGCCGGCGGCGCCGTCCAGGAGTCCGGGACCGGTAGCGCTGTTCACGAGGGTGGCGCTCGCTTCCTTGATGGCTGCGCCTGGCGGCAGCAGCGTGGAGAGCAGGGCGGGCAGAGTGGCGCGAAGCTGTGTGGCGGTCTCGGGGGTGGCGTCGGCGGCCGTACGGGCGGTGAGGTGGGCGAGCCCGGCGAAGCCGTGGCAGAGACCGGTGTCCGTGGTGGCCCGCAGTTGTGCAGGGTCGGTGAGGGAGTCCAGGAAGGCGCTCTCGGCGGCCGCCCGCCGGGTGGAGTCCCCGAGTGCCAGGGCGGCGAGCTGCTGGGCGCGCGCCAGACCTGCGGTGCCGTAGCACCAGGAGGGACGCCGGGGCGCCGTGGGGGCGAGGCGACCGGTGCGTAGCTCGTCGCGGGTGACCCAGTACGGCCATCTCCGGCTCTGCGGGGTGTTCGTCTCCCAGCGGTCGAGCCAGGACAGGATGGTGCGCATGGCCTCGTGGTGGCCGTTCACGGTGGTGCCGCGGCAGGCGGAGAGCGAGAGCAGGGCCAGGACGGAACCGATGCCGTGGGCCATGCCTGTGTTGCCGTGGCCGCCGGGGAAGCGTTCGTCCCGCCGCCCGGAAGGTCCGGTGAGCGTCCACCATCCCGGGAGGACATCCCCGTCGTGGGTGATGGGTTCGACCAGGCGCACGCAGTACTCGAGGACCAATCGCAGCGTCGGGCCTACGGGGTCGCGGCGCAGGAGGTAGCGACCGAAGCCGGCCAGTCCGCGGATGGCGTCGAACTCGGCGAGCGCCGGGAACTGCCCGGCGTCGATCCTGCGGTGCGCGGCGTCCAGGCGCACGCGGACGTCGGCGAGCACCTGCCGGTCCAGCAGGTCGAGATCGCGCTCGTAGGCGCCGGGGAGGCCTTCGGCGGTGCAGGCCAGGACGTGAGCGAGTGCGGGAGCGCCGTAGAAGGGGTGGCTGTCAGCGCCGCTGGTGAACGGCCGACGGGCGGCGGCCGCCAGCCAGTCGTGGGCGCGCTGCCAGGGACCGAGGCCGTGCGCGGCCCGCTCGATGTGGAGCAGGGCGATGCCGATCGGGCCGAGGGCCAGATGCTGCCGGGTTCCTTCGGCGGTCACAGCGGCAGGTGCGGTGTCGGGGTGGGCCAGGAGGTCCGCGATGCCCGTGGACAGTGCCAGAGCCGTGGGGTCGTTCACTGCGGCCTCCCCGACCGGGCCTTGAAGGCCAGAGCGGCGGCGCGGGCGAGGTAGAGACAGATCTCCTCCTCGGGGAAGTTCACCGCCACGTGCCGTACGAAGTGGGTGTGCAGTAGCGAGGTCAGGGCATCGTCCAGGGCGACGCCTTCGGTGTGCGGGCCCGGCAGGTGGGCCCGGTAATCGGTAAGAGCGGCAGCGCGGTCGGCCCATCCCGCCACGATCGCCGCGCCGCCAGGGACGGCGCGGAGCGCCGCCCAGTCGCCGTGCGGGTCGGCGAGGCGGACGGCTTCGGCGAACTGCGGCCGGGGGATCGGCTCCGGTGCCCGGTGCGGAATGTGGTCGATCAGCCAGCGCGCGCCGGCCTCCGCGCTGCCGAGGAACGCCGAGGTGATCGCGAACGTGTGCGCAGCCACCAGCGTGCGCTGCTGTGGGCGCCGGGGCTGGAAGAGCTGGGCGACCACGGCGCGCGAGTCCGCCTGGAACACCTTCTCGGCGGCGTCCCACGCCGGCCCGGAGCCCCAGCGGCCCATCTCCCGGTAGGAGGTGGGGTACCGCAGGTCCGCCAGCAGTCCGGCCGCCTGCAGTTCGGCGGCCCAGGTGCTCACCGTGCGGGCAGTGTCGGCGAAGTCGCCCGGGCCCGCCAACGCGATGCGCAGGCGAAGGTGCTGGTCGGGGTCGCGGAAGCGGACGAACCACCACGGCGGCGCGCCGAGTCGGCGGATGAGGTCGGGGACGTGCCGGGCCAGGATGGTGTCCTGGCGGCGCAGGTCCCCGTACAAGGAGGCCAGCAGCACCGAGGACGTCCCTGGCATCTGCGTCTGGGCATGCGAGAGCGTGCGGGCTGGGTTGGGCTGGGGCAGTGACGGCCACGTGGTGGGCCGGGTTGCCTTGAGGGGGACGACGATGTCATGGGCCCGCCCCTGGCTCCAGCCGTACGCCTCCGGCTGGGGCGCTTCAGTGAGCACCGCGGCGGAAGTGCGGTCGAGATGCTGGCGCAGCAGACTCCGGTGGGAGGGCTGGGCGAGATCGAGGGGGAGCAGCCGGTCGTCCTGAACGATCTGTACGTGCTGGGGCAGGCGCCAGCGGTTGCGCCACCCGACCAGGGCGAGGCTCCATTCCGCGGTGGGACGGTCCCGGCCGGGCAGGTCGGCCGCATTCAGCTGCCACCGGGCCGGGGCGATCACGGTTCGGCCGTAGCGCAGGCGCGGGAGGAACGGCATGGCAGCGGCGGCGCCCCAGTCGAAGACCGTGACCTGGGCGCACTGGGCGCGGGAGATCTCGGTGAGCAGCCGGGCCAGGGGCGGGGTGTGCTCGGTGAGGTTCAGCGCGTGCATCCCCACGGCCTCGATGCGGCGGCCGAGACCGGGGGCGGCCAGGTACATCCGGCGGCCGTCGCAGCCCACCGCGAGGTCGGCCGGGGTGAGCACGCCGGGAGCGGGTTCCCGGTGCTCTTGGAGGCTAATGAGGAGCGGCAGGACGCGAGGGGTCCGGGTGACGTGCGCGGTGTCGGGCAGGAGCGGGGGGAAGGAGAGCTGGGCGGGATCGGTACCGGCATCGGCCGTGGGCAGATCGGCCAGTTCTGCGCACAGCGCCTCTCGTGCGGAGGGGGCAAGGACGCTGGCGAAGCGGCCGGTGCCCACCCCGACCCCGCGGGACACGCTCATGACCTCCAGGGTGAATCGGCCGCTTCGCGCCTCCTCGACGCTCCTCGCGTGCAGCCGCACGCCGACCTCCAGGTGCGGCGGCACCCGCGGTTCCTCCGGCCCTGCGTCCAGGGCGGTCACCAGCTCGTCGGTGAGCACCACTTCGTCGCGTCCATCCAGCGCGGCGGTCTGGACGAGCCGGACCAGCACGTCGTCGCGGGAAGAGATACGCCGGCGGCGGGCACCCGCCGGGGTGCCCGGATACCCGTCGGGATAGCCGATCCCGCTGTCGGCGACCACATCGAGCAGCGGCACCAACGTGCCGATGCCGTAACGCTCGTAGAACCGCTGGTGATACTCCCCCCACCCCCGGGTTCCATACGGGCGGGCGCTGAGACGCGTGAGCACGGTCGCGGCACGCTCGACTTCGCGCGCCACCTCGTCCGGAAGCCGAAGCTGCGCATCGAGGCGGAGGTCGAGCGCCAGGGGGTGCCGACGAAGGCCCGGCACCATCTCCCGCATCCGGGCCGCTACCGCTTCTCGGTCGGCCGCAGAGTTGCACTGCCGCAGCCCCGCATGGACGGCGTGCAGGTCCCGGATCGCCTGGGTCAGTGGGGCGAGGGCATCGCCCTGGGCCTCGTCGAGCTGCGCAAGGACGTGCGCCAGGGCATCGGTCTCGGTGGCCGGCGCCTGGAGGTTGGTGATGAGCGCGTCTCGCCGGATGAGCCCTGCCAGTAGCCCGTGTACCCGCTCGGGCATCACGCCGGGGAACTCCGCCTCAAGCTTCTCGGCCAGGGCCTCGAACCTGATCGGCGCTTCCGCTGCGGCGAGGACACTGCGTACCGGGGCAGACAGCTCGATCGCCGCCTCCACCGCCCGGCGCCGACCGGGCCGCCCGTCGTGCTGGTACGGGACGATCAGGTGGCCGTCCCGTACGAAGGCTGTGCTGTTGACCACGACGGACAGGAGCGGCAGCAGCTCCCCGCTCTTCTCCAGCTGCTCGACCAGCCGGGACAGCCACTCGGCGCCGGCTCGCGCGACGACCACATGGTCCTTGCCCCAGACGGCATCCGTCCGATCGCCGAAGGTGGTGGTGGTGACGCCGGCAAACAGACCGAACGGGGTGGGCCTGCGCCCTGCTCGAAGGAGGTAGCGGGCCAGGGAGAGCCCGATGCGCCGTACCTCGCGCCCGGAGGGCGCCGTGGCCGTGCACAGTGCCTCGACCTGGGCGCCCAGGTCCGGGCTGGCGTGCTGCACGGCCTCGGCCAGAGCGGACTCGCTCCAGACGGTGCGCACCCAGGCGAGACGGTCAGCCGTGGTCTCTTCCTCCCCGGCAGCGGTGAGGGAACGGTCGTCGAAGCTCGGGAAGAAGAGCTCGGCCATGGCCGGCCGCGCGACGGCGCGAACGACAGCGATCGCGCTCGCCCGGAATGCCGGTGGTGCGGTCACGGGTACCTCCTTGAGCCGGACAGGGGAAGGGGCGGCTGGGGCCGCCACGCCATCGACGTGACGGCCTCAGCCAGTCAGGCCGGGCGGCCAGATTCAGGCCGGGCGGCAGTGGATCAGGCGACACCCGTGGTGCAGGCACCGCAGGTGCTGCCGCAGTTGTCGTCGGTCAGGTTGGTCAGCCCGGCGGCGTCGGACACCTCCAGCAGGCCGACGTTCAGGGTGAACCCGTCCTCCTGGGGTGCGGCCTCCTGGGCCTGAGTGGTGCTCTGGGCGACGTTGCGCGTCATGACAACTTCTCCTTTTGTGGCGACTGTTCGGACTTGCAGTTGCTGCCAGGGTTCTGACCGGCGGAGCGGAGACGAAGGGCTACGCGGCCGCTCAGGACCTGGCCGACCCGACGCGGAGTCGCGTCGGGAAGCTCTGGCTCCTAGCTGGAGTTCGGTAAGACGATCGCGGGCGGCGATGCATGGGGGATGGTGGTCGTGTCGATCTCGTAGTCGACGAGCTCACGCACAAGCTGTTGAACCACCATCTGATGGACGCACGGGTCTCTGAGCAGCGCGAAGTGCTGGTCGAGCAGGATGCGGCCGGACTGGGAGTAGAGGGTGCCGCGCACCCCGACGAGCGGGGCCTCGCGGACCCGCAGGACGGTGGCGGCCCCACGCAAGGGCACGCAGCTGGAGAGTGCGCGGCCGGCATCCGTCACGCACATCGGAGGAACCGTCGTCCGAATCGGCTCCCCTCGGTGGGCGCTCAGCACGTCGGGCCGCGTGTTGAGGACCCACAGGGTGCCTCGATCATCGGTGTCGGGTGCCTGGCCGCAACCTGCGCACCGCATCGGTTCGGACATGGTGTGGATCTGGCGAGGAGAGTGGTGGTCGCCCCAGATCACGGGGCCCGTACGGTGGCCACTCCACCGCTCGATCAGGAGGCCCGTGGCCGTCCGGTCCTCAGGCGTCTCGCCGGTGTATCCGATCCGGCCGTCGCCGTCGAAGACGACTTCGACCGCAGCCGGAAGCTCACCGTCGCACGGAGCCACGAAGACGCCGCCATGTACTGTCACGACGTGCGTCCCTCGTCCGAGGTGACCACGGCGACGGGATTGGTGTCCGACGGTGCGTGCGAGCGCACCCTGCCGCGGGCGACGCGCTCGCCGGCCACGACGAGGACCGCGATGGAGATAACGATCGCGGCGGTGAGCACACTCTCGAAGAGCGACATGTGCAGTTTCCTCGGTGTCTGGGGAGTGGTGGGAAACGAGGCTGGCGTCCAGTTCGGCGCCGCTGCCATTCCCTGAGGTGGGTCGCCTGGCGGTGCCGTACTGGAGAGTGAGCCCCGCCCCGGGCTACGTGTACGGTCCACGCGGGGAGCACGGCCCGGCAGCAGACCGAGGGCGGGAGTGAGGAGTGGCTGTGTCGGTCACGTCCAACGCAGCCAGCAGGTCAGCGGCCGCCATCGCCAGATGCCGCAGGTGTGCACGATCGGTGATGAAATCGCCGACGGGGATCCCGCGCTGCTTTCTGACCGCCTCGGCGAGAGCGACGGCGTCCGCGATGTCCGGGTACGGCGGCAGCCACTCGCGCCTCTTGGCGATGGAGATCAGACGGGCAACCATCCGGTCCAGACGCGTGACGGCACGGCCAATCTCGGTCACCTCGCGAGATGCCGGTCCCGGTGAGCGGCGGCGCATGAATCCGAGCAGCCTGTTCCCCCGCCGTCTAGTGGTCAGGTTCACCGGGCCAGACGGTGCACCGAGAACCTCGTCCAGGTCATTCGCCAAGTCTTCGTCGTGGAGGAAACGAGTCTCCAGCGAGGTGATAACGTCTCGCGCCCCGGCTGCGAATGCGGTTGGTGTTAATCCTGTGCTCATGCCGCCACCGACCTGTCGTCCCCCGGCTCGTACCGAAGGACGCACCAGGTCATCCCGACGGCGATGCCCCACGTGTCCGCCAGCGTGGCCACAAGGAACATCCCGCGCCCGGACTCATCGTCCAGGCCGGCCTCCCGGACGACCGCTCGCGCTTTGCTCTCGGTGGAGACCGCGATCGCGACCCGGTCGTTCGTCGCCACAGCGCGGAGAGAGACCTCGCCGCGCCCGTGGGTCACGGCGTTGGTGACCAGCTCCGAGACAAGAAGAACCACGTCGTCAACCGTCTGGTCGGGAACACCCGACGTCCGAAGGAAGGCCGCCGCCGACTGTCGGATGCCCGACACCCGCTCCGGCGCCGGGAGGAACGTTGCCTGGAAGGTGCTGGGCGTCGCAGACAGAGCACCGCGAGCGTTTGCGCCCCGGCGCTTGTCCTGCGCCGAAGCCACCGTCGCCGCACGGGTCGCGGCCTTGGAGCTATCCATGTCCCCGCCGAACGGGGGTGTCTCCTGGAGCCTGGTCATGTCCCCTATCGCACCGCGGTGAGAAGGCGTCCACCAGGGGAAACTGACGGGGGAAAAATCTGTCAAGGGGGGAAAGCGAAGGGGGAGATGGGGCCATGATTGGCTTCCGTCCCCGGACAGAGGTCACACTCATGCGAGTAGATCCGTTTGCCTTACGGCTCCGTCAGCTCCGCAAGAAGGCTGGCCTGACCCAGGACCAGGAGGCTGATGCGATCAACGCTGCCTCTGGCCGACCCACTGTGACCCGCCGCGAGATCAGCCGCTGGGAGCAGTCCGAGAACATCCCTACGAACCACACGCTCGGACACATTGCGATGGTCTGTGGTGTCCCCTTCGAGGAGCTGCAGCGGGAGGCCAAGGCCGCCCGTGCTCGGCGGAGGAAGGCACGCCGCCATGACGAAGAGGATCCGGATGACATGAAGCGCCGCACAGTGCTGGAGGGCGCCCTCATCGGCGCGAGCGCGGCTGCCGAACCCTGGCAGCGGCTGGCCGCTGTTCTCCAGCGAGGAAGCAGAGTCGACGAGGCGTCCGCGGCCACTTTGATCGACCGTGCCGCCGACCTGCATCTCCAGGAGCTCAACCTGAGCCCACGCCACCTCCAGTACAAGGTTGAAGCGCACCTCGACGCGATCACCGCGGTCCTCTCCCAAGCCGGCCGGCACGAACGCGCCCTCACCATCGCCGCCGGAGAAACAGCGGCTCTCGCCGGCTGGGTAGCGTGGGACCTGGGTGAGCACGCGAAGGCAGACGCCTACTACAAGGTCACCGAGAAGTGCGCGACAACTGCTGGCCACCCGCCACTGCGCGCCCTGGCCCTCGCGTACGCCAGCTACGGCGATCACGCTCCCGTGAACAAGCTGAGGTACTTGCGTCAGGCAGCTCAAGATGTACGGGGCCGCGGCAACGCCGCTGCCGCCGCGTGGGTACACGGGAGATACGCCGAAGAGGCGGCACAGCTCGGTGATGAGACCCAGGCTCTCCATGCCTTGGGACGGGCGCAGTTTGCTTATGACTTTGCGGACCACACCAGCGAACAGGCGTGGGTCCGTTTCGTAACCCCTTACCGAATGGATTCGTTGGCCCTCTCGGTGTACGGCCAGCTGCAGCGGTCGGAGCTGACCACCACGGCGGACGGCGCACTCGCCCGGCTGGGGGACGACCTGCCGGACGGAGGCGTGGTCGTCCTCGGCGACCTCGCCATGGCTCTATTGCGCGGAGGTGACGTGGACCAAGGGGTCGACGTTGCCAGGAAGTTCGCGGCCGCCGCCCAAGCCAAGTCCACCACCATGGGCAGGGAACGCGCACTCGCCATCGCAGGATCACTCCCCAGCGATCAACGGGAGCTCGCCCACCACCTGCGACAGCTCGCGGCCTGAGCCCTTGGGCCTCGGCACGCCGACAGGCCCAGGGCTCGAACTTCCCTCCTTAAGCCAGCGTGGTCTCCTCGACCACCCAGGACAGGTACGCCTCCGACCCGCCGCTCACGGGGAGGGTGATCCACTCCGGGACCTCGTACGAGTGCTTCTCGGCCACCCACGCGGCTAGCTCGGGGAGCCGGTTCGTCGTCGTCTTGTACGAGATGCGCCACTCCTGAGCGGTCTCGATGCTGCCCTTCCAGCGGTAGACCGCGGTGAAGGCCGGGTCGATGTGCGCGCAGGCGGCCACGCGAGACTCAACGGCCCCCAGCGCCAGGGCCTTCGCCTTCTCCTCGTCGTCGATGGTCGTCTGCGCGATCACGATCTCGGTTGCCATGCGGCTGCTCCTCCTTGGACGGTATGCCTCGACCCTACCCATGCGGTCAGAGACATGATCGGCCTCGGCCAAGGCTTCAAAAGACTTCACCTTGGCCGAGGCCGACCTAGTTGCTGAGCTAAGACAGGAGGAACACGAGAGCTGGTAGGAAAACCGCCATACCCGGAGGCACCCTTCATTGCCTCACACCAGAACAGGCAAAGATTCCAGACCGCGGACCAGTCGGGTCCGTCGCCAGTTCAGCTGATCCACCGGTACGGCAAGACGGATTCCGGGGAATCGAGTCAGCACCGCTCGCAGGGCGATCTCCACCTCGGCCTTGGCCAGGGGAGCACCCACACAGCGGTGGATGCCGTGGCCGAAGACGAGGTGAGCAGCCGCGTCCCGGTCCAGGTCGAGCCGGTCCGGTTCCGGGAACCGCTTCGGGTCTCGGTTGGCCGCCCCAAGGACGATCTGGACCGGGGCGCCGGCCGGGATGTCGGTACCGCCGAGCGTGAGGGCTTCCATGGTGAACCGGAAGGTGGCCGTACTCACCGCGGAGTCGAAGCGGAGCAGTTCGTCCAGCGCGGCAGGGATCTCATCCGAATTCGCCCGAAGGCGATCCAGCTCGCCTGGGTGCTGGAACAGCGCCAGGAAGACGTTGCCCAAGGCGTTGGTGGTGGTCTCGTGTCCGGCTACGAGCAGCAGCACGGCCAGGGAGACGAGTTCCTCCTCGCTCAGGTGGTCGTCTCCGTCACGAGCAGAGATGAGCCGGTCGAGAAGGGAGTTGCCCGGGTTCCGGCGCTTGGCGGCGATGAGCCCCGTCATGTAGTCGGCCACGAAGTGGGAGGCCGCGTCGATGATCTCGGGCTCTCCCGCCGCGAAGAGCTGCGCGGACCAGCGCTGGACATCGGACCGGTCGGCCTGCGGAACTCCGAGCAGCTCGCAGATCACGATGACCGGTAGCGGCGCCGCCAGGCCGGTCACGAAGTCGAACGGTTCTCCGGCCGGCCACTGGTCCAGCAGCTCGTCGGTGAGCCGGGAGATGAACGGGCGCAGCTCCCCGACGGCCCTGGTGGTGAATGCCTTGGTCACCAGCTTGCGCAGCCGGGTGTGCTGGGGCGGGTCGCTGGCCAGCATGGTGTGAGCAACCGCGGGATGCAGACGGCGTCGTGACCCCTTGTCCGCGAAGAACGCAGCCGTGTCCTTCGAGAGCCGAGCGTCGCCGAGAGCTTCTCGGGCTTCCGCGTAGCCGGTGACCAGGTAGCTGGAACGCCCGCCGGAGCCGGCGGGTATGGGCTGTACCGGGCTGGTGGACCGCATGGTCGCATAGGCCGGATAAGGATCCCGGAGGAAGTCGGCGTCCTGAGTCGGGTCGGTCATGACTTCAGGCTCCAACGGGTTCCGGTCGGCCGTCTACGACGACACGCCCGACACGGCCGGCGTAGGCGTCCGCCACGAGGAGGAGCCATTCTGTGTCCGCACGCAGGTCCCTGCGGGAGGCGACCTCCACCGACGGCGGGGCGACATCGTCGGCGACCCGCCCGGCCTTCAGACCGGCGAGCGCCGCCTCCACAACGGCCGCCTCGACTGCCGCGGCGCCTCGCTCCGTTCCGGCGTCGACGGTGCTCTGTGCAGTTTCCTGCACCCCGAGGGGCCGGTACGGCCGCAGAGCGAGAATGCCGTCGCTGATCTCGATGACCCGTCGTTGGAGCAGGAAGTCCGAGTCGGCCGACACGTCATCGACGGGTACGGGCGAGAGGACGATGTGCGGCATCGCGGTCGACAGGTCCTGCCACAGGGGACCGAGCGTCTCGAAGGACCGTACCTCCCAACGTCTGCGGCGGGCCTGGCTGATCGGGTAGGCCACGGCGGGCAAGGTCAGACCGAGGCAGATCAACAGAACGGCGAGCACCGGCGCAGTCACGCTGAAGGCACACCTGCCGACGAGCGATGAGCACTCCGAGCGACTGTCGATGAGGCCCAGCCCCAGGCCCAGGTCGACGAGTCGCGTCGCCTTGTAGGCGACGTAGACCAGAGCGAAGACACAACCCGCCGCTGCCGTCCGAAGACCTATTCGGACACTGCCTCGACGTGTCGAGTTCGACTGCCGTACGGCCTGCACCAGGAAGTCGACGACCGCGAAGCCGAGGCAGGAGACGTAGAGGAACAGGTAGAGCGCGTACACCTGCGGAGAACGGTGGGTCATCTGCTCATAGGCGAACAGGAAGGTCATGCCGAAGATCGCCACGATGAGGGAAGCACAGCGCACTCGGATGCGTCGCCGAGCTTCCGGAGGGTCGAGGTTGAGCTGGAACGACACGGCCAGGACCGCCGTGGCAGCCGCCAACGAAGCGCAGTTGCTCAGCAGCCGGGCGACGTGCGGCACGAGCGCCTCGACAGTGTCCTCGACGAGCGGCGCGTAGGAGGCGAAGGCCAGGGCGAACGAGATGAGAAGCGCGCCCATGCTCCACGTGCCCGTCGGGCGCGGCGTCCCTCGGCCGAGTACCCAGTAGCCGGCAGCCGCAGCGAGCAGGAAAGCCATGCCAAGGAAAACAGCGTTCATCGGCCGAACCGACCTCTCTTGAAGGGTTGGGCGAAGAGGGCGTCCCAGCTGTCCGGTCCCTTTTCAGGCCGGAGCGAAGGAGACTCGCGGTCGAGGTAGATGCGGCGGCGGATGACCGACGCCATCGTCTCTGCCTGACGTTCGTCGGGGGTCGAGTAACTCGTACGTCCAGACATGCGTAGCACCAGGGTGGGGTTCACTCCGAGGGCCCGAGCTGTACCTGTGTCGACCTCCAGGCTTCCTGGGTGATCGCAGTACACGTGGCACAGCTCGTGCGTGAGGATGTGCCGCTGATGGTGGACGGACGTGCCCTCTTCATAGAAGAGGAGGTCGGCCGACGGGGTTTCGAGCCTTATGCCGCAGGGCGCGTCAACTGGGCCGAGCGTGTTCAGAGGCTTCAAGATGATCGGTTTCCCACGGCGGTCGGCTATCGCATCGCACAATTCACGCGTGCTGAAGCGGTGCGGTAGGCGCAGGAGATCGACCTGTTCCTCGCACCAGTTACGCAGTCGACTTTCGTCGACTTGCGGCAAGGGCATGGTGATTCCCCTCGGCCTCGACTGTGAGCCACATTGCTGGTGAACGGCAGCAAGAGGATGCCAAGGGGAAGCAGGAACCCGCGCTTCCCGGAACTACGAGTTCCGATTACGGAAGGTGAGTCGGAGGGGGCCGTGGTGACGTGGAGGATGCGCCTCTTCGTCTTGGCCGATGTGATGTGAGGCCGACCGTCCCGGGCCAACGTGCCGAACCATCAGGTTGATTGAAGAATCGATTACCCGTTATGTCTGACTACGCTGAATGACTGATTCATGATCCTTTGCTGGCGATTCGGGATGTGTTGTGTTGCATGTCACCTTGCTGTGGGACTTAAATTCCTAGCCATGAACTCCCGGGGCGGGCAGGTTGAGGGCGGCGATCCCGACGGTGAATCCCTTCCCGCGTTGCTGCGATCGTGGCGGAGGCGTACGAATCCCCGAGGGATTCCGGGCCTCGCAACCTCGGGGAGAAGGGGTGAGGGGCTGACGCAGCGTGACGTAGCTCGCCTGACGGGGGTGAGTGAACGCTGGTACGGTGCGCTGGAGCGTGGCACCGCAGCCGAATATTCAGCCGACTTTCTCGACCGGCTTTCGTCCGCGCTTCGACTGAGCCCCGCGGAACGCCGTGCTCTGTACCTGAAGGCGGTCGGCCGTCTGCCGGCCCTTGGCCCGCTGCCGGAATCGGGTTCGATGGAAGAGGTGGACAAAGGGCTGCTCCAGCAGTTCTTGGACAATCAAGTCCCCGCTCCCGCCTTCGCGACGGATCTCGCATGGAACGTGATCGGCCACAATCGGCCGCTGCTGGAGTGGTTCCCCTGGGCCACCTGCCGGGCCAACCAGATGAGGTGGACTTTTCTGGATCCGGAGGCTCGTGAGCAGCTCGTGAACTGGGAGCAGGACTGGGCGCGCCCTCTTCTGGGGCAGCTTCGCTATGAGCGGGCCCATCACCCGAAGAACAAGGCGCTGCTGAAGCTGGAGCGGGACATCCTCGCGGGGTCGTCGGCTGCGCGGAAGATGTGGGATCGACGCGAGGTGGTCGCACACTCCCACGGTGCGCTGTGCCGGCTCAGGCTTCCGTGTCACCAGGGGCGAGAGGTCGCTGTTCGCATCGTCGCCTTACGGCCGATGCGCAGCGACCTTCTCCGCGTGATCGTGCTGATGGAAGACCGTCGAGAGGCAGGCGGTGCCTGATCGAGCCACATGGTTGAAGCGTGCCGTGGCTCGGGCGGACGCCGAACTCACTCGTCGTCGAGCAGCCCCGAGTCGTCCGACTCCGACATCCCCTCAAGCCGACGGGCCTGCTCGATCACGGTGCTCAGCATGTTCAAGCTCGATGCGCTGAGTCCATTGGCGCGCAAGGCGACCCGGCGCACGCCTTGGTCGCGCATGGCGGCAACCACCTTGATCTCCGCATCCTGCCGCTCGGTCTCCTCGCCGTCGAGGAAGTAACTCGGCTTCACTCCGAAGAACGCGGCCAGCGCTCGGATGGTGTCCCTCTTCGGGTTCTTGTTGACCCCGGTGCGGAGCTGCTGGATGGCACTCGCGGAGATGGCCGCGCCGGAGGTGTCGCGGATGCCCTGCGAGACCTCCGCGTACGTGTACGGACCACGCCCCTCCGGGTGCACCTCTCGGAAGAGGTGGTCGAGCAGCTCCGCGAAGGTGCGCTCGTCTCTCTCGGTCATCTCCTGCCCTTCGTCATGGCAGCCATCCTATCCACTCCAGTGGTGATCGGGCCTAATGCCCCCTTGCGTGCCGACACTGCGGTTGACGACGGAACGCCACTGCGGTGTACGTTTATCCCGAGAGTCGTCCAGTTTGGTGTTCCGTGCCTGGTTGGAGTGGGTGTGGAGAGGATGGACTTGTGCCGGGGGTGCCCATATGGTTCTGGTCCCCGCGCAACCGGATCGTTTGCCGAGGGCAGAGTGGGAGGGGAGGGGCGATGCACGCACACGGGCCGTGAGCCCGCAGGGGTAAAGGAGACCGGCGCCCGGGAGCTACCAACTCCCAAGCGCCGGGCCGACACCCCGAGAGGTGCCGATTCACATCACGCGGACGGCGGGGCTTTTGCACGAGAACCGCCGTACCGCGCTCCTACGAAAAACGGAGTATTGCATGCTCGCCATGCCGAGCGGAACCTTGGCCTGCCCGAACGCGGATCGCCAGCACCGCCTCGCCGCCCAGCTCACCGACATGATCCCGGGCGCGGCCACCATCCGGGTCAGCCTCAACGACCCGAAACAGAGGTGGCCCCATCTGCACGCCGTCGTCAAAGACGATGCGGGGAAGACCATCGAGGTGAGCCGCACCACCGCCAGGGTCGCGGCTCGTTGGATCCTGCGAGTCTGGCCTGAGGCGGATTGGGCGCGATCACACACCTTCCACTTCGCCGGCGCCACCCTCATCAGCAGCGATCTGACAGTCGCCGGTCGGGGCCGCTGACATGGCGCGGATACGAACCATCAAGCCGGAGGCATTCGTCTCCGAGTCGCTCGCCGAAGTGCGCGTCGAGGCCGAGCGGACCTTCTTCGGACTGCTCACCCAGGCCGACGACCACGGTCGCCACCGCGACAACGCCGCGATCATCGCCGGGCTCCTCTGGCCCCTGCGCGCCGAGCACACCGCGGTCCACGTCGAAGACGACCTCCACCAGCTCGCGACCGCCGGCCTGATCTGCCGGTACACCGGCTGCGACGGCCGCCAGTACCTCCACATCGTGACCTGGTCCGACCACCAGAAGATCGACAAGCCGAGCCAGTCGCGTCTGCCCTCCTGCCCGCAGCACCAGGCCGCCGACCGGTGCGCCCCCTGCAAGGGCTCCTGCACCAAGCCGACCGAGGGTTCGTCCACCACTCCCCGAGGACTCGCCGAGACCTCACCGAACGCTCCCCGAGCCCTCGACCTGCCAGCCAAGACCACATCGACGCCTCCCGGAGACATGGGTGGGGCCTTTGCCGACCGGCAGGAAGCCGCCGACAACGGGGGTGGCGCTCTTAGCCAGGTCGGAACGAAGAGCGCAGGTCAGGAGGCATTCTCCGAGGGCTCCCCGAACCTTCCCCGAAGCGTCGGCGAGGGCTCGGCGCCTGGATCTAGGATCTTGGATCCTGGATCTCTTGTCCCTACGGGGCGCACGGCGCCCGCAGTCGGCGTCTCGGCCAACCAGCTCGTCGGCGAGTACGTCGCCGCCTGCGACGAGCGCCCGCCCAGCGACGTGATCGGACACCTCGGCCGGATCACCAAGAAGCTCCTGGGGGAGGGCATCGCGCCAGAACACATCAGGGCCGGGCTGGCGAACTTCGCGACCAACCCCAAGCACCCGAGCGTGCTGACCAGCATGGTCAACGAGGCCATGAACGCCCGATCCGGCGGCTTGGCACGACCGGGAATCCGGCCTAACGTGCCCGCCCACCAGGCGTGGACCAACCCGTCCAACGCCGCTGCCGCCTACGCCGAGGAGCTGTGATGCGCACCCGTCATCGCGAACCGCAGACCCTCGGTGAGGGAACCCTGGACCGGATGGCCCGGATCCTGGCCGCCCGCAACATCGACCCCGGCGCCGCACCGGCCCAGGAGCCCGAGACCGTCTCCCCGCTGGAGGCGCTGTCGGCCGGGATGCCCCCGCGCTACCGGGCCGCCGTCGCCGACCACCCCCAGGTCCTGGCCTGGGTCCAGGCCGTCGCCGAGGCCGCCGTCGCCCCCAACCAGGGAGCCAGGCGGCAGGTCACCACCGGTCCCAGCCTGCTGATGGCCGGCGTCGTCGGCGCGGGCAAGACGCACCAGGCGTACGGCGCGGTCCGGCGGCTGGTGCAGAGCGGAGTCGGCGTGCGCTGGCGCGCGACGACCGCCGCCGACCTGTACGCCGACCTGAGGCCCCGGCCCGGAGCCGACAGCGAGCGGGAGCTGGCCGCCGTCAGCCGCTGTCCGCTGCTGATCATCGACGACCTCGGCGCGGCCAAGGCCAGCGAGTGGGTCGAGGAAGTGACGTACCGGCTGATCAACCGCCGGTACAACTACGAGCTCCCGACCCTGATCACCACCAACCTGGCGATCAGGGACCTTAGGGCCCACCTCGGCGACCGCGTCATCTCCCGGCTCGCCCAGATGACCACCCGGGTCGAGTTCGAGCAGGTCGACCGCAGACGCCACCGTCTCGCAGCCTGACCCACTCCAGGCCGCCACGCCGGGCCGCGCCTTCCGCGCGCCGCCTCGAGTCCTTCCCCGACCCAGCGCACCTCTCCGCCGACGCCCCTGCGCGCGGAGAGCGATCGGAGCACCCCGCATGACCAGCACGACGCACAGCCCTGTCCGCCACCGGTCGCTCGGCGACCACACCTGGCGGGACCAGGCCGTCTGCCAGAGCACCGAGTACAGCCCGGTGGACCCCGACATCTTCTTCCCGGACCCCGATGAGACCAACAAGATCACCGCAGCGAAGGCGCTGTGCGGCCAGTGCCCGGTCCGCCGCGTCTGCCTGGACGCCGCCCTGGAATCCGGCGACGCCGACGGCATCCGAGGCGGACTGACTGAGGAGGAGCGCGGACCTCTGCACGAGAAGATCGCCCACCGCCTCGATTACAGTCGCGTCAACGACACCATCGCCGGTCGCGACATCCACCTCACCAAGGCCGAGCGCCGCGCGGTCATCCGCGCCGCCTACCGCCACGGGGTGACCGAGCAACGCCTGGCCTGGCTCCTCAAGATCACCGAGGAACACGCCCAGAAGCGGTACCGCGAACTCCGCCGCGCCCTGCGCAACCGAGATCTGAACCAGCCCGAGACGGCCACCGCCTCGTCCGAGGCCGGCGGCGAGCGCCTGGGCCGCGACGACTTCGGGACGGCGGCGTGACCACCAAGACCGCGCCGAAGACGGCGCACATATCCGGCTGGGACCGCGCGGTCGTCATCGCCCTCGGTGGCGCGGGATGCGCGCTGTCGTACGACGCGCTGCAGCAGATGGCCGTCGCCATCCACATCCGAGGCTTCCTCACCTACCTCTTCCCCTTGGTGATCGACGGGTTCATCGCCTACGGCGTCCGGGCGCTCCTGGTCCTCCGCGACGCGCCGCTGCGCGCCCGGCTCTACGTCTGGACGCTCTTCGGCACGGCCACCGCCGCCAGCATCTGGGCCAACGCGCTCCACGCGGTGCGGCTCAACGAGGACGCGGTCGCCCGCACCGGCCTCCGGCTCGGGGACACGGTGGTCGCGGTGCTGTCCACCATCGCCCCGCTCGCCCTGGCCGGAGCGGTCCACCTCTACATCCTCATCGCCCGGGGGCCGGTCAAGGGCAGTGACCGCGAGGACCTCGGTCACCCCGGTCACCCGGGTCAGGGTGACCGGCGCGCCGCCGTCGAGGTCACCCGGACTGACCGGGTCGGTCAGAACCGGTCGGCGGTCGGTCAGGGCAAGGCCGGTCAACCGGTCACCGCCCTGACCGGCCGGCCGCCGCTGGACAAGCAGGCTCCTGCCCTCCGGTCACTGACCGGGGACAGCGCCCCGGTGGGTAGCAGCAACACGGTCACCGATGACCGAGGCCAGTCGCACGAGGCTGCTGACCTGCCCGGACAGTCGGACTCGGCTCGGCCGGTCACTGACCGTCCCGACGCCACCGCCCCGGTCATCGGCGACCAGGACAGCTCGGCGGCGGTCACCACCCCGCCGGTCACGCCGCCGCCGGTCACTGACCGAGAGGCCCGGACACCCGGTGACCGGCGGCCTGACCCGGACACCGAGGAACTGCTGAAGATCGCCCGGTCAGCGGTCAGGGCCGAGGACAAGCTGACCCGCAAGGTGGTCGCCCAGGCGATCCGCGGTCAGCAGATCCCGCTCTCCAGCGACACCCTGACCGCCCTGATGGCCCAGCTCCGCGCCCAGCACGGACAGCCGGTCACCTCCACCCGGAACTGACCGGACACCCAGGGAGCGGGTGACCGAGCCGGTCACCCCAGCCGGTTACCCGCTCCTGATATCCGCCCACACCCCTCCAGAGCAGAAGCGGAGAACACCCGATGCGCACCCACCCGGCCACTCCCGCCGAAGTCGACTCCTGGCTGACCGTCCTTCACCAGCGCGGCCACCTCCACCGTGCCCAGTCCGGCCCCGACACCACCTGGATCGTGCAACGCGAGCAGCACGATCGCCCCTGGACCCTGCACGACCCTGTCCTGGCCATGGACTGGGTCGAGGAACTCGTCCGCGAAATCCAGCAGCAGGACCCGGAGACGAGCCGGTGACCACCGACGACCCGGCGGTGACCACCGCCGGACAGCAGCGTGACCCCACGACGGCTCCTGGCGGAGCAAGCTATCGCGTACGACGGTCCTACGGCCCGTCGTACGCACTTGCCCCCGCCCAGGAGGGCGGGGGAAGCCCGGCTGGTTCCCGAGCGAGGGCGCTCGGGGACCAGCCGGGCAACCGGCACCGGGGGGCGCCGGTCACCGGGGGAGAAGCCGACCGCGACGACCACCGCGAGCAGCCGAGCCCGAGCACGCCCGCCTTCCCCGACCGCAAGCCGCGTCGCCGCAGCCGCAATCCGAGCGAGCGCACCCGCAAGACGACCACCCGCCTCTCCGACGACGAGAAGGCCGAGATCGTCGCCGCCGCCGCGCAGCGCGGCGTCACCGTCGCCCGCTTTCTCGCCGCCGCCGGCCTCGCCGCCGCCCGCGGTTCGACCGCCCTGCACAACAACGAACGACTCGACGCGGACATCGATGAACTCGCCGCCCTGCGTACCGCCCTGGCCCGGATCGGTAACAACATCAACCAGATCGCCTACGTCCACAACGCCGGCGGACAGCCCCGCCCCGGTGAACTCGACCACGCACTGAGCGTTCTGACCCGGTCCCTCGGCCGCCTCGACGACGCGGCGAACGACCTGGTGAACAGGCGGCTGTGATGGTTCCCGACATCGGACGCGGCTCGCGCACCCACGGACTTCTCGTCTACCTCTACGGCCCTGGTAGGCGTGAGGAGCACACCGACGCGCATCTTGTCGGCTCCTGGGACGGGTTCGCCCCCGACCCCGGCCGCGATACCGACCCGCGCGTCACCCTCGCGCGCCTCACCGCCGCCCTCGACCTCCGTGTCAAGCAGGCCGGCGACCGCGCGCCGGCCAAGCACGTGTGGCACTGCTCGGTCCGGACTGCCCCCGGCGACCGGCGGCTTTCCGACGAGGAGTGGAACGCGATCGCCCAGCGCATTGTCCACGCCACTGGCATCGCCCCGGACGGTGATGCTGACGGCTGCCGGTGGATCGCCGTCCGTCACGCAGAAGACCACATCCACATCGTCGCCACCCTGGTCCGCGGTGACCTGCGCAATCCCCGCCTCAACTACGACTTCAATAAGGCCCAGGCCGTTTGCCGGCGCATCGAGGAGGAGATGGGCCTGCGCCGCCTCAACGCCGGCGACGGCACCGCAGCGAAGAACCCCACCAGCGCCGAGAAGTTCAAGGCCGAACGCACCGGCCGCCCCGAGACCTCCCGCGAGACGCTCCGCGAAGCCGTCCGCCAGGCCGTCGCGGGAGCACACGGCGAGAAGGAGTTCTTCACCCGGCTCCGCGAGGCGGGCCTGCGCGTGAAAGTGCGCCACGCCCCGTCCGGTGACGCGCTCGGTTACAACGTGGCCCTGCCCGGCGACCGCAACCGCCACGGCGAACCGGTCTGGTACCCCGGCTCCAAGCTCGCTCCCGACCTGTCCCTTCCGAAGATCCGCCTCCGGCTCGCTGACGGAACCACCGAGCGGGCAACGCCCGCTGCCACCGACGGTCGGGACTGGTCCCCGCCCGCCCGAGGACGACGGAGCGCCACTGGGATCGCCGAGTGTGCCGCCATCCTCCTCGACAGCGACGACGACGAAGCCGCCGCCCAACTCGTCGGCGTCGGAGAACTCCTGGACGCGGTCGCCCAGACCTCCCCGGCCGCCACCCGCGCCGAGCTGGCTGCCGCCGCCCGAGCCTTCGAGCGGGCGACTCGCAGCCACGTCCGAGCAGAGCACGCCGACATCCGGGCGCTCCGTTCGGCCGCACGGGGCATCGTCCAGGCCGGCGGCGCACTTGGCCGGGGCGAGGACGGCGGCACCACCGCCATGCTCGTCTCCACCCTCGTCCTGGTCACCCTCGTCGCCGCCCGCTGGCACTCCGCCCGCGGGCACGCCCAGCAGGCCCACGCCTCCCGACAGGCCGCCGAGCACCTGCGCGCCGCCTACCGTCAGGCCGCCACCACGCCGATGCGGGTGCTGCACGATCAAGGCCGTGCCCTCCCCGAGGCTCAGCGCCGGACACACGAGGCCACCCTCCGCGCGGCTCTGCCGGAGCAGGGCCTACGAGTAGATGGCATGCTGATGAAGACCGACGCCCTGGTCGCCACCCTCGCGCAGGCCGAGCAGGCTGGCCACGACCCCGAGGCCCTCCTGCAACAGGCCATCGACATACGCGAACTCGACACCGCCGAGAACGTGAACGACGTCCTGGTCTGGCGCCTGCGCCGCCTCGCCCAGCTCCCCGCCCACCCGGGCGAAGCCCCCCGTCGCCCACAGGCCGGCACCCGCCCGACCAGGACATCGGCCAACCGCACCAGCGAACGGAACGCACCCACAGCGGCGCCCCGCCCTGCCGTCTCTGACCCACGTAGCCGCCCACCGCGCCGCTGATCAGTCCGTCCGGAAGGCCGGCCACCGGCTGACCGGACTCCACGAAATGCCTGGACAGCCGGTTCCACCTGCTGTTACGGATGAAAACAGGAAGCCCTCGACCGGGAGATGACGCTCGTGCCCAGAACCACCGACCGCACCACGGAGCCGGCACCCGCACTGCCCATCCTTCCCACAGGGGCCGACCCCCTGCTGCAACTTCAGTACGAGATGCACCCGGCCGATGGCCCCGGCGCAACGCGCTGCATCAGCCACGCCCACGAACTCGCCCTCGGCGGCATGCCCGTGATGTGCTCGGCCTGCAGGGCCCGACGCGACTGGCTGCTCATCAGCCACAGCCGCAACGTCTGGATTCGCTGCCGGTGCAGCAACCAGTGGATCGAACCCGAGATCAGCCGCGCCGACTTCGACGCCCTGATCGATGGTCCGGACGGGACGACCTATCCGAGCGTCGAGGAGGGGCTGGTCGCGCTCGGGTTCGACGGGAGTTTCGTTGGCGCTTACCTGAACTAGGGACTGCTCCTCTTGGGCGGAGAGCTGAGGGGTGGCGGAACGGATCTCGCCTCGGCGGAGATGGCCTCGGATCGTGCGAGACGAACACAAGGCCGTTAGCGTCGGATTTCTGCTGGCGGTGTCACCATCTGCCTGGAGAGCCGAGAGATGCGCGGTACCTGTCACCGCCATGACGGCGGTACGGCACGGGCGTTGATCTCGATGAGCCGAAGCGCCACCGTGATGACGAATTGGCGGCAGAAGTCGAATTCGGTTTGATCCGGATCGTAACCGGGCTCCACGGAGTAGTGGGGCTCTTCTCTGGCGGCACCGTAGGTGTAGCCTACGGCGGGTGTGAGCTGGGTGAAGCGCTGGTACTGATGGAAGTCCACACCTAGTGCCATCAGGCGCATGCCCTCTTGCAAGGCCCGGGTCACATCGCGTGTGTGCGTGTATTCCCGAGCGAGGGTTTCTGCGGCGCGGGTGGGTGCTCCCCTTCGCGCTGCGTGATCTGGCTGGTGTAGGACCGCTTGCACTTGGGTGCGTGTTAGGGAGTGCTGGGGCATCCGGTTGCCGAAGCTGTAGGCGGAAAGACCACGAGACGTCCCGGCGTCGTTGAATTGATCGGTCATGAGCTGATCGAAAGCGACAACCAGCGTGCCCATTGCCTCCAGGCGATTTCCTTCTGCGTCAAGCTGGGCTGCCCGTTTCAGGTGTGCGCGGGTCTGGTCGTGCCGGACGACTTCGGCAAGGTCGATGTCGTCGAGAGCAAGGCCGAAGACGCGAGGGGTATTTTCTTCGAAAAAGTGAGAAACATCGGCTTTTACGTTGTTGATGGCCTGGGGGCCTGGGAATCCAGCCGTGTGCTTGAACCCGTTACGTAGATCATTCAGACGTTTTATGCCGTACTGGCCTCGGAGTTCCACTCCGTCAGGGAAAACGCTGGGATGTAGGCCCTCGAAGAACCGTTTGATGAACGGGTCGCGATCCTTTAGTACGGCGCCGAGGTGCTCGGCCGTGACGATGAGGAACATCTCCACGGCGTCGTGAAAGGTCAACACGGAAGTGAAGGAAAGGGGCTCGGGCAAGAGAGACTGTTCAATGCCTTGGCGGTGCAGCAGCCGGATGAAGGCCAGGTTCTTCATGTTCTGAGGCGAGATCGGCTTACTGATGTCAGCGCTCCCTGAAGTTGATACCAGCGTTCCAAGATGATTGTGACCCGCGAGATTGCCTGGTGTCTCAGTTTTTACAGCAGAGCACCTGCGGTCAAGTCCCTTGCTTCGGTGGCGTTCCTGTGCGGCAGAGCCAGGCCGGACTGGCAAGTCAAGCTGCTCGGCTTTGCGGCATCAGGAATGAGGCTGTACCCGGTCAGAGGTGGGCGTGTAGGGTCAGTGGGGTGACCGCAGATGCTGCTCCTGACCCACGTCGTCTCGGGGTTCCTAAGGAAGTTGTGGATGAGGGCGCACGCACCCTGCGCCATGCCTCCAGATCCCTGGGAGAGTTCGTTGAGAGTCTCGCCGAGGGAGAATCAACCGGCGGAATGTCGCTGGCTGATGGCGACTGGGTCAGTTCCTCGCATCACCGATACCGCACGGCGCGCCGCCGACTTTGGGTGTGGGCGGGTTGGCATACGCAGCTCATCCTCGGCAACGTCCTCGACCACGTTCAGGCGATCCAGCGGACACTGGTGGGTGAACCTGTGGCCATATGGTCACTTGTCTCGCTCTCTCGCGTCGTGCAAGAGGGTGTCGTTCGGATGTGCCATCTCTATGAAGCTGCGATAAGCCCGGAACAGCGTGCAGTGCGCATCGCGGCCGCATGGCTTAACGGGGCGCGGCAGCATCAGACTGCGGCCAAAGACGTAGGTGTCGGAGCGATCCCGGAGGCGGACCGAATCTGGGATTTCGCCGAGCGCACTGTCCAACGCGCCGGGATCAGCATCGGTCTGGACCATAAGAACCGTCCGAACTCCGCCGTACTGGGCGCTGTGAAAGCACCGTTCGCGGTGAACCTCACCGACATCGCCACGAAGCGGCCAACCCACCTTCCAGCTTGGTACCGCATATCCTCTGCCGCATCTCACAGCACCGTGTGGATGGTGGCTCAAGCGTCCAGCTTCGATGAGGACGGCCAGCCGGTCATGCGTGCCGATCCGGAGATAGTGACAGCAACGGTTCTGGCCGTTCTGGGAGCGTTCGAAGACCTTGTCGAGACACTGGGGACGTACCACGGCAAGGATCCACAGCAGGCGCTGCATGTCATCCGTCGACGAACGGTCGCCGTCCTTGATCGCCAACGCAGATGGCGACAGAAAGCGGAGGAAGATACCCGGTTCCTCCTCGATGACGGACGCGTCCAACGACCCCGTGCATGAGAAAGTTTGACGTTATTCATGACGACCTGCAGAGGCTCCTAGAGCACGTGGTCGTCGGCCATTGTGTCCTCCTCATTCGCCGGGATGAGCGTACGCAACACGCGGCTGGGCGTACGCCAAGGCCGCCCCTGCCTGATCGGCGAGGGGCGGCCTTCTGAGGTTCTCAGTCAGACCTCGGCAAGGCGGTTCGAGAGGTCGAGGGCGTCGGTCGCGAACGCGAGGGCGGCGCACAGGCCGGTCACTTCGTGGAGGGTCGGGTGGACCAGGCGTGGCCAGTCGTCCGGGGCGGCGGGCCAGGAGGCGAGGTGTACCTCGGTGGTGGCCAGGCCCAGGTGGGCGGTGACGTTCCAACCGGGGCGAGAGGCGGGCTCCCAGCGAAGGCGAATGCGGCCGAAGGAGAGCTTCGGGGTTCTGGCGGCGAGCCACGTGACGTCGAGTGGGCCGTCGTGTCGGGTGGAAACGCGTTGGACCAGTGCGCCGCGTACGCCGTCTGGCATGGGATGTGCGGCGAGGCTGTGTAGCGGGAGGGTGTGCGACGAGATGGAGGCCTCCGGAGAGAAGGGAGATCAGGTCCAGGTGAGGGCGTCGCGTACCGACGTGGGCAGGTAATCCTCTTGGCCGTCGTCGGGGATGAACGCCTTGCCGTCCAGGACGACGACCCTGGTCCCCACGTAGTGGGTGAAGGGAAAGTCGGGGTTGACGGCGAGGCGGATCGGCAGGGCGGGATCGAGGTCCTGGAGCTGGCGGAGCAGGTGGCCGACGGTCAGGTACTGGGGCAAAGAATCCTCCGGAAGCGGTACGGGAAGAGACGGAGAGTCAGGGAGCGTCGAGATGGAGCAGGCCCTGGAGGACCTTCGGCCTGGGCCAGTGAGCGAGGACGGGGCTGGCCGGCCAGGAGGGCAGGACCCGAGAGCAGGTGCCGGTGAGCGGGGCGGACCGAGGGTGCAGCTCGATCGCCGCTTCAGCAGGGGGGAGTGGGCGACGAGGGCGGCTACGAACCCGGCCACCGCCTCGGCGGGGGTGTGGGTACCGAACTCCTGGACCCACGCGTCGCCTTCGGCGGGTTGCACCTGGACCCGCCAGACGATGTCGCGTGTCCAGGCGGCGGGGTCCTCGGGGAGCCAGCCGACGTAAGCGCTGCCGTCTGGGCTCGTCGCGTGGACGTTGGCCTCCGGGGTGTCGACGACCGTCCAGTTGAGGGCGTGGAGGAGTTCGAGGACCGGCGTGGCGCAGTGGTCAGAGGAGAGCCAGTGGCGGACTCCCACGGAGGGGCCGACGACGGCCGGCTGGAGGGTGACGGAGGCGTTCACGGTTGGACGATCCCTTCGTTGACCTGCGGTTTTTCCCGACACCCGTACGTTGACATGGGGCGTGCCGAAGTCCGTAGTCGTTTCCGGAGGTGCCCCGTCTGCCGTGGGCGAACTGATCAGGGGCAGACGCCCAGAACGCCGGCGGCACGGGAATGGAACGACGGCCGAGGTTGTCGTACTCGAGTTACGGCAGCGGGCCGTACGGGACCGAAGGGGGAGCAGGGATGAAGGAGTCGGGCAGACATTGGGACGGGGCCGGGTTGGAGCGCAAGATCCGTGCCGCCGGGCGGCCGTGGACCGTGGGTGACATCTCGATGGTTGCCGACGGCCAGTGGGGCGTCGGCGCGCAGTCCGACAGATGGCCGGACGAGGACACGGTGGTGGAGCGCCGGGTTGCGGAAGGCCGGTACATCGAGCTGACGGTGGAGGAGCTGGCCCGCGTGGTGGGGCCCACCGAGGACGCTCACCACGACGAAGACCTTGCCTGACCGTTCAGCGGCGTGGCCCCCGTGAGGGCGCCGACGGCCCGACGACAGCAGCAGGAACAGGCTGGTCGGGCACGTGGCCCGGGGTATGTGAAGCGAGCTCCGAGCGGGCGACAGCGGCCCGGGACAGGTTCGCCGCCGGCACCCGGTCCGCAGGCGAGGCGGCTTCGCGTGCTTCGACCACACGCCGGATCGCCTGCACGTACGCACCGCTCTCCGCGAGCGCGACGCGAAGGTCGGCCGCCGAGCTGGAGAGCCGGTCCAACTCGTAGAAGGCCAGCACATACCCAGGTCGGGGCATGGCGTGCAGACGATCCTGGTGAACGACCACCGCATTGTCGGTGATGGCCAGAGCCGTACGGATGTGCATGGCCGAGCGCAGGAGCGGGTCGTCGCAGGGGCGACGGACCGCGAGGACTTCCAGGACCTCGGTGGGCTGGTCCCAGGCTTTCTCGATCATGGAAGTGGCCTGGTCGAGCGCGGTGGTGTCGGGCATGAAGGAATTCCTGCTGTCTGGAGGGGCGGGGTGCGTCCGGGAAGGTCCGGCAGGGGTCAGCGGCTGTGCCGGGGAGCCGACGAAGCGGCCGGCGGCCGGGCTGCGGCTGCGGGCGCGAGAGTGCTCGACCGCTTCTGAGCCGAGGACGTGGTGCGGCTCTGGGCCGCCATCACGCGGAGGTCGGTTGCTGTCTGCGGAGTGCGCGCGGCACGGCGTACGGCCTCGGTGACAGCGGTGCGGCGTACGTCGAGCGGAGTCGGAGAGTGAGAGACCCGGGGATCGGCAGCCGCGCCGACTGGCGTCAGCGTGACCAGCGGCTCCATCTCGCGGTGGATCATGCGCCGTTCACGGACCACCGGGGCCGAACTCGCCATGATGGCCGCCGTCGCGGCGATCAGATGGGACGGAGTGCGGGCCGTGAACACCGCCTCCGCCCGCGTACCCCAGCCCCGGGGACCGGCCCACAGCATGACGGTCTCGGCGTCCCGTCCGCCGTGAAGGGTGTCGATCTCGACACCTGCCAGCCCGTCGGGAGCGGTGACCTCGACGGTTCCGTACGTGGCTGCCCCTCGGTGCCAGCCGGCATCGAGCAGCGGCTGGACGGCATCGGCCCAGTACAGCGACGGGTCCGCCAGGAAGCGTCCGTTGTTCTCGTACGGGTCGGATTTGGCGTAGTCGCGGGCCAGGGCGGTGGTGAGGCCGACGACGATCTCGGCCGGGGTGACGTGGTTGAAGGTCGCCGTCCAGCGGGGCGTGGCGACGGCTTCCTCGGCTGCGGTGATCCTCCACAGCTCGAAGTCGTCGCCGAACCAGCCGATCCGGATCCGCTGGTCGGGAGAGGTGACGAAGAGCTGGCAGGGGCCGTCGTCGAGATAGTGGTGCGGCCAGTGGGCCACGGGGGCGAAGCCGGCGTCTCCGGTCCCGTTGGAGCCGGCGAGATACATGGGGCTGACCAGTACCTCTTCGTGGCGGGACGGGTCGGCAAGGGCGGACATGGTCGAAGCTCCAGGCGCGTGTGGGAGGAGGGGAATGCGCCCGCGTGCGCAGCGCGGTGAACGGCCGGAGCACACGCGGACGCGGACGCTGTGGCGATGGCGGGGTGCCTCTGGTTCTCGGCGCCACCCAGATCACCTGACCCGTCCTGGGGCTGACGGAGCGGTCGCGGACGCCGGTACCCGCGATTGAGGCTGGGGAGCATGGCTGAACAGGGCGCTCGGCACGGCAGCGCTCCGGCGCAGGGCTGCTGCGGTCCGCGCGCCGTCCGACCCCAACGGGACGCCGGGGTGGGTCCGCTGGGGCATCGTGACGGAAGCGGGCGGCGACAGGACCCGCTGCGTGGCCAAGGGGGTGCTCCAGTGCTCGACGGTCGCGTAGACGGGACCGAGCGCCTGGCCGGCATTGGTCAGCACGTAGGGGTCGCCGTGGCGCGGGCCCGTGCGGGTGACCAGGCCGTCGGCCTGAAGCCGGCGGAGCCGATGCTGGGTGAAACTGACGTCCAGGCCGACGCCTTCGGCGATGTGGACGAACCGCATCGGGCCGCCCACGTCGAGGACCTGGATCATGGCGGTGGAGTGCCGCAGCCGCAGACGCTGAACGGCGTCCTCCACACGTTCGGCTTCGGCCATCGCGCCGGGCGACAGATAGTGCCGAGACCATTCGGCCAAGGTGCGGTGCACGTGCATCAGGGACTCGCCGAGGGCGCTGAGCCGGTACGGAGCCCCGTGGCGCTTGTCGGTTCGGGTGACCAGTCCGTCGGCGTGCATGGCGGCCAGCCGCTTGCCGACCAGTTGCTCGCTGACGAAGGGGAGCCTGGCGGCGACATCCCGCACCCGCATGGGACGGCCCTCCTGGGCCATGGTCATCACCGACCAGGTCGTCCACTTGGGTCCCATCAGAGAGAACGCGTCCTCGATGCGCTGGGCGTCGAACGAACCGATTGGAAAGGCGGAGGGCCGGTCGGGCGTATCGCGCAGGTTCATTCGGTCGCCTCCATCCGGGCGAGCAGGGAACGGACCAGAGTGGGCAGTCCCCCTGGTTCGCCGCCGGTCCAGATGTGGTCGGCCGCCTCGTCGAGGACGTACGCGGCGTCTTCGAGCAGGCCGCTGGAGATCTCCATGCAGGCATCGGTGATCCGGGAGGCTGCGAGCAGCGACTGGGAGAGCACGTCGACGTAGTCGCCCGGCGGGAGCCCGGCGGCCTCGGCCGCGGTGCGGATCGCCGCCAGCTCCAGCGCGCTGAAGGTGAAGCCGAACCCGTCTTCCTGCTCGGCGTCTTCGGTCGCAGCGAAGGCCAGGTCCCGCGGTTCCGCAGGGATACCCACGCGGGTGCAAATCTGGTCGACGGCGGTGGTCAGCTCGGCGAGGGACTCGGTGAGCCAGCCCAGCGCGGAGGCGTAGGAGGCCAGGGTGAACAGACCCATCGGCGTGGCGGGACGCGGCTCGTCGGCCATGAACTCTTCGAGACGGTCGGTCAGTTCGCCCACCACGTGCGGACCGGCGGACAGCGCGCCCAGTACGGGGTGCAGATAGGAGCGGCCGGCGACCGTCGGGTACTCGGCGGCGAGGATTCCGGAGACGCTCTGCGCGGCCTCGGTGAGGAGGCCGGCCAGATCGGTACGGGACAGCGGGGCGCGGTCGGCGGTCATCGCTGGGGGAACCTTCGGGAGGCGGCGGCTGTGGAGTGGGCCATTACGGGAGGAGCTGCCGCGGAGGCCGTCGGGCGGCCGGCCGCAAGGGAAGAGCGGGACCGAGCGGCCTGGACGCGGGCCTCGTCGGCGGAGGCCGTCTCGGAGACCTGCTGAGGGGCGGTGCGCAGGTGGGCCGATCGGTAGACTGCGTAGTCCTTCCTGCTTCCGGCGGCGACGAGGTAGACCTCGCGCTTGTGGTTCGAGGTCGGTGGGGCCGGGCGGAACTGGATGACTAGCCGATAGGCGACGGAGGGGTCGACGTAGACCTTGTGGAAGCCGGCGAGGCGGCCCTTCAACGGCAGGCAGTCGTCACTTCCGTGGACCAGGTTCTGCAGTTCCAGCAGTGCCAAGTCGCGGATCTCATCGGGAAGTTCCCGAAGGTCGGCGATGGCGTCAGGGTGTGCGGCGAAGGCGAAGCGGGCACGGCTCACAGCAGCCTCCCCTGTACCGGACGACGGGCCGGTCCCGCCGGAGGCGTACGGGGGGCGCCGAGGTCGGCCTTCGGCGCCGCGGAGGCACCGGCCGACCGGGCGAGGGCGATGCGGGCGACGCGGGCCCGGACGACGGCACCGTTGTGATCGCTGTACTCCGGTGGTTCCGGCAGCGGGCCGCTGCGATCGTCCAACCAGGCGCGGGCGGCGCTGATGTCGGTGAAGGCGCCCTCGCGCATCGTGTAGGTGCCAGCGCCGTGGTCCCACTCTTCGTGGAAGACCCGAATCGGTGCGTCGTCGGCGCGGGAGTCGCGCGTCAGCGTCCACGTCTCGCACGGGTCGGAGTCCGAGGTGTGGTTGTCGAGGACCTCGTACCGGGCGCCCGACTCACGGATCTGCCGTTCGACCCACACTGTGAGGTCGTCGGCGGGCTTCAAGGAGCCGCCGTGGATCTTGGCGATCTTCTCGGGCGGGCAGCCGCACTCGACCAGCCACGCTTGGGCGAAGGACACCGTGGCGTGGTGGCTCGTCTCCAGGGTGTACGTGAACCGGGTCAGGTCCCGGGCGACGGCGATCGCCATCACCTGAGGAGCGCCGGGTATTCCCCACGTGGCCGACTGGTCGTGGGCGACGACGAAGCTGTGGGAGCCGTTGGGCGTGGTGTGGTGCTGGGACAGCGCCATCAGGTCACCGGACCAGAACCTCTCCACCGCCTCCTCGGACGCGGCATCGGCGGGGGCGAGCTCGTCGAGATCGAAATCGAAGGCGAAGTCGAAGCTGTCGTTCTTCATGCCGCCACCCCCGACGGCTGAGGGGCGGGGGTGACCAGCACCCGGTGGTTGGGGCGGGTCGGGCTCGTCGTGCACGCGGCGAACGGACCGTCCGGGGCGCGGAGGTGCACCAGCGCCTGGTCCAGGTGGTCGCGGTGCCAGGTCGACGGACCAGCCAGGCCGGCCTCGGTGTCGGTGAGCTGCTGCCACGCGAGCCAGAGGGCGTGCAGCCGGGCCACGGCTTCCGGATGCTCGTGCCACTGCGCGCACCACGGACGCGTCGTGCTGATCTCCCGGCCGTACACCGGCAGGAAGAGGTGGTTCACCCAGTTGCTAAGGGCGGCGAGTTCGACGGCGTATGCCTCGCCGCCCAGCGCGAGGATAAACACCGAGGTGGGGCCGTCGGCCTTCTCGGGGCCGGCCGCCCCGGCTGCCGGAGCGCCGTCCGTCTGCTGGTCGGCAGTGGGTACGGGATCGGGCTCGGAGCCGAGGCGGTCGAGGATGACGCCGTGGCGCCTGACCTCCGCGATGGTCTTGGCGAGGGCGCTGGCGAGATCGTCGAGGTCTTCGTCGGAGACCCGGAACGGCTCGGGACCGGAGCCGGGGGCGGGGGTGGTCGGGCTGGTGTCGGACATGAGAGCGTGCTCCATCTGTGAGACGGCGACATGCCCGAGAGGATGCGGAGAATCCGTGGTTTGGCCCGGCCGGGAAAACCCGGTAGGGAGCCGCTACCCGGTCGCGCAGCGAGGACAGTGCGGGAACGGTGGCGCCAGCAACTGCAGAGCCTCAGCGGCCTGTTGGGGGACGACACCGTTGCCGAGCGCGGTGAGCTGCGCCGGGCGTCCGAGTCCCGGGGTGGCGGTGACCCAGCCGGCGTCGAGGCCCTGCATCCACTCGACGAAGTCGGCACGGATCCGACCGGCCGCGTCCGTGGGCGCCGGCGCGGGGCGGGTGAGTGTCTCCCATCGGGCGATGGCGGCTGCGTACGGTCCCCATCGCCGCTCGCCTCCTCGGCTTCCGGGGATGGCTCCGCCCACAGCGGCAGGACCACCGCCGAAAGGGGAGGGCGCCATCCCTTGCCGGGGCGGCGGCCCGGGGTGCCCGTGTCGCTGGCCCGGGGTGTGGGCAAGAGCGAGGCCGCCGCACTGGGCAGGGTCATGTCCCCGTTGCCGTGCCGCTGGTTGGGCGAGCCCTTGATCCCGTCCGACGCCTTCGGGGTCGGCAGGAGGAGCCACTCGACCTCGTCGGCCAGGTTCGGACCGTGGCCCCCGTTCTTCCTCTTGGCCGGGTGCTGGGAGCCGCCGTTCGTGCCGATGTTGCTGGTCGGCGTCTTGAGCAGGGTCGCCGGCGGGCCAGGCCGTGAGGAAGGTCCGTTCGCGCCGGTGCGGGGCTCCGACGTCGGAGGCGCGAAGCACGAGCCATTTCGCGTCGTACCGGAGGTCGGCCAGGGATCCGAGTACGGCACCGAGTGCCCGCAGAGGAGGCTGACCTGCGGTGTCTCCCAGACACCACGGGCAGGGTTCCACGTCGCCAGGGGAACCGGCGGGGGAGGTGAGGAGGCCGCGCACATTCTCGATCACTACCAAGCAGGGTCGGAGGGCCTCGACCGCACGGGCGACGTGCAGCCATAGCCCCGATCGGGTCTGGGGGTTGAGTCCGGCCCGGCGGCCGGCGACCGAGACGTCTTTGACAGGGGAAGCCGGCCGTCAGGACGCACACGTGGGGGACGGTGGACCAGTCGACGGTCGTGATGTCGCCCAGGTTGGGGACGTCGGGCCAGTGGTGGGCCAGGATGCGCGAGGCGTTCGGATCGACCTCCGCGTGCCAGGCCAGGGTGCCGCCGAGAGCGGACTGCACGCCCAGGTCCAGGCCGCCGTACCCGGAGCAGAGCGACCCGATCAGCGGAGGGCTGGAGCCGATGGCGGGCATGTCACCGGCCCCGTACGGTCCGGGGCGCGAGAGCCGTCGCCGGTGCCGGTGCTGCGGGGGTAGCTGGTATGGCCTCGTACACGGTGGTGGTCCGGCCGAGGGCGGCCCGGAGCCGCCTCGACGGCGGCGAGACCGCCGTCGAGGCGGCGTGCAGGGAGTCGGCCGCCTCCCGCAGGGCTGTGTCCGCCGTCCCGAGCGCCTCGTCGATCACCCGCCCCGCCGCCTCCCGGGCATCCCGGCTGTCGGGCCGGTCGTGCAGGTGCTCGGTCCGTTCCAGGAACGCGAGCTGCTGGGCCACTTCCCCGAGGGCGGACGCCGCTTCACCGGCGGGCCGTACGGCGGCGGAGAAGCTGGAGACGGCCAGTGAAGTGCGCGAACTGTGTTCCCTGTCGGCGGTGCGGAAGAGGACCTCGTCGCCCAGCTCGGTGATCAGTTTGCCGAGTTCGGAGATCTGCTGGGCGACGGCGACGCTGCTGGGGAGGCGGTGAGGGTCGCCGGGGACCGGGAGCTTGCCGCGCTGGGCGTCGAAGGCCGAGGCCGTGGCACGTATGGCCAGGGCGTCGGCGAGAGGGTTCGTAGTCACGATGAATTCCTGTACGTGAGGACGAGCGGTGGACAGGGGTGTCAGCTGTGGTTGCGCGAGGGCGGACGTGCGGCGGTCGGGGTGGGATCGGGGCCGAGCCGGCCCGGTGGAGACGGGGCGGCGCGCGGCGTGCTGCGGGTGAGGGCCGCCTGTACCCGCGCTGCCGACGGCCCGCTCGGGGAAGGAGCGGTGGTTGGCGCCCGTGAAGCCGGCTGGCCGTGCGCGGTCTGCCAACGGGCGCGGACCTCGTCCAGCGGGCCGAGCGCGTGCAGGGCGTGGTTGATGAGCCGCCCGGGGGCCAGGACCTCGTCCTCGGCCAGGGTGCGGACGGCGAGGGCGGAGGCGGCGGCGGTGCGCGTGAGGGAGGAGCGCATCACCTGCTTGCCGAGCCACTCGGCGTCGCCGGCCCCCACGCCGTCGCAGATGGCGGCGAACCGGTCTTCCGACAGCGTGCCGTCGGCGAGTAGGCCGCGCCGCTGGGCCTCCCAGAGCAGGGTGATCCGGTCGATGGGCTCGCCCCGGTGGTGCAGCGCCCCGAGGCACCGGTAGAGCTGCCCGTGGACCGGGTCGGCGAAGTCGCCCGGACGCAGCCAGTCCACCACCTCGCCCATGGCCCCCGGCCGCTCGACGAGGACGGCCAGAAGGAACTCCTCGTCCTCGCTAATCCGATCGGCCTGCGCCGGCGGAAGGGTAGGAGGGTCGGGGGCCTGCGATGTCGCGGGCGCGACAGGGCGCGGTTCGGTGCCCCACCGCCGTGCGAGATCGGTGAGCACCCCCGTCAGGACGTCCGCGTGGTGCAGCGCTCCCTCGACCTCGCCTCGCACAGCGCCCGCGCGAGCCTCCTGGTGAAGGCGGATCGCGTGCTGGGTGACGGTGCGGTGGATCGCTCCCTCCAGCACCATGCGGCCGTACACCGGAGCGTGCGCCGGACGCGGACAGGCCGAGACCAAGAGATGGGCGTACGACGCGGTCAATCCCCGGACATGGAGGTCGGCCTCGGCGACCGTGTCGGTCAACCACGACAGCGGCACCGGTCCCTCGCCGTCTACCGCGGGGTGGCCATCGCCTCGGAGCTTGCGCAGCGCGGCGAACAGCGCCTGGTGGACCGGCCGGTAGAAGTGATCCGGCGCGAGCCACTCCAGGTGCGAGAGCTGGCCCGGGTCGAGCAGCACCGCGCCGAGGACCGCCTGCTCGGCCTTCAGCAGCGGGTTCATCGACGACCTCGCAACTTGGAAGTGGACGGCTCACTCGGCCGGGCACACAGATCGGCGACCGCACGATCGGCAGCGGCTACCGCCTCGGCGAAGCCGTCCAGCACGGTGGCGAAGGAGGGATCGACGACGGGAACCGACCCGGCATCGCCGACCAGCCACCACCGGCCCTCGTGCAGGACGGCCGGTGACTGCGCCAGCCGCGCGGAACGCGGCGTCGGCGCGCTCATGCCGACAGCCCGAAGTCGTCGTGGCCGACGGTCTTCGCCAGGGCCCG
The DNA here is from genome assembly GCF_055582805.1 of Streptomyces sp. NPDC107498. Lineage (NCBI taxonomy): Bacteria > Bacillati > Actinomycetota > Actinomycetes > Kitasatosporales > Streptomycetaceae > Streptomyces > Streptomyces sp. NPDC107498. The sequence goes on along the minus strand of NZ_JBVJPE010000002.1, from coordinate 510,071 downwards.
CTCGGTGATCGCCTTCGTGGCGCGGGCGGAGGCCGGCCCGACCATCTTGGCAGAGGGCTCCTGGTACCAGGGCCGGATGGAGAGCATAGCGATCCGCAGACCGGTGGCCAGCAGCAGCACCTTGCCCTTGGGCAGGGCGCGGATCGCGTCGGGCGGCAGGATCCGCTCGGTGCGCATGCTCACCGAGGTGGACTTGCCGCTCTCGCTCGTGGAGACCGAGACGGTCTGGACGTCGTGGTCGCCGACCTGGCGGCTGAGGCGGTCGGCGAAGTCGGCGTCGTCGATGCCCGATCCGACGATCTTGACGGTGGCGGCGGACCAGAGGGCGTCCATCCCGGCCTCGCCCCAGCACCGCTGGCCCTGCCGGTAGGACTGCAGGATCGTCATCGGGATGACACCCCGGCTGCCCAAGTGCGAGTACAAGTCCGGGAGGTCGCTGATGCGGCACACGTTCGCCGCCTCGTCGAGGACGCACAGGGCGGGCGGGTCAAGCCGTCCGCCGGAGCGCTCGGCGACCATCACGGCCGCGCGCATCACGGCGTCGGCCGCCGCCGCGATGATCGCCGACGCGCTACCGCCGCCGTCCTTGCTCAGCAGGTACAGCGTGTCGCGGGAGGTGGCGAAGGCGAGGGGCTTGAACTCGGGGAGGTCCTTGCTCGGGGTGACCCAGGCGACGACCTCCGGGTCGAGCAGGCAGCTCGCGTACTGCCGCGCCGTCTCGTAGATGCCGTCGCGGGTCTCGGTAGCGCCGGAGACGGTGCCCTGGAGCTGGGCGGCGACCGCGTCGTGGCCGGCCTCGGTGAGCAGGTCAACCGGGGTCCGGTCGGCGGGGGAGGCGAGCCAGGCCAGCACGTCGGTGATCGGCCGCCGGTGGCTCGCGGCGGCCAGGAACAGGGCGCCGAGCGTGTTGGATGCGGCGGTGGACCAGAAGTCGGAGCCGCTCGACTCGTCCACGCTCGCCGCGACGAAGTGCCCGGCCAATCGCTTGGCCCCGGCAAGGTCGCGGGCGTCGGCGAGGATGTCCCACCACATCTCGCGCGGGTGGTGGGCGATCTGCTGGGGGTCGAGTGTCCAGACCGTGCCGACCTCGGCACGGGCGTCCACCGTGGCGGTGAACGCGTCGTTCGCCGCCTTGTTGGAGGTGAGCAGCACCGGGCCGGGAGCCGCGAGGATCGCTGGGATCGCCAGTCCGGAGGTCTTCCCGCTTCGCGGGGCCATGATCGCGACGATCACGTCCTCCCAGGAAGCGCGGACACCGGCGCGACCGGGGTCAAGAGTGCCGAGCAGGATGCCGCGGTCGGCGGGAGCGACCTCTTTTGCCCTCCCGGCCGCTCAGGGAGGGCCGCAGGCTCTTGGCCTTGGCGGTGATCTCCTTGTCCAGCAGCGGCGCCAGGTCACCCTTGCGGGCGAGACCGGTCTTGGCACCGGAGCACCAGCGCAGCCACAGCACCAGGCCAGTGGTGATCAGTGCCAGGGTGAGTAGGCCGGGCACGACGCGGACGCCGACCAGCAGCGCGGTGGTACTGAGGGCCGGCCACAACACCTCGGGGTGCAGCAGGGAGTCGGTGGCGCGGAACGGGGCCCACGGGCCGCTTCCGACGAGGGAGTTTGTGAGGTTGCCGGTGAGCCAGGCGAGGGAGCCGAAGAGCATGGCGGCGCCGAGGACGCCGAACAGGAGACAGAGGAGCGCGTCGGATCCGGTGGTGGTCGACGGCGCATTGGTGCGCGGGGAAGGCACAGGTGGTTCCTTGGGGTGCGAGCGGGCGGGGCGGGGCGCGCTCGGCTCTCGTGCAGGTCACGGGCCAGCTCCTTGCGGATCGAACGGAACACTTCATCGGGAGCGGGGGGTGGGGTGTGCCGCGGAAGGGGGCGGCGCGGTGGACGGCGGGGCACTGGTGCCGGTGTTGGTCTCAGCCGCCACGGGGGAGACCTGGCGGGCAGCGGCCAGCCGTCGGGCCTCGGGATCGATGGCCTCTCCGATGTAGCCGATGGCCAGGGACGGGTCGATCGCGACGCGGTACCCCAGGTCGGCCAGCATGCTCGCGGCAGAGGTGGGGGCGAGCTGCCGGTCCGGGCCGACGATGTGCGAGGCGAGGCTGTAGGAGGCGGGATCGCCCGGGTCGCCTGGGGCGGCGAACCCATAGGAGCGCAGGATGCGGTGGGCTGATTCGGGCAGGCCGGTCCGGCAGTCGGCCCAGACCAAGTCATCGGCCCAGGGGAAGATTTCGACGTCGGTGCCGTAGGTGTCGGCGAGGTTGGCCATGGAGGGCCCTTCTGGAGAGCGGAGCGGTGGGGTGCGCGCCGGGACTTCTTCGGTGCCGGGCGGCGACGACGGTTGTCGGCGGCCGGTCTGCCGCGTGGCAGCACGGGCGGCATGACGGCGATCGGCGTCCGGATCGCGGGCGGGAGGCTCTGCGGCGACCGGGCCGGTGCCGAGGACGTCGTCGAGCAGTTCCCGGGTCCGCAGGACGTTGACCCTCTCGTGGTTCCGGGGGTCGGTCCGTTCGGCAGGGCACGCGGCGATCCCGTCCTCGGCGGCTGCCAGCTGCGCCTGAACGTCCTGGAGCATGACGTGGGCGGCGGCCAGTCGCGTCCAGGTCTCGAAGACGGGATTGTGGTGCGGGTCGCCGAACGCCAGACGGACACGGGTCCAGTCGGCGGCAGCGGCGACGAGTTCGGTCAGCCGAGGCAGAGCCCCGACCAGCACACCGTTGACCTCCTCGATGATCCCCGCCACCTCTTTGGGCGTTGCGTCCTCGGTGAGACGGGCGATCATCCCGGGGACGGAGTACGGGTCGGCGGAAGCGCTGGGCAGGTGTCCGACCCGCGGCGGCTTGTCGGAGCTGGGTGCCACGCTGCGGTGTGCGAGCCGGATGTTGTGCTGCATCGCGGCGCCGATGGCCTCGCCGATGCTGGAGTAGAACTCGGGCACGGTTCCTCCGTGAGTTGGTGGTGCTGCCTGGCCAGGCCGGGTGGAGCACGTGGCACACGTGCTCCACCCGCAGGAACAGTCCTGAGTCTGGTGCCGGAAGGCAGAGGCGGCGGAGTCACGGCGTCACCGGCAGGGGCAGGCTGTCGGCGAGGGACGAGAGTCGTTCGCGGGCGGCCGGGCTGCCGACGGTGACGCCGCACGAAACGCGTACGCGACAGGCCGGCGGATGTAGCGGACGAGGAGAACACCCGATCACCGCCGATGACCGGAGGCACGCGGCGGGCGAGCAGCCGCACGGGCATCCGTGGACTCGATACCGAAGACCGGGACGACATCGGCCTTGGTCGCCGCAGGCGACACGGCCAACGCCGCGCTCTGGGAAGCAGGCAGATCCGAGGACCGCGTCCGCGTCTCGGCCCGGGACGGGCCGCCGACACGACGCAGCTCGTCCTCCGAGTCGACGAGTTCCGACTGCGCCGAGCTGACGAACTCCGCCGCGAAGCCGAACCGGTCAGCCAGCGCGTACGCCTCGTCGTCGAGGTCGCTGATGTGTTCGCTCGCCGCCTCCAGCGCTTCCCGGACACGTTCCAGGGCCCCGCGCTCGGGGTGAAGGAGCTGGTCGACCGCTTGCCGAAGGTCCGCCCCATTCTCGGCCGACCTGATGCGGTCCGTGATCTGAAGGAGGGCGGCTTCGGCGACGTAGGGCCCAAGGGGAATCGCCCGAGTACTCATCCGGGCCACGTCCAGGGAAGGAGCGAGATCGACTCCGTAACGGGCGGCACGGAGCATCTCGGCCGCGTGGCCGGCGATGGCGACCCGGTCGGCGACCGCAGTGGTGGTGGGAAGCCGGTGGCGCCGTCCGTGCCAGTCCTCGATCTGCCGGAAGCCGGCGTGCTTGAGGATCATCGCGGAAAGATCGTCATTGGCACCCTTCGCCACGACACTGCCGCTGGCCTCGGAGGAGATGGTGATGAGAGGGGCAGGCACAGAAGTCTCCTGGGCACGGAAGGTCGGGAAGGTCGGATGGGGTGCGGTGGGCAGGTGCCCCAGCTCGGCCGCGATGCGGCGGCACTCGGTCTGGAGGCGGAAGGCGTCGCGATAGCCCTGGTGCAGGCCGCCGTCCTCACGGGCGAGGGTGGCCACGACGTGCACCTGACGGGGCTGGTTGCGCAGGGCGATCCACCGGCAGGCATCCGGATCGCCCTCCGGGGCGATCCCGACGGCGGACACCAACCGGCGGGCAACGACGGCCCACTGCGCATCGGTGAGGCCCGGTCGGCGAGGATCGGAACGGACCGAGCAGACCCACGTCGGCCGGACGAGAGCGCGGGCCCCGAGCCGCTCGACCGGAGCGTCGAGCGCATGGGCCAAGTAGGGCAGCGAGCCCGGCCCGGCGAGCAGCTCGATCGGCGCCCCGCGACCGTCGCCCGCGATCAGCCGGGGACTGACGTGGACACCGCGTTCACCCGGCCCGTACAGGTACGCGAGCAGGCCGGCGGTGTCGCTGGCGCGCTGCAAGTGGGCGATCACGGCGTCTACCTCGAGGAAGAAGGAAGAAACGAGGGTCCGGGAGACCGGACCAACAGGGAGAGAATCCGCAGGATTCGGGATTTGGCCCGGCCGGGGATCCCTGATAGATGCCCTGCTCACCCGGCCCCTGACCTTGGCGGGAGAAGAGGCACCGGTGCCCCGCCGCAGCGGGGCACCGGACAGCTAGAAGTAGGGGTTCTCGCTGGGGCGGTCGGCGTCAGTGGCGGCCTGGAGCAGCTCGGTGAGGTCGTCGGGTTCGGAGGAGCGCTGGTCGATCCACCATCCGGCGCGGGTGATAGTGCGAGCGGTCTCCTCGATCTCCTCCCACTCCGGCTCGCTGGTTTCGCCTTCGACGACCAGGGCGGTGTAGGCGGCGGCCAGGATCTGGTGGCGGCAGCGCACACCCCAGGGGACGGCGCGCTCGGTTCCCTCCAGCGGAGGCATCCGGTACTGCTGCGACCAGGTTTCGGACTCGGCCTGCTCTTCGGTGCGTTTGGCCTTCACCCAGGCGACCTTGTCCTGCTCGCTGTTCTCCCTGGAGGCGCGCCAGCAGTCGCTGCACTCCTGGCCGGCGAGCCACTCGGCGAAGCCCGCGCGGCGGTCGGCCGGCCGATTGGAGAGGTCACGGTGGGCCTTGTGGCCGCATGAGTGGTTGATCGGCCAGATGGTCTTCACGGCCATGGGAGCTATTCCTTATGGGAGTTGGGTCAGCGGTCGCGGGTGAACGCGATGCGCGGGTCGAGGGGCCGGGCCGCCGCGACGGAGGTGGCGGGAGCCGACGCCGGGGCCTTGCCGGGGAGACTGGCGAGGGCCGGGCTGGCGGCGAGCGCGGCGGCCACGATCGGAGAACTACGGCCGGCGCCCTGGATACGGTCGTGGGACGAGGTGGGCGCGGGGCGGTGGCGGGCCGCTACGTCCTGGGCGAGGCGGGGCTGCACCGCGACCTGGACGCCGGAACGGTGCAGGGCCAGCGTGGCGTCGGCGACCTTCCCCAGGGCCTCGTCGCGGCTGGTGGCGGTGGACAGTGTGTAGATGTCGAGGCGGTGATCGTGCCGCCAGCCGTGTTCGATCAGGGCGAGTCCGGTGAGTCCGGAGGCGCGGCTGTCGATGGCGGCGACGATGCCGAGCCGTGGATGCTCGGCGAAGGCGACATCGGGCTCGGCGTGCGGAGCCCGGGACGGGACGGGCCCCGCGGTGGGTAGGAGGGAGGGGTTGAACACGGCGTCCGTGTCGACCCGGAAGCCGGCGTTGCGTAGCAGTGCGGCGGCCCGGGTGGCGCGGCCCTGCCCGTCACGTTGCTGGTCGGTCAGGGCGTACAGGGTCGGCTCGCCCAGGACGGGGCGGAAGTCGAGCCGCTCCAGCATCCAGGTGCCGGCGGCGAGGTTCTTGGGGTTCGCGGCGACGATTCCGTAGTCGGGGTGTCGGCCGACGGTGATGTCGGCAAGCAGTTCTTCGGCGGAGGTGGGCAACACGGCTGATCCATCCGGTGGCTCGATGACGGGGGAGGTCGAGGGCCGGAACGGTTCTGCTGGTGAGAGGCATGCGGCGTACTCCGAGACGGGAAGAGGTCAGCGACCAGGGGTGGTGGAGGGACGTGCGGGTGGAAGCACGGGACGTGGGGGAGGAGCCGTCGCCGGCAGCGTGCGGACCGTGCGCGGTCCGGCCGACGGCGAGGGCGCGAGAGCAGCGCTCACCCGTGGCCGAGCAGAGGCCGGCAGGGCGGTCCGGTCTACCGGACTTCGGACTCCCGGATGGGCGGTGTGGCGGTCGCCAAGACGTGCTTCGTCGGGCTGGGCAGGGGAGACGTCGGACGCGAGTAGCGCCGAGTCGCACAGGACGTTGAAGTCCTCGGTCTGCAGCGCGGCGAAGGCCCGGGTCACCGCCCGCCGTTGCTCGGTCGGATCGGTCATGGCCGTGGGCCGCCGGTGGTAGCGCTCCCCGTCGAACGAGACGGCGGCGATGAAACCCGCACGGTGGAGCACGGCGTCGGCGACGCGCTCCCGCGAGGAGCGCTGCTGCTCGGGGCGTGCCGGCACGCCGAGCTGGTCAAGGCGTGCGTCGACGGCGGCGAGCAGACTCGGGACGCTCCCGCCGTACCGGGCGTCAGGGCCGCCGGGTTCCGAGTCGTAGATCTCTTCGTACACCGAGGGCCCGGTGTCCCGGTGGGGGATCGTCGTCCAGCTCTCGGGGAACTTGGGGTCCTCGCCGGGTGGTTCCTGCGGCGGCGAGATGATCAGCGAACTGCCGTCGGGGAGGGCGGCGTGGACGATGTAGTCGCTCAGGCCGTACTCGACGGTGACCTCCAGGCCGCGCTGGCGGAGGGGAGAAGTGAGGTAGCCGTACCCGTGATCCTCTTTCGGATCCTCGGACACAGCGGGCGAGGGGGAGGTGCTGGTCCACGCGGTGATGTGTGGTCCCTCTCGCTCGAAGGTGATCAGGGGGTTGTTGTCCTGGTGCATGGGCTGGGCTTTCTCCGTGGTGGGGTGTTCCGGCGGTCGGCGCCGCGGGCTGCGGGCACGCGGTGGTCTACGAGGATCTGGCGATGGGAAGGTTTGGTCCTGCCGGGACTCGGTGCAACCGGCGTCAGCGGGAGCGACCCGGCACCGGTGGGCCGGGTGCCGGTGGGGGCGGGGACGAAGCGGGCAGGGGCCCGCGCCGGCCGGAGGCGGATCGGGCGAGGGCCACGCGTGCCTGTTCGGTCCGCGAGGACTGTTCGCGGTCCGCTCGGCCGGCCAGGTAGCCGGCGGCCCGTACGAGGGCAGGGCCGCGGATGGACAACTCGTCGGCGTAGTGCCAACCATCGGCGTTGCGGTCCTCCTCCGCCTGGCTCTCATAGAGCTTCCGCGAGCCGGGGAGCGAGGCGTCCATGAGGACCATGATCTGATCCCACTCACGCTGGAGCTGTCCCGCGCGTTCCAGAGAAGTGTCGATCCCGCGCAGCCGGCGGAGGTCTTCGCTGATCGGCCCCTCGACGTAGTCGGCACCACGGGCGGCAGCGCGGACGCCGGCCAGGACCTCGGGACCGTGGGCGAGGAAGACCTCCACGTGTTTCCACGCCTCGGCGTCGCGTTTCACCTTGCCGTCCTCGTATCCCTGCTCGTCGATGGGCCAGCCGTCGCCGTCGCAGAAGGAGTCCGAGACCGCGTCCCAGGCGTCGGACGCCTGCCTGATCCCGGCGGCGGCGGAGGCCAGCGCCGGGATGTGCCTCCGCCACGCCAGGCGGTCGGTGGCCGCCGACGGCCGATTCTCAGCCAGGCCGGGAGAACTGGGAGAAGCAGACATGATCGATCCTCCGAACAGGCCCTATGCCGACATCCGGGCGTCGGTGTCGAACAGTTCGCGTTCGGCCGGGTGCAGGATGTGTTGCGTGATGAAAGACCGGCCCGCGACCTTCCACAGCCCCCGGCCCTTGGTCAGAGCCGACACCGCCTGGGTCTCGACGCCGGTCAGGCCGAGCAGCGACGCGGCGGCGTCGAGCTGGTCGGGTTCCTGGCGGTAGATGATGCGGGTGGAGCAGTCGGCCAGGAGGCCCTCGGCCAGCACCCGGCCGCGTGAACCGGCATCGCCCGCCGAGAGCAGGTCGCTGAGCCGGTGGATGACCATCAAGTTCGCGATGCCGAGACCACGCGAGAGCTTCCACTGGGACTGCATTCGCTCCAGCAGGCCGACGTGCCTCATCAGCCGCCACGCCTCGTCGTAGATCACCCAGCGCCGGCCCCCGTCCGGATCGGACAGAGCGCTCTCCATCCATGCCGAGGCGCAGGTCATGGCCAAGACCAAGGCGGTGTCGTCGCCGGAGCCTCCGAGGCGGGAGAGGTCGATGGACAGCATCGGCGCGGTCGGGTCGAAGGCCACCGTCGAGGGGGCGTCGAACATGCCGCTCAGGTCGCCGTGCACCAGGCGGCGCAGGGCGTGCGCGAGGTCCTGGGCGGCCGACCCGAGGTGTCCGGCCTGGTGGCCGAGGGCCCGGTCGAGGCGTTCGGGCGAGCTGAGGGCGTACGCGATCTCCCCGAGCAGCGGCACCGTGCCCCGGGCGGCGGCCTCGGCGACCACCAGGTCCAGGGCGAGGTCGAGGGCGGTGTGCTCCATCGGCAGCAGGTCGCGCTTGAGGATGGTGCGCGCCAGGCTGGCCAGGAGCAGGAGACGCCGCTTTCGGACCTCGGTCGCCCAGTCGTCCTCGCTGACGGAGGCGGGCCGGGCCGGGGCGTCCAGTGGGTTCAGCCGACCTGGGAGGCCGGGGCCCAGGGCGATGCTGTAGCCGCCGAGGGCCTGTGCGACGCCGGTCCACTCGCCCTTCGGGTCGCAGGGGATGTAGATCCGGTAGCCGTGGGCGATCGACCGGGTGGCGATGGACTTCGCCAGCGCGGACTTGCCCATGCCGATGATGCCGGTGAGGACCGCGTTGGGGTTCGTGAAGCCCTCGATCCGGCCGCTGCTGTACAGCGAGAACGGGTCGAAGCAGAAGGCGGCTTCGGCATGGACGTCGCGGCCGATGAAGATGCCCTCCGCCCCCAGGCCGCCCTCGGCCACGAAGGGGTAGGCCCCCGAAGCGGTGGCGGTGGTCATCCGGTGGGCGGGCAGGCTGAGCTTGCCGCCCCGGGCCGAGGCCGGACCGGGACGACCGGTCGGCGGGTAGGTCGACCGCAGCTCCGGGTCGAGGGCTTCCTCGGCGCGGTGCTTGGGCGGTGTCCCGGCGAGGCGCGCCTGGCGGCGAGCCTCGGCGAATCCAGCTCGGGCGGCCCTCTGCTGGGCCCGCGAAGCCTTGCGCGGCACGTACAGGGGAGAGGCACTGGCGCGCGTACGGGGCATGAACGTGTCTCCAGACAGGTGATGGGGTCAGCGGCGGACGAGGCCGGTGAACGGCGCGTGCAGGTCGGCCGGGGTCGTACGGCGGCGGACCAGGTGCGCGGCGCGCTGGTGGCGCTGGCAGATGGTCAGCTCCGGTGCCCCTTCGGGCAGCCCGGCCTGGCACGCCTCGGATTCGGGCACCTCGCCCGAATCCGGCCGGGGCGCCGCGTGGTAGGCAGCGTGGACGTGGTCGGCGGCCAGCCAGATACGGGTGCGGGCGGCACGAAGCTGGTCGCCCTCGATCGGCACGAGCCGACCGGTACGGGCGGCATGGGCGTCGAGCAGCCCGTGCACCGAGACGAGATGCGCGTGCAGAGCGTCCAGCTCGGCCCGGCTGGTGACGAGCGGGCCACCGGGGAGGTTGAGCGCGCGGTGGAAGTCGAGCGCGGCGGTGGCGAAGGGCACGAAGTCCTGCGCGGTCGGGCTGGCGGTGCGGGACATGGAGGTGCTCTTTCGAAGGGAGGGGATGGGCCGGCGTCAGGCGGAGAGCGCGAGCGGCAGGGCGGCGGCGGTGAACGCTTCGGCCTGCTGCCACGTCAGCGGCCGGACGTCGAGCTGGGCGCCGACGGCGGCGGTCTCCACGACCGCGCAGGCGGAGCGGAGTTCGTCCTCGGAGTCGGCCGAGACGGTCAGCAGCCCGGTCAGGGCGACATCGGCGTGGCCCGCGATGAGCTGGCGCTCGCGGGACTTGATGTCCTGGTACTCGATCGAGTCCGCCTCGGAGTCGACCTGGCCGCGCCGGGCCCGCTCGGCGGCATCGGCGATCACGCTGGCCTTCTTGCGCTGGACATCGCGCAGTGCGGCTTCCAGTCCCTTCGGCTCGTAGGAGAGCGACAGTGTGCGCCGGACGCCGCCGGTGAACAGGAGCTGGTGCAGGAAGCCGGCCGACGTCTCAGTCCTCGGCCAGTTCTCCACCCAGTACGTGGCGTGGACGGCCGAGTCGGTCGCGATGTGGTCCGCCTTCTCGACGACCACGACGGGTCCGGCAGCTGCGGGCTCGGCCTCGGGACGGCCGGCGGTGGACCACCGGTCCAGCGCCGTGAGGGCCTTGGGGTCGTAGGCGGTGCGCACGACAGCTGCGATCTCGCGGGCGGTGAGCCAGCCGGTGGGGTTGAGCCCGGCGGTCCGCGCGGCCTGGCCGAAGGTGGAGGTCAGCTGCGCCAGGACGCTGAAGGACCCGGTCAGGCCACCGCCCGCCTGGTTGATCAGTCGGCGTGCCGCCTTGGTGTCCAGCGCCACCGCGACGTACGCCTCGTGCGGGGCTGCGGCCGGGCCCGCGTTCTGGATCAGTTCGCTGTAGATCGCACCGGCCACCGGGGCGTCGGCCCGGCCGTGTTCCTCCCAGTAGCGGCGCAGGCTGTCGCCGGAGTCCGGGACGGTGCGCTCGATCACCTGGATGCGGGCGATCTGCCCGGTCCGGGCCAGCGCGGCCAGGGCCCGTCCCCAGCCGCTGACGTTGGCGTGCTGGGTACCCGGGTCGAGCAGCGCGTAGGCGCGGGAGGAGACCTTGACCACGGCGGTCAGCGTTCCGCTGTGGGGATCGTGGACCGCACCGTACCTACCGTCGGGCGCGGTGGCCACGCGCAGGCTGGCGGCGGTGCCGGGCAGGTGGAGGAGTCCTTCGCGGGTCGGTCGGCGGGAGGGCCGGGTGAGCCAGACGAGCTGGCCGCGCATCCGGCGCAGGGCGTACCGGGTGACGATCGGCGTCCAGTCCGCCAGGGCACGGCCACGGTGGCGGACGAAGACGAAGAGGGTGATGACGGCCCACAGCGGGATGAGCACGAGAGCGCCGATCACGCCGCGGGTGAGGACGACAACGAGAAGGAGAAGGCCGGTGAGGCCGGCGACGATCAGCTGCGGGGCGGTCAGGCCGAGCAGGATGCCGCGCCTGCTGCGGTGGGGGAACTTCACGGTGGCCGTAGGGGCCTGGTGCTTGCCGGACATGGTGGTTCCAGATGGTGGGAGCGGACGAGGGGCAGGGCGTGCGGCGTTCTTCTGGACGTCATGGCGGGGCTCCTCTGCTGGTCGGTCGGGGTGGGGCGGGCCGTGGTGTACGGCCCGCCCCGGGTGTGATGGGTCAGGAACCCGACGGCGGCTGAGTGGGGAACACCCAGTTCGTCGGCGTCGGAGAACCGGTGGCCGACGGTCCGGCGGGAGACGGCGGCGCAGCCGCGGGGCCGACAGGCGGCAGGGAGGTCATGCTGCCGCCCGGTGCCGACGCGCCGACGAGATAGCCGGAACTGCCGGTGACGCCGTGGACGAGCGCCTCCGGCCCTTCCGCTTCGTCCGCGCCGGGACGCGTGATCAGCGGTGGGATCCCGGGCCGCTGGATCAGGGCCCGGCCCTTGTCGCCGGTCGCGTTCGGGTCCTCGCCGTACCGGAAGCGGGGCTGCTGCCTGGGCGGACCGGCGTCGATGCCCTCCTTGCTCAGGTTGCCGCCGGCGGGATTGATGCCGGAGGCGACGCCATCGGCGCCCGCACCGGGGACCTTGCTCGGGCCCTGGGGAGCGGGAGCGCCGGTGCTGGCCTGCATCGCCAGGCTGCCCGCGGCCTTCGCTGCCCCGGCGGCGACCGCCATGCCGGCGACGCCGGTGCGGTGCAGGTCGTCGTGACCGCCGCCGTCGCTGGCCCAGTGCACGAACTTGTACGTCGCGTACGGGCAGAGCAGCACGAGGACCATCACGACGATGCCCGCCATCGCGTCGGACAGAGCCGCCATCCCGTCGCCGGCGTCGCTCTTGCCCATGGCGGAAACGCCGATCAGGAAGACCACGGTCATCAGGAGCTTCGAGACGACCAGAGTGGCGGTGGCCTCGATCCAGCCACGCCGCCACCGCTTGGCCACCTCCCAGCCACCGCCGGCACCGGCGAACACGGCGAGCGAGACCATGATCAGGACACCGACCTTGCGCGCGACCATGACACCCCAGTACAGGAAGGCGCCGATCGCGCACCCGAGAGCGACCAGGGCCGGGACACCCCAGCCGAGGCCGTACATCGCCCCCAACTCGTTGACCTTCACCACGCGCCGGATCGCGTCGTCGACGGAGGTGTTGGCCGCTTGGAACAGCCCGTCGGACAGGGCGTCGACCACGGTGATGGCGACGCTGGTGAAAGCGACTGCGCAGAAGCTGAACAGGACGCCGGTCATGGTGCCGAACGCAGCCTGAGCAAGAGCGCGCTCATCGCGTCGCCAGGCCGCGGTCATCAGCTGGATGCAGAAGATGCCGACGGTCAGGGCGAGCCCGATGGGCAGCAGGAGCTCGTAGTTGTCCCGAAACCATCCGGCGTTGAGGTCGATGGCGGTCGTCTCGTTGACGGCCTTCGCGGCGAGATCGGCCGCGCTGGCCGCCAGCTCGCCCATCGACTTCGCGATCCACGCGCCTATGCCGTCGGTCACGGTTCCAGCGGGATTGGTGGCGAAGTCGACGGCGCCGCACACCTTGTCCATCAGCGGGAAGTCGCAGACTCCCATGGCGATACCTCCTTTCTCAGACGGGGATCAGGGCGCGACGGACGGCATGACGCCGACCAGGGCGCAGGGATGGTTGGGCCGGCACTGGACCGCGAGGGTGGTGGCACGGCTCTCCGCACCGCCGTCGGGCGAGCCCTTCCAGGCGATCGACTGCTTGCCGGAGACCGTGACGGCGTAGACGTACGCCTGGGTGATCGCGCCGGGGTCTTCCTGCAGGGCCCGGGTGAACGCGTTCGGGAAGTGCCCCTCGTACACCTTGGCCGTGGCGAACTGGCCGTTGGCGGCCATCTCCTTCCACAGCACCGCCGAGGGAACGACCTTGTCGACCGAGGCCGGATCGGCGTACTTCACCTCCGTGGTCAGCCACCCGCGCAGAGCCATCCGCAGCTCGGGCTGCGCGTACGCACGAGTGTCGTAGGACCACAGCGCTACTGCGGCTGCCTTCCCGTACGCGATCGGGTCATGCGTCTTCGGCGGGACCGGAAGGGCACGAGGACGGGTGTAGAGGGTGGAAGACCCGGACGCCGAAGGGGCCGAAGAGGTGACCGAGGGCGAACTCGGTGGTGGAGCAGGGGCTTCGGATGGGCCCCTGCCGTTGCGGGTGAGATACGCGGCCAGGCCGGCGAGGCCGACGAGCACCGCCAGGACGACGGTGCCGAGCAGCGCCCGGCGGCGCACGCGAGATGCGCCGCCGGGGTGGGTGGAGTGCTGAGCCATCAGTGGACCTGCGTCCCCAGCGTGCTGAAGAACGCGACCACGCCGTTCGCCGCACCGAGCAGAAGGGCCGCGCCGGCGCTCACCAGCACGCCCTTCTTGCCGTTGGCCTCCGCCTGGTGGCCGCCGGAGTGGTGGCCCCAGGCCCACACGCCCGCGCTGACGGCGAGAGCGCCGACCACGGCGATGAGCCCGAACAGGTTGATCGAGCCCATCACCTGCTTGAGGACGGACAGACCCGGCAGACCGCCCTCGTTCGGCTTGATCCCGGGGTCATAGGCGAGCTGCATGACCTGGTCAGCGAGATACATGGAGAACTCCAGTTCGATAACGTGCACGCCAAGGCCCGCTGGGGCGAAGCGGCGGTGCGAGGAAAGGGGGAGAGGGGAAGAAACGCCGGTCAGACGACTCGGCGGGCCGCGAGAATCCGCGGTTTCCAGGAGGCGAGGGTCGTGATGCGGACGACGTCGCCGGTGTGTGGGGCGTGCACGATCAGGCCCTGCCCGATGACCATCCCGACGTGCTCGGGTGTGGCGGCCGTCCCCTCGGTGAAGAGCAGGTCACCCGGCTGAAGGGCGTCGACCGGCACCGCCTTGCCCTCCTTGACCTGTGTGTACGTCGTGCGCGTCAGGGTGACCCCGGCGGCCTTGTACGCCTGCTGCATCAGGGAGGAGCAGTCGCACCGGCCCATGGCGTCCTTGCCGTGGGAGTTCGTGCAGGTCCCGCCCCACTGGTACGGCGTGCCGAGCTGGCCGAGCGCCCACCGGATCGCCGTCTGGACCTGTCGCGGAGCGTCGGCGGGGATCTCGTACTCGGTCGGCAGCGCGCCGGGCGGGATGGTGCCGAAGTCGGTCCCGTCCCCCTCGGCGCTGCAACCGCCCGCGATACCGGGCGCAGGGCTGCCGGTGCCGGCCGAGCCGGATGGCGAAGGGTCCGGTGACGCGCCACCGGCCTTCGGCAGCAGGGGCTTGATGGCCTTCTGCAGGGCGGTGGCCAGCGGCTCCCACTTGGCGTACGCCTCCGGGAAGCCCGACCGCTGCACGGCCTGGGCGGCCTGCGTGACGGACAGGGATTGCCAGCCCGAGACCTTCCGCAGCCCCTTGTAGAACTTGGTCGAGGCGTGTATTGGGTCGAGGATCTGGTTCGCCGTGCCCCAGCCCATCGACGGGCGCTGCTGGAAAAGCCCCAGCGAGTCCCGATCGCCGTAGGTCAGGTTCCGAAGGCCGCTCTCCTGCAGGGCGGTCGCCAGGGCGACGACCTGCCCGCGGGCCGGGATGTTCATCGCGACGCCGGTGGCCTGGATCGTCTTGGCGTTGGGCACCTGCTCGGCCGGGTCGTCGAGGCCCGGCACGGAGATCGAGCCCTTGTCGCCGCCGTCCAGGATGGCCTTCACCTGGGCGGCGACAGCGGCGGTATCCACATCCTGTGCTCCGCCGGTCGAGCAGGTGGCCGAGGCGGTCCCGGCTCCAATGGCGAGAACCGGAACGGCCAGCAGCAGCGGAGCGGTTGCGCAGAGACCGACGACGGCTCCGGTGGACTTCTTCATCGCCGCCGCCGTTCACCGAGGCGGCGGTGCCGGCCGGGTGACGGCGTCGGGTCGGGGCGCGGATGTATCAGGGCATGCTGCATCGCAGTGGCTCCTCGGTGTTCGTAGGAGGCGCGGTGCCGACTTCTCGTGCAAAGCCGTCGGCACCGCGCCGATGTGCATCCGCCGCTCGGGCGGGCCCAGGTCAGAGGAGTTGGTGGCTCCCGGACGCCGGTCTCAGGTCACGCGCGGCAGCCAGCCGCGCTCGTAATCTCAGGCAGTGCACCGAGGCTCCTGACGGCGTGTGGGAAGGAAGGGGACAACGTGCCTCCGATACCGCTCGACTGGACGAGGCGGCACGGAAAAGCACAGGTCAGCGGCGGTGGAGCGAGGCTCCTGCCCGGTGACACGGCGAGACAGTAGACAGAGATTCCGGCCGCACCAAACGACCTCCGAGGCCGGCCCCGAGCCAGCGCCGCCGCGTTAGGTCCGGCCGGAGACAGCCGTTAACCTCCAGCACAACCCCGCCCCGGAAGAACGCCGTTGAGCGCTGCCCGGAGCGGTCTCAGCCCCGCCATGCCCTGAGAAAGGCCCTTCCCATGAGCTACACGCTGCACCGAGGCGACGCCCTGACCGTGCTGAAGTCCCTCCCGGACGAGAGCGTCAACGCCGTGATCACCGACCCGCCGTACAACTCCGGCGGCCGTACGAGCTCGGAACGCACCGGACGGACCGCGCGCGCCAAGTACGTCACCAGCAACAGCGCCCACGCCCTCGCCGACTTCCCAGGAGAGAACCGCGATCAGCGCTCCTACCGCTCTTGGCTGACCGAACTGCTCACCGAGGCGTACCGGGCCTCCACCGAGCACGCGGTGGCCATGGTCTTCACCGACTGGCGCCAGGAACCGACCACGACCGACGCCCTGCAGATGGCCGGCTGGACCTGGAGCGGCACCATCCCGTGGATCAAGCCCGCCAGCCGGCCCCGCAAGGGCGGGCCGAAGCAGGACTCCGAGTTCATCGTCTGGGGCGTCAAGGGATCCCTCGACAACACCCGCGACCTCTACCTGCCCGGCCACTACATCGCCTCCCAGCCCCGCAAGGACCGGGTCCACATCACCCAGAAGCCCGTCGAGATCATGCAGCAGCTCGTACAGGTCTGCCCCGAGGGTGGCACCGTCCTCGACCCGTTCACCGGCAGCGGCTCCACGGGCGTCGCGGCCCTTCGCGAGGGACGTCGCTTCGTGGGCGTCGAGCTGTCCCCGCACTACGCCGACGTGGCCGAGCAGCGGCTCCGCGCAGAGCTGACCAAGGACGACTTCGACCTGGCCGGACCGGAGGCGTGATCATGAGAGCGGAGAGAGCCAGGGGCCGGTGGGCTGCAGACGCCGAAGGGCGGCTGGTGCATCGAATGACCGATGCACCAGCCGCCCTTCTCGTTGCGTCACGCCGCCTGGAACGCCCGCCGGATCAACGGCGCCGCCTTCTCCAGATCGGCCGCCGAGGCGAGGCGCACCTCCAGGTCCCCGGCCCCCAGGTGCCCGATCCCGCGCATGTCCCGGGTGAAGCCCTCCTCCAGCATGACCGAGTCCGGGTCGAGTCTGAGATAGACCAGGATCGCCTCGTGCTTAGGACGGAAGATCACGGACGCGATGTTCACCAGCCGCCGGTAGGCGATGTAGTGCCGCAGCGGCGCCACCTCGACGTCGTCCCACGCCGTGAGCGCCTCGTCCAGCTCCGCGTACAGGTCCCGCAAGCACTCCGGCACGAGGCCGGCACCCGCCGGCGCAGGAGCCACCGGTGCCGCCGGCGCGCTGCCGACCACCGCGTCCCGCTCCCGGCTCCGCCGAGACGAAGCGGCGCTCGCTGAGCCGGGCGAGGAATCGACGAGCAGCAGACTCAGCAGGCCGCCCTCGAAGATCCGGTAGCGCACCAGGTCGATCCGCTCGGGCAGCCACTGCACGGCCACCCGGTCGTGGTGGGAGAAGCCGGCCGCGATGCAGACCATCCGCGGACGCCGCCAGTCGATCGACCTTTCTGCCTCCGCGCCCAGCACCTTCCGGACCAGCGCCTCGAACTCGTGCTGCGCCGAACGCAACCAGGACAGATACGAGACCGCCTGCGACAGCACCCCGCTGTCGGAGCCCCTCTTGAACTCGATCACCACCGGGCTGCCGTTCTCGTCCAGGCCCAGGGTGTCGATCCGCCCCCGGTGCCACGGACCGGTCGCGTATTCCGACGCCACGAACCGGATGCCGAGCATCTGCTCCAGCCCGGCCTCGACCCGCCGTTGCAGCTCCACCTCCAGCGCCACCGTCGAACCGGACAGCTCGACATCCCGCCCGTCCGCGTCCCGCCGGAACAGCATCAGCTCGGCCACCAGCGCCCCCTCCCGTGATCTTCGTACGAAGACCAATCGTCGGAGAGCTCGCGGTATTCCACATTTAGGAACCGAGACGGCGGGTCGTTTAGCCGCGTGTCTGCCACGTTGTCCAGAAGAAGGGTGCGGCCGCAGAGGATGTCCGATGAGACGCTGCTCGTCGTGATCGTCTACGTCTTGGGCAGTGGACGCGTCTGGCAGGCCCTACCGCCGGTCACACCTCCGTGCGGCGCGGAGAGGCGAACACGGCTGGTCGGAGGAGACAACGGGCTCAAGAGCCCTCACACCATGACGCTGAGGTGTCGTGCTCTGGTGAGTGCGACGTAGAGCGCGCGGTGAGCCTCGTCGCCGGGGTCGAGGCCCTTGCGGAGCGCGGCCGCGTCGGACTCCTCCAGCCGCACTCCGACCCTGTCCCATTCCCTGCCCTTCGCCTGATGACAGGTCAGACCGAGTACCAGGCGTTCGTGCTGAACGTTCAGGCGCATGCGCAGGTGGCCGAGAGCCTTGCGCGGTGTCCGTTTGTGCCCCTCCGAAGGCTCGACGCGGGTCGTAGCGACCACGGTACGCACCAAGGCGGTCCAGACCTCGGAGAGTTCGTCCTGGTCTGCCAGGCGTTGGAGCGTGCTCTGCAGGTCCGGACGCAGCTTCTCGAACGTCTCGGCCTCCTTGATGCCCAGGGTGGTCCAGGCCTCCGGGAGGAACAAGGCAGGCAGGCCGAGGGCCGTCTGAGTGAGTTCGTTCAGAAGCAAGGTGCACAAGGATTTCTGGAGCGCCCCCATCTTCCACCTGGCGGTGGCCAGGGGGAGAACCTGAGGGGCGCAGTCCCACAGCGACTGCCACTTCCGCGCGAGCACGACATTGACGGCTTTCGTCGCTCCCGCGGGCAGGATCGTGCTTTCCCCGCGGCGCAGTCCCTGTGTCAGTGACGTCTGGGTCACGCTGTCGCGCCATCGGAAGGTGGTCCGGAGTTCGCCGCGTTCGAACTCCAGCAGTCCGAGGAGCCGGCGCACACTCTCCGGGCG
This sequence comes from Streptomyces sp. NPDC107498, assembly GCF_055582805.1. NCBI lineage: Bacteria > Bacillati > Actinomycetota > Actinomycetes > Kitasatosporales > Streptomycetaceae > Streptomyces > Streptomyces sp. NPDC107498. The sequence goes on along the minus strand of NZ_JBVJPE010000002.1, from coordinate 491,645 downwards.
GGCGCCGCGAAAGGCGTAGAGGGCCTGCCAGGGGTCTCCCACCAGGGTGACAGCCAGTCCCGCGTCCGCCGCCACGCGGATGATCTCCACGTCCAAGTCGTTCGCGTCGTAGACCTCGTCGACGAGCAGGGACCTGATCGCCATGGTGAAGTAGGCCGTCACCTGGGCACGTACGCCCTCAGTGTCGAGGGCGTCGCGCAGGACCTCACGAACGTTCTCATGGGTGCACCGCCCATCGCCCACTGCTGCGGAGAAGTCCGCTGGCTTTATGTGGTACCCCGGTTCGTCCTCCTGTTGGTAGGTGGTGATGACATGGGTGCCCACGAGGCGGAGAACCGGTTTCGCTTTCGTGCGCATGGTGGGCAGGTGGGTCGGCCACGTGTCCAGCACCTCCAATTCCTCGTGGCTGCCCGGCCACTGGAGGACCCGGGAGCGTAGGAGGTGAGTGAGCAGGTCGTTGAGGACGGTGTCGAGCGTGACGATGCGATGGGGCCAGGTCAGGGCTGAAGGGCCCCACTGTCGGGACACGCGGCTGCGTATCTCCTCGGTGGCCGAGCGGGTGAAGCTGACCGCCACGACCGCCCGGTGGTCGGTCGTGCGCGCGAAGCGGTGCAGGCCGAAGCGTTGGTGCGAGACGGTCGTCTTCCCCGAACCCGGGAACGCCTCTATGTAGAGGAGGCGATGAGGGCTGGCGGCGACAAGGAGCTGTTCCCGGGTGAGGACGGGGTTTTCAGGTCGGCGACTACTCATCGGTGTTCGTCATTCGATGTGCGGCTGTGGGCCAGGCGCCCCTGGGGGAGGGGAACCGAGGCAGGAGTTCTTCCCAGGGTGGCGCATCCGGCTCCGGCGCGCCGGTGAACGGTTCGTCCCTAGCTGCTTCCGCCCAGTAGCTTTCCTCCTCCTCCTCCTCGTCCAGCCAGCGGAAGCCCTCCACATCTGTGGCGTACTGCTCGTCCATGCCCTGTTCGCCCTCCACCGCGAGCCAGTCCGGCTCGATGAGGGGACCGAGGGAGGTGTTCTCTGACCCGGCATAACTTTCGTCGGCTGGGGCGGGCGCGTACAGGAATTCGAACAGCTGCCGCATGTGCTCGGGCACGACCGGAAGGAACCAAGCCTGCTCGGGGTCTGTTTCGTTGGCCTCCGCGAGGAGACCGGCGAAGGCCAGCGCGAAGTCGCCCTTCTTACGCCGGCTGCCGCGGAACAGCTCGTACACCGCCTGGGGCGTCACCTCTGCCAGGTGCAGACCGACCTCGTGTAGGGCGTCCTCGACCATGTCCTCATTGCCTTCGGTGATGGACGGCTCCAAGGTCGGGTGACTGACGAAGGCGTCGACGACCGACGGGTCATGATCGGAGAGCCATCCCGGCTTCTTTCGCTCCTCGCTGTCGAAGGGCAGGTCGTTGTCGACGAGGATCGCCAGCCTGGTGCACAGCTCGCTGCCTCGGGTTGCCAGAAGGTGCACCGGCCACTGTCCGACCTTCCAACCCATGTGCACGATGCTGAGCGCGTCGATGAACGCGTGCTTGTGTGCGTCCGTGCTGGCCCAGGTCCTGCCGAACTCCCGCACGACAGCGGCGTCAGTGACGCCCTCGACCAGCAGGAGGCGTTCGGCGAACAGTGCGGCGGATCGGCTGGCGTCCAGATGGAGCCGTGTCTTCCGCAGTGTGACGTCGCGGTGCTCGGCCGGTACGACGTCGGCGACGGTACGGCAGACCCTTCCCCGTGCCGTCCGGCGGACGACGACGAGCTCCTCCGGGGCGCAGGACGTGATGATGTCTGTCGCGTGAGTGGAGAGGACGACCTGTAGCTCCGGTCGCTTCTTGACGGTCCTGCGCAGGTAGCGGACCAGAGCCTGCTGCAACTGCGGATGGAGGTGGGCCTCGGGCTCCTCGATGACGACCGTCGCGTGGAATGGCTTCGTACCGAAGAAGGAGTCCTCCTCCGCGTCGGCGTCCGCCTGTGCCTGTTCGAGGTTCAGGGTCGCCTCCCGGATTTGCTCCTCCTCGGTGAGGGGCGGCTGATCTGAAGTGTCCGAGGGGGGCCAGACGCTTGCCTGCGGGGGTTCGGTGGAGTCTGGTATCGCCGCCAGTGTCACGGCGATGTGCAGCAGGTTGACGTATCCCAGCCCGGATACTTCGAGCGGCCGGGCAAACTTCCGCCCCTCCATGACGGCAAGCATGACTTCCAGGACGCGGGCCAAGTAGGTGTCGTCGATGACCTGGCCGCGTATGTATGGCCACTGGTGGTCCACTCCGGCCGACAGATCCGTGAGATATCCGCCGATCCGCTTCTCGACGGCGTCGATGATGCTCTCCTTGGCCAGCTCCTCGAGCAGCTGGGAGGCGCGCGCCCGAAGCCCCACCAGGTTCCGGGTACCGTTCAGGCGCTGTTGCTCGGCACGGAGCAGCTCGACCAGGATCCGCGCCTCGCGACGCGCCAGCTCGTCGAGCGGATGGCGCCAGGCCGGCAGATAGATCAACTTGTACGGGTCCAGGTCCAAGGACCTGCCGTGCGCGCTCTCGATCTTCGTGGCGACGCTTCCGAGCCGACGGCTCAGCGTGACGCCCCAGTTCTGGGCGATGTGGCCGAGGGGCCGGTGGTCGACCTCGTGTAACTGGCGTCCGAGACGCCCTTCCTCGGCGAGGCTGTCGCCCAGTTTGTAGGCAACCTCGATGCTGCGGGCGGACCTTTCGGGTGCGAGCGTGGCGGATCCGTACCTCGGCAGGACCGGAAAACGGCTGGTGGGATGCGCCAGGTAGAGGGCGTCCGTGAGTGTCGTCTTCCCGGCGCCGTTGGCTCCGATCAGCACACTGAAACGACCGGGAAGATCACAGGCCATCTCCTCCTCTGCGCTTGCCCGGAAGCCGCTGACAGCAATACGACTCAGGTGCACCATGTCCCCCCACAGGCCAATCAGTACGGGTGGACATCGTCACCCATGCCACTGACAATCCCTGAAGGGGGCGGTTGCTTGCGAGTATCTGTCGGGTTTTTCCAGAATCCCCTTTGCTTCGGCAGGTGTTCGACGGCCACCTAGCCAAGTGGTCCAGTGTGACGCTCCGTTCGATGGGGGCGGTGAAGATCGAGCTAGTGGATCTTCTGTTGCTCCAGCCACTTGAAGACCTCAGTCCTCTTGTAGAGGACCTTGGCGTTCTTGCCTCGGCCGAGTTTGTACCCCTTCAAGCCCAGTTTCGACGCTTCCCTGTAGACCCAGCTCGTGGACATGCTGAGCATCGCGGCGACCTCGGAGGTCTCCATGAGGACGGGCTCGACGGGCTGGCGCCTGCGAGGTCGGCCGTTTTCGGAGGGGTGCGGCTGCGGTTCCATGGGTGAGACGGCTCCTCGAGGCTGCTCTGGGGCTGATCGCAGTGCCGGGTCGCACTCTGCTCTGGCCGGATTCCGGGGATTCTCGGTGGTCGCCCTGTGGCACTGCTAAGGGTCACCGGGCGGACTGTGGCCATGGTCATGAGAATCGTCGGCTTCGCCGACCCGGGATTCACTGCTAGGTTGCCGCGCCGTTTCGAGGGTTCCTGTGATGGCGGGGCCTCGCGGATGCGGGGATCGGAGGTCGTCGCCGATCCGTCGGGGTGACGGCGATCACGGGGGCTCATGGGCGAGAGCTGCGTAGGCTTGTGAAGTCGTCGCGGTCGGTCCTGAGGGGCGGGTGAAGCCCCCAGCATTGCCTGATGATGCGTCAGGAAAGTCAGCAAGTGGTCAGCATGAGTCCTGAAAAACCTGGGGACAGCTGCCCGAACTTGCGACTCGTTGTAGGGTGTGGAAACAGCCTTTGACCTGCAAAAACGCAGGCAGGGAGCCTATGTCCAGGAGTACCTCAGTGATACGAACGATATTCAAGTCCAAGATCCACCGCGCCACCGTGACCCAGGCCGATCTGCACTACGTCGGTTCGGTCACCGTCGACGCGGAGTTGATGGAGGCGGCCGATCTGCTGCCCGGTGAGCTGGTCCACATCGTCGACATCGACAACGGGGCCCGCCTGGAGACCTACGTCATCGAGGGCGAGCGCGGCTCCGGCGTCATCGGGATCAACGGTGCCGCCGCCCACCTCGTCCACCCCGGCGACCTGGTGATCCTCATCAGCTACGGGCAGATGGAGGACGCGGAGGCGCGGACCTTCGTGCCGCGCGTCGTGCACGTCGACGGCGACAACCGCATCGTGGAGCTGGGCGCCGACGCGTCCGCCCCCGTCCCCGGCAGCGACACGGTGCGCCCCCCGCACGCCGTGCCCGCCTCCGTCTGAGGGGAACTCCGCCGGTCACCCGGTCCTCTCCGCGAGGGGCCCGGGTGCCCCGAAGGGCGGGGTCCGGCGGGCGCGGCCGGGGCGGCGGAGCGACCCTGGAGAGGGGGGACCCCGTGCAGGAGAGCCCGTCGACCGAGAGGTCCGTGATGACCCACCCCTTCCCCGACCCGCTGCCCCCGTCGCCGATCCCGCCGCCCGGGCCCCCGCCGAACCCGGTGCCGGCCCCGCCGGAGCCCGCGCCTCCGCCGACTCCCCAGCCGGGCGGCCCCGTACCGGACCCCGAGCCCCGGCCCGAACCCGGGCCCGCCGGCGGGCCGCCGGAGCCGACGTGGAGGTGACGGAAGGAGACCGAGCTTCCGCGCGACCCTTGTCACGGAGCGTGCGCCACCCCTAACTTGGACGGCTGTTGCTGTGTTCAAGGGGGGCCCATGGCCGTACGCGGACGTCACCGCCGCCACCAGCCGAGCCGGATCAACCGTGCCTCGCTCACCGTCACGGCGGGAGGCGCCGGCATGGCGCTGCCGCTGATCGGAGCGGGCGCCGCGCACGCCGCCTCGCTCGACGTCTGGGAGAAGGTCGCGTCCTGCGAGTCCTCCTCCAGTTGGCACATCAACACGGGCAACGGCTACTTCGGCGGCCTCCAGTTCAGCCAGTCCACCTGGGAGCGGTACGGCGGCACGCACTACGCGCCGCGCGCCGACCTCGCCTCCAAGGACCAGCAGATCGCGATCGCCGAACGCGTTCTGAAGGGCCAGGGCCCCGGTGCGTGGCCGTCCTGCGGCCCCGGGGCGGGGCTCGCCCGGGGCGGGGAGGCGCCCCACGTCACCACCCGGCGCGCCACGACGGACGAGCCGACCGGCGGCGGGAACGCGGTCCGCACGGCGTCCCTGCCGGGGCAGCGCGTCTTACCCGAGCGGGCGGCGCACGGCACGAGCCCGACCACCGTGCCCACCGTGCGCGAGATGTACACCGTGACGCCCGGCGACTCCCTGTCGGAGATCGCCCTCGACGAGCACGTCAAGGGCGGCTGGCAGCGCCTGTACGAGGCCAACCGGTCCGTCGTCGGCGACGATCCCGACCTCATCCACCCGGGCCAGCGCCTGACCCTGCGCATCACCGCCCCCAGGAAGGCGGAGAAGGCCGATCCGGCCCCCAGGACCGCCCGACCGGCCAAGGCCGCGCCTCCCAGGACCGTGCCCCCCAAGGCCGCCGCGCCCTCCAAGGCCGCGCCCCCCAAGGCCGCCGCGCCCAAGGCCGTGCTCCCCAAGTCGCCCGACGCCCGCCCCTCCGCGAGGCCGTCCGCCAAGCCCCACGCCCAACCGGTCGCGAAGCCCGTGGCCAAGCCCCACGGCAATCCGAAGCCGAGCCCCAAGCCGCACACCCCCAAGCCGCACCCCAAGCCCCACACCAAGCCGAGCCACAGGCCCGCGCCCAAGCCCGTTTCCCAGCCGGCCGGGCACAGCTACTCCGCGCCCGTCTCCGCGGGCATCGGCACCCGGTACGGCACCCGTGGTTCCTCCTGGTCCAGCGGCTACCACACCGGGGTCGACTTCCCCGTGCCCACCGGCACCTCGGTCAAGGCCGTCGCCGGCGGCCGGGTCGTCTCCGCCGGGTGGGGCGGCGCGTACGGCTACCAGATCGTCCTGCGGCACGACGACGGCCGCTACAGCCAGTACGGGCACCTCTCCGCCCTCACCGTCCGCGAGGGCCAGCGGGTGCACGCCGGTCAGCGCATCGCGCGCTCAGGATCGACCGGCAACAGCTCGGGACCGCACCTCCACTTCGAGATCCGGACGGGCCCCGGGTACGGCTCCGACATCGACCCCCTGGCGTATCTCAGGGCGCGGGGCGTCTCCTTCTGACGCCGGGGAGTCCGTCGCCGACGGCGGCTCGTGCGGGACGGCCATGCGGTCCAGCGTGAGCTGGACGAGGCCGGCCGCCGCGACCGTGCCGCAGACCAGCGCGGCGACGGTGCCCGCCGTGCCGTACCGGAAGCTCTCGCCGAACAGCGTCAGGCCCACCGCCGCCGCGACCACCGGGTTCACCACCGTGACGGTGGCCAGCGGGGCGGCGAGCCCCGCGCCCCGGTACGAGGCCTGGGAGAGCAGGAGGCCGGTCACCGCGAACCCGGAGAGGAGCAGCAGCCCCGTCCACTCGGCGAGCGGGGCCCGGGGCGTCCACTCCTCGGCCACGGCCTTCGTGAGGACGGAGGCGATGCCGAAGGAGACGCCCGCCGCCGCGGCGAGCACGACGCTGCGCAGCACCGACCGGCCCACCAGGCGCGCGGCCGTGAACAGGACGACCACCGCGCCGAAGGTGGCGCCCGCCAGCAGCCACCGCTCCCCGTCGGACAGGGAGCCGGCCTCGGAGCCGCTGGTGAGGCTCAGCAGTCCGGCGAGGCCCGCCGTGGCCATCAGCGCGCCGTGCCAGGCCCGCCGCCCGGCCCGGCGGCCGACGAACAGGGCCGCCATGGGCAGCGCGAAGACGATCGTCAGCGCACCCAGCGGCTGGACCAGGCTGAGTGGCCCGTACGCCAGGGCGGCGACGTGCAGGGTCGCACCGGCGCCGTTCAGCAGGACGGAGACCCACCAGGCGGGGCTGCGCAGCGGCGCGTAGCGCGGACCCGTGGCGGAGGCCGCGACACGCTCCTGCACGATCGCCGCGGCCGCGTAGGCGACCGCGGAGGTCAGGGCCAGGGCGACGGACAGCACGAGTGGACTCATACCTTCCACGATCTCTCTTCCCGGCCGTTCCCGTCGTCGTACCAGGGGACGTCTTCGTGGGTACCACCGACGCAGTACACGGCCCCCGCGTACGCCTCCGGATGTACACCCGCGCAGGTCGGAAGGGGTGCAAAGCGACCTTTACGGTCTCCGTGCGGCGGCTCCGAGGGGGCCTCGGGGGCCTTCGGAGAAGTTACGGTGGGGGCCGACGACAGGACTCCGGGGCGGGGGCGTGCGCATGGGACTCGGCGCGAGCGGCGACAGCGGGGCGCCGGGCGGCTTCTTCGCCCTGCGGACCACCGCCCCCGTGACCGGCGGCGCGCACCGCCCGCTCGCCCGGCTGTACGCGGGGGAGGACGGCCCCCTCACCGCGCGCGTGGACCACGTCACCGCCCGGCTCGGCGTCCCCGAGCGACGCGTCGGCGCCTCCGTCGCCCACCTCGGGCTCGCCGCCCGGCTCTGGTCCGTCGCCCTCGGCCCCGCCGCGCTCCACGGCCGCTTCCCGGCCCTCGACCCCGCCGGGCTCTCCTGGGACGGGGCGCTGACCTCGCCCGACGACCTGTGCTGGACCGGCTCCACGACCCGCCCCGCGACCGTGGCCGAACTGCGCGCGGCCGTCCAGGAGGCCCACCTCGTCCCGCTCCACGAGGCGCTGCGCCGCGACGGGAACGTCTCCCCGCGGCTGTTGTGGGGCAACGCCGGCTCCGCCCTCGCCGGCGCCCTGCGCGAGCTGACCCGCTGGGCGCGTGCCCACGGACGGCCGGAGGCGGCCCGGCGGGCGGCCTCCCTGGTCTCCGGCCTCCTGGACCACCCGGACCTCGCCGGGACGGTCCGCGGCCCCCGGCTGCGGCGCACCAGCTGCTGCCTCTACTACCGCGCACCGGGCGGCGGGCTGTGCGGCGACTGTGTCTTCGACCACGCCCCCCGAACGGGTTTGGAGGCGCGGCCCCCCGCTCCGTAAAGTTGGGCCTTTGAATGCCCGCGAGCGGCGACGTACGAGCGAACGAGGAACCCGAAGGCCATGACGGTGACCGAAGAAAACCAGGAATACGGGCCGGGCATCGACCCCGAGCGCCTGGCCGTCTGCCTGAGCGTCCTCGACGAGCTCGACGGGATCGACGTCGACCACCCGGACGCGATCACCGTCCGGCGCGCCACCGCCGGGATCTACCGGACCGTGAAGCAGCGCCGCCGCCAGGAGCGCCGGGCCGCGAAGACCGCGAACGACAAGGCGGTCACCGAGGCCACGGCGACCGGCTCCGCGCAGCGCATCGACGACGAGACCGAGGGCCTGCTGCCCACCTCCGTCACCGAGGAGGGGCGGATCGCGGGGATACTCCAGCGTCCGCGTTCCTGCTACGTCTGCAAGACGCGGTTCGTCGAGGTCGACTACTTCTACCACCAGCTCTGCCAGCCGTGCGCGGCGCTGAACCGGGCCAAGCGCGACGCCGGCGCCGACCTCACCGGCAAGCGCGCGCTGCTCACCGGCGGCCGGGCCAAGATCGGCATGTACATCGCGCTGCGGCTGCTGCGCGACGGCGCCCACACCACCATCACCACCCGCTTCCCCAAGGACGCCATCCGCCGGTTCAAGGCGATGGAGGACTCCGCGGACTGGATGCACCGCCTGGAGGTCGTCGGCATCGACCTGCGCGACCCCGCCCAGGCCGTGGCCCTCGCGGACCAGGTGGCCGAGGCCGGCCCCCTGGACATCCTCATCAACAACGCGACGCAGACCGTGCGCCGCCTGCCCTCCGCCTACTCCGCCCTCGTCGAGGGCGAGAACGCCCCGCTGCCGGCCGGTGAGCTCCCCGCCCACCACGTCATCGGCGCGTTCAACTCCGGCGCGGTCGGCGAGCTCGTCGGCTCGTCCGAGCTTCCCGCCGGCGTGCGGGACCTGGAGGCCCAGCAGGTCGCCGACCTCGCGCTCGTCGCGGGAAACGCCACCATCGCCAAGCACCTCGACGGCACCGCCATCGACGCCGGCGGCCTGGTGCCGGACGTCGTCGAGAGCAACACGTGGGTGCAGAGCATCGAGCAGATCTCCCCGGTGGAGCTCCTGGAGACCCAGCTCTGCAACTACACGGCCCCGTTCATCCTCATCAGCAAGCTGCGGGCGTCGATGGCCGAGGCCGCGAAGAAGGCCCCCAGCGGGCGCGCCTACGTCGTGAACGTGTCGGCGATGGAGGGCGTCTTCAGCCGCGGCTACAAGGGCGCCGGCCACCCGAACACCAACGCCGCGAAGGCCGCGATGAACATGGTGACGCGGACCAGCGGCCAGGAGATGTTCGAGACCGACGGCATCCTCATGACCTCGGTCGACACCGGCTGGATCACCGACGAGCGTCCCCACTTCGACAAGCTGCGCCTCGCCGAGGCCGGTTTCCACGCCCCGCTCGACCTCGTCGACGGCGCGGCCCGGGTGTACGACCCCGTCGTGCGCGGCGAGGCGGGCGAGGACCTCTACGGCTGCTTCCTGAAGGACTACGCCCCTGCCAACTGGTAGACCGCCCGGACCACCGCCCCCCTGCGGACGGTGGATCCGGAGGCCGTCCGCAGGGACGGCCCCGCGGTCCCGGCACGAGCGCCCCATCGGCCTGATGGGGCGCTTTTCCGTTTCGCTTCACCCGATTGCGTCACACTTTGGAGCCCGGTAGAGCGCGGGGGTGCTCATTTGGTTAGTCTGATGCCCACGGTCGGCCACCGAGGACACACACCGTCCTCACGGCCTTCCCGGGACAGGCCTGCCACCAAGGCCGCGGTCCCGCCACGAACGGCGCCACCGCGACCGACCGGCACTTGTCCCACAGGTACGCGACACAAAGGAGTGCGCGGTGACACCCGAACTGACGAAGCAGGAACCGCGACCGGCCGAACGCAACGACCGGCCGCGCCGGAAGGGCGAGCTGGGAAGCCTCGACGTGTGGGCCCATGCGGCCCCGATCCGGCTCGCGGGCTACGAGGAGGACCTCGCCGAGCCCCACATCCTGCCGGGCATCGACTGATCCCCTCGCTTCACCCCGGGTGCCCCCGGCCGTTCGCGGCCGGGGGCACCGGTGCGTTCGGCGGGCCGTGTCCGGACTCCGGGGCGTTCAGCGGGTGGTGTCCCCGGATGCCCGCAGCCGGGTCGGCGGCAGGTACTCCCTCACCAGGGTCCGGTGCCACCAGGCCCCGGTGGCGCGGAGCTCGCGCCAGGTCGTGTAGCGGTAGCGGTACAACCGGGCGCGGACGAAGGCCGGCGGGGCGTCCGGGAAGGGGTTGTGGGCGAGCAGCCGCAGGGTGTCCCGGTCGCCGTCGAGCAGCCGCTCGACGAAGGGCCCGAACCACGCGCGCGCGTACCCGGGGGAGAGCGCGGCGAACCACATCAGCCAGTCGAGCCGCAGGTGGTACGGGGCGAACTGCCGGGGCAGCCGGCGGGGGTCGCCCGGCTTGCCCTTGAAGCCGTACTCGCGCCACACCGTGTCCGGGTGCGGCTCCGGGTCCTCGGTGCCCTCGACGACGATCTCGTCCCGGACCCGCCCGACGGTGCCGAACGCGCCGTAGCTGTTGACCAGGTGGTACGGGTCGTAGGAGCGGTTCATCGCCTGGTGCCGGGAGAGCAGGTTGCGCGCGGGGCGGTAGCTCCGGACCAGGACGAAGGCGGTCGCCGCGACCACCACGACCACGTACCAGAGCGGCGGATCCGGCTGGGGGTGCCCGCCGGTGAGCGGGGAGGCGTCCACGACCGACAGGGCCAGCACGATCGTGATCCAGTTCAGCCAGGCGAAGTTGCCGGAGAGCACCAGCCACAGCTGGGTCGCCACCATCAGACCGGCCGCCACCGTGGCCACCGGCTGCGGGGCGAAGAGCAGGAACGGCACGATCAGCTGGACGACGTGGTTGGCCGCGACCTCCACCCGGTGCAGCGGCCGGGGCAGGTGGTGGAAGAACCAGCTCAGCGGACCGGGCATCGGCTGGGTCTCGTGGTGGTGGTGGAGGCAGGTCAGGTTCCGCCAGCAGGGGTCGCCGCGGATCTTGATGAGTCCGGCGCCGAACTCGACGCGGAAGAGCAGCCAGCGCAGCAGGAACAGGACGAGGACCGGCGGGCCCGTGTCGTCGTTGCCGAGGAGGACCGCGAGGAACCCGGTCTCCAGGAGCAGGGACTCCCACCCGAAGGAGTACCAGGTCTGGCCCACGTTCACGATGGACAGGTACAGCGCCCAGGGCACCAGCCACAGGAGCATCGAGACCGGCAGCGGCACGGCGTCCCCCGCGCCCGCGACGAGCGCGAGCGCGAGGGCGGCGCCGGACCAGGAGACGGCCGCGAAGAGCCGGTCGGAGTAGCGCCAGTGGAAGAGGGAGGGCGTGTGGCGCGCGCGGGTCAGGCGCACGTACTCCGGCACGGGGAGCATGCCGCGCTCCCCGATCAGCGCCTGGAACTGGAGGGCTGCCGACAGGAACGCCACGCAGTACAGCCCGGCGAGGCCCCGCTGGAAGACGATCCGGCTCAGCCAGTGGTCGGGCGCGGTGAACCACTCCATCCCTTCCAGTATCGGGCCGGGATCACGCTTCGACGAGGCGTCGGAGGGTCCGGCCGAGCAGGCGGGCGTACGCGTGCTGGAGCCGCGGGACCACGGGCCCGGCGAGCCGGGTGTACCAGGTGGCGGGCCTGCTGAAGGCGGTGACCGTGAAGCGGACCGTGCCGTCCGGCTCCAGCTCGACGACGAAGGACTCCTCGCCGCACTCCGCGTGCCCGCTCAGGGTGCCGTAGGCGAAGCCGACGCGGTTCTCCTCGTACGCCGTCCAGATCACCGAGCAGGGGACGCCGATCCGGAGCGGGCCGGCGCCCAGTGACACCACCAGGTGGACGCCAGGCTCGGCGCGGTCGGCGTCGGCGCGGACGCGCGCCCCGGAGGCACGGTGCATCCGCCAGGTGGTGACGGCCGCCCCGGCGGTTTCGAAGGCGGCCCTGCCGTGGCCGACGACCGCGCTGTGCCGCAGGTGGTGGTAGGCGGCGGGGAGCGCCTCCGGGGTGCGGGTGGCGCCGACCTCGCGGTAGGTGAGGGCCGGTCGGCGCGGGGCGGGGCGGGAGAGGTCGTGCGTCAGGCGGGTCATGCCGGAAGCTCCGTTCGGGGCAGGGGCAGGGGCAGGGGCGGGAGGGAGGGGAGGGCGCGGTCCGCCGCGAGGCGGCGCCGGGCGAGGAGCGCGCAGACGGTGAAGCCGAGGGCGTTGCCCAGGCCGTGCGTGGCGGCCGTCCAGGTCAGGGAGAGGTGCGGAAGTCCGGTCGCCTCGCCCAGCGCCCAGCTGAGCGCGAGCAGCATGGTGGCGACGAGGACGAGGGCCGAGACGGCGAGGAGGCCGCGGGTGGGCCGGTCGGCGGCGAGCTCCCGGCGCTCCCGCAGGGTGAGCACGGAGACCGCGGCCATGCCGGCCGTCAGGACGACGGCCCCCGCGAGCTCGGCCCAGTCGTCGACGAAGTAGCCGAGCAGGACGAGCAGGGTGCCGGCGGGGACGCTGAGCGCGGCGAGGCGGGCGGCGGGGCCGTCGGACGTGCGGCTGACGAGTCCGGCGACCAGGGCGGCGGCGAAGCCGGCGAAGTGGAAGTGCGGGACGGTCAGGGCCAGGACGTCCAGGTCGAAGCCGAACAGCGGGTACGAGGCGCGCTCGGCGACGAGCGCCAGGCCGGCGACGGACGGGGCCACCAGGGCGGAGAGGACGGCGATCTCGCTCGCCCGGAGCGAGCGGGTGAGCGTCAACCGGGCCGGGGCCTGGAGCGCGAGCGCCAGGGTGGCGAGGGCGTACACCGCGGCGAGCGCGGCGGCGGCCGTGGAGCGGGGCAGCCAGAGGGCCAGGGCGCCGGGGGCGGCGAGCAGGGGCCAGGCGCGGCGGAGCGGGTCCCAGCCGGGCGGCCGGGGACCGTCGAGGAGCGCGAGCCCCGTCGGCACGACCCAGAACATGCCGATCATCACGACCGATCCCACCAGGACCGACAGCACGGTCATACGGAGCCACCCCCACTTGAACGTGTTCAACCGACAGGTCGAGCGTAGGTCCTTTCTTGAACGCGTTCAAGTGGCCCGTTGCCCCGTCCCGACCCGGTCGGCCGCTCTCCGCTTGCGGGGGCCCGTGCCCTGCGACAGACATGAGGCACTGGCCGGAACCGGGCACCGGGCCCGGCGGAGAGAAAGTCGGGAGAACAAGGTGCGCTCATCCCTCCGCCGGACGCGGCGGATCCGCCCCGCGGCCGCGGGCCTCGTCTCGGCGCTGCTGCTCACGGGCTGCTCCTCCGCGGGGGAGGGCGCCGGCGGCGAGCCGGCCGCGGCCCCCGCCCAGGACGTCCTCCTCCAGCCGCTCGGCGCCCACGGGCCCGACCCCTTCACCGCCTCCACCGTCCGGAACACCGCGCCGCCCACCACCCCCGACCGGCAGCCCGGCGACGGGACGCAGCAGGCCCGGGAGGTCGCCGGCTCCGCCCCCGGCCTCTACGGCGGCACGCGCGCGATCGGCAGCTGCGACGTCGAGCGGCAGGCCGCCCTCCTCGCCGCCGACCGCACCAAGGCGCACGCCTTCGCCGAGGCCGCCGGCATCCCCGAGACCGACGTCGCCGGCTGGCTCCGCGGACTCACCCCGGTCGCCCTGCGCCTCGACACCCGCGTCACCGACCACGGCTACCGCGAGGGCCGCGCCAACCCCTTCCAGGCCGTGCTGCAGACCGGTACGGCGGTCCTCGTCGACCGGTACGGGGCCCCGCGCGTCCGCTGCGCCTGCGGCAACCCGCTCCGCAGCCCCGCCGCCGCCCCGGGCGGCATCCACCGGGGCGACCCGTGGGACGCCTTCGACCCCGACCGCGTGATCACCGTCCGGCCCGCCGCCTCCGTCGTCGCCGGCCTGATCATCGTGAACACCACCGACCGCACCTGGATCGAGCGGCGGACCGGCAGCGACGGGGAGCAGGACAAGGAACCCGCCGTGGAACCGGCCTGCGACCCCGACGCCTGCGCCCTCGCCGGCTCGGGCACGCCCGACCCGAGCACGCCCGGCCGCCCCACCTCCCCGGACCCCAGCGCCCCGGACCCGGCCTCCCCGGACCCCGACCGGCCCGCCCCCACGGTCCCGCTCCCCGACGCCCCCGACCCGTCCGGCACCGGAGGCACGGGCACCGACCCGACGGCGCCGACGCCGCAGGCCCCCGACCCGGACACGGAGCCGGTCCCCGACCCGTACACCGATCCCTACGCCGACCCCTTCCCCGACCCGTTCGCACCGCCCCCCTCCGAGGCGCCCGTCGTCCCGGACGAGCCGTCGCCGCCCGACGAGCTCTTCCCGGCCGGTCCGGTGCCCGACCGGCCGGAGGCCTTCCAGGGGTGAAGGAGATCTCCCTGGTGCGCACCGGCGGTGCTGCGCCTAGCGTGGCCCCATGAACGCGGGCAGCGGCGGCGAGGCGACCGCGCGGCCGGGCCGTGCGCCGGACGAGCCGGGTCCCGGGGCCCGGATCCTCGCCGACCACGGCTCCGCCTTCCGCATGGGCGGCTTCGACTGGGACCTGCTCACCGGAACCATGACCATGGACGACGCCGCCCTCGACGTCTTCGACATGGACCGCGAGGAGTACGACGGCAGACCCGAGAGCCTGGCCCCGCGCGTGCTGCCGGACGAGGGCCGCCAGCTCGACACCCTCGTGGCCCAGGCGCTCAAGGACGGCAGCGAGGAGTACGGCGCGTACTTCCGCATCCGCCGCCGGGACGGCCGCCACCAGTGGACCCACACCCAGGGCCTCGTCCACCGCGACGAGACCGGCCGGCCCGTCCGCATCATCGGCATCCTGCGCGACGCCACCCACGAACTCACCGAGTCCGCCGCCCGGCTCGGCCTCGACGAAGGGCGCCGGAGGCGCGCCGGCGTCGTCGAGGGCACCACGGCGGCCCTCGCCTACGCCCGGACCGTGCAGGACGTCATCGACCTGCTCAACGACTCCCACGCGCTCGAACACTTCGGCGCGGCCAGCCTCGTCGTGGGCCTCCTCGAAGCCGGGCGCATCCACCTCGTCGCCGAGGGGCCCGACGGGGCCTTCGTGCCGGGCACCCGGTTCACCCGGGTGGACGAGCCGTACCCGATGAGCGAGGTCATCCGGACCCTGCGCCCCCGGTTCATCGACTCGACCCGGGACTTCGCCGACTCCTTCCCGGTGCTCTGGCCGCACATCAGCGGGCTCGGCATCACCGCCGCCGCCTATCTGCCGCTCATCGCCCAGGCCCGGCCCATCGGCGCGCTCGGCCTGCTCTACAGCGACAGGACCGGCTTCAGCGAGGACGAGCGGACCCTGCTCGTGGCCCTCAGCAGCAGCATCGCCCAGAGCCTCCAGCGGGCCATGCTCTACGAGCAGGAGCACGACCTCGCCGAAGGGCTCCAGCAGGCGATGCTGCCGCGCCGGATCCCCGAGGTGCCCGGCGCCCAGACGGCGGTCCGCTACCGCTCGGCCCGCCTCGGACGGGACGTCGGCGGCGACTGGTACGACATCATCGCGCTGCCCGGCGGCCGGGTCGGCTGCGTCATCGGCGACGTGCAGGGCCACGACACCCACGCGGCGGCCGTCATGGGCCAGCTGCGGATCGTGCTGCGCGCCTACGCCGCCGAGGGCCACCCCCCGGCCACGGTGATGGCCCGGGCCTCGGTCTTCCTCCACGAGCTCGACACCGAACGCTTCGCCACCTGCACCTATGCGGAGGTCGACCTCGCCACCGGGGTCGTCCAGGTGGTGCGCGCCGGCCACGTCGACCCGCTGGTCAGGGAGATCGACGGCGGCTGCCGCAGACTCCCGGTCGACGGCGGGCTGCCGCTCGGGCTCTCCGCGGAGTTCGGCCGCCTCGACTATCCGGTGACCACCCTGGAGCTGGACCCCGGCCAGACGCTGATGCTCTACACCGACGGGCTCGTGGAGAAGCCCGGGGCCGACCTCGACGAGGGGCTCCAGTGGCTCTCCTCGCTCGTCCGGCGCGGTCCCGCCGACCTCCAGCGGCTCGCCGACCACCTCTGCGACGTCGTCGCCGACCGGGGCGGCGAGGACGACGTCGCGATCCTGATGCTGCGCCGCCACGGCACGTACCACCCGCAGGGCACCGGCCGCTTCCAGCAGCACGTGGCCCAGAACGACCCGGAGGCGCTGAGATCCGCCCGGCACATGATCCGGGCGGCCGTCCGGGCCTGGGGCGCGGGGGAGCGCGCGGACGAGATCGAGCTGGTCGCCGACGAGCTGATGACCAACGCCCTGATGCACACCGACGGCGGAGCGATCGTGACCCTGCGGATCCTGACCGGGCCCCCGCGGCGGCTGCGGGTGGAGGTGGAGGACCGGTCCAGCGCGCTGCCCCGGCGCCGCGAGGCGGGGGACGCGGGGGTGTCCGGGCGGGGACTGCTCCTGGTCGACCGGCTCTCGGACGCGTGGGGCGTGGAGTCGCGGGGCGGCGGCAAGTGCGTGTGGTGCGAGTTCACCGTGGAGCGGTGAACCTGTTGACCGAGCGTGAACTGATCGTACTTGCCCGTAACTGACGGTATGGGATTGACTTCGCTCACCCGCCGCATCGTGCGTGTCGGCACAGGACTCCGCCGGCCTCGGTGGCGCGAACCCCCCAGGACTTTGCAGGACCTTGCAGGACCGGTGCGGGACAAAGGGCGGGGCGAAGCGCAGGATGAAACGCAGGACAACAGGACATCGCAGGACTCCGCAGGACTTCCCAGCACAAGAGGACACCTTGAGCAGCGAGCTACTGGCACCCCTGGACCTGGCCTTCTGGCACCTGGAATCCACCGAGCACCCCCTGCACCTCGGAGCCCTCGCCCACTTCGGCCCTCCGCCCGCCACCGCCGGGCAGGAGCCCGCCGACGTCCTGGAACTGCTCGCCCGGCGCGCCGCCGCCGTCCCCCGGCTCCGGATGCGCGTCCGCGACGTCCTGTTCCCCGTCGGCGGCGCCGCCTGGAGCGCCGACCCCGACTTCGACGTGCGCCGACACGTCCGCGAGATCGCCCTCCTCGGCGCCGACTTCCCCGCCGAGGCCGCCCGGCTCGCCGCCGAACTCATGGAACGACCCGTCGCCCGCGGCCTGCCGCCCTGGGAGATGTACCTGCTCAGCGGCGCCCCCGACGGCTCCTTCGCCGTCCTCGTCAAACTCCACCACGCCCTCGCCGACGGCATGCGGGCCGTCGCCATCGGCGCCGGCATCTTCGACGAGATCGCCGCGGGCCGCCGCCCGGCCCGCCGCCCCCGCCCCCTCCCCCCGCGCTCCTGGCTCCCCGGCCCGGGCCGCCTCCTCGGCATCGCCCGCGACCGCCTCGGCGACCTCGGCCGGGCCGTCGAGGTCGGCGCCTCCGTCGTCGGCTCCTCGGTCGCCCGCGCCGGCCGCCTCGACGGGAGCCCGGCCGCCCCGCTCGCCGCCGACTCCAGCGGCACGCGCCGGATCGCCACCGCCACCCTGCCCCTCGACCGCGTCCACCGGATCCGCCGCACCACCGGCGGCACCGCCAACGACGTCCTCCTCGCCCTCGTCGCCGGCGCCCTGCGCCGCTGGTTCGACGGGCGCGGCCTGCCCCTCCCCGGTGTCGACCCCCGGGCCCTCGTACCGGTCTCCCGGCGCCGCCCCGGCGCCCCGGCCGGACCCGGGAACAGCCTCTCCGGATACCTCCTCGACCTGCCGGTCACCGAACCCGAACCGGCCGCCCGGCTCGCCGCCGTCCGCCACGCCATGGACCGCAACAAGGCCGCCGGGCCCTTCCGCGGAGCGGGCGCCGTCGCCCTCCTCGCCGACCAACTGCACCCCCTCGCCCACCGCTTCGGAGCCCCCCTCGCCGCCGGCGCCGCCCGGCTCCTCTTCGACCTCCTCGTCACCCAGGTGCCGCTGCCCCGCTCCGCGCTCTCCCTCGGCGGCGCCCCGCTGCGCGCGCTCTTTCCGATGGCACCGCTCGCCCGTGGCCAGTCCCTCGCCGTCGCCATGTCCCCGTACGGCGGTCAGGTCCACATCGGCCTCGTCGCCGACGGCGAGGCCGTCCCCGACCTCGACGCGCTGGCCGCCGCGCTCACCGCCGAACTCGACCTGCTGGACCCGGCGGACGCTACGGCGTGCACGTCGTGCCCGGGCGGACCTTCGTGAGGGAGACCAGGTACTCCTCGACCTTCTCGTCGACGCAGGCGTCGCGGCCGTACGCGGTGTGGCCGGGTGCCTCGAAGGACAGCAGCATGCCGCCGGGGAACTGGCGCGCCAGGCTCACCGCCTCGTCGTAGGGCGTCGCGGGGTCGCCCGTCGTGCCCACGACGAGGACCGGCGGGACGCCCGGCGCATGCACCCGGTGCGGTCGCCGGGTGCCGGCCGGCCAGTCCTCGCAGACCAGTTCGCCCGTCACGCCGGACGTGCCGTAGACGCCCGCGGCCCTGTCGGCGGGGGCGAGCGCGTCCCAGTAGGCCCGGGCGTCGCGGGGGTGGGGGACGTCGAGGCAGTCGACCGCGACGAGGGCCGCTTCGGCGTTGTCCTCGGGCACGTCGGAGGCTCCGTCGCCCGCGGTTTCGTCGTCGGAGGCTCCGCCCTTCGCCGGCTCGTCGTCCGAGGCTCCGTCGCCCGAAGCCCCGTCGTCCGCCGGGTCGTCGGAGGCGTCCGCGTCGGCCTCCTCATCGGACTCCCCGTCGTCCGTCGCCAGGGCCGCCAGCTTCGTGCCGTCCCCGCCGTCCGCCGCGCGCAGCGCCTCGGACAGGCCCTCCCACTGCGCCTCCGGCGTGTACATGGACAGGCTGAGGGCGGAGACCAGGCCCGCCGCGTCGAGCCCCTCCTCGGAGCCGTCGACCGGCAGCGGTTCGTGCCGCGTCCGGTCGAACAGCCGGTCCACCAGCACGCGTATCTCCTCGGGCGTCGTGCCGGGACACGCCTCGCCCGCCACGTCGGCGCAGGAGTCGGCGTACTCCTCGACCGCGTCCCGGAAACCGGTCGCCTGGCCGAGCGCGCGCTGCCGCCAGTCCAGGGACGGGTCGACCGCTCCGTCCAGGACCATCGCCCGTACGCGGCGCGGGAACTGCTCTGCGTACGAGGTGCCCAGGCTCGTGCCGTACGACCAGCCGACGTACGTCAGCCTCCGCTCGCCCAGCGCGGCCCTCAGGACGTCCATGTCCCGGGCCGCGTCGTCCGTCCCGACGTGCGGGAGCAACGGACCGCTCGCCTTCCGGCAGGCGGCGGCCGTCTCCCGCGCGTCCGCGAGGACGGTGGCGCGCTCGGCGTCCGTGCGGGGGTGGAGCGGTGCCCCGTCCGCACCGGCGGCCGGGGGCTCCTCGTCCGTCCGGTCCGCGGTGAGGCAGGTCAGGGCCGGCTTGCTCCCGCCGACGCCGCGCGGGTCGAAGGACACGACGTCGAACCGCTCGCGCACGCTCCTGCCGATGTCGTCGGCGACGCCGTCCTCCAGGAGCCGTACGCCGGGCTCGCCCGGTCCGCCGGGGTTCAGGACCAGCGAGCCGACGCGCCTGCCGGGAACCGCGGTCGCCGCCTTCGCCACCGGCAGGGCGAAGGTCCTGCCGTCGCCGGGACGGGTGTAGTCCCTCGGGACGGTGAGCGTCGCGCACCGGAGGTCGCCGCAGGGCCGCCAGACGAGCTTCTGGCCGTAGAAGCGCCGCAGGTCGGGGCGGGCGGCCGGGTCGACGGCGGCCGAGGACCCCGGTCGGCTCCCGTCCCGGCCGGACCCGGCCGTGCAGGCGGCCGGGAACGTGGTGGCGAGGACGGCGAGGGCGAGGACGAGGGCCCGGCGGCGGGCGGTGGTGCGGAACACGAGGATCTCCCCTGGACGGTCGGTCCGGGGAAGGATCACGCACGGATGCTGAGGATTTGCTGAGGACGGCCCAGGGCCCCACGACCCCATGCCCTCGGGGCCCCACGACCCCAGGGACCCACGACCCCGTCGAGGACGGAGGCGTCGGTCAGTCCGCGGTCGGCAGGCGCAGGACGAACCGGGCCCCGCCGCGTTCGCCGCGTCCCGCGGTGAGCGTCCCGCCGTGCGCGCGGGCGACCCAGGAGGCGATGGACAGGCCCAGGCCGGTGGACCCGGATCCGCTGCGGAACCGCTCGAACAGGGCGTCCGCGACCTCCGGGGGCAGGCCGGGGCCCGCGTCCTCGACCGTCGTCACCCCGTCCCGTCCCACCGTGATCAGCACGTCCGCCGGGACGCCCGGCGCGTGGCCGTGCGCGAGCGCGTTGTCCAGCAGATTGCCGACGGCCCGGCGTACGAGCTCGGGGTCGGCGACCACGACGGTGTCCTCGGTCTCGACCCGGACGCGGTGGCCCTCCGGGCGCGCCTCGGCGGCCTCCTGGGCGACCGCCTCCACGAGCTGGTCGAGACGCAGCGGCTGACGCGCGACCGCGGCCGTGCCGGACATGAGGCGGGCCCGGGTGAGGAGCCCGTCGACGAGCCGGCCCATCCCCTCCGCCAGGCGCAGCGTGCGCCGGTGCACGTCGGTGCTGTCCGTCTCGCCGCGCAGCGCCGTCTCGGCGAGCGTCCGCAGCGAGGCGGCCGGGGTCCGCAGGTCGTGCGCGGCGTCCGCGAGGAAGGCCTCCTGCCGGTCGAGCGCGGCGAGCGCGGGCCGGACCGCCCGTCCCGACAGGACGTGTCCGACGGCCGCGGACAGCAGGACGAGCACCGCGCAGCCGCCCGTCACCAGCCACACGAGCCGCCGGTGGTCCTCCCGCTGGGCGGTCGCGTCGGCCACCGTCACGAGCGCGCCCTGCGGCCCCTCGTCGTCCGCCGCCTCCGGCGCGTAGAAGGGCTGGGCGAACACGCGCACCGGCTCGCCGTCCGTCGTGCGCCCGTCGAAGGCCCGGACGCCGTCGGCCCGCACCGCCGCACGGCCCGCCTCCAGGACCACGGACCGGCCCACGGTCAGACACGGCTTCGCCGGCGCGTGCTCGACCGTCAGCGCGCCCCGGTCGTCCCCGTCCACGAGGAGCACCGTCAGCGGCGGGCACGCGGTGTCCACCGAGTCCGCCAGGACGTCCAGGACGAGCCGTCCCTCCTCGTCGGTCTCCAGGAGACCGAGGGCCCAGCTGGTGTCCGCGTCCATCGTGTGGTCGAGCTGCTCCCGCCAGCGGCCGCTGTCGCTGCGCACGGCCAGGACCGCCATCGCGACCAGCCCCACGGCACTGGTCAGCGCGAACAGCAGGCTGATCCGCCGGCGCAGCCGCCGCACCCGGGCCGTCGGGGTGAGGGGGCGCGGGCCGCGGAGACGTGCGGTCCTCACGGGGCGCCGGCGCCGGGTGGTGCGAGCCGGTAGCCGACCCCGCGCACGGTGTGGATCACCGGCGGGTCCCCGAGCTTGCGGCGGAGCTGGGAGACGAGCACCTCGAGGACGTTCGACCGGTGCTCGGCCATCTCGTCCCAGCAGCTCTCGATCAGCTCGGCGCGGGAGACCGTCTGGTCGGAGCGCGCCGCGAGCACCTCCAGGACCGCGAACTCCCGGCCCGTGAGCGTCAACAGCACCCCGGCCCGGCGGACGTGCCGACGGGCGGTGTCGACCTCCAGGTCGCCGACGCGGTGCACCGGGGGACGCACGACCGCGGACCGGCGGCACAGGCTGCGCACCCGGGCGACCAGCTCGGGCACGGCGAACGGCTTGACGAGGTAGTCGTCCCCGCCGCTCGCGAAGCCCTCCACCCGGTCCGCCACCGTGTCGCGCGCGGTCAGGAACAGCACGGGCACGTCACGGCCGGCGCGCCGCAACCCGTCGACGAAGGCCGCGGCGTCCCCGGACGGCAGCATCCGGTCGAAGACCGCGCAGTCGTACGCCGTGACGAACAGGGCCTCGTCGGCCCGGGGCAGATCGGCGGCCTCGTCGACGGCGAGCCCGGCGGCGCGCAGCGCGGCGGCCACCCCGAACCGGAGGTCTTCGTCGTCCTCGACGAGCAGTACACGCACGTCGCACACCCTAGGACAGGCCCCGGGTCCGTCCGGCGCGCGGCCCGTCCCCCCGCCGGACCGACAGGACGATCCTCGCCGACCGCCGACCGCCGACCGCCGACCGCCGACCGCCGACCGCCGACCGCCGACCGCCGACCGCCGACCGCCGACCGCCGACCGCCGACCGCCGTGTGGCCGGGCTCCTCGCATAAACTCCCGCGCATGCTGCGCGTACTGGCCGTCGACGACGAGGAGCCCGCCCTCGGCGAACTGCTCTACCTGCTGCGCGCCGACCCCCGGGTCCGCACCGCCGAGGGAGCGGGGGACGCGGCCGCCGCGCTGCGGAGGATCGGGCGCGCCCTGGACTCCGGGGCCGACGGCGAGGACGCCGTCGACGTCGTCTTCCTCGACATCCACATGCCCGGCCTCACCGGGCTCGACGTCGCCCGGCTCCTCGCCGGGTTCGCCCGGCCGCCGCTCGTCGTCTTCGTCACCGCCCACGAGGGCTTCGCGCTCCAGGCCTTCGACCTCCAGGCGGTCGACTACGTCCTCAAGCCGGTCCGCCGCGAACGCCTCGCCGAGGCCGTCCGCCGCGTCCACGACCTGGTCCGGGCCGCCGCAGCCCCCGCCCCCGTCCCGACCGCGTCGGCCTCGCCCGTCGCCCCCCT
Organism: Streptomyces sp. NPDC107498; assembly: GCF_055582805.1. Classification (NCBI taxonomy): domain Bacteria; kingdom Bacillati; phylum Actinomycetota; class Actinomycetes; order Kitasatosporales; family Streptomycetaceae; genus Streptomyces; species Streptomyces sp. NPDC107498. The sequence goes on along the minus strand of NZ_JBVJPE010000002.1, from coordinate 469,101 downwards.
CGCGCCCGCGGCCCCCGAGCAGATCCCCGTCGAGCTCGGCGGCGTCACCCGCTTCGTCGCCGTCGACGACATCGCGTACGCCGAGGCACACGGCGACTACGCCCGCCTCCACACCGACCGGGGCAGCCACCTCGTCCGCATCCCCCTCTCCACCCTCGAAGAGCGGTGGGCCGACCGGGGGTTCGTCCGCATCCACCGCAGCCACCTCGTGGCCGTCGACCGGATCACCGAGCTCCGCGTCGACGGCGGTGCCACCTCCGTGCGGCTCGGTGCCACCGACCTCGCGGTCTCCCGTCGGCACGCCCGCCACCTGCGGGATCTCCTGACGCGTCGCGCGGGCGGCTGACCCCTACCGGCCCACGAGTCCTTCCGCTTACACTCCACGGGCCCGTCCGACCGTGAGGGAGCGGACACCGATGTCCGAGCACCAAGCCGCGCGCCGGCCCCGCCGCGAGACCGTCACCTACGCCTCGGCCCTGGGCGACCGGTCCGTGCCCCCGCCGCGCCCGCGTCCCCCGACCCCGCACCCGCCGGCCCGCTCCGAGATCGACGAGCAGACCACCCTCGGCCACACCTACGTGCGCTCCCTGATGCGCAGCCAGTTCCGCGCCGCCCTCACCGCCCTCGGCGCCCTGGCCCTGCTCGTCGGCTCGCTGCCGCTGCTGCTCGCGCTGCCGGCCCCCGAGGCGCTCGTCTGGGCCACCCTCGGCTTCGGCGTGTACCCGGTCGTCTGGGCCGTCGCCCGCTGGTACGTCCACCGCGCCGAGCGCAACGAACGCGACTTCACCGGCCTGGTGGAGACCGGCTCCGCCGAACGGTGAACCGGCCCGCATGAACCAGACCTACGCGGTCGCCGCCGTCACCGCCGTCGTCCTCGCCACCGTCCTCGTCGGCGCCCTCGGCCTGCGGATCTCCCGCACCACCTCCGACTTCTACGTCGCCTCGCGGACCGTCCGGCCGGCCCTCAACGCCGCCGCCATCAGCGGCGAGTACCTCTCCGCCGCCTCCTTCCTCGGCATCGCCGGACTGGTCCTCGTCCAGGGCCCCGCCATGCTCTGGTACCCGGTCGGCTACACCGCCGGACACCTCGTCCTGCTCGTCCTCGTCGCCGCCCCGCTGCGCCGCTCCGGGGCGTACACCCTCTCCGACTTCGCCGAGGCCCGCCTCGAGTCCCGGCGGGCCCGGCGGCTCGCCAGCCTCCTCGTCGTCGGCATCGGCTGGCTGTACCTGCTGCCGCAGCTCCAGGGCGCCGGACTCACCCTGGAGATCCTCACCGGCGCCCCCGACTGGGTCGGCGGACTGCTCGTCGCCCTCGTCGTCACCGGCACCGTCGCCGCGGGAGGCATGCGCAGCATCACCTTCGTCCAGGCCTTCCAGTACTGGCTCAAGCTCACCGCCCTCCTCGTCCCCGCCCTCTTCCTGCTCGCCGCCTGGTACGGGGACGGGGCTCCCCGGGCCCGCTTCGACGCCCCCGCCGTGTTCCGCGCCCACACCGTCGTCCGGATCGCCGACACGGTACGGATCGAACTCGACGCCCCGCTCACGGTCGCCGTCACCGGCAGCGTCGACTCCGTCGCACACGCCGACCGGACCGTCACCCTCGCCCCCGGCAGCCACCGCGTCCTCGGCGGCACCTCGCTCGCCTTCGCGCCGGGGGCGCCGCTGCCCGACCGGGACGTCGGCGGCTCCGACCCCCTCGGCTGGTCCCGGCCGCTCGCCGGGGGCCGCGACGGACACCAGCTGTACGCCACGTACGGACTGATCCTCGCCACCTTCCTCGGCACCATGGGCCTGCCGCACGTCGCCGTCCGCTTCTACACCAGCCCGCACGGCCGCGCCGCCCGCCGCACCACCCTCGTCGTGCTCGGCCTCGTCGGCGCCTTCTACCTGCTGCCGGGCCTGTACGGAGCCCTCGGCCGGATCTACGCCCCCGAACTCGCCCTGACCGGCTCCGCCGACGCCGCCGTCCTCGTCCTGCCCGAACGGATCCTCGGCGGGCTCCCCGGCGACCTCCTCGGGGCACTCCTCGCCGCCGGCGCCTTCGCCGCCTTCCTCTCCACCGCCTCCGGGCTCACCATGTCGGTCGCCGGGGTCCTCACCCAGGACGTGCTGCCCTCCCGGGCGTCCTCCGGGGGCGTACGGCACTTCCGCCTCGCGGCCCCGCTCGCCACCGCCGTCCCGCTCGCCGTCGGGGTGGTCGCCTCCGAGGTCCCGGTCGCCGACGCCGTCGGCCTCGCCTTCGCCGTCTCCGCCTCCTCCTTCTGCCCCCTGCTCGTCCTGGGGATCTGGTGGCGGCGGCTCACCCCGCCCGGTGCCGTGGCCGGGCTCCTGCTCGGCGGCGGCTCCGCCCTCGCGGCCGTGATGGCGACCCGGGCCGGTCTCGCCCCCGGGGGCTGGCCGCACACCCTGATGGCCTGGCCGGCCGTCTGGTCGGTTCCCCTGGGCTTCCTGACGATGGTGCTCGTCTCGCTCGCCACCCCCCGCCGGATCCCGCCCGGCACCCCCGCCATCCTCGCCCGGCTCCACCTGCCGGAGGAGATCGCCGGAGCCGTACCCGCGCAGGAGGTGCGCCGATGAGCGCCGTCGGTCCCGAGCCCGGGGCGCACGTCCGCGACGGCCGGGGACGCCGATGAGCGGGATCGCCCTCGCCGCCGCGGCCGCCGCCGGGGCCGTGCTGCTCGCCGCGGGCTTCGTCCTCGGCCGGTTCGCCGCCCGGCGGGGCGGGCGCGCCGTCGACGCCGACCTCGGCACACCCGTCGAACGGGCCACCTTCCACACCCTGCACACCGCCTCGCTCGCCGCGCCCCCGCTGCGCGCCGGACTCACCGAGGAGACCGCCCGCAAGGCGGCCCGCACGCTCCGCTCGCTGCTCGGCACCGAGGCGCTCTGCCTCACCGACCGGGGCGCGGTCCTGGCCTGGGACGGGCCGGGCGAGGACCACCACCGGGCCCACGTCCCCGAGCAGGCGGCCGCGACCCTGGCGACCGGCCGCAGCCGCTCCGCCCACAGCGGCTGCGCCGACCCGGCGTGCCCGCTGCGCTGGGCGGTGATCGCCCCGCTCACCGGGGAGGACGGCGTCCTCGGCGCGCTCGTCGCCTACGGCTCGCGGGAGTCGGCCGTCCTCGTGCGGGCCGCGACCGAACTGGCCCGCTGGGTCTCCGTCCAGCTGGAACTGGCCGAACTCGACCGCTCGCGCACCCGGATCGTGGAGGCCGAGATCCGCGCCCTGCGCGCCCAGATCTCCCCGCACTTCATCTTCAACTCCCTGGCGGCCATAGCCTCGTTCGTCCGCACCGATCCCGAGCGGGCCCGGGAGCTCCTCCTGGAGTTCGCCGACTTCACCCGGTACTCCTTCCGCAGGCAAGGGGAGTTCGCCCGGCTCGCCGACGAACTGCGTTCCATCGAGCAGTACCTGGCCCTGGCGGGGGCCCGCTTCGGGGACCGGCTGAAGGTGACCCTGCAGATCGCCCCCGAGGTGCTGTCGGTGACCCTGCCGTTCCTCTGCCTCCAACCGCTCGTGGAGAACGCGGTGAAGCACGGCCTCCAGGACCGGGAACGGGGCTGCCGCGTCACGATCGCCGCCCGGGACGCGGGCGCCGAGGCGGTGGTGACGGTCGAGGACGACGGCATCGGGATGGACCCCGAGCTGCTGCGCGCCGTCCTGCGCGGGGAGCACCCGGCGGGCTCCGGCATCGGCCTGTCCAACGTGGACGAGCGGCTGCGCCAGGTGTACGGGGCGGAGCACGGCCTCGTCATCGAGACCGGCGTCGGCGCCGGGATGAAGGTGACGGTACGCGTCCCCAAGTACCGTCCGGGGGTGCATCCTTCGGTGCCCTAGGGGTCGCCCGGGGGCCGTCAGCGCAGGTGCAGCGACAGGTGCGCGAGCGGGAGGCCCAGCTTCCAGGCCGGGAGCCAGATCTGCTCGGCCTCGTCGACCGGGTCCTCGGGGCAGGCCCGGCCGTCGAGGTCGGCGGCGCGGATCCAGGTGTCCCGCAGCCGGGCCCAGGCGGTCCGTGCGAGCGCCAGGTCGGGGCCGTCGCCGCCGGCGGCCCGCCGCGCGGCGAGCCGCTCCTCGACCCAGGGCGGCCAGGGCCGGTCGTACGCGGTGTGCCGAAGCCACTCGTCGGTCCGGTGGCCGGTCCACGCGCCGGTCGGCCCGCCGGGTTCCCCGGAGAGGTGGACGGTGAGGGCCAGCGCCTGGAGGCCGGCCCGGTACTCCAGTGAGCCGGGGGCCACGAGCGCGGCGGCCCGCAGCACCTCGTCGGCCAGGTACTCGGCGCACAGCCAGGCCATCGGGACGGCGAGACCGCCGCCGCTCGTGCCGCCGGCGCCGTTCGTGCTCTCGGGCAGCAACGCTCCCACCTTCTCCCCGGACGTGAGGGCCCCGGACGTCAGGGGCCCGGGGGAGAGCCTCCTCCGTGAAGGGCGCCCGCGGGTCCCGCTTTGCTCAACTCGCCCGTGCGCTTTCGGATACGCCCCCCGGCCGGATCGGTGCGGGTGGGGTTCCTGATGCCGGGCGAGCCGGGAGTGGGGCGGGGGAGTCCGGGGCGGTGCTCAGCCCAGGAGCGCGTAGACGGCGGTCGCGTGGGCCGCGGTCTCCTCCGTGCCCTCGGCCGTCATGGTGATGTCGGCGAAGGCCATCCGCTTGCCCGTCTTGGTGAGCCTGGCCCGCACGAGGACGTCGGCGCCGATCACCGCGCGCTGGAAGCTGATGGACTGCTGGACGGTGGTCATCGGCACGAACCCGCCCCGGGCGGCGGCGACCGCGATGACCGTCGCGGTGTCGGCGGCGGCCATCAGGGCCTGGCCGGAGAGGCCGCCGCCCTCCCGGGCGAGCCGGTCCGACCAGGGGAGCCGGAGCACGGCCTCGTGGCCGTCGGCCGACTCGGCCGAGTCGGCGGATCCGACGGATTCGACGGTGAGCCCCAGGTCGAGCACCCAGGGGGCGAAGTTGTCGGCGAGGACCTTTTCGGCGGCGGCGAGTGTCAGCGTCACGGCGTCATTGTGGGGCCCCGGCGCGGGCCCGGGCAACGGCCGCGCGGCGCGGCCGGTAGCCGGGCAGGGAGCGGCCGAGCTGGCGCAGGGCGTAGTGCGAGCGGGACTTGACGGTCCCGGCGGGGATGCCGAGCTCGACGGCGGCCTCGTTGACGGTGAGGCCGTGGAAGTAGAGCCGGACGAGCACCGCGCGGTGCTCGGGGCTCAGCTCCCGCACCGCCGCGCGCACGTCGAGCGCCGCCTCGGCCGAGGCGGTGGCGTCGGCGGGGTCGGGCGTCACCGCCAGGACGCCGTCGCCGATCTCGGCGGGCCGGGCGAGGCGCGAGCGGCGGGCGTCGATGGCGAGGCGGCGGGCCACGGTGAAGAGCCAGGGACGCATCGAGGCGTAGGGGCCGTCGAAGGCCTCGGGGTGGAGCCAGGCCCGTACCAGGGTCTCCTGCGCGAGGTCCTCGGCCCGCTGCCGGTCCCCGTGGGTCAGGCCGAGCAGGAAGCCGAGCAGTGCCGGACCGTGGTCCCGCTGGAGCTCCTCCAGGGTCCGCTCGTCGGTCCTCGCCGTCGCCGTCGTCATGCTCTGCCCGCCTCTCCCGTGCTCGTCGTCCGGGGCGTATACGAACGCATCCGGACGTCGGGGGACAGGTGACGGACATCGCCCTGCGACGAACGGTCGCACCGAGCGGCGAATGGTACGGCGAACGGTCGGGCGGAGACGGTACGTCCTTTTCAGCGGGGTTCATCACCTGGTGCGGCCTTGACCCTTGACTGCGGCTTTCCCGAAAGGTCAATTCATAAGAACAGATGTTCATCACATGATTTGGGTGGAGTGCCGTACATGACCTCACGCACCAGACCCGCGGGGGTGACGGCGCTCGTCGCGCTCCTGCTCGCGGCGGCGACCGGCTGCGCCGGTGGGAGCGGAACGGCCGCCGACGGCCCCACTCCGCGCGACGCGACCGGGCGGACCGGCACCGGAAGCGCCGCCACCCCGTCCGCCGCGCCCGGCGGGGCCTCCGCGCCCGTCGGCTTCACCCTCGTCGCCTCCGGCGACGTCCTCCCGCACGACTCGATCATCCGGCGGGCCGCCGAGGACGCGGGCGGGACCGGCTACGACTTCGGCCCGATGTTCTCCGGGGCCGGGTCCGTCGTCTCCGGCGCCGACCTGGCCCTCTGTCACATGGAGACCGTGTACGGGGAGAAGGGCGGGCCCTACACCGGCTATCCCGCCTTCAAGTCGCCGCCCGAGATCGCCGTCGCGCTCAAGGCCACCGGCTACGACTCCTGCTCCACCGCCTCCAACCACACCCTCGACGACGGGGCGGCGGGCATCGGCCGCACCCTCGACGCGCTCGACAGGGCCGGCGTCCGGCACGCCGGCTCCGCCCGTACGGCCGAGGAGGCGGCGCGGCCCACCCTGCTCGAGGCCGGCGGCGCCACGGTCGCCCAACTCGCCTACACCTACGACACCAACGGCCACCCGCTGCCCGAGGGGCAGCCCTGGGCCGTCAACGTGCTCGACGGGGACAAGGTGATCGCCGACGCCCGTGCCGCCCGCGCGGCGGGCGCCGACGTGGTCGTCGTCAGCGTCCACTGGGGCAGCGAGTGGCAGACCGAACCCGACGAGCGGCAGCTCTCCCTCGGGCGGGCGCTGACCGCCTCGCGGAGCGGCGGACGCCCGGACGTGGACCTTCTGATCGGCACGCACGCCCATGTGCCCCAGGCCTACGAGAAGGTCAACGGGACATGGATCGTCTACGGGATGGGCGACCAGATCGCCGGCGACATGGTCAACCACGAGGGCGCCTACGATCCGCGCGGCAACCAGAGCAGCATCGGCCGCTTCACCTTCGCCCCGCCCAGGACCTCCGGCGGGCGCTGGGAGGTCACCAGGGCCGAGTTCGTCCCGCAGTGGTTCGACACCGCGCGCGGCCGGATCGTGAACCTCGGCGCGGCGGAAGGCGGGGACGCGCACCAGGACGGGATCCGCGACACCGTCCGACGGGTGGTCCTCGGCAGGGGCGCCGACAAGGACGGCCTGGTGATGGGGAGGTAGGACGATCCGCGGGCCCGCGGGGCCCGCAGGCCGGAGGGCGGGCCCGGTCGGGGGTGGGTCCGGGGTCGTCGGCCGGTCACGGGGTGGGCTTGGGGCGTCGGCCGGTCACGGGGTGGGCTTGGGGCGTCGGCCGGTCACGGCACCACGGTGACCGGCCAGCGGCCCGCCCTCACCAGACGGACGGCGACCGAGCCGACGAAGCGGTGACCCGCCGACTCCGAGGCGCCCACCACCACGGCGTCCGCCGTCAGCTCCTCGGCCGCCCGGACCAGGCCCGCGTAGGCGTCGCCCCGGAAGGTGCGGAACTCCCACCGCACCCGCCACAGGTCCTTGACCCTCTCGGCGGAGGCGCGGATCTCCGCGACGAGGCCCTCGGCGATCTCCTCGGTCGTCCCGGCCACGGGCGCGCCGAGCGCCGCCCCCGCCGGAATCACCGGCTGCACGTACACGAGCGCGAGCAGCGCGTTCTGGCGCCGGGCGAGCCCGGCCGCGTACGCCGCGGCGCGCAGGGAGGAGGCGGAGCCGTCGATCCCCGCCATGATCACTTTCGGGCCGTCGGTGCCGCGCTCGAACCGGTCGGGCTGTTGTTCGCTCACCCTCCGAGGTTATCGGCCCATCGGGTGTTTTCGGACGGGCGGCCGGTGTCGCTGAGCCGCCCGGGCCCTCGCCCGTACGAACCATTGGTCATGAAAAAGGATCAGATGCCCAGTGGGCGGCGGGCGGTGCTGCGGCTCGCCGCCGCCCTCGGGGCCACCGCCACCGTCGGAGCCTTCGCGATGGACCGGTTCGCCACGCCCGACGCGGCCACCGGCGCCGCCTCCACGCCCCGGGGCACCTCCGGCGCGGGCCGCGCGGGCCCGGCCGCGGCCCCCCGGCCGCACTCCGCCCGGCTGGGCCCGTCCGCGTACCGGCTCCAGCCCATGACCGCGTACGCGCCCCCGGCCTTCCGGCGCGCGCTGCCGCCGGTGCGGCAGCGGCCCTTCCTCAGCATGTCCGGGGTCGGCCGGTCGATGGTGCTGACCTTCGACGACGGCCCCGACCCCCGGTACACCCCCGGCATCCTGGAGACCCTGCGCCACTACGACTGCCGGGCGATGTTCTTCGTCTGCGGCGAGATGGCCGTGGAGAACCAGGACCTGTTGCGGGAGATGGCCGAGGACGGCCACGTCGTCGGCAACCACTCCTGGTCCCACCCGCTCATCCCGAAACTGCGGCCCTCCCGGATCCGCGCCGAGCTGGGCTCCACCAGCGAGGTCATCGAGAAGGCCCTGGGCGCGGCCCCGCTCTGGTACCGCGCGCCCTACGGCGCCTGGAACCGGCACTCCTTCGAGATCGGCGCCGAGCTCGGCATGGAGCCGCTCGCCTGGACCGTCGACACCCTGGACTGGACGGAACCGGGCACCGGCACCATCGTCCGCCGCGTCCTCGACGGAGCCGCGCCCGGCGTCGTCGTCCTCTCCCACGACGCAGGCGGCAACCGCTCCCAGAGCGTGGCCGCGCTCCGCCGCTACCTGCCCGAACTCCTCGACGCCGGCTACCACATCACCGTCCCCCGGCGCTGACCGCACCGGGACGGGAAAGGGCCCCGGCACCTCGGGTGCCGGGGCCCTCCGTCGTGCGGGGTGACGCTCCGTCGTGCGCGGGACCTAGCGGGAGCCCACCAGGCGCGCGAAGACGACGACGTTCCCGTCGTAGCCACGTGCCCGCGTGTATCCGCCGCCGCAGGTGATCACCCGCAGCTCCGGCTCGCCGGTGTCGGCGTAGACCTGCACGCCGGGGAAGTTGTCCTTGGCGTACACCTCGACGCCGTAGATCTCGAAGACCGCGACCCGGCCGTCGTACCGCTCGACCTCGACGTGCTGCCCCTTCTGGAGGGAGCCCAGGCCGTAGAAGACCGCCGGGCCCTTCGTGTTGTCCACGTGGCCGACGAGGACGGAGGTGCCGCGCTGTCCGGGGGCGATGCCGTTCTGGTACCAGCCGACGAGGTTGGGGTCCTCCGGGGGCGGGGCCGCCACCCAGCCCTGCGCGTCCAGACCCACGTCCATGATGGGGGCCGCCACCTGGATCGCCGGGATCTTGACCCGGGACGCCGGGGCGTAGGGCAGCGGTTCCAGGCCGGTGCTCGCGGCGGGCGGCGGGGCGACCGGGCGGGCCACCGGCCGGGCCGCCGCGGCGGGTTGCGGCGGCCCGAGGGGGACGTCCACCCCGTTGCGCATCATCGCGAGTCCGGACAGCATGGCGAGGGCCAGGACGCCCCAGGGTTGGCGTCTCCTGCGCTCGAAGACGCGGAAGTCCTTCGGGGGCATGGTTCTCCCTTCTCGGCGTCGTCAGAACGGTAAGGGCGGTCCCGCGGGCCGTCGCGCGGGACGGTGCGAACGGGTGGGGGCCGCCGCCGGACGGGTGCCCCGGCCCCGGCCCGGGGCACGCGGCGGCACGCCCCGGCGGAAGGGGCCGCGGAGGCGGGCGGGTGACGGTCGACTGACCCATCCGAGTAATCGTCAGATAAGCATCCAGAAAGCGGCTGACCTGCGGTTCCGTCGGCTCAGCGGGCCCCGCGCCCGGCGTGTCGCCTCACCGGGGTGGCCCAGTGTCGACATGCACGGCTTGCGACGGTTTGTGATGGTTCGTCATGGAAGGCGTACTCGTCGAAACTCCCGGAGCACCGCTTTGGGGCGTCTTCCACTGGAGGTTCAACCATGCGTGCTGCACGCACTCTGGCGGTGGCCGCCACCGCGCTCGCGGCGGTCGGGCTCGCGGCCCCCCTCGCCACCGCCACCAACGGGCCCAGCAGCGTCTCCGTCAGCCCTCTCCAGGTCGAGCGGGGCGGAGACAACTCCAACGGCGTCACCGTGTCCCCCTTCGCGGTCCACCAGGGCGGGATCCTCACGATCACCGTCCGGGGCTGCGCCGGTGGGACGGTCACGTCCAACGCCTTCGCGACGGTCACGCTCGGCCCCGCCGTCAACGGCGTGTCCACCGCCACCGCCCGCATCTTCAACAACGCCACGCCCGGCCAGTACAACCTGGCCGTCCAGTGCGGCGGCCGTACGCTCACCCAGCCGTTCCGGGTCATCGCCGGACAGGGCGCCGCCGGCGGTCTCGGCGGCTCGCTGGCCCCCAGCTCCACCGAGATGGCCGTCGGCGGCAGCCTCGTCGCCGCGGCCGCGCTCGGCGGAGGGCTCTTCATCGCCCGCCGCCGACGCCTGACCGGCGCGGGAGTCTGACCGGCCGAACCTCCCGGTCGGCCCGCCGTGCCCGTCGCCCCCGGGTCCCTGCCGGGACCCGGGGGCGATCGGCAGGACGCCCGCTGCCACGGCGCCCCCGCTCAGTGACGGCGTCCGGCGCCGGCGCGACGACGGCGCACCACGTAGGCGGTGCCGCAGGCCGCGGCCAGCACCAGCGCGCCGCCGGCCGCCAGTTCGGTCGGGCTCGGGGTCATCGAGCCGCCGAGACCGCCCCGCACCCCGCGCGGGGGCGTGAGGATCGTGGCGCTGATGGTCGGGGTGGCGGTGGCGCCGCCGCTGATCGTCAGGGCGACGGTGTCCTGCACGCCGCCCGTGCAGTTGAACAGCACCGTGTACACGGCGCCGCGCTTGGCGTCGGCGTCCACGGTGGCGGTCACCGTCGCGCCCGGCGCGATGGTCGCGGTGTCGAAGATGCCGGCCGAGGCCGTCGCCGTACTGGCACAGCCGGGGGCGCTCAGCGTCAGCCGCCCGCCGGGGGCGACGATCGAGGGCGACACGACGAAATCGCCCGGCGCCTTGGCCCTGGCGGCCCGCGGCTCGGCGGCGGGCGCGCCGTCCGCCGCGAGGGCGGTGGGGGCGGCCAGGGTGAGGGCGGCCGCTCCCAACAGGGCAGTGGTCGCGGCACGTATCGCGCGCATGGTGAATCCTCCGGGTCCCGAGGGGCAGTCGCGGAAGGGGGTTCCCGCGAGGGGCCGTGCACCTCGATGCCCGAAACGCTAGGAGCGCACTACCACAGCCGCGATTCCAGAGGTGCGAATGGGGCACCGATGTCCCCCGTGTGGCCCATTCGCGCGGGCCCGCTCAGCGGCTGATCTGCGGAAACAGATCGGTGAACGGCGCGGCGGTGGCCGAGATGCCCCGGCCGAACGGCGCGTCGAAGTCCCAGATGAGGAACAGCAGGAAGGCGATCAGCACGCTGAAGAGCCCGGCGAGCAGCAGCTCCCGCCCGGTCCTGCGGATCTGCAGCGTGAAGATCAGGCCGACCGTCACCAGGGCTCCGATGATCAGACCGAACCAGACCACCCCCGGCATCGTCGCCCCCGCGTTCTGCCCGCGCGCGCCCCGGGCGTCGTCGGCGAGGGTCACCTGGTCCACCAGCGGCTGGTACGCCTGCCCCTCGAAGTCGTCGGCCGGCTGGTAGTCGGTGACGCTGCGCCGCACCCGCTCCAGGAGCGCGGTGCCCTCGTCGCTGAGCTCGCCCTTCTCGGCCATGTACGTCCACTCGTCGTGGACCACGTACGAGACGTACGCGTCGACGTCGGCGCGGATCCGGGAACGGACCTCCTGCGGATACACCTCGGCGCGCGCCGAGATCTCGTGCATCGCCTGGGCCTCCTGCCGCACGGTCTCCTGAGCGGCCCCCCGGGCCTCCCAGACGCCGGCGATGGCCAGACCGAGGACGATCGCGTAGATCACGCCGATCATCATCGTCATGTACTCGATGACGTCCGGGGTCTCGCTGGGGTCGTCGTCCTCGGGGATCCGGCGGTTGTTGATGACGACGATGGTGAGCACGACGGCGCAGGCGGCGGCCATCGCGAGAGAGAGAACAAGCCATTCGGACATGGTTCCTCCGGCGGGGTTCAGAGGGTCGGCAGGTGGGTGGGGCGCCCGGACCGCGGGCCGCTCGGACCGCGGGTCGTCCGGCGCGCGGATCGCTCGGGGCACGGGTCGCCCGGACCACGGGTCACTTGGAGCGCGGGCGCAGGATCGCCGTCGCGAGGACGGCCGGGGCGGTGATCATCAGCGTCGCGGTGACCACGGAGGTGCCCCCCTTCTGCTTGGTGTGCGTCACCGGGCGGTAGTGGGGCAGCGCCACGGGGGAGGGGGACGGCGGCCGGGGCCGCGCGGTGGGCGGCGGGGTCGGGGACGGCGGAGGCGCGGCCGCGGGCTCCGGCGGCCTGGCGGTCGGGGGCGCGGGGGACGGAGGCGCGGGGGACGGCGGCTCCGGGCGGGGTGCGGGCGGGGCGGCCGGCGGCTTCGGCACCGGCCGGGGCGGGACCGGCTTGGGCGCGGGCGGCGGAGGCGGCTCGGGCCTGGGCGTCGGCTCCGGGGTCGGCTTCGGGGAGGGCGACGGGGGCTCGGGCTTCGGCGTCGGGGAGGGCGGGGGCGTCGGCTCGGGCGTGGGCGAGGGGCACGGCGGGGGAGGCTCGGGGTCACAGGGCTTCGGGTGGTGGTGATGCCCGTGCCCCTTGCCCTTGCCGTTGCCGTGGTGCTCGTGGCCCTTGCCCTTCCCGTGGCCCTTCCCGCCACCGTTTCCCCGGTCGTCGCCGTCGTGGTGGCCGCCGGCGACCGCCACCGCGATCTGCGAACCACCCGAGTCGGTCGATGCGTAGGCGCAGGCGTCGGCGGCGACGGGTACCGGTGCGGCGAGCAGCCACACGAGACCGAGGGCCGCCAAGGGCCGCGCGAGGAGTGATCCGTACAGAGACACGCCGTCGAGCTTGATCACAGACGGGGCGCGCCGGGGCGGAATCGCGCGGGATTCGCCAGATGGAGGGGATCTCCGGATGTGAGGGCTTGACGTTTCGCCGGGTGTCGGTGACGGATCCGGCGCAATGCCCGTTATTGGTGGTCGTGATGATTGCGGACGAGTGGCCGACACGCTTCGTTCGGGCCTACCGGGAGAGAACTGTCCGGTTGTCGCCCTGTCGGGCGGACCGCCCGACAGGGCATCCTGCACCGGCGGCCGGGCCCCGAGAACGGCAACAGCCGAGGTGCGGGAGGGGCCCGGGGCCCCAGCGGGCGCGGTCGACGGCCTCCCGGGAACCGACGCACGATCATATGCACGTGAATGTGCACGGTCTGAAGGCGTGAAGTCTGCGTTCCGGGAGCACGTGCCAATGGCGTGTGACCAAGAACGGATCGCGAATTTCCGTTTCTACTCGCCCTCCTGGCGGGCGATCAGTAGCCTCACCTCGAACACCGGCCGCGAACACATGGCCGTATCCCCATGGCGACTTGTTGGAGACATCGATGGAGCGTCCCGCCTGGGCCCCGCCCGGTATCGACATTTCGGTACCGAGCGTGTCCCGTATGTACGACTTCTATCTGGGCGGCTCGCACAATTTCGAAGTGGACCGGGAAGCGGCGCGCAAGGCCATGGAGTTCATGCCTGGCCTGCCCAAGGTGATGCAGGCGAACCGCGCCTTCATGCGGCGCGCGGTCCGCCACGCCGTCGACGACGACGTCACCCAGTTCCTCGACATCGGCTCCGGCATACCCACCTTCGGCAACGTGCACGAGGTCGCCCGCGCGGCCGACCCCACCGCCCGCGTCGTCTACGTCGACCACGACCCCGTCGCCGTGGCCCACAGCCGCGCCGTCCTCGGGGACGACGCCGGCGCGGCCGTCGTCGCGGCCGACCTGCGCAAGCCGGCCGACATCCTCCAGAGCCCCGAGGTGACCCGACTCCTCGACCTCGACCGGCCGGTGGCGCTGCTCCTCGTCGCCGTCCTGCACTTCCTGGAGGACGAGGACGAGCCCTACGGGGTGGTCGCCGAGCTGATCGAGGCCCTCGCCCCCGGCAGCCTCGTCGTCCTCACCCACGCCTCGTACGAGGGCATCCCGCTCTCCGAGGAACAGGCCGGCGGCACCGTCGGGGTCTACCGCGACATCCGCAACCCCCTGGTGATGCGGTCGCGCGAGGAGATCGCCCGCTTCTTCGAGGGCACCGAACCGATCGAGCCCGGAATCGTCCCCATGCCGCTCTGGCGGCCGGACGGCCCGGCCGAGGAGGAGGACCCGTACGCCTTCTCCGGGTTCGCAGGGGTGGGGCGCAAGGCGTGAAGGTCCCGTCGCAGCCGTCCGGCGCCGTCGCCGAAGCCGACGGCCCGGAGGACAGACTCAGGCGGTTCGTCACCATCTGGGGCCGGGCGATCTTCCCGGTGACCGCCACCTCGCTGACCCGCGCCGAGTTCGAGGGGCACCTGCTGCCGCTGGCCCGCACCCTGTGCGACGCCCTGCACGCCCGGCCCTTCGACACGGCACCGGCCCAGGGCACCGGCGCGGCCCTCGTCGCCGCCCACTGCACCGACCCGGACGCGCTCGGCCGCAGCCTCGGCGTCGTCGACTCGTACCTGGTGCTCTACTGCGGTGCGGAGTCGGACCTCGCGGCCGAGGAACTGCGCGCCCGCTGCGCCCGGCTCCAGCACGCCATGGCCGCCGGCTACGCCCAGGCCCTGCGCGAGCGGACCCTCGCCGAGCAGGAGGCCATCGCCCGCTCCGCGCTGGCCGCCCGCAGCGCCGCCGAGATCGCCCTGCACGCCACCGAGAGCCGCTTCCGCGCGGTCTTCGACGGGGCGGCCATCGGCATCGGCATCGCCGACCTCGACGGCAACGTCCTGGAGGTCAACGAGACCCTCACCCGCATGTTCGGCGGGATGGAGGGCCAGGTCCGCAGCCGGAACGTCAGCGAGTGGGTCCACCCGGAGGACGGGCCGCACGTCTGGAAGCTGTACGAGGAGCTGGTCCGCGGCGAGCGCGAGCACTACCGCGTCGAGAAGCCCTACTACCGGGGTGACGGAACGGTTCTCTGGACCAACCTCACCGTCTCGCTCCTCCGGGACGCCGAGGGCCGTCCCCAGTACCAGCTGGCCCTCCTGGAGGACACCACCGAACGGCGCCTGCTCCATCTGCGGCTCCGGTACGAGGCCACCCACGACGCGCTCACCGGGCTGCCCAACCGGACGCTGTTCTTCGAACGCCTGGAGAAGGCGCTCGCCCCCACTCCCGACGAGAACGCCCGCTTCGGCCTCTGCTATCTCGACCTCGACGGCTTCAAGGTCATCAACGACAGCCTCGGCCACTCCACCGGCGACCGGCTCCTCGTCGAGGTCGCGGACCGGCTGCAGAGCTGCGCCACCGGGACCAACGAGATGGTGGCCCGGCTCGGCGGCGACGAGTTCGTCGCCCTCACCACCGGCGCCGGCGGCCGGCGGGACGTCACCGAACTCGCCGACCGCATCCTCGCCGCCCTCGCCACCCCCCTGCGCATCGACGGCCGCGAACTGACCGTGCGCGGCAGCCTCGGCGTCGTCGAGGGCCCGGCGGGGGAGCGGACCCCGGCCGAGGTGCTCCGCAGCGCCGACATCACCATGTACCGGGCCAAGTCGGCGGGCGGCAACCGCTTCGAGGTCGCCGACCCGGAGGCCGACGCCCGTGCCATCACCCGGCACGGGCTCACCACCGCCCTGCCGACCGCCCTGGAGCGCGGCGAGTTCTTCATCGAGTACCAGCCGCTCGTCCACCTCGACGACGGCAGCGTGCACGGCGCGGAGGCCCTCGTCCGGTGGTGCCACCCGCAGCACGGGGTACTCGGCCCCGACCGGTTCATCCCGCTCGCCGAGGACACCGGCCTCATCGTGCCGCTCGGCCGCTGGGTGCTCCAGGAGGCCGTGCGCCAGGCCCGCTTCTGGCAGGCCCGGCACTCCGACGGCGGCCCCCTGCGGATCAACGTCAACCTCTCCCCGACGCAGCTCCACCACCCGCGCCTGGTCGCCGACACGGTCGACGTCCTGGAGCGCTCCGGTCTCGACCCGGGCGCGCTCTGCCTGGAGGTCACCGAGTCCGCCCTCATCGGCGCCGACGAGGACCTGCTGAAGCCGCTGCGACAGCTCGCCGAGATGGGCGTGGACATCGCGCTCGACGACTTCGGCACCGGCTACTCGAACCTCGCCAATCTGCGGCGGCTGCCGGTGAGCGTCCTGAAGCTCGACCGCTCCTTCACCCGGGGGATGCAGCAGCACCCGGTGGACCCGGTCGACCTCAAGATCGTCGAAGGGATCGTCTCGCTCGCCCACAGCCTGGAACTCGCCGTCACCGTCGAGGGCGTGGAGACCGGGGCGCAGGCGCGGCAGCTCCGGGACCTCGGCTGCGACACGGCCCAGGGCTGGTACTACGCCCGCCCCGGCGCCCCGGACCGCATCCACTCCCTGCTCCTGGCGGACGCGGTCTAGGGGACGTCCTGCCGGTCGGGCCGGCGGTGACGGGGGCGTGCGGCGCGTGGGGGCCGTGCGGGGTAGACGGGGGCGTGCGGCGCCGTGGGGCCGTGCGGGGTAGACGGGGGCGTGCGGCGCCGTGGGGCCGTGCGGGGGCGACGGGGGGCGTGGGCTCCGTGGGGGCCGGGGGAGGCGGCTCCTCAGGGCCGGAGAGAGCCGAAGCGGACGGGCGGGTCAGGTGCGCCGCAGCAGGAGCTTCTGGAGTTCGCGGGCCGCTCTCGGCGGGGCCACGTCGCTGCGGTGCGCCAGGGCGATGGTGCGGCGCAGGCCCGGCCGGGCGAGGGCCGTCACCCGCAGGTCGCGGCCCGCGCGCGCCGCGACCATCGCCGGCACGACCGCGAGCCCGAGCCCGGCCCGTACGAAACCGAGCACCGCGTCCAGCTCCCCGCCCTCGACGGTGAACGCGGGCTCGAAGCCCTCCGCCCGGCAGGCCGTCACGGTCAGCTCCCGCAGGTCGTAGCCGTGCCGGAACATCACGAGCGGCTGGTCCCGCAGGTCCTTGATCCGTACGGGCCGCCGCGGGGCCGGCTCCGAGGCGGCGGATACCACGACGAGGTCCTCCGTCAGCAGCTCGACCGTCGTCAGGGCGGGCGAGGGGGTGGGCAGCGGCAGCACCACCAGGGCCAGGTCGAGCGCTCCGCGCGCCAGCTCCCGTACGAGATCGTGCGAGCCGCCCTCCTCGATGAGGAGCTCGATCCCCGGGTGCAGCTCGTGATAGGTCCGCAGCACGTCCGGGAGGAGCCCCGTGCACAGGCTCGGCGTCGCGCCGAGCCGCACCCGGCCCCGCTTGAGCCGGGCCAGTTCCTGCACCTCGATGCGGGCCGTCTCGGTGTCGGCGAGGATCCGCCGCGCGAGCGGCAGCAGGGCCTCGCCCGCGTCGGTGAGGGTGATGTTCCCCCGGGCGCGGCTGAACAGCTCCGCGCCCAGTTCCTGCTCCAGGGCCTTGATCTGCTGGGAGAGCGAGGGCTGCGAGACGTGGACGCGTTCGGCGGCCCGGGTGAAGTGCCGGGTCTCGGCCACGGCGACGAAGTAGAGGAGCTGCTGGAACTGCATGGGCCCAGCGTAGAGGACATGAATAGGGACAGCCTATCGAGATGAGCCGGACCATGTCTTGGACCTCTCGGTCCCCTCGGCCCTAGCGTCGAGGACATGGCTCTGGCACCCACGGGGGAGCGGCCGCCCGCCCGCCCGCCGTCCCCCGCACCGACCCCGTCCCGCGGATTCTGGTCGTCGACCCTCGGCAAGAAGACGGTCATGGCCGTCAGCGGGCTGATCATGCTCGGCTACCTCGTCGCCCATGTCGCCGGCAACCTCAAGGTCTTCTTCGGCCCCGAGGAGTTCAACGCCTACGGCCACTGGCTGCGGGTCATGGGCGCCCCCGTCCTGCACCACCACTGGGCCCTCTGGCTCGTCCGGATCGTGCTCCTCGCCGCCGTCGCCGCCCACGCCGTCTCCGCGTACCAGCTCAGCCGGCGCGACCTGAAGGCCCGCCCCACCCCGTACGTCCACCGCCGCAGGCGCGCCTCCTACGCCACCCGCACCATGCGCTGGGGCGGGATCATCCTCGGCCTCTTCATCGTCTGGCACCTCCTCGACCTGACCACCGGCACCGCCCACCCCGGCGGCTTCGAGGAGGGCAAGCCCTACCAGAACGTCGTCGACACCTTCTCCACCTGGTACGGCGACGTCGTCTACATCGTCGCCATGCTCGCCCTCGGCCTCCACGTCCGCCACGGCTTCTGGAGCGCCGCCCAGACCCTGGGCGTCGGCAACGCCCGCCGCGAGCGGCTCCTCAAGGCCCTCGCCAACGCCCTCGCGCTCGTCCTGACCGCGGGCTTCGTCTCCGTCCCCGTCGCCGTCATGACCGGAGTGGTGAGCTGACATGAGCTACCTCGACTACACGACCGGCGAACCCGTCGCCGACACCAAGGCCCCCGCCGGCCCCGTCGCCGACCGCTGGGACACCCGCCGCTTCGAGGCGAGGCTGGTCAACCCCGCCAACCGCCGCAAGCACCGGATCATCGTCGTCGGCACCGGCCTCGCCGGCGGCTCCGCCGGCGCCACCCTCGCCGAACAGGGCTACCAGGTCGTCCAGTTCTGCTTCCAGGACTCCCCGCGCCGCGCCCACTCCATCGCCGCCCAGGGCGGCATCAACGCCGCCAAGAACTACCGCAACGACGGCGACTCCATCCACCGCCTCTTCTACGACACCGTCAAGGGCGGCGACTTCCGGGCCCGCGAGTCCAACGTCCACCGCCTCGCCCAGATCTCCGTCGAGATCATCGACCAGTGCGTCGCCCAGGGCGTCCCCTTCGCCCGCGAGTACGGCGGACTCCTCGACACCCGCTCCTTCGGCGGCGTCCAGGTCTCCCGCACCTTCTACGCCCGCGGCCAGACCGGGCAGCAGCTCCTCCTCGGCGCCTACCAGGCGCTGTCCCGGCAGATCGCCGCCGGCAACGTCGAGATGCACGCCCGTACGGAGATGCTCGACCTGATCGTCGTCGACGGGCGGGCCCGCGGCATCGTCGCCCGCGACCTCGTCACCGGAGCGGTCTCCACCCACTACGCCGACGCGGTCGTCCTCGCCAGCGGCGGCTACGGCAACGTCTTCTACCTGTCGACGAACGCCATGAACTCCAACGCCACCGCCGTCTGGCGGGCGCACCGGCGCGGCGCGTACTTCGCCAACCCCTGCTTCACCCAGATCCACCCCACCTGCATCCCGCGCACCGGCGACCACCAGTCCAAGCTGACCCTCATGAGCGAGTCGCTGCGCAACGACGGCCGCATCTGGGTGCCCAGGGCGCAGGGCGACACCCGCCCCGCCGCCGACATCCCCGAGGACGAGCGCGACTACTACCTGGAGCGGATCTACCCCTCCTTCGGCAACCTCGTCCCCCGCGACATCGCCTCCCGCGCCGCCAAGAACGTCTGCGACGAGGGCAGGGGAGTGGGCCCCGGCGGCCAGGGCGTCTACCTGGACTTCGCCGACGCGATCAGGCGGATGGGCCGCAAGGCCGTCGAGGAGAAGTACGGCAACCTCTTCGACATGTACGAGCGGATCACCGCCGAGAACCCGTACGAGGTCCCCATGCGGATCTACCCCGCCGTGCACTACACGATGGGCGGACTCTGGGTCGACTACGACCTCCAGACCACGGTCCCCGGCCTCTTCGCCATCGGCGAGGCCAACTTCTCCGACCACGGGGCCAACAGGCTCGGCGCCTCCGCCCTCATGCAGGGCCTCGCCGACGGCTACTTCGTCCTCCCCGCCACCATCAACGACTACCTCGCCCGCCACCCGTCGAGCGAACCCCTCGACGACGACCACCCGGTGGTCCGCGACGTCCTCGCCGAGACCGAGGACCGCCTGAACCTCCTCCTCTCCGTCGACGGCGACCGCACCCCCGACTCCTTCCACCGCGAACTCGGCGAACTCATGTGGGAGCACTGCGGCATGGCCCGCACCGAGGAGGGCCTGACCAGGGCCCTGCGTCGCATCCCCGAGATCCGCGAGGAGTTCTGGCGCCGCGTCAAGGTCCCCGGCACCGGCGAGGAGTTCAACCAGTCCCTGGAGAAGGCCAACCGGATCGTCGACTACCTGGAGCTCGCCGAGCTCATGTGCCTCGACGCGCTCCACCGCGCCGAGTCCTGCGGCGGCCACTTCCGCGAGGAGTCCCAGACCCCGGACGGCGAGGCCGCCCGCCGCGACGAGGAGTTCGCGTACGCCGCGGCCTGGGAGTTCACCGGCCCGGGGCGGCCGCCCGCCCTCCACAAGGAGGCCCTCGCCTTCGAGTACGTCCACCCCACCCAGCGGAGCTACGCATGAGGATCGACCTGCGCGTCTGGCGCCAGAAGAACGGCGACACCGAGGGGGCCATGGTCACCTACGCGGTGGACGGCGTCTCACCCGACATGTCCTTCCTCGAGATGCTCGACACCCTCAACGAGGACCTCATCCTGCGCGGCGAGGACCCCGTGGCCTTCGACCACGACTGCCGCGAGGGCATCTGCGGCGCGTGCAGCCTCGTCATCAACGGCGACGCGCACGGGCCGGAGCGCACCACGACCTGCCAGCTCCACATGCGCTCCTTCCGCGACGGCGACACCATCGACGTCGAACCCTGGCGCGCGTCCGCCTTCCCCGTCGTCAAGGACCTCGTCGTCGACCGCTCCGCCTTCGACCGCGTCATCCAGGCCGGCGGCTACGTCACGGCCCCGACGGGCTCGGCCCCCGAAGCCCATGCCACACCGGTCCCGAAGGCCGACGCGGACTCCGCCTTCGAGCACGCCGAGTGCATCGGCTGCGGCGCGTGCGTGGCGGCCTGCCCGAACGGCTCGGCGATGCTCTTCACCTCCGCCAAGGTCAACCACCTGAACGTCCTGCCCCAGGGCTCCCCGGAACGCGAGACCCGGGTCCTCGACATGGTGGCGCAGATGGACGCGGAGGGCTTCGGCGGCTGCACCCTGACGGGCGAATGCGCGACGGCCTGCCCGAAGGGCATCCCGCTCCCGTCGATCGCGGCGATGAACCGGGAGTGGCTGCGGGCGCGGCGCAAGACCGGCCGCGGCTGAGGCGGGACCGAGACGACCGGGCCGGCCAGGACGACCGGGCCGGCCAGGACGACCGGGCCGCCAAGATGACCAGGACGACCGGGCCGACCGGGCCGATCCGACGGCGCGGACTCCGCCGCGCCGTCACGGGGCATTTGCCGACGTCAACGGATGATCCTCACGGAAAGGAGGAATCGGAAGGGGGTGCGCCGGGTACCCGGGCCTTCGCAGGCCGGGAGGCGCACACGGTCCGTGTCGCGCGCCGTCCACCGGGCCGCACCCGAGGGAACGAGGAGGACACGTGACCCGGCAAGAGTCGGCGCAGGCCCCGCACCGGCAGCGGGAGGAACCGGACGCGAACCGGTGGAAGGCGCTCGGCGTCTGCCTCGTGGCGGGGTTCATGACCCTCCTCGACGTGTCGATCGTGAACGTCGCGCTGCCCTCCATCCGCTCCGGGCTCGGCACCTCCGAGTCGGACCTCCAGTGGGTGCTCTCCGGGTACGCGCTCGCCTTCGGCCTCTTCCTCATCCCGGCCGGACGGCTCGGGGACGCGCGCGGCCGGCGGAGCGTCTTCATCATCGGCCTCGCGCTCTTCACGCTCGCCTCGGCCTCCTGCGGAGCGGCGCAGTCGAGCCTCTGGCTGGTGGTCTCGCGGTTGGCGCAGGGAGCGGCCGGAGGCCTCGTCTCACCGCAGATCTCCGCGCTCATCCAGCAGATGTTCCGGGGCGCCGAGCGCGGCAGGGCCTTCGGGATGTTCGGCACCGTCGTCGGGATCTCCACTGCCGTCGGCCCCCTCCTCGGCGGGCTGCTGATCCAGACGGCGGGCCCCGAGGAGGGTTGGCGCTGGGTCTTCTACGTCAACCTCCCGATCGGGATCGTGTGCCTGTTCCTCGCCCGGCGGCTGCTGCCCGACACGCCGGACGCCAAGCCGGTGCGGCTCGGCCGCCTCGACCCGGTCGGCGTGGCGCTCCTCGGCGCCGCGGTCCTCGCCCTGCTGCTGCCCTTCGTCCAGTCCCGCCAGTGGCCCGGGAACGGGAAGTACCTGCTCGTCCTCGGCGCCGCCGTGCTGCTCGCGGTCTTCGTGGCGTGGGAGCGCCACTGCGCGCGGTCGGGCAACGAGCCCCTCATCGACCTGGAACTCTTCCGCGTCCGGTCCTACTGGCTCGGCTCCCTGCTGATCCTGCTCTACTTCGCGGGCTTCACGTCGATCTTCTTCGTCAGCACGCTCTACCTCCAGAACGGGCTGCACTACACCGCGCTCCAGGCCGGACTCACCATCACCCCCTTCGCCCTGGGCTCGGGGATCGCGGCCGGGATCGGCGGCCGGCTCGTGAACCGCTTCGGCCGGCCGCTCGTGGTCCTCGGCCTGGTGATGGTGGCGATCGGCCTGGCCGGGACGGCGTTCGCGGTGCACCAGGTGCCCGGCCGGGGCGCGGGCTGGGCGATGCTCGCCCCGCTGCTCCTCGCGGGGCTCGGCAGCGGCCTGGTGATCTCCCCGAACCAGACCCTCACCCTCTCCGAGGTGCCGGTGCGCCGTGCGGGCAGCGCCGGAGGCACCCTGCAGACCGGCCAGCGGGTCGGCTCGGCGGTCGGCATCGCCGCGGTCGGTTCGGTCTTCTTCGGTCAGGTCGCCCAGGACGGCTGGGCCACCGCCTACGACCACGGCCTCCTCGTCTCGCTCGCCTTCGTCGGGGCCTCGCTCGCCGTGGCCGTCGCCGACGTGCTGGCGGGCCGCTCCGCCGCCCGCGACTGACGCCCGCGCGTCCGTACGGACACGCGGGGCCGACGGGCGAC
Source organism: Streptomyces sp. NPDC107498 (assembly GCF_055582805.1). NCBI lineage: Bacteria > Bacillati > Actinomycetota > Actinomycetes > Kitasatosporales > Streptomycetaceae > Streptomyces > Streptomyces sp. NPDC107498. The sequence continues at coordinate 446,467 of NZ_JBVJPE010000002.1, read as the reverse complement.
GCCCACGGGTCCGGCCCGCGTGGGGGAGCGCCTCAGGGCCGTCCGGAGAGGGCCCGGGCCAGGTACGGCGCGGTGCGGCTGTCCGCCGCCCGCGCCACCTGCTCCGGGGTTCCCGCCGCCACGATCCGCCCGCCCCGGTCGCCACCGCCCGGGCCGAGGTCGACGACCCAGTCGGCGGTGGCGACGACGTCCATGTCGTGCTCGACGACGATCACCGTGTGCCCGGCGTCCACGAGGCCGTGCAGCTGGCGCATCAGGACCTCGACGTCCGCCGGGTGCAGGCCGGTCGTCGGCTCGTCCAGGACGTAGAGGGTGTGGGCGCGGCGCGGACGCTGGAGCTCGGAGGCGAGCTTGATGCGCTGGGCCTCGCCGCCGGACAGTTCGGTGGCGGGCTGCCCGAGCCGCAGGTATCCGAGGCCGACGTCGAGCAGGGTGCGCAGGCTCCGGGCCGCGCCGGGGACGTCGTCGAAGAAGGCGGCGGCGGACTCGACGGTCAGGTCGAGGACCTCCGCGACGGTGAGGCCGCGCAGCCGCACCTGGAGGGTCTCGGGCCGGTAGCGGGCGCCGTGGCAGTCGGGGCAGGGCGCGTACGTACTGGGCAGGAAGAGCAGTTCCACCGAGACGAAGCCCTCGCCCTGGCAGGTCTCGCAGCGGCCGCCGGGCACGTTGAAGGAGAACCGTCCCGCCTTGTACCCGCGCGCCCTGGCCTCCTCGGTCTCCGTGAAGAGCTTGCGCACGACGTCGAACAGCCCCGTGTACGTGGCGAGGTTGGAGCGCGGAGTCCGGCCGATCGGGCGCTGGTCCACGGTCACCAGGCGTCCCACGCCCTCCACCTCCTCGGTCAGCGCGACGACCAGGGTCGACTTCCCCGAGCCCGAGACGCCGGTGACGGCGGTGAGGACGCCGACCGGGAAGGCGGCGTCCACCGCCCGCAGGTTGTGCCGGGTGACCGGCCCCGGGCGCAGCCAGCCCGCGGGCTCCCGCAGCGTCCGCGCGGGCGCGGGAGCACGGTCGAAGAGGAACCGCCGCGTCGCGGACGCCTCGACGCCGGCCAGCTCCTCCGGCGGGCCGCTGTGCAGCACCCGCCCGCCGTGCACGCCGGCGCGCGGGCCGACGTCCACGAGCCAGTCGGCGTGGCGCACGACGTCGAGGTGGTGCTCGACGACGAAGACCGAGTTCCCGGCGGCCTTGAGCCGGTCGAGGACCACGAGCAGGGCCTCGGTGTCGGCCGGGTGCAGTCCGGCGGAGGGCTCGTCGAGGACGTACACCACGCCGAAGAGGCCCGAACGCAGCTGGGTGGCGAGCCGCAGCCGCTGGAGCTCGCCGTTGGACAGGGTGGGCGTGGCGCGGTCCAGGCTCAGGTAGCCGAGGCCCAGTTCGGTGACCGTGCCGATCCGGGCGACGAGGTCCTCGGTGAGGACGCGCGCGGTCTCCGGGGAGTCCTCCGTCGCCGCCGCCGTCACGAGGAGGCCGGACAGGGCCGTGAGCGGCAGCGCGGCGAGCTCGGCGACGTTCCGGCCGGCGAAGGTGACCGCGAGCGCCTCGGGCCGCAGCCGGCCGCCGCCGCACGCCGGGCAGGGCGCGCTGGTGAGGAAACCCTCCGCCTTCGCGCGCAGGGACGGGCTCTTCGAGTCGGAGAAGGTCCGCAGGACGTAACGGCGGGCACTCGTGTACGTGCCCTGGTACGGGCGCTGGATGCGGTCCGCCTCCCGCACCGGGTGCACGGTGACGACCGGCTGCTCGTCGGTGAAGAGGATCCACTCCCGGTCCTTCGCGTCGAGCTCCCGCCACGGCCGGTCGACGTCGTGGCCGAGGGCGTCGAGCACGTCCCGCAGGTTCTTCCCCTGCCAGGCGCCCGGCCAGGCGGCGATCGCTCCCTGACGGATCGACAGATCCGGCTCGGGCACGAGGAGTTCCTCGCTGGTGTCGTGGACGAGCCCGAGGCCGTGACACGAAGGGCAGGCGCCCGCCGCCGTGTTGGGGGAGAAGGCGTCGGAGTCGAGCCGCTCGGCCCCCTCCGGATAGCGCCCGGCCCGGGAGAGCAGCATCCGCAGGGAGTTGGAGAGGGTGGTCACCGTTCCCACGGAGGACCGGGCGTTCGGCGAGGACCGGCGCTGCTCCAGGGAGACCGCCGGCGGCAGCCCGGTGATCTCGCCCACCGCGGGCGCGCCCACCTGGTGGATCAACCGCCGCGCGTACGGGGCCACCGACTCGAAGTAGCGGCGCTGGGCCTCGGCGTAGATCGTCCCGAAGGCCAGCGACGACTTGCCGGAGCCGGAGACCCCGGTGAACACGACGAGCGCGTCGCGCGGGACGTCGACGTCGACCCCGTCGAGGTTGTGCTCACGGGCGTCCCGGACACGGACGTAGGGATCGTGGGGGGTGTCGTGCATGGAGGCGACCCTATCGAATGGTCCGCGTTTGCCCCGGTGGCTCCCCTGGCGGCCCTCTTTCGGCGGTTCCTCCGGTGGCTCCCGGGGCTCGACGGCTCCTGCGCTCCGCCCGCTCCAGCGCCTCCGCCTCGGGGCGGCCGGAAGGCGGCGCGGTACGTGCCGACGGCCGCTCGCGGCCGCTTCACGTTCCCCGGTCGGCGGACTCCTCGCTCTCGGTGGTCACCCGTGCCCCTCGGAAGAGCACCGGGAGCCACAGGAGACATGCCAGCAGGGGGACCGCGGCGTAGGCGGCCATGCCCAGGCTGGAGCCCAGCCCGTCCATGAGCGTGCCGAGGACGAGATAGCCGGTGCCGATGAGCGCCGACTCCACGAACGCGATCATCGACAGCAGGCTCGCCCGATGGCGCGACGGCACGGCCTCGTTGAACAGGTTGTCCACGAGCACGGCGGTGATCTCGGGAATCCCGACCAGGGCCAGGAACGCGGCGATGGTGACCCAGACGAGGCCCAGGCCGCTCAGGCCGAGTGCCGCGGCGAGCGCCAGGAGGGACACCGGGACGACGACCCGGTGTCCGATGCGCCGGTCCGCGCGGTCCGACAGCAGCGGGGTGAGCCCGCCGGCGAAGAATCCCGCCGATATGACGACGCTGACCAACGCGGTGCCCGCTCCCTGATCGGAGAGGGTCTTCTGCGTGAAGATGATGTACGGCGTCAAGGTCGCATGCATCAATCCCGACACCACGACAAGCGTGACGAGCGCCGGCGTGGCGACCCGGAGCATCGCCCGCCATGCCGTGGCGTCGCCGTGCTCCCCGGCTCCGTCCTGCTCGTCCACCGCGTCCGCGCCGCGGATCTCGGGCACCCGTGCCATCAGCACCACCACGGCCAGGACGAGGCACGACGCCGAACCGACGTAGACGATTCCCCAGGAAAACCGCTGCAGTTGGCCGCCGAGGACGATGGCGGCTCCCGACGTGACCGTTCCGAGCATGGTGAACCGGGACTTGATCCTGACGTAGCCGGCCGTCGCACCACGGCGCACGAGCAGGTCGTACAACAGGGCGGTGTCCGAGCCGGAGACGCACGCCATGCCCACGCCCTGGCCGATGAACAGCGTCAGGAACACCCAGTAGGAGGACGACGTCATCTGGCCGAGCAGGCATCCGGCGATCAGCATCTGGCCGATCACGACGCCCGCACGCCTGCCGATGCGGTCGGCGATGACTCCCGTCGGCAACTCCGCAAGCCCGCTGACCAGGTAGAGCAGCGTCTGCAGGAGGGCCACCTGCCCCGCGGAGAAGCCTCGTTGCTGAAGGAAGAGGACGAACACGCCGCGCTGGAAAAGCGAGTTGGCGAGCACGGCGTACACGAAGAACGGGCGCGTGACACCTCGTGCCGCATCGTCGACCGCGACCGACCCGCCGAGGGACTCCGTGGTGCCGGTCATGCCGCGGGCTCCCTGATGGCTCCGGTGATCATCGCTGTCGGGCCTCCGCCGTCGACCGGACCCTCCCGTGCGTGCTTCGCACAGGGTATCGGCCCGGCGGCCCCCGGGGTGCGTCGGCGTCCGCTGTCGGCCGTCGCCCCCCGCCGTCCTGGAACCGCCCTGAAAAACGCCCGGAACGGACACCGGAGGCCTGGCGCGGACACCCGTCGAAACGCGTCGCCGTCGCGCACGCGAGCGGCACCGGGGAGACGGAAGTCCTTCGCCGTACCGTAGGCGTGAATATCCGGCAGATTTTTGCTCGGATGTGCGGTGACCTCCAATAATTCCGCGTTCCCGGGACGGGGAGGCACAAACAGGGAATCACGCCACGTGACGACGTTCTCGACGGTTTGGCCGATTCACCGCAGTCAGCGGCTGAAACAGCGTGCAAGAGCCCGTGATCCCGCGGAAGTCGGGTGCGCAGGGTAGTCGATGTCCTCGCTTGACATGCGGCCCCCGATTCTCCATACAGTGGGGGTGCTGAAAGATTCCGGCCCGCAACGCCGAGGAACAGTGCGCCCCGAATTCGCATTTTCCCTCGGGTGAGACATCTCCCTGAGGGCTCCTGACTCCCCTGTGGTGTGGAGGAAGCGTGGCCCATTCACCCATCAGTATTCTGTCCCAGGTCGATTTCAACGGGCAGTCATTGTCCGAAGAACTCCTGTCCAGGACGTTCCATCAGCTCATGGACGAGCACGGCTACGTGCTCATGTGCAACGTTCCCGAAGAATTCGACCCCGTGCGGTTCTGCCGGGGACTCGGGAGTTTCGTACCGAACTACACGGGCGCCGTGGTCGGTGACGTCCGACCCGAGCCGGGCATGGACGACGTCTACCACGCGGGCAACACCCGCCCCCTGACCCCGCATTCGGAGGGCTACGACTTCGCGGTCACCCCGCCCCGCTTCATCGCCCTGTGGTGCATCACCCCGGCGTCCGGCCCGGGCGGCGAGACGACCCTGATGGACACCCGGCCCCTGGTGGCCGCCCTCAGCGACGTCGAGCGGAAGCAACTGCTCGAGACGGACTACGCGTGGAAGACCACCGAGGGCGTCCAGCGGCTGGGGCTCGACCTCAAGACCCGCCACCCGATCCTCGAGGAACGCTCCGGACGCGACATCGTCCGGTTCAGCTGCAACAACCTCATCCGTGAGGACGACGATTTCGCGGCCGAACTGCAGACTCGCTGGCACGCCGCGTTCGACCGCGAACACGTCGCCGTCGCCTACCACGAACGGGACATGCTGATCTGGGACAACTGGCGCCTCCTGCACGCCCGCAACGCCTTCAGCGACCGCAGCCGACACCTGCGACGCATCCAGATCGCCGGCTGACCACCTCCAGGAGGAGCCCCATGCACCGCACCATGCTGCACAGCAAGATCCACAGGGCCACGGTCACCCAGGCGGACCTGCACTACGTCGGATCGGTCACCATCGACCGCGCCCTCATGGACGCCGCCGACCTCCTGCCCGGGGAGCAGGTCGACATCGTCGACATCGACAACGGAAACCGGCTCACCACGTACGTGATCGAAGGAGAACGCGACAGCGGCGTCATCGGCATCAACGGCGCGGCCGCCCGGCTGATGTCGCCGGGCGACCTGGTCATCATCATCGGGTACCAGACGGTGGCCGACGAGGACGCCCGCAAGGCGCAGGCACACGTGGTGTTCGTCGACGACCGCAACCGTCCCCTCTCCGTCGGCTCCGATCCGGCCGAGGTACCGGACCTGGCCGAAGCCATCCCCCTGGTCCGGGGCGACGTGGTGGAAGGAGCCCGCCGATGAGCACCACCCTGCCCGCCTCGCAGACCCTCACGACCGCCGACTCCCGGTGCCCGCACGCACTGACCCGTTACGACGCCGAGTTACGCGCCGTCCTCGCCGCCGCGGGGGACGCGCCCGCCTCCGGCGGCACGGACACCGGCGGCTTCGCCCCGGCCTGGGAGCTGCCGGCCCCCGGCGAGGACCTGAAGCGCTTCTTCGCCCCCTCCGGCATCAGCGCCCACGGCCTGGCCGACGCGACGGACGCCGACGGCCACCGGATCGGCCTGCTCAACCTGATGCACAACCCGCGCACCCGGACGACCAAGACGTTCGCCTCCCTGGTGATCGTCGCGCGAGCGGTGGCACACATCCGGCGCACCGGCGAACCCGTCCTGATCGTGACCCCGTCCAGCGCCAACAAGGCCACCGCGCTGCGCGACGCGGTGCTGCGGGCCCACGAGTCCGCACTGGCCACCCCCGAGCAGCTGCGCATCGTCTGCGTGGTCCCGTCCGGCTCGACCGCCAAACTCTGGCACGGCGACCTGGCCCAGGACGAGGCGTCCCGCACGGCGCACCCGCTGGCGGTCCTGCGCACCGACCGGCCCGGTGACGTCAAACGACTCGCCGGCGCGGTGGTCGAGCAGGAGGCGGAGGAGCTGTACAAGGACCGGGGCATCCGCCTGTGGCACTCCCTGGACCTGCGCAACTACATGGTCGCCGACGCCGTCCGCGCGCTGTTCGAGCGCGACTTCCTGCCCGCGGGCGAGCGCACCCACGCGCACTCGGTCTCCAGTGCCTTCGGACTGCTGGGACACTTCCACGGCCAGCAGTGGCACACCGGGAGGCAATGGCCGGACACCGGGGGCCAGTACTTCCTGGTGCAGCACCTGGGGACGCCCGACATGGTGGCCAGTCTCCATCACGGCCGCTTCGACCACCGCCCCACCTGGACCTCCCGCGACGGCCTGTTCCACCAGGACCAGGATCCGCACTTCCCCCGGGTCGCCCACGACCCCGACGAGCAGCTCGACGCCACCTTCTACACGCGCACACCGGCCACGTCCCCGAGGATGAACGAGATCATCCACCGGCAGGGCGGCGGCGGAGTGGTCGTCTCCCTCATGGAGTGCCTGCGGCACTACCCGCGCATCCGCCGGATGCTGGCCCCGTGCGACGTCCACCTCCCCGCCGACCCCCGCGACCTGCGGGAGTGGTCCCTGGTCATGGCCCTCACCGGCGTGCTGAACGGCATCGACCGCGGCCTGATCGGCACCGAGGAGGTCCTCGTCCACGGTTCGGGCTCCTACGGCGCCGCCGACTTCCGCAACGCCGACCCCGGCCACCTGCGACACATCGCCTCCCTGGACGACCTGCGCCAGGTGGTCCGCGCCGCCGCCGTCTGAGATCGCGCGCCGGCGATCCCACCCCATGACCGGGAGTCCTCCGTGTCCGCTGCCTCCGCCCCGACCCAGTCACCCCGTCCCGCCGTCGCCCCGGCCCCGCCCCCCGCGGGAGGCGGCCGGGGCGCCGGACCCGCCGCCGTCCACGCCCGCCTGGCGTACGCGTGGAACAACAGTCCCCGGCCGGCCCTGCGCACACTGCGGGGTCTGCACGACAGCGCCCGCCGGTCCGTCCCCGTGACGGTGTCCCGGGTCGAACCGGGCGCGGACCACCTCAGCATCGCCTACCTGGGGCTTCCCCAGGGCCGGGCGAACATCCTGCAACTCCTCGAACACCAGCGTTCCCGTACGAGTCCGGGCCCCGTGCACCACGAGAGGAGCCACACGCGCCTGCGGGACCTGGCCGCCGGCCACTGGCCCGACGCCGACCTGGTGGTGGTGGGCGCCCAAGCCCGCCGGCTGGGGCGGCTCCCGACCGCCGCGGCCCTGACCGCGCCGTTCCGGGTCCACCTCGTCGTGGACGTGCCGCCGAGCGCCGAAGAACTCGACCGGCGCATATCGCGTCGCGAGCGGTGGGAGTTCCGCCGCAACCAGCGAGAGCACCACTGGGCCCTGGAGGAGGACTCCTCCCCGGAGGCGTTCGACTTCTTCTACCGGACCATGCACGCGCCGACGATGCGCCGCCGCCACGGCGACCGCAGCCGAACGGAGAACCCGGCCGTCGCCCGGCACGCCATCCTGCGCCGGGGGACCCTGATGTTCGTCACCTCTGCCGGAGAACGCGTCGCCGGCGTGCTGTGCCACTGGTCGAAGGACCGCGACACCCTCACCACCCGGCTGCTCGGGGTCCGCGACGGGGACCGGAGACACTACGACGAAGGCGCGTTCAAGGCCGTCTACCACCTGCTGCTGAGGTGGGCCCGTGAACACCACGTCGGCCACGTGGACTTCTTCGGGACGGAGGCGTTCCTCAGCAAGGGCATCTTCCAGTGGAAGCGCAAGTTCGGCCCCCGCGTGGTCCTGCCGCCCAACCACTTCTCCGACAAGCGCATCCGGCTCCACGTCCGCCGGGACACGCCGCGGGTGCGCGACTTCCTCGTCGCCAACCCCCTCCTCGGCCTGGAAGCCGGCCCCGACGGCCCCGTGCTGGTGCCCACCTACTTCACCGACTCCGCCAGGCCACCGCGCACGGACATCAGCGCCCGCTGCCCCGGTCTGCCCGAGCCCCGCCTCATCGACCTGGACGCCTTCCTCACCGGCGTCACCGCGGCACCCCGGGAGCGGACATGAGCCCACCGCTCGTGGCCGTCGCCGGCACCGGCGCGTTCGCGGCCGCCCTGGTCCGTGCGCTGGCCCGCCACCCCCACCCGTCGCGGCTGCACGTCCTGAGCCGGGACGCCGACCGCGCCCGCGACCTGGCCGACCTCGCGGGCGACCACGCCTTCCTCGCCGGTCGCCCCACCCCGTGCACCGCCGACCGGTTGGACCTCCACGACCCGGAAGGGCTGCGCCGCCTCCTGGCGGCGCTGCGTCCCGCCGTCCTGGTGGTGGCCGGATCCGAACAGTCCCCGGCCGAAGGACGCACCCGCCCCTCCGCCTGGACCGACCTGCTGGGCCGGTCCGGATTCGGCCTCACCCTGCCCCTGCAGAGCACCGTGATCGCGACCCTGGCCGCCGCCTGCGCGCAGGCCAGTCCCGACACCACCGTCGTCAACGCCTGTTTTCCCGACGCCGTCAACCCCCTGCTGCACGCCGGGGGACTGCCGGTGGCCTGCGGCCTCGGCAACGTCGCCACCCTGAGCTGCGCCCTGTCCGCCCGACTGGCCCTTCCCGACCAGCGGCGCCTGCACCTGCTCGCCCACCACGCCCACCTGCACGCCCCGTCCGAACCGGACGACGACGCCCGGGGCTGGCTCGACGGGACCCCGATGACGGACCTGCGCTCCCTGCTGGCCCCGGTGCGGTCGAGGCCGCGCCCCCACCTCAACGAGGTCGGTGCCGCCGCCGGCGCCGCCGCCGTCGCCGCCCTGGCCGGGAGCGGCCCTCCCCACATCGGCCACCTCCCGGGACCCCACGGGCTGCCCGGCGGCTATCCGGTGACGGTCGACCGGGCCGAGGTGCGACTGCGCCTGCCCGAAGGGGTCTCACGCGAGCGGGCGGTGGCGTGGAACCTGCGCCGCGCCGCACTCGACGGAGTGGTGGTCGACACCGACGGAACCGTCCGGACCACTCCCGCGGCCCTGACGGCCCTCAGGGACCACTGGCCCGACGCCCCCGACGGCTACGGTCCCGCCGACCTGGAAGCCGTACGCGACCGGCTGCTGCGCCTGCGCGCCCACCTGCGGACCCTGCCCGCCCTCCCACCCGCGGGAAGCACCCGCCGTGATCACCCGCCCACCGCCCCGTCCCACCCCCTCCCCGCCGCCCCGTGACGGCGACGCCCCCTTTGTCCGCAGGCAGCCGAGGAGAACCGCATGACCACCGCAGACAAGTACCTCATGGGAGCCGCCGCCGGCGAGCTCGACCGCATGCTTTTCCAGGGCGAGATGTTCCGGCCGGAGGCCGAACGCCTCCTGGACCGCTGCGGGCCCGGCCCCGGCGGGCGCGCCGTCGACGTGGGCTGCGGGCCCCTGGGCATCCTGGACATGCTCTCGGAGCGGGTCGGGCCCGGTGGCGAAGTGGTGGGACTGGACGTGCAGCCCGAAATGCTCGACCTCGCGCGACGACTCGTCGCCGAACGGAAACTGGACAACGTCCGCCTGGTCGAGGCGGACGCCGCCGCCACCACGGAGGAGGCGGGCCGCTTCGACTTCGTCCACACCCGCCTGGTCCTGATGAACGTCCCGCATTCCGACGCCGTGCTGTCCTCCATGGTGGCCCTGGCCCGCCCCGGCGGCACCGTCGCGGTCCAGGACGTCGACTGGGTCACCCGCGTCTGCGATCCGCCCCACCCCGCCTGGACCGAGGTCGTCGACCTCGTCGCCGAGTTGTGGCGGCTGAACGGCATGGACGTCCACCTCGGCCGCCGCCTGCCGTGCCTCCTGCGCGAGGCGGGGCTCACCGATGTGGCGGTGGACGCCGGGATCCGGGTGTTCCAGTACGACCACCCCTACCAGATGCTCGTCGTGGACCGCGCCGAACTGTGCCGCGACGCCCTCGTCGAGCGCGGCCTGATCAACCACGGCGAACTCGACCGGCTCACCGGCGAGCTGCGCGAACACCTCGCGCGGCCCGACACCGTCGTCGTGCACCCCGTCCTCTTCCAGGCGTGGGGCCGGGTCCCCGGTGGTCCGGAGGAGGTACCCCCGCCGGGAAGTCGATGCGACCGGCGGCCGGCAGGACAGGCATGACGGAGCGGCCGCGCCCGACCCCGGCCGGGGCCACGGCCGCGGGACGCACACATCGCACAGAGGGGGGAACGGAGTGGACGAGCAGCGCATCGTGCGGCGGCTCCTGGCCGGCCAGGGCGTGAACGGATTCGGGGACGGGCTGTGGTTCAGCATCTGGGCCATCTACCTCACCCAGATCCGGCACATCCCGGCAGGGAGCATGGGCTTGGCGATGGGCATCGGCGGTCTCGTGGGACTGCTCGCCGCCGTCCCCATCGGCGTCGCGGCCGAACGCCGCGGCCCGCGCGAGGTGCTGTGCACGGTCATCGTCCTGCGCGGCCTGGTCATGGTCGCGTACGTGTTCGTCGGCGGGTTCTGGTCCCTGCTCGCGGTGACCACCGTGTTCTCCGCCGTGCAGAGCTCCGGCGTCGGCGTCCGCGTCACCCTGGTCCACGGGCTGATGCCCGCCGACGACCGGGTCAGGGTGCTCGCACTGGGCCGCGTGGTCCAGCACATCGCCTACGCCGCCGGAGCGGGCGGTGCCGTGCTCGTCCTGGCCGGCGAGGAACCGGCCGTCTTCGTCACCGCCGTCCTCGTGGACGCCCTCGCCCTCCTCCTCACCGCCGCACTGACGATGACCGTCCCCGCGGTCGCGCCGGTGCCACGGGAACGGCGCCGCTCCGGCACCCAGGCGCTGCGCGACCTGCCGTACGTGGCGATCATGAGCACCACGGCGCTCCTGTCCCTGTGCTGGGCCCTGCTCGCCACCGGCCTCCCCCTGTGGATCGCCCGGGGCACGCGCGCGCCGCTGTGGACGGCCGGCCTGGCGGTGGTGGTCAGCTCCGTGGCCATCGCCCTCTTCCAGGTGCGGGTCAGCCGGCGCGCCGTGAGGATCCCCGAGGCGGTCCGGGCGAGCCGCGTCTCGGCCCTGGCGCTCGCCGCCTGCTGCGCGATCTTCGCGGCCGCCGCCTGGACCAGGTCCCCGTTCCTCGCCACCTGCGTCATCATCGCGGGCATGGGCGCCCACGTGGTGGGGGAGCTCTACTACGTCTCCTCGCGCTGGGGACTTTCCCTAGGGCTGATGGCCAAGAACGCCGAGGGGCAGTACCAGGGGGTCGCGGCCAGCACCGAAGCGGCGGCCGTCGCGATGGGGCCCGCCCTCGTCACCTCGCTGGTCACCGGCCTGAGCCAAGCCGGCTGGATGATCCTGGCCGCCCTGTTCGTCCTCTCCGCGGCGCCGGTGGGAATCCTCGCCCGCAGAGCCGCACGGAACCCCTTCCGCGTCGAGGCGGCCGAACGCCCTCCGCAGGGCGTCATGCCGTGAAGCACCCCTCCACCGGACCGACCGCGTCACCCGTCGGGCGAGATTCCACCTCACGCGATCAGGGAAGGGGCGGCACATGTTCCCCGACTTCACGCTAGAGAACGTCGACATCGGCGAGGTCGAGATCCGCGTCCGCCACGGCGGGCGCGGGCCCGCCGTCCTCCTCGTCCACGGACATCCGCGCACCCACACCACCTGGCACCGGGTGGCACCGCTGCTCGCCCAGGAGTACACGGTCGTCTGTCCCGACCTCCGCGGCTACGGCCAGTCCTCCAAACCCCCCACCGACGACGACCACAAGCCCTACTCCAAGCGACGCATGGCCGCGGACTGCCTCGCACTCATGAGATCCCTGGGACACGAGACGTTCCACGTGGTCGGACACGACCGGGGCGGTTACGTCGCCACCCGCCTGGCACTGGACCACCCGTCGGCCGTCACCCACCTGACCGCACTGGACGTCGTCCCCATCGGCGAGGCCCTCGCCCGCTGCGACGCCAACTTCGCCACCCGGTGGTGGCACTGGTTCTTCCGCGCCCAACCCAGCCCCGGTCCGGAAACGGTCATCGGCAGCAACCTCAGCCAGTGGTACCCGGAGACTCCGGAGGACATGGGACAGGAATCCTGGGAGGACCTCCAGCGCGCGCTCGGCGATCCGCAGACCGTCCACGCCATGTGCGAGGACTATCGGGCCGGCCTGGGCATCGACCGCCGACACGACGACGAGGACCGCGCGGCCGGACGACGCGTGCGGTGTCCCACGCTGATGCTGTGGGGCACGAAGAGCGATCTCCCCCTGCTGTACCGGGACATCGGGGCCGTCTGGCAGAACTGGGCCGGAGGCGGACTGACCGTCAAGGGCATCGAAAGCGATCACCACATCGCCGAGGAGGCTCCCGAGGAACTGGCCGAGGAACTGCGGAAGGCCTGGGCGGAAGTGAGGGCGACGAGTTAGGCGGTGTCCTGCCGGTCGGGCCGCGAGTGCCGGCGCGCCGATCGCCGGACAGGGGGCCGGACGCGGAGCGGCTGCTTCCGGGCCGGGCCGACCACGATCGAACGCCCGGCTGAAGATTGACCGGTTCCGGCAGGTCTCGGACGGACGTCTTCCGGTGGATTCTGTAGCTCCGCGCAATCCCGGCGATTCGTAGGAGGAACCGCATGCCCGTCATGTCCGCCACCCGTACCGACGAGATCGTCACCGCCTGGCTCCAGGGCGCCGAGACGGCCTTCGGCGCCGACAACCCGGCCGGCCCGCTCTACGTGGGCGGCGCGGCCGGAGAGGCCGCGCTGACCGACGCCACCGAGGCGCTGCTCACCGGATGCAGCAGCTGTACCGGTTCGTGGCACAGCTACTGCTGCTGACGCACCGCCGCACGGCACCGCACGCGCCACCCGGGGAGCCCCACGGGCTCCCCGGCCCGTGCCACGCCCCCCGGCTCCGCACGACGCCGCTCCGGCACGGCGCGGCACGTCCGGCTCCGTACGACGCCGCTCCGGCACGGCACGGCACGGCACAGTACGGCCCGGCACGGCACCGCTCCGCGCGACGGCACCCGGACGCGCCCGGCCCGCGGCGACGCGCCACCACCTCAGGCCAGACCACGCGCACCAGCCGTCAGGAGAGGACTCACCATGGTGAAACCGGTGGCAGCGGCCCGCCCGGCCGACGGAGCGCCGCCCGAGGGCTGGTTCGCGGCACCGGTGGACGCCTTCGCGGCCCCGCTGTTCGCGGAGCTGGGAGACCGGATCCCCGGGATCGCCGGACTGGCCGCCGACGAGCGGGCGGTACTGCGCGAGGCGACCCGCGAGGCCCTCGGCCGCACCCTCCAGCTCCGGCTCAACCGGGTGCTCCTGCTGGAACTGAGGGCCGCCGCCCTGGCCGGCGAACTGCCCGGTGCGGACTCGGCCGCCCGCTGGGGCGCCTTCCTCCGGCACGCCTCCGCCCCCGGATTCGCCGAGACCCTGCACCGGCGGTACCCGTCGCTGCGCGAACGGGCCTTCGCCTCCGGGCGCCTCCTGATCGAGGGCGCGCTGGAACTGGGCACACGGCTCGCCGCGGACCGGGAGGCCGTCGCCGGCCTGCTCGGCGGCGATCCGGGCCCCCTGCGCGCCCTGGAGCTCGCCCGCGGGGACACGCACCACGGAGGGCGGGCGGTGGCCCGGGTGCTCTTCGAGACGGGCAGCGTCATGTACAAGCCGCGGCCGGTGGAGGTGGACGCCGCGCTGCGCTCCTTCGTCGCCGCCGTCCCCGGCGCCGAGGACCTGGGCGTGCCGAGGGCGGTGGTCCGGGACGGCTACGGCTGGGCCGAACACCTCGGCCACCGCTACTGCCGGGACGAGGCGGAACTCGCCCGCTTCTACCGCGCCCTGGGCGGATGGCTGGCGGTGATGCGCCTCCTCGGCGGGACCGACCTGCACGCCGAGAACCTGGTGGCCCACGGTCCGGTGCCCGCCGTGGTCGACACCGAGGCCCTGTTCACGCCCGATGTCGAGGTCCCGCCGAGCGGGCGCGGCGACGCCGTGGACCGGGCGGCCCGGACGATCCGCAACACCGTGCTGCGCACCGGCATCCTGCCGCTCCGCACCGACGGCTACGCCCTCGCCGGGGTGGACCTCTCGGCCGCGGGCGGTCTGCCCGGCCAGCAGCCGCAGATCCGGGTCCCGGTCATCGCGGACGGAGGGCTGGACACCGCCCGGATGGAGATCGGCGTGGTGGACCTGCCTCCGGCCCGCAACCACCCCAGCCCCGAGCCGGTGCTGATCCGCCACTGGGACCAGGTGCTGACCGGCTTCGACGGGATCACCGGGGCGCTGGCGGAACTCGACGCGGCCGGTGAACTCGGCACCCTGATGAAGGCCTTCGCCGGGTGCCGGGTCCGCAGGATCCGACGGCCCACGCAGACGTACACGGACGTCGGTCGGATGCTCTGGCACCCGGCCTCGCTGCACGACCCCGACACCGCCCTGGCGCGGGCCCGCGACGTCCTCCGCCGCAACGCCCTCGCCGCCCCGGGCGCGCCCCGCGACCCCGCGGTGATCGACCGGGAGATCGCGGACCTGCTGATCGGTGACGTCCCCGTGTTCGACGACCGGGTGGACGGACAGCGGCCGGCCGCCTTCCTGACCGGGTGGCGGCGGGCGGACCTCACCCGTGAGCGGGACACCATCCGCAGCGCACTGGTCGGTGCCTATCTGAACGAACGGCAGCTCCCCGACCGGGTACGGACGCCCGCCCGGTCTCTGAGCGCCGAGGACCCGGACCGGCGCCGTCGGGCACTGGCGGCCGCGGCCGCGGAGACGATCTGCGCGGCGGCCGTGCGCGGTGCCGACGCCACCGCGACCTGGATCAGCCCGGTGCTCACGGACTACGGCTGGGCTGTCCGCCCGCTCGGCGCGGACCTCTACACCGGTCAGGGCGGCGTCGCCCTCGCCCTCGCGGAGTACCTGCGGGAGCAGCGGGCAGGACGGGCCGACCCGGTGGCCGGCGTCGAGTCCGTGCTGTCCGGTGCGCTGGAGGTGCTGGCCGCCACCGAGGACACCACGCCGACCCGCCGGATCGGCGGATTCACCGGGCTCGCCTCGCAGGTGTGGACCTGGGCGGCCCTCCACCGTGTCCTCGGGACGCCCGGACCGCTCGACCGGGCCCGCGCCAGGGCCGAGCTGCTGACCCCGGAGCTCATCGCCGAGGACCGGGCGCTCGACGTGCTCGGTGGTGCGGCCGGGGTGATCGTCCCCTTGCTCGACCTCGCCGAACTCACCGGCGGGGAACGCTGGATGGAGGTCGCGGCCGACGCAGGACGACGGCTGGAACGGACCGCGGTCGTCGACGACCGCGGAGCACGATGGTCCACGGTGATGTTCCCGGAGGGCATCGGCGGATTCGCCCATGGCGCCACCGGCGCCGGCTGGGCCCTCACCAGGCTCGCCCTCTCCGCCGCCGGGAGCGCGGCCGACCGGCGTCGGTGGTACGAACTGGGCTCGCTGGCCCACGACTTCGAGGAGTCCCTGTACTCGCCCGGGAAACGGGCCTGGGCCGACGCGCGGGTCGGAGGGGAGATCGACCACCCCACCGCGTGGTGTCACGGCAGCACGGGCATAGGCCTGGCCGCCGTCGACCTCCACGAGCGGACCGGCGACCCGCGCCATCTGGACACCGCGCTCCGCTCGGGGCCGGCCGGTCTGCGCGAGGGCTTCGGCTGGAGCCACACCCTCTGCCACGGCGACCTCGGGCTCTGGGAGATCCTCCACCGTCTGCGCGGCCTGAAGGGGTACGAGGGGCCGTCCGCCGCGGAGGCAGCCGCGGAGCTGCTCACCGGCATCGAGCAGCGCGGCCCGGTCGGCGGCCTCGCCAAGGAGGCGTTCGCACCGGGGCTGCTCCCGGGCCTGTCCGGGGTGGTCCACCAGCTCCTGCGGATGCACCCGGAGGCCCGACTGAGCTCTCCGCTCCTCCTGGCCCTCCCCCCAGGGCCGGGCCCGGCCGGCGCTTCCCACGGGAAGCAGCCGTAGGGCGACCGGCGGGCCGCCCCGCGATCGCGCCGCTCGTACGGCTGCCGCTCCCGACCGGCCCGTCTCCTCGTCCCGGACCGTGACGTGGGCCACCCTTCGGATCATCCGCGTGTGAAGTTTGAGCGGAAAGCCCCGCCCGCCCACCATGGGGGCATGAGCCACGGATTCGAGACCCGCACCCTTGACGTCACCACCGGGACATCGGAGACGGTCTACGACCTGACCCGGGAGTGCTCCTCTTTCCTGGCCGAGGTGGCACAGGGCAGAGACGGGCTCCTGAACGTCTTCACGCCGCACGCGACCATGGGTGTGGCGTTGATCGAAACGGGCGCGGGCAGCGACAGCGACCTCCTGGCCGCCCTGCACCAGCTCCTTCCCGCGGACGAACGTTGGCAGCACCGCCACGGAAGCCCGGGGCACGGTCGTGACCACGTGATGCCGGCCCTCGTCCCGCCCCATGCGACGCTCCCCGTGATCGGCGGCGAACTGGCCCTGGGCACCTGGCAGTCGGTGTGCCTGGTGGACACCAATCGGGATAATCCGGAGCGTCAGGTCCGGCTGTCGTTTCTCGGGTAGCGACCGTCGCCGGCGCGAGACCTTGGGCGGGATGTCCGGTCATACCGAGCGCCCTGTGTGAACACCCACCCGGGCAGCCACGTGGCAGAGCGCGTGACAGGTGAGTACGCCTGTACCCGTCACGCCCGCCGCGTCACCGCCACCGAGGCGCACCCCGCAACGTGGACGGTGGGTGCGCCGTCGCCGGCGACGGGGGTGCCGTAACCCTGTCGCGTTCGCGACGCCGTCAACTGCCCGGTGTGCGGTTCCCTTGCCTTCGCAAGCGCTGGGCCTGCGTGTTCATCATGCGGGGGCACAGTTTGCGCCACATATACAGGCGTTGCCAATGCGGATTACACGACGGCCGGACACCGTGGTAGGACTGTTCGAGGTGTTCGATCTATGTCTGCGTCTACGGGGGATACGAGTCGTGGCTGTGACGGTTCCGGACTGGGCGGACACGCTGCTGGACCTGGTGGGGGTGAACTGGCCCAACGTCGACGAGGACGCGTACCGCGACATGGCGGACGCGCTGCGGGAGTTCGCGGACGACCTGGCCGACGACGGCCAGCTGGCCAACAACCACATGGAGCGTCTGCTGTCGTCGGGGCACGGCGAGGCGATGGACGCGCTCAACGAGCACTGGACCAAGGTCAAGGGCAAGCACCTGAAGGACATGGTCTCCGCCGCCCGGACCATCGCGGACGCACTCGACATGGCGGCGGGCGCGATCGAGGTCATGAAGGGGAAGGCGCTCGTCGAGCTGGGGGTGCTGGCCGGTCAGACGGGCCTGGCCATGGCGCTGATACCGGTGACCGGCGGCCTGTCCGCGCTGCTCGGTGCCGGAGCGATCGCGTTCACGAAGAAGCAGCTGTTGAAGCTGATCACGGCCGCGATGGAGGAGGCGGTGGGTCACGTCGTCTCGGTGATGACCGAGCCGGTCGTGGCCGCGCTGGAGAACATGGCGGCGGACCTGGTCGTCCAGGTGAGCATGGACGCGCTGGGCGTCCAGAACGGCGTGGACCTCGACCGGACGAAGCAGGCCGGCAAGGACGGCTTCGACGACGGGGTGCAGGGTGCCAAGGAGGGCCTGAACCTCGCCTCCGCCGGAGGCGGTGGCGGAGGTGGCGGCAAGGGCAAGGGCTTCCACATCGAACACGACGAGCACGAGCAGGCCGGCACGAAGCTGAACGGCGTGAGTGCCGGCATCCACGGCAAGACCGCTGGCAAGCTCACCAAGGCCAAGGGACACCAGCGCCGCAACAAGGGCCGCGACGACATCGCCGACGCCCTGGACCCGGTCATCGAGAAGGCCATGGGCGCCCTCGTGACGTCCGCCAGGACCATGGGCGACCACATCGGTGACACCCTGCCGAAAGCCGTCAAGCGAATATCCACCGACCACAAGAACAACGACGACGCCATTCGCGACCGCCTCGCCCGCCAGCGCAAGGGCGGACACGATGACCGGAATCCGGGTAGGAATCCCGGCGATCGTGGTGGCAGGGACAAGGACGCGCGTCTGAAGCCTGATTCGCTGCGCGAGGTGAAGTCCGATCCGCGTCGGCACGGGATCGAGCTCAACACGAAGAAATGCGTCAACGACCCTGTCGATGTCGCCACCGGCGAGATGATCCTGCCCCAGACCGACCTCCTGCTGCCGGGAACCCTCCCGGTGGTACTGCGGCGCACCCACCTGTCGGAGTACCGCTACGGCCAGTGGTTCGGCCGTAGTTGGGCTTCCACCCTGGATGAGCGACTGGAGATCGACCCCGTCGCCATGGGTGCGATATGGGCCCGCGACGACGGTTCCTTCCTCGTCTACCCCAGCCTGCCCGGGTCTGATGGTGAGCCGGTCTTTCCGCTGGAGGGCCCACGCCTTCCCCTCGTTCACGGCGGGCATCAAGCAGACGAGACGACGTACACGGTCACCGACCCGCAGACAGGCCTGACCCGCTCCTTCACCGGTAGCCCCTACCGTCCCTCGATCGGCTACTGGCTCACCGAGATACAGGATCGCAACACCAACCGTCTCGTCTTCTCCCGCCGCCCTGACGGGGCGCCCACCGCCGTCACGCACAGCGGCGGATACACCGTGCAGGTCACCACAGAGGCGCAGCGCGTCACGGCCGTGGCCGTACGCGGCCCGGAGGGGCCGATACCCGCCCTGTCCTACGGCTACGACGAACGCGGCAACCTCGACGCCGTCACCAACTCCTCCGGCCAGTCCCTGCGGTTCAGCTACGACTCCGAGTGCCGCATCACCTCCTGGACCGACCGCAACGACTCCACGTTCCGCTACGTCTACGATGTCGAGGGACGCGTCGTCGGCACCGTCGGCCCCGACGGAGCACTCTCCTCCACCTTCGCCTACCGCACCCACCCCGACACCGGCGACCGGATCACCCGTTACACCGACTCCCTCGGCGCACCGACGGTGTACCACCTGAACTCCCGTCTTCAGATCATCTCCGAAACGGACCCGCTCGGAGCCACCAGCACATTCACGTACGACGAGCACGACCGGCTGCTGTCGTCGACGGACGCCCTGGGGGCCACCGCACGGCTCGAATACGGGCGGGCGGGTCTTCCCGTCGCCCTGGTCCGCGCCGATGGCCACAGAACGACCGTCACCTACAACGACCTGGGGCTCGTCTCCGCTCTCACCGAGCCCGACGGAGCCATCTGGCACCACGAGTACGACGACAGGGGGAACCGGACGGCTCTGACCTCCCCCGACGGCACCACCACCCGATGGACCTACGATCCACGCGGCGGCCTCGCTTCGGTCACGGACACCACCGGCAGGACCACCCATCTCACCTGCACGGCGACAGGGCTGCCCACGGCAGTGACGGACTCCGCCGGTGGAGTGACCCACCAGAGTTACGACGCCTTCGGGCGGATCACCACCGTGACCGACCGCCTCGGGGACACAACACATCTGTCGTGGACGGCGGAAGGACTTCCGGCCGCCGTCACCGCACCGGACGGCTCGACGGAGAGATGGACGTACGACGGCGAAGGGAACTGCACCAGCCGCACGGATGCTCTGGGGCAGACCACCCGCTACGAGTACACCCACTTCGATCTGCCCTCCGCACGCATCACCCATGACGGAGTCCGGCACACCTTCGTCTACGACACCGAGTTGCGTCTGTCGCAGGTCGTCAACCCGCAGGGGCTCACGTGGACGTATGCGTACAACGCGGCGGGGCTCCTGACCGAGGAGCGCGACTTCGACGGTCACACGGTCACCTACGCCTACGACGCCGTCGGCCGCCTCGCACGACGCACCAACGCGGCGGGGCAGACGGTCGGCTACCGCTACGACGCCGTCGGCGCCCTCGTCGAGAAGTCCGTCGGTGACCGGCTCATCACCTTCGAGAACGACCCGTGCGGCCGCCTGCTCCGCGCCACCGGCCTCGACGGCATCCTCACCTACCGCTACGACCGGCTCGGACGCGTCGTCGAGGAAGCCGTCGACGGCCGTACGCTCACGACGTCCTGCGACGCCGCCGGACGCCGCACCGGGCGCATCACGCCCTCGGGCGTGGCCAGTTCCTACTGCTACGACAGCGCGGGGAACCGAGTGACGGTCGAGACCGCCGGGCGGTCGCTCTCCTTCCGGTACGACGACGCCGGGCGTGAGGTCGAACGCAGTCTGGGCCGGACGTTCCTGCTGTCCCAGGAGCACGATCGCGCCGGGCGCGTCACCGACCAGCTCCTCACCTCGTGGCACTCGCCCCAAGCACTTCAGCGACGCACCTACGCCTACCGCTCCGACGGCCGACCGATCGGCGCGTCCGACATGCGCGGTGGCCACCGCCGCTACGAACTCGACGCCGCCGGCCGGGTCACCCATGTCGACGCGGCCCGGGGCTGGAGTGAGACCTACTCCTACGACGAGGCCGGTAACCAGACACGGGGCGAATGGCCCGAGAGTCTTCCGGGCGCCGACGCCCGCGGCGAGCGCGTTTACGCGGGGACCCTTATCACCCGTGCCGGACGGGTCCGCTACGAGTACGACCAGCAAGGGCGCGTCATCCTGCGTCAGCGCACGCGGCTCTCCCGCAAGCCGGACACCTGGCGCTTCTCCTGGGACGCGGAGGACCGCCTCATATCCGTCGTCACGCCGGACGGCACACCATGGCGCTACCTGTACGACCCCTTGGGCCGCAGGATCGCCAAACAACGCCTGGGAACCGACGGCCGTGTCCTGGAGGACACCCGCTTCACCTGGGACGGCAGCGTCCTCGTCGAGCAGAGCACGTCCTTCGCGGGCACTCCGGAAGTCCTGACGCTGACGTGGGACCACGAGGGACACACGCCTCTGTCCCAGACGGAGAGCAAGGCACTGGCCGACGCTCCGCAGGACCTCATCGACCAACGCTTCTTCGCCATGGTGACGGACCAGCTCGGTACGCCGACGGAACTCATCGACGAGCACGGCGACATCAGCTGGCAGGCACGCGCCACCCTGTGGGGCGCAACGACGTGGAACCGGGACGCGATCGCCTACACCCCTCTGCGTTTCCCCGGTCAGTACTTCGACCGGGAAACCGGGCTCCACCACAATTACTTCCGGCACTACGACCCTGAAACAGCCCGTTACCTCACTCTCGATCCACTCGGCCTGGCCCCCGCACCGAACCCCACCGTCTACGTCGACAATCCACAGGCGCAGACCGATCCGCTCGGTCTCTCCCCGTGCGACGAGACCAACCCGACCTGGGACGGGAGGGTCCAATACGGAAAGCCCGGCCCGCACGGCCGGGCCACCGCCATGCACGCCACCATCACCAAGGACATGCTCGGCGGCAAGACCAACCCCGGAGTCGACCCGGCGGGCTGGGTCAGCGGTCAGGGCTACAACCGCACGCACCTCCTGGCAGCCCAGCTCGGCGGGTCGAACAAGGACCCCCGGAATTTCATCACCATGCACGCGTACGCCAACTCTCCGGTCATGCGCTCCGTCGAGAACCAGGTCAAGAAGGCGGCGAAGGGCGGAGAGATAATCCAGTACAGCGTCACCCCGATCTATGCGGACAGCGGCAGCAAGATCCCGCTCGGAGTCACCATCGAGGCATACGGGAACAACGGGTTCACGTTCACCCCGAGAGGATCCGGCGGGCCGGGCGTCAACATCGTCACCATCATGAACGTGCCCAAACGGTGATTTCCCTCTGTGAGGCTGCCGTCCCTGGCGGACGGACCCCCATCGATAGGATGCGACAGTGAACATGCCACTTGCCCGGTTGACGGAACTCCTGCCCCGTCCCGAAACCGCCCCGCCCGCCAAGGACTGGGAGGCGGTGGAGCGGGAGCTCGGCGTCCGGCTACCTCATGACTACACCTCTCTGATGGCCACGTACGGCGGGGGGTTCATCGACAACTACCTGCTGCTGCTGGAGCCCGGATGCGGCAACTCCGTGTACGACCTGCTTCGCCACGCCGAGGAACGGGACGAGGCGTACGAAGAACTCTGGAAGTACGAGGACAAGCCGGCCGAGATGGAAGAACCCGGAAACCGCCTGATTCCCTGGGCGACCACCGACAACGGCGAGTACCTGTTCTGGCTCGTGCGCCCCGGTCAGAATCCGGACGAATGGACCCTCATGATCAACGAAGAGGGAGGCGAGGAATGGGAAAGGTACACGATGACGGCAACGCAATTCCTGTCCCGGGCCCTCTCGGGCGAACTGCGCTCAGAAGTCCTGTGGAGCCGGTTCCCCGAAGAGGTGCACAGCTTCCGTCCGGCGCTCAGTCTGCAGGACTGAGCGTTCTGCGGGACCGTGCCCGAGGCTGCGGAGACCCCGTGAGCGGGCACCGCTGGACGGTCCACGAGAGGAAGCCACGTGCGCTGAGGGTTGTCCTTGCGGAGGTTGGTGGACACGAACAAGGACAACCCCGACCGTCAGGTGCGACTGAGCTTCCTGGGCTGAGTGAGCCGATCGGGATCATCCTGGGTACGGCAGTCGATCCTCCTTGCGCTCCGGCGAAAGGGGAGAAAGACGCGCGGTACCACCATGGACGAGATCGAGCGGCCGTACGACGGCTGTGGAAAACGCGTGCTCGGAGTACGCCGGCTGTCGCAGGTCAAGGCTGCCACGACCCCTCCGCAGCCCCGGGAGAAGGCCATCGCTGCCCTTCGCAGGAGCTCCGTCGTCCGATGATCAGCGGGCCATCCGCCGCTCTCGGCCTCGTGGATCGCCGGACCGACCGCACTCCCGACCCGACCGGGGAAGCCCGCGCGGTTGTGCGACACGTCCTCAAGGATCTGGGTCTGACCGAGGACGCCATCAGTGACGGGGCCCTGGCCGCCTCGGAACTCGTGGCGAACGCCCACGAGCACGCGTGTGACCCGTACGAGGCGCACGTCCGCTCGGCCGCCGGGAAGTACGTATGCGAGATCCATGGGTCTCGCACCGCTGCATGGAAGAGCTCGGCAGGCTGATGGACCTGAGGCTGTCCTCGGCGGCGGAGAACACCGAACCCTCCCGGTCCCGGACGCGCCTCGACGCCCTCGGAAGGGCATACGTCGAGTTCGCCCGCACCGAGCCGGGCTGGTTCCAGACGGCCTTCTCCGCCACCGGCACACACGCTCCGCCCCTGCCCGAAGCCTCCGAGGCCGTCCCGCACCCCTTTCTTCTGCTCGCGCGGCGCCTCGAGGACCTGACCGAGGCGGGGGCGGTACCGGTCGACCGGCACCATGGCTCCGAGGACGCAGCCTGGTCGGCGGTCCACGGACCGAGCCACCTGCTCGTCGACGGCCCCCTTCGAGGACTTCCCGAACGGGAAGTCCAGCTGGCCCTGAGGGTGATGCTCTCCGTGATCAGTCGCGGACCCCGACGAGCGGTCGGCCGCCGACGGGACGGTGTGGACGGGCCATGAGCAAGTTCCTCCGGATCCAAGGAACTTCGTGGGCTCGACCGTCTGGCCGGTGTCCGGGCCGGCCCGGGCGCACGAGACGACACTGCCGTCCGGGGCGTGGCCGGCGCAGTCCTCGCCCATGATCCTGTCGGGCCCGGCGTCGGTGATGAAGGGCCGACGAGAGGCAACGAAATCCGCACTCGATGGGGCTGATGCCCATGGATTCATAAGTTACTGAGGGGTTTTGGTTAAAAAACCATGGCCTACTGCCTTGCGTGACGCCCTGTCCGTCCGCAAGGATCTGTGCCTGGCCCGGGCCCTCGCCCCGGCTCCTCCACGCCTCCACGTCTGGACGCCTGGCCGCACCGGTGACCCCGTGCCGCCAGTCGGTGAACCGCCTGATCCGCGCGGCCGCCCGGACCCCTCCTTCGAGGCTCCCTGCGCGACCCGGCGTCGCGCCCCCTCTCATTCACCTACCCTCAAGGCAAGGCAGAGATGGCACCACAGGCCTCGCGCCGACGATCCCTCACCACCCCGCACCCGGTGGACGAGGTACTTCCACTCCCCACCCTCGCGCTCTACGGATTCCAGCACGTCCTGGCCTTCTACGCCGGTGCGGTGCTGGTACCGGTGATCCTCGGCAGCAGCCTCGGCCTTTCCGGGCAGGAGCTCGTCTACCTCATCAACGCCGACCTGGTCACTGCCGGGATCGCCACCATCATCCAGGCGTGGGGTTTCTGGCGGATCGGAGCCCGGCTGCCGCTCGTTCAGGGCGCGACCTTCACCGCGGTCTCGCCCATGATCGCCATCGGACAGGGCGCGGGCGGCGGCACCGCCGGCCTGCTCGTGGTGTACGGCGCCGTGATCACGGGCGGAGTCGCGGCCTTCCTCTTCGCCCCCTTCGCCGGGCGACTGACCACGTACTTCCCCCCGATCGTCACCGGCACCCTCCTCACGGTCATCGGCATCGTCCTCATCCCGGTGGCGCTCCAGGACGTCGGCGGCGGCTCGGCGCTCGTGGGCGGACCCCACTACGGGGACCCGGTCAACCTCGCGTACGCGGGTGGGACCCTCTTGTTCATCCTGCTGGTGATGCGGTTCGGCGGTCCGCCCCTGCGCAGCGTCGCGGTCCTGCTCGGCCTGGTGGGAGGTACCGCCGTCGCCTGGCTGCGCGGCGACGCCGACCTCGGGGCGGTCGACCAGGCGGACTGGCTCGACGTCAGCACTCCCTTCCACTACGGTCTGCCGCACTTCTCGGTCTTCCCCATGCTGGCGATGGTCGTCGTCATGCTCATCACCATGGTGGAGACCACGGGAGACGTGTACGCCATGGGCGAGATCACCGGACGGAGGGTCGACGGCGACACGGTCAGCCGTGCGCTGCGCGCCGACGGCGTCGCCACCGTGCTGGGCGGTGTGCTCAACTCCTTCCCGTACGTGGCGTTCGCGGAGAACATCGGTCTGGTGCGCATCTCCCGCGTCACCAGCCGGTTCGTCGTCGTCGCGGCCGGCGTCTTCATGATCCTTCTCGGTCTGGTGCCGAAGGCCGGGGCCTTGGTGGCCACCGTCCCCCACCCGGTGCTCGGCGCGGCGGCCGTCGCGATGTTCGGCATGGTCGCCACCGTCGGCATTCAGATCCTCGGCAAGGTCGACCTGCGGGAGGAACGCAACGCCGTCATCCTGGCCGTCAGCCTCGGCACCGCGATGCTCCCGACGGCCGTCGCGCCCTTCTTCGAGCGCATGCCGACCGAGGTGCGGGCCGTCCTGGGCAGCGGAATCACGCTCGGCACGCTGACGGCGGTCCTGCTGAACCTGTTCTTCCACGTCTTCGAAAGTCGCCGGAAGCGGGAGGACATCGACTGGGACGGCCTCGCCGCGTACGACGACGGGACGGGTGCGCAGACCGCTACGGCCCGCTGACCCCCTTCCCGCTCCGCCGAGCCCGGCGTTCCGCGGAGCCGCTCACCGAGGTGATCTGCACATGCCCACCCCTCCGTTCTCCCCCGCCCAGGCCCGGGCCGCCCGTCTCCGCATCGGCCTGACTCCTGAACAGGTCGTCATCGGCATGGCGCAGTTGGGGGTGCACCGCCCGGTGGAGGCCCTCGTGTCCTGGGAGTCGGGGGCGGTGGCGCCTTCGGAGGCCGAACTCTTCGCGCTGGCCGGCGCGCTGTGGTGCCCCGTGCCGGTGCTCATGGACCTGAAGCCGAGATCTCTACGCGAGCACCGCCTGGCCCGGCAGTTCAGCGCCGAGCGGCTGGCCCTGCGCATCGGCATGGACGTGCGCGACTACGCCCGCGCCGAGAGCGACCACCACTGGAGCGGAACCGACCGGCAGGCCCTGCTGCTCGCGGACGCCCTGGGCCTCGAACCGGGCGAACTGCTGAGTTCCATCGGGCGGGCCGGCGACCTCGACGGTCGGCTCCGCCAGGCCGTCGAAGGCCGATGGAAGCAACACGCCACCCCGCTCGCGCAGCTCGTCGGCGCACCTGAGCGCGCGGTGGTGCGGGCGCTGCGCACCCTGCACCAGGAGTACGCCCGCTTCAACGAGCGCTACATGGGCCATCTCGTAGCGCGCAGTGACGGTGCACGACTGAAGGAGATCGCCACGGAACGGACCGAGTGGCTGCACGCCCTCCCGGACCGTTTCCTCCACCTCGTCGCCCATGACTCCTCGACCTGAGGTCGCGATCCGCGCGGGGGCGGGGCGCGATCGGCGCGGCGGTCGTGGGGCCGGTCGCGGGGCGCGGGCTCAGACGCGGCGGCGACCGGCCGCCAGGGCGTCCTTGACCTCGCGCGCCACGCGGTCCGCGTCGGCAGGGTTGTTCACCACGTCCGTGCGGTTCATGTCGATGACGAGGACCTCGCTGGCCGAGTAGCGCTCGTGGACCCAGTCGTCGTAGCCGGACCACAGCGTCCGGTAGTACTCGACGAGGCCCTCGTCCTGCTCGAAATCGCGTCCCCGCAGCCCGATGCGGTGCAGCACCGTCTCGAAGTCCGCCTTGAGGTAGACCATGAGGTCGGGGGCCTTGCGGTACGGCAGGCCGTCGATCTCGCGCATCATCTCGTCGAGCAGCCCCTCGTACACCCGCATCTCGAGGGAGCTGATCCGGCCCAGGTCGTGGTTGACCTTGGCGAAGTACCAGTCCTCGTAGATGGACCGGTCGAGCACGTTGTCGCCCCGCTTGTACGCCTCCTTGATCGCGGCGAACCGCGTCTGCAGGAAGTACAGCTGGAGGAGGAAGGGGTAGCGCTTCGCCCGGATCTCCTCGGGGCTCGCCGAGTAGAAGAGCGGAAGGATCGGGTTGTCGTCCACGCTCTCGTAGAAGACGTCGCTGCCCAGCTCCTTGGCCAGCAGTTCGGCGACACTCGTCTTGCCGATCCCGATCATGCCTCCGACGCAGATCACCGACATACCTCACTTCTCCCTGGGGCCCTTTTTCTCGTGGGCGGGGGAGCTCCGGCCTCCCGCACCACTGAGACGCACGCCGGCGGTCCCGGGATTCCCGGGATTCTCGTGATCGACGTCATGAGGACCGTCGGGCCCGAAACCTTGCTCCGGACCGGACCGGACTGCTCGCCTCGACCGGCGGACCGACCGTTCCGCGGCCGCCGCGCACGGCGACAGGCCCCGGCCCCGCGACCGCCTTGAATCTTAGGGGACGATTCGCCCCGCGCCGGCCGGTGCGCGGGGGAGGGCGGCCCGAGGAGGTCCCGGCGTGGCGCCCCGCCCCGCCCCCGGCCCGGTCCCCCCGTCGTACGGTTCCTACGCTGGGGCCCGTGACATCGGACAACAGGCCCCTGGCCGTCTTCGACCTCGACAACACCCTCGCCGCGACCGCGCACCGCCAGCACTTCCTGGAGCGCAGGCCCAAGGACTGGGACGGCTTCTTCGCGGCGGCTCCCGACGATCCGCCGCTGGAGGAGGGCATCGCGCTGTGCCTCGAGGCGGCCGGGGAGTGCGAGGTGGTCTACCTCACCGGGCGGCCCGAGCGCTGCCGTCGCGCGACCGTGGAGTGGCTGGCCGGGCACGGCCTGCCGGAGGGGCCCGTCCACATGCGGCGCAACCGTGACTTCCGGCCGGCCAGGGTGACCAAGGTGGAGATCCTGCGCCGTCTCGCCGCCGACCGCGAGGTCAGGGTGCTGGTCGACGACGATCCGGCGGTGTGCGACGCGGCGGAGGCGGCGGGCTTCCGTGTCGTACGGGCCCGCTGGGCGGAGCCCTCCGAGGCACTGAGGGAGGCTCAGGAGGAGGAGGGCCGCACCTGAGGCCACCGCGCCCGCGGCCGGGCCCGGGCGAGGTGCCGGTCGGGCCCGGGGCCGGTCGGGCCCGGGCCGGGCCCCGGCCGTGCGGAGGTCAGGGCGATGCGTTCTCGTCCGGGCCGTGTGGAGGCCGGGACGGTGCGTTCTCGTCCCGGCCGTGCGGAGGCCACGACGGCGCGCCTTCGACCCGGCCGTGCGGGGGTCAGGACAGCGTGTCCTCGCCCTCCAGGCGGAAGCCGACCTTCAGCCCGACCTGGTAGTGCTCGATCGCGCCGTCGACGAGGTGGCCGCGCACCTGCGTGACCTCGAACCAGTCGAGCCCCCTCAGGGTCTGCGAGGCGCGGGTGATGCCGTTGCGGATGGCCTCGTCGACGCCCTCGGTGGAGGTGCCGACGATCTCGGTGACGCGGTAGGTGTGATTCGACATGGGGGCCGAACTCCTCTCGGTGCGGTCCCTCCACGGTGCCCCAGGGTGCGGCGGCGCGCGACACGACGACGGCCGGGCGACTCACGGGTGACCGCCGGGGGCGACGGCGCGGATCGTCCGTCCGGGGGCGCGACGGGCTCGTCAAGGACTTGACCATCCCGTTGGTCCAGACCAGAATCCAGGCCACATACCCGCGCGAACAACCCGTTCGGTCCCCCCATGCCGGGTCAGCCCCCCATGCGCACGACCCCGTGCTGAACCCGAGCAGAAGGTGACCCACGTGAAGAACCGCCATCTCGCCTGCCCCCTGGCCGCCGCCACCGCGCTCGTCCTCGCCGGCTGCGGAATGCTGCCGGGCGGCGACGGGGGGACGAGGACCGTGAACGTCTGGCTCATGCGGGACAGCGTCAGCGAGGACTTCCTGAAGCGCTTCACCGAGGCGTACGAGCAGGAGCACGGAGGAGTCCGGCTCGAGTTCACGATCCAGGAGTGGACCGGCATCGGGAAGAAGGTCACCGAGGCGATCCAGGGCTCCGGCGGCCCCGACGTCATCGAGGTCGGCAACACCCAGGTCGCCCAGTACGCCGACACCGAGAAGCTCTTCGACCTCACCCTGGAGTCGGTCCGCGACCTCGGCAGCGAGGACTGGCTGCCCGGTCTCGCCGAGCCCGGCAGCATCGCCGGAGCCCAGTACGGCATCCCCTGGTACGCGGCCAACCGCATCGTCATCTACAACAAGGACCTGTTCGAGGACGCCGGCATCGACAAGCCGCCGGCCACCCGGGCCGAGTGGCTCGACGACACCGAGAAGCTCAACACGAACGGCACCCAGGGCATCTACCTCGCCGGACAGGACTGGTACACCCTCGCCGGCTTCATCTGGGACGAGGGCGGCGAACTCGCCGTCGACAAGGGCGGCCAGTGGACCGGCGCGCTCGACAGCCCGGCCGCCCGGCGCGGCATGGCCCTCTACAAGCAGCTCCAGGCCCTCGGCTCCGGCCCGAAGGACGCCGACGAGCAGACCCCGCCGCAGGCCGACGTCTTCGCCAAGGGCGACGTCGCCCAGCTCATCGCCACGCCCAGCGCCGTCGCCGCCATCCTCAAGGCCGACCCCGGCCTCAAGGACAGACTCGGCTACTTCCCGATACCCGGCGAGAAGGCCGACCGGCCCTGCGCCGTCTTCACCGGCGGCTCCGACCTCATCATCCCGGAGAACGCCCCCCAGCGCGGCGCCGCCCTCGACGTCGTCAAGGCCCTCGCCGGCGAGAAGTGGCAGACCGAACTCGCGCGCGCCATGGGCTACGTGCCCAACAAGAAGAGCCTCGCCTCCGTCGTCGCCGGCCAGGAGGCCACCGCGGCCATGGCGAAGGGCGCCGCGCGCGGCCGGGCCACCCCCAACTCCCCGCAGTGGGCGGACGTCGAGGCCGACAACCCCATCAAGCCGTACATGACGGCCGTCCTCCAGGGCGAGGACCCCGTCAAGGCGGCGAAGGACGCCTCGACCGCGATCACGGACACCCTCGCCGAATAGCATTCAGCGTTCGCACACCCGCGAGCCCCCGGACGGTCATGTCGAATCCAGCCGGTGACGGAAGAAACAAGGAGCCGGGCCACCGCTCACGCGGCCCGGCCCCGCCCCTTCCCCTTCCGTCCCGCCGGAGGAGCCCGCCATGTCCGCACCGACGCCCACGCTCGCCGTCCCCGCACCCGCACAGCCCCAGGTCCCGGCCGCGCAGCCCGCGCCCCGGTACGTCGTCGGTCTCGCCCGGGACCAGGAGGACGTCCGGGCCGCCCAGCGACTGCGCCACCAGGTCTTCGCCGGGGAGCTGGGCGCCCTGCTCGACGGGCCCGAACCCGGCCTCGACACCGACGCCTTCGACGCGTACTGCGACCACCTCCTGGTACGGGAGGAGAGCACCGGAGAGGTCGTCGGCACCTACCGGATCCTGCCGCCCGAGCGGGCCGTCGCCGCCGGACGCCTCTACTCCGAGAGCGAGTTCGACCTCGCCAGGCTCGCCCCCGTCCGGCACGACCTGGTGGAGGTCGGCCGCTCCTGCGTCCATCCCGCCCACCGCAACGGCGCCGTGATCGCGCTCATCTGGGGCGGCCTCGCCCGCTACATGACCCGCACCGGCCACAACTGGCTCGCCGGCTGCTGCTCGATCCCGCTCGCCGACGGCGGCACCCTCGCCGCCGCCACCTGGGACGCCGTCAAGGCCAAGCACCTCGCACCCGAGGAGTACTGGGTCACCCCGCACAAGCTGTGGAGCCCCGACGGCGTCGCCCGCCCCGAGGGCCGCACCGAGCTCCCGCCGCTGCTCCGCGGTTACCTGCGGCTCGGCGCCTGGGTCTGCGGCGCCCCCGCGCACGACCCCGACTTCGGCGTCGCCGACCTCTACGTGCTGCTCTCGCTGCGCCGCACCAACCCGCGCTACCTCGACCACTTCCTGTCACTGGTCCCGGCGCGGTGAACGGGTCCACGGCCCTCCCGCCGTGGCTCCCCACGGCGCCCTGCACCCCGGACCCCTGCGCGGCCCACCCCGAGACCGGGGCCGGCAGGCCGGACGAACGGGCCGGCCCGGTCCTCGCCGCGGCCCGGCTGGCCGCCGGGACCGGCGCCGTCCTCCTCGGCGTCCTGCTCGCCCCGGCCGCGGGACTGCTCCCGACGGCCGCCCGGCTCGCCCTGGTCCGGGGCTGGGTGCGGGCGGTGGTCCGCGCCTTCGGGGTGCGCGCGCGGTACGAGGGGACGGCCGACGCGGTCACGGGTCCGCTGCTCGTCGTCGCCAACCACGTCTCCTGGCTGGACATCCCCCTCCTCGCGGCCGTGCTGCCCGGCCGGATGGTGGCCAAGGCGGAGGTACGCCGCTGGCCGGTCCTCGGCCCGATCGCCGCGCTCGGCGGCACCCTCTTCATCGAGCGCGACCGGCTCAGGGCCCTGCCCGGCACCGTCCGGGCCATGGCCGCGGCGCTCGCCGGCGGAGGCCGGGTGGTCGTCTTCCCCGAGGGATCGACCTGGTGCGGGCGGGCCCGGGGGCGCTTCCGCCCGGCCGCGTTCCAGGCCGCCCTGGACAGCGGGTGCGCGGTGCTGCCGGTACGGATCGACTACCGGCCCACCGGGGCCGCCGCGTACGTCGGGGACGATCCGCTGGGCGCGTCCCTGTGGCGGGTCGTCACCGCGCGGCGGACGGTCGCCCATGTGCGGATACTGGAGCGAATACCCAGTGCCCGGTATCCAGACCGTCGCGCCCTGGCCGCCGCGGCCCAACGAGCCGTAGCCCAGCCGTCGGTCGCTCCGCCGGCCGTCCTGCCGACCGTCCCGGCCGTCCTGCCGACCGTCCCGGCCGTCGCCCAGCCGCCCCTCCCTTCGCCGGCCGCCCCTCAGCGGACCGTGGCCAGGGACAGCGCGAACCTGTCCTCGTCGTCCGTCCACCAGCGGGCCAGTTCGAGGCCCGCCGCCGCCAGCTCCTCCCGCACACCCGCCTGACGAAACTTCGCCGACACCTCCGTCCGCATCTCCTCGCCCGCCGCGAACGGCACCACGAGATCCAGTTCGGGGATCTTCACGGTCAGCGCGCGGCGGGCCCGCAGCCGCATCTCGATCCACTCCCGCTCGGCGTCCCACACCGCCACGTGGTCGAAGGCGGCCGGATCGGCGTCCGCGCCCAGCTCCCGGTCGATCACGGACAGCACGTTCTTGTTGAACGCGGCCGTCACCCCGGCGGCGTCGTCGTAGGCGGCCACGAGCGTCGCCTCGTCCTTCACCAGGTCCGTGCCGAGCAGCAGCGCGTCGCCCGGCGTGAGCAGGGCGCGGACCGAGCGCAGGAAGGCGCCGCGCTCGGCGGGCAGCAGATTGCCGATCGTGCCGCCGAGGAAGGCCACCAGGCGCGGCCCCGGCGTCCCCGGCAGCGCGAGCCCCCGCGTGAAGTCGGCGACGAGCGCGTGCACCCACAGCTCCGGCCGGTCCGCGAGCAGCGACTCCGCCGCCCCGGTCAGCGCGGACTCGCTCACGTCCACGGGCACGTACGCGTCCAGCCCCGGCAGCAGCGCGTCGATCAGGAACCGCGTCTTCTCGGAGGAACCGGAACCCAGTTCCACCAGGGTCCGCGCCTCCGTCGCGGCGGCGATCTCCGGCGCCCGCGCGACCAGGATCTCCCGCTCCGCGCGCGTGGGGTAGTACTCGGGCAGCCGGGTGATCTCCTCGAAGAGCTCGCTGCCCCGGGCGTCGTAGAACCACTTGGGCGGCAGCTCCTTGGGGGAGCGGGTCAGACCGTTGAGGACGTCGGCGCGCAGATCGGCGCCGGCGGCGTCCGCGGCGAGGGTACGGGTCAGTTGGAACGGGCTCACGCGGACGGCTCCTTGAGCGGGGAGAGGGTGACATCGGCGCGGTCGGCGGTGACGAGCGTGTGCTCGGGCACCTCCCGCCAGCGCGGATCGTCGTCGTACGGTTCGGAGGCCACGGCCACCCGGCCGGGGCCCGCCAGGTACCAGAGGCTGTTGCGCCAGGCGGTCGCGGCGATCCGGTCGCCGTCGGTGAGCAGCAGGTTCAACCGGGAACCCGGCGCCGCCGCCGCGACCTCCCGCACGGTGTCGGCGAGCGCCGCCCCCGGCGCGTCCCCGGCCCGCAGCCGGTGCAGCACGAGCGCCCAGAGCAGCGCCGAGTCGGTGCGCGCCTCCAGGCGCAGCAACTCGCCGGCCGACAGCGTCCCGGCGAGCGCCGTGAGGGCGTCGGGCCAGCCGCCGACCGCGCCGTTGTGGCTGAACAACCAGGGCCCGGCGGTGAACGGCGCCGCCGCGGCCTCCCCGTCGGCGCCGGGGAGCGTGGCCCCCCGGACCGCCCCGAGGAAGCCCCCGGAGCGCACCACCCGGGCGAGGTCGGCGAAGGAGGGGTCGCCCCAGATCGGACCGGTGCGCCGGTACCGCGCGGGCAGCGGGTCCCCCTCGGCGTACCAGCCCACGCCGAACCCGTCGGCGTTCACCACGCCGCTGTCCTGCGTACGGGGTTCCCAGGACTGGCGCAGCAGGGCGTGCGGCGGCCGGACGAGCAGCTCTCCCAGCGCCACCGGCGGCCCGACGTACGCGATGTGACGGCACATCAGTCGAGCTCCGCGCTGCGCGCCGTCCGGAAGCCGGAGAAGATCTGGCGCCGCACCGGCAGGTCCCAGTTG
The DNA here is from genome assembly GCF_055582805.1 of Streptomyces sp. NPDC107498. NCBI lineage: Bacteria > Bacillati > Actinomycetota > Actinomycetes > Kitasatosporales > Streptomycetaceae > Streptomyces > Streptomyces sp. NPDC107498. The sequence goes on along the minus strand of NZ_JBVJPE010000002.1, from coordinate 412,982 downwards.
CGGAAGGTGCCCCGGCAGGCGACCGGGTCGACCGCGAACGAACCGCCGCGCAGCACCTTGTGCTCCGGCCCGAAGAACACCTCCGAGTACTCCTTGTACGGGAAGGCCGTGAACCCCGGGTACGGCAGGAAGTCGCTCGCCGTCCACTCCCACACGTCACCGATCAGCTGCCGTACGCCGAGGGGCGAGGCGCCCGCCGGGTAGCTGCCGGCCGCCGCGGGCCGCAGGTGCCGCTGCCCGAGGTTCGCGTGCTCCGGACCCGGCTCGGCGTCGCCCCACGGATAGCGGCGGGAGCGTCCGGTGACCGGGTCGTGGCGGGCCGCCTTCTCCCACTCCGCCTCGGTCGGGAGCCGGCGCCCCGCCCAGCGCGCGTAGGCGTCCGCCTCGTACCAGCTGACGTGCAGGACCGGCTCCTCCTCGGGCACCGGCTCCGTCACCCCGAACCGGCGGCGCAGCCACTGCCCGCCGTCCCGCAGCCAGAACAGCGGCGCCGCGATGCCGTGCTCCCGGATCTGCGCCCAGCCCTCCGGCCGCCACCAGCGCCGGTCGGTGTAGCCGCCGTCGGCCATGAAGGCGAGGTAGGCGCCGTTCGTGACGGGCGTGGTGTCGATGTGGAAGGCGGGGACGAGCCGGGGGTGCGCCGGCCGTTCGTTGTCCAGGGCCCACGGCTCGTCCGACGTGCCCATGGTGAACGGGCCGCCGGGCACCAGGACTTCGGGGGGCAGCGGCCCGGACCGCGGGTCGGGCGGCGGGGGAGCGGTCAGCACGGCGGGCCCCCGGCGCAGCTGATGCGTGATCAGCATCGTCTCGTCGTGCTGCTGTTCGTGCTGCGCGATCATCCCGAACGCGAAGGCGGCGTCCACCAGCGGACGTCCTTCGAGCGGGGTGCTCTCCAGCACGTCGAGGACCCGGATCCGCACGTCGGCGGCGTAGGCCCGCGCCTCGCCGGGCGCGAGCAGCGGCAGCGACGGACGGGAGGCGCGCGAGTGCTGGAAGGCGTCGTACAGCGAGTCGATCTCGGGCCGCAGCGCCTCGCGCCCCGCGACGGCCCGCCACAGCCACTGCTCCTCCTGGTTGCCGATGTGCGCCAGGTCCCAGACCAGCGGTGACATCAAGGGCGAGTGCTGCGCGGTGAGTTCGCCGTCCTCCACGCAGGAGGTGAGGAGCGCGGTGCGGTCCCGTGCGGTGGAGAGGGCGGTGAGGGCCCGCCGCCGCAGGTCCTCGGGGCCGGCCCCGGTGTCGGTCGCGGTCATGGCGTCACCACCTGGAGGTCGTCGGCCGGGCAGCTCCCGGGGATCACGTACCGCTCGTGGAAGGCGGCGACCGCCCGCCGCACCTCCTCGGTCGCCCCGATCCGGGGCAGCGCGTCGAGCGCGGCGGAGAACACCGCGCGGGCGGCGGCGTGCAGCTCGGGGTCGGCGAGACCGTCACGGGCCGCCGCCACCCACAGCGGATTGCGCGGCGCGGGCCCCGGGGCCGCCGACTCCGCGAGGGGCTTCACCGCCCGGTACACGCTCTCCGCCGCCTCCGGGTCGTCGAAGACGGCCGTCGTCACCGCCACCGGCACCATCCAGCCGTCCGGGCCGGACTGCGCGTCCACCATCCGCAGCTCCAGGTGCCCGCGCGGCCGCACCGGCGGGAACAGGGTCGTCATGTGGTAGCGCAGGTCGTCGGCGCCGGCCGGCCGGGGACGGCCCGTCCGCAGCCACTCCCGGAACGTCAGCCCCTCCGGCACCTCCCACGGCCCCTCCTCGGCCCGTACGCACATCACCGGGGTGTCCAGGACGTGCGCCGCCCACTCCGCGCGCGGCTCGCCGTCCGGGGGCGGCGCGAGCGTCCGACGGGGGTCGAGCTCCGTCCACAGCGCCTGCCGCGTCGAGCGCCAGCCGGTCCGGCGACCGCCGTGCACCGGGGAGTTGGCGAAGGCGGCCACCAGCACCGCGCCGAGCAGATGGGCGAGCTGCCAGCGCCGGTGGTAGCCGAGCGGACCGGGCTCCTCCAGGCCGGCGTCCAGGCAGATCTGCACCGAGGCCGACTCGCACATCATCGCCCGCCCGGCCGGACCGGTCCGGCCGAGGGCGACCTCCATCGCGTCGTACCGCGGCTCGTGCAGGATGCGGTCGCGCGGCGCGTGCCAGGGGTCCACCCCGTACCCGTTGAGGGTCAGGCCGAGCGGCCCGAGTGCCGCCCGCACCGCGACCAGGTCCGCGGCGAGCGAGTCGAGGCACTCCATGAGGGAGCCGGCCGGGCGCGAGCTGAGCTCCAGCTGCCCGCCGGGTTCGAACGTGAGGGCCGACACCAGGGGCAGCGCCCGCACGGTGTCCAGCGCGGCCGCGAGCCTCGGCGGCCGTACGGGAAGCCGGGGGTCGCGCAGCTCGTGCACGAGCCACTCCAGCTCCACCCCGACCGTGCGGGGCGGACCGGTCTTGAAGCAGATACATCGCAGCAGCTCCTCCGCCTCCGCCTCGGTGAGAGGGGGGCCGCCACGCGGCATGCCGCTCGGCGACATCCGTGCACCTCCTGGTCCTCGGGGGCCCGGAGGGGCCCGCCCGGTGAGTCGCTGCTTCCACCTAAAGCCACCTCCGACCGGCGTGCAAGAGCGCCTCACGTGCCCCCCACGCGCCCCCTGTGCCCCGGCTCGTCCGAATCCGCCCACCCTCCCGGAAAACCCTTTGCCCCCACCGGCACGAAACGATCATGCTGAGGAACATGAGTGCACGACTGCGCGAGATCGCGCGGCGGACCGAGGAGATCGTCGCGACGGGCCGCTACCGCGCCCCCGACGGGCGAACGGTCTCCCTGGCCGAAGACCTGGCCGCGGCCCTGGACGGAACCCGCCTCCACGGCCCCGGGCCCGTCCCGGTCACCCCGGACACCGACCGCACGCCCACCCTCTCCGTCACCCCCGAGAGCAGCCTGGCGGCGGCCCGCCGGATGACCACGGCCGACCCCACCCGCCCGGTCGCCGTCCTGAACTTCGCCTCGGCCCGCAACCCGGGCGGCGGTTACCTCAACGGCGCCCAGGCCCAGGAAGAGGCCCTGTGCCGCGCCTCCGCCCTCCACGCCACCCTGCTGCGCGCCCCCGGCTACTACGCCCACCACCGCGCCGAGCGGGACCCCTTCTACACCGACCGGGTCATCCACTCGCCCCGGGTCCCGGTCTTCCGCGACGACCGGGGCACCCTGCTCGCCGAGCCCTTCACGGCCGGTTTCCTCACCTCGCCGGCGCCCAACGCGGGCGTCGTCCGCCGCGACGCCCCCGAGCTCGCCGACCGCCTGCCCGGCGTCCTGGCCTCCCGCGCCGAACGCGTCCTGGAGACGGCCGCAGCGGCCGGATACCGACGGCTCGTCCTCGGCGCCTGGGGCTGCGGCGTCTTCCGCAACGACCCGACGGAGGTCGCGAGGACCTTCACGACCCTGCTCACCGGCGAGGGCCGCTTCGCGGGCCACTTCGAGGAGGTCGTCTTCGCCGTCCTGGACCGCGCCTCCGGCACGCCCACCCTGGCCGCCTTCGCCCGGGTCCTCGCTGCGGCCTCCTGACGTGCGGCTTTCCCGTCCCCGTGCCACGCTGAGGGATACGGACCACCGTCCGACACCCGTCACGGGAGGCACGATCGTGGGCAAGAAACAGACCCGGACGAACCGGGGAGCCCGTACCGGCGGCCATGAGCACCGCACCGACGCGGTCGCGAAGGAGAAGAGCGCGCCGACTCCCACGAGAGCGGCGACGATGCCCCTCGTCGAGCACGCGTCCCACCGCAAGGAACGCAGGTTCGGCCACAACTGAGGCCGAGCGGATGGTACGGAAGGGCCCGGCGCCACGACGGCACCGAGCCCTTCCGCACGTGGTTCACCGTCCGTCGCCGACCGGAATCTCCACGCTCTCCGTGCGCTGCGCCGGCGGCGCCGACAGGGCCGCCCCGCCCGGCTTCTCCTGCGCGGCCGGGCTCATCGTGGCGAGGAGCTGCCGGGCGAGCCCGAGACCGGTTCCGCCCATGGTCAGCGCCTTGGCGAAGACGTCCGCCATCCCGTCGGCGCCGTTGAGCAGCACCATCTGATCGACGTTCCCGAAGGCGGAGGCACCCGCGGAGACGATCTCCGGCCACTTCTCGGCCAGCTGCTGCGCGACCACCGCCTCCTGGTTCTCCGCGAGCGCCGCCGCCCGCGCCTTGATGGCCTCGGCCTCCGCCAGGCCCTTCGCGCGCGTGGCCTCGGCGACCGCGAGCCCCTTCGCGTGCTGCGCCGCCGCCTCCGCCTCACCGGTGAGCCGGGTCGCCGTCGCCTTGGCCGCGCTCGCCAGCTCCGTCTCCTTCGCCTCGGCCTCGGCGGCCGAGATCCGGGCGTCACGCTCGGCCGCGGCCAGCGTCCGGGTCTCGTACGCCATCGCGTCGGCCGGCTTGCGGACCTCCGCCTGGAGCTGCTGCTCCTTGCGGTGGCCCTCCAGCTCGGCGACCCGGGTCTCCTGGACGACGACCTCCTGACGCGAGGCGGCGTCGGCGAGCGGACCGGCCTGCCGGGCCCGGGCGGAGGCCTGGTCCCGCTCGGCCTGGTAGCCCGCCTGGAGGATCTCGCTGTCGCGGGTCGCCTCCGACATGCGCGCCGCGGCCTGCTGCTCGGCCTCGGTCGCCCGCCGGTTCGCCTCGGCCTGGGCGATCCGCGCGTCCCGCTGGACGGCGGCCGCGTGCGGGGCGGCCAGGTTCTTGATGTACCCGGTGGGGTCCTCGATCTCGTGGATCTGCAGCGAGTCCACGATCAGACCGAGCTTCTCCATCTCCGTGCCACAGGCCGAACGCGCCTGCCCGGTCAGCTTCTCCCGGTCACGGATCATGTCCTCCACGGTCAACCCGCCGACGATGGCGCGGAGATGACCGGCGAAGACGATGTGCACCCGCTCCGACATCAGCTTCTGCTGGTCGAGGAAGCGGCGCGCGGCGTTGGCGATCGACACGAAGTCGTCACCGACCTTGAAGATCACCACACCGCGGACCTTGAGCGGAATGCCCTGGTGGGTGACGCACTCGACGGACAGCTGCGTCTCGTTGAGGTCCAGCGAGAGCTTCCGCACCGCCTGGACGCCGGGGAGCACGAGGGTGCCGCGGCCGGTGACGATGCGGAACCCCATGCCCGCGCCGAGGCCCTCGTTCTTGTGGTTGGAACCGGAGATGATCAGCGCCTCGTTGGGTTCCGCGACGCGCCACATCATTTTGAACACACCGATCAGAACGGCGATGGCGCCGACGACGACCCCCGCCAGAATGCCGATGCCCATGGACAAGGTCCCCCTTCACCGGAGCCGAGCGGATCCGGTGAGGGGAGTGTGCGCCCGTGAGGGGCGCGGCTCAACGGTTCGGTCAACTGTCGTACGCGGCTGTGACATAGACGGTGCGTGGAGGGAGATGTTCCATGACCGTCACGACCGTACCGACCTCGATCCGCTCCTTCGACGAGGCGGGGTGCGCGAGGAAGTGCTCGGCACCGCCGCGGATCCGGACGATCACCTCGCCGACGAGGCCGGGGCCGACGGTGCCGGTCACACGGCCGAGCAGTCCCACCATCGAGCTGTCCATCGACGTGTCGTCCATGACTGAACGGTACGTCAGATCCAGCCCTCCAGGGCGGACATGAAACCGTCGAAGTCGTCCCGGTGGATCGTGTGCCCCGCCCCCTTCACCGTACGGAGCTCGAATCCGCGGTCCGCCAGCATCCGGGCGTGCTCCGGCCGGACCAGCGTGCTCGGATCGGCGAGGGTGACGAGGGAGGGCACCACGGGCCGCACCGGCCACAGGTCGGCGCCCACGAACTCCGTGAGGCCGTGGGCGCTCCGCTCGTCCCAGTCCCGTACCGACGCCGTCTCGATGTCGACGTCCTCGTCCGACCAGTGCGGGTTGAACCCCCTGATCTGCCCCCGGGTCATCGACTTGCCCCGGACGAAGAGCTCGGCCCGGTAGCCGCAGGGACCGGCCGCCAGGTGCCAGGCCGGGTCGGAGTACACCGCCCGGGCCGGCGCCAGGCGCTCCACCGCCCGGGCCAGGACGAGCCCGCCGAGCGAGTGGCCGATCGCCAACTCCGCGCCGACGGGCAGGGATTCGACGAGGTCGTCGGCGTGGTCCTCCGGCCGGTACGCCTCCGGGCCCGCGGCCCGGTCGCTCGCCCCGTGCCCCCGCAGGTCCACGGCGACCACCCGGTAGCCGCGCTCCGCGAGCGCCGGCCCGACCCGGCGCCAGGTGCGGTGGTCGGCCATGATGCCGTGGACGAGGAGGGCCGTCCGGTCACCGGATCCCCACGTGGTCGTGTGCAGCCGCACGGTGCCGCCTCTCCTGCGGTGTTCGGCGCGCACCGACGGGGCCGGCGCGCCGCGGACGGGTGCGGCGCGTGCCGACGGGAGTCAGCGCACGCTGCGGATGGGGCGCACGGCCAGCGCGCCGAGTACCGACAGTACGGCCGCGACCAGGAAGAGCGCCGTGTATCCGCCACTCAGCGACACGATGAGCGAGGCGACGAAGGGGGCGACGATCTGCGGGCCGGCGTTGGCGACGTTGAGGACGCCCATGTCCCGGGCGGCGTCCTCGGCCTTGGGCAGCACCATGGTCACCAGGGCGGTGTCGACGGCCATGTAGCAGCCGAAGCCGAGGCCGTTGACGACGGAGAAGGCCAGCATCGCGGTCCAGCTCGCCGAGAGGGCCGGGATGAGCAGCGCGAGGGCGGCGAGCGCCGCGGAGGCGCCGACGAAGAGCTTGCGGCGGTCGAACCGGTCCGAGAGCCAGCCGCCGAGGACGGTGGAGACGACCATGGCGACCGAGTTGACCGGCATGAGGATCGCCACGGCCCCCTCGGCGCTCAGCCCGGCGGGCAGGTCGGTGTGGTCCTTGAGGACGTACAGCTGGAAGCCGGCGACGGCGAAGTAGCCGAGGACGAGCAGGGCGCGACCGATGAAGGCCCAGCGGAAGTCGTGGTCCTTCAGGGCGCTGCCGAAGGCCGCGATCTGCTCCTTGAGCGGCGTCGGGGCCTTCGGGGGCATGCGCTCCTCGCGGGCGCAGGCGGTGAACAGCACGGCGGTGGCGGCGACGATCGCGCCGAAGACGAGGTAGCCGGTGCGGTAGTGCCCGGAGAAGGCGGCGCCGACGAGGGCGCCGATCGTGGAGCCGACGGGGAGGCCGAGGCCGACGGCGGCCGAGGCCTTGCCCCGCGCGGCCGGGGGCACCCGGTCGGGGACGACGGAGGTGAGGGCGGCCTGGTAGACGTTCATGACGGCCTGGCCCAGACACCAGGCGATGGCGACCAGCAGGATCGTGTGGACGCTGCCGAGGAGCAGCATCACCGCGAGGGTAAGCAGGCCGCCGGCGAGGATCCAGGGGTTGCGGCGGCCCGAGCGGTCCGAGAGGGCGCCCGCGACCGGGTTGAAGACGGTGGCGAAGATCGCGGACACGCCCGAGACGAGACCGAAGTTCGCCACCTTGCCGGCGGGGTCGACGGCCTCGATCTGGAGCGCGAGGAGCAGGCCGGGGACGCCGATGTACAGCGCGTACATCGCGGTGTTGCCGGTGAGCAGCAGGGGCAGCAGGCCGCGCGTCGGCCGGGGGACCGTGGCGGAGCCGGAGGCAGCCGGGGCGGTGGCGGAGCCGGGGGAGCCGCAGGCGGCGGGGCCGGGGCCGGGGGAGCTCGTGCCGGGGCCGGTCCCGGGGGAGGAAAGGGCCACTTTGCCCTCCTGAGGAGATCGCCCGATGCGGGGGCGAGAAGCGGACGGAACGGGGAGGTGACACGTGTCAGTGACACGTGTGGGCACTGTGTAGCACCCGAATCCGGCCATCCGCCAGACCCCGGACCGGATCGTTCTGGAAAGATGCCGGATCGATGAGCCAGCCAACCGAACAGCCCCCCGAACGCCCCGTCGGCCGCGCGGCCCCGACCAGCGCCGACGTCGCGCGCCTCGCGGGCGTGTCCCGGGCCACCGTCTCGTACGTCCTGAACAACACCTCGGCCGTCCGCATCAGCGAGCCCACCCGGCAGCGGGTGCGCGAGGCGGCCGAGGAGCTGGGCTACGTGCCGCACGCCGCGGCCCGCAGCCTGCGCGCGGGCCACAGCCGCATGGTGCTGATCCCGAGCTCCCACGTCCCCGTCGGGCCGCTCTACAGCCGGTTCTTCCACGACTTCCAGTCGGCCCTGCGCCGCCTCGACTACACGGTCGTGCAGTACGGCAGCGTCGGCCTGGAGGCCGAGGAGGCCGCCCGCGCCTGGGCCGAGCTGCGGCCGGTCGCCGTGGTCTCCCTCGGCGAGGTCGAGCTCACCGGTCAGGGCGTCGAGATCCTCAAGCGGTCCGGGGCCCGGGCCGTGATCACCCTCGGCACCCGGCGCGTGGAGGGCGCCCACGCCCTCGTCCTGGACCAGGGGCGGGTCGGCGAGGCGGCCACCGAGCACCTCCTGGAGACCGGCCGGCGCCGGATCGGCGTCGTCGTGCCCGAGGAGCCGGGCCTCGCGATGTTCTCCGGACCCCGCCTCGAGGGGGCGCGCCGCGCGGCCGAGGGCGCCGGCGCCGACGTCGTGCCCCTGCCGCTGCGGTACGAGGAGGAGTCGGCGGTGGCGCTCGCCGCGCGGTGGCGCGAGCTCGGGCTCGACGGCGTCTTCGCGTACAACGACGAGTACGCGATGCTCCTGGTGCGGGCGCTCCAGGACGCCGGGATCTCCGTGCCGGGGGAGACGGCGGTGGTCGGCGCGGACGACCTGCTCCTCGGGCGGCTGCTGCGGCCCCGGCTCAGCACCGTGCGGATCGACATGGTGCTCGGCCGCGAGCTGGCGGAACTGGTGGACCGCGCGGTAAGGGAACCGGGCGCCCCGGCGGTCTCCCGCTCCCTGCTGGACTCCCGGGTCGTCCGACGGGAGTCCAGCTGAGCGGCCCGACGGCCGGGGGCGTCGCCCGGAACGGACCGGGCCCCGCCTTCGAGGGACGCCGTCCGGCGGGAGTCCGGCCCAGCGCTTAGCTTCGGTGCATGAGCACAGTTCCGAAGCGGTTCGAGATCCTGCTGGTGCCCGAGCACGTCGAGGACCGCGGCGGCGCCGCCGTCGCGGACAGCGCCGTCCGCTCGGCCGTCGTCGAGGCCACCGGACGGCACGGCGAGACGGGCTACCCGATCTACGAGGGACACGGCATCAGGGCCGACATCGACCCCGGCACGCGCACCGTCGAGGCGCTCCTCGTCGACGGCCAGGAGCTCGACTACGGCCTCACGGCCCTGGTCCGCCCCGTCGCACGCGCCTGAACCCGCGCGCTCCCGCCCTCCGGCCCGTCCCGAAACGACCCGTTGACACGAGGGCCCGCCGGGCAGAGACTCTGCGCGCCCGTTGGGGCGAAAATTGTTTCACCAGGCGAACAGAGCCGTTCGCAGGCCACGTGGGAGAGAGAACCGATGAGCATCCGCGACGTCTACATCGTCGACGCCGTCCGCACCCCGATCGGGAAGTTCGGGGGCGCCCTCGCCTCCGTGCGTCCCGACGACCTCGCGGCCCACGTCGTCCGCGCGCTCGTCGACCGTTCGCCCGCGCTCGACCCCGCGCGCGTGGACGACGTCTACTTCGGCGACGCCAACGGCGCGGGCGAGGACAACCGCGACGTCGCGCGCATGGCCGTCCTCCTCGCGGGACTGCCCGTCACCGTCCCCGGCGTCACCGTCAACCGCCTCTGCGGCTCCGGCCTGGAGGCCGTCATACAGGCCGCCCGCGCCATCGCCCTCGGCGACGCCTCCGTGGCGATCGCGGGCGGCGTCGAGTCGATGTCCCGCGCCCCCTGGGTGCTGCAGAAGCCCGAGCGGGCCTTCCCCGCCGGTCACCAGCAGCTCCACTCCACGACCCTCGGCTGGCGCATGACGAACCCGAAGATGCCCGCCGAGTGGACGGTCGCGCTGGGCGAGGGCGCGGAGCTCGTCGCCGACAAGCACGGCATCACCCGCGAGCAGCAGGACGCCTTCGCCCTGGCCAGCCACCGCAAGGCGGCCGAGGCCTGGGCGAAGGGACTGTACGACGACGAGGTCGTCCCTTACCCCGGGGTGGAGCAGACCCGCGACGAGTGCGTCCGCGACAACACGTCCCTGGAGGCCCTCGCCAAGCTGAAGCCCGCGTTCCGCCCCGAGGGCGGCACGGTCACGCCGGGCAACTCCTCGCCGCTCAACGACGGCGCGGCGGCGCTGCTCCTCGTCGACGAGGACGGGCTGCGCGAGACCGGCCGGGAACCCCTCGCCCGGATCCGCACCTCCGCGGTCACCGGGATCGAGCCCCAGCTCTTCGGCCTCGGCCCGGTCGCGGCGGTCCGCCGCGCCCTGGAGAAGGCCGGCCGCTCCTTCGCGGACCTGACGACCTTCGAGCTCAACGAGGCCTTCGCGGCCCAGTCGCTCGGCTGCCTCGCCGAATGGCCGGAACTCGACCCCGAGATCGTGAACCCTCGCGGTGGGGCGGTCGCGCTCGGGCATCCGCTGGGTGCGTCCGGCGCCCGCCTGGCCGGCTCGGTGGCGCACCAGCTCGCCGCGGCCGGCTCCGGCACGGGCCTCGCGGCGCTCTGCATCGGCGTCGGCCAGGGCCTCGCGCTGGTCCTGGAGCGCTGACGGCCCCAGGCGGGCACCGAAGCCGCGAGGAGCGCGGAGCAGGGGCCCGAAGCACGCGAGAGGGGTACGGGAGAGCCTCCCGTACCCCTCTCGCGACGGGTCACTTCTGCTGCGCGTCCGCGATGGACTTGCGGACCTCGTCCATGTCCAGCTTGCGCGCCTGCCCGATGACGTCCTCCAGGGCGGCCTCCGGCAGCGCTCCGGGCTGCGCGAACACGGCCACGTTGTCGCGGACGATCATCAGGGTCGGGATCGAGCGGATCTCGAACGCGGCGGCCAGCTCCTGCTGCGCCTCGGTGTCGACCTTGGCGAAGACGAGGTCCTGGTGCCGCTCGGACGCCGCCTCGAAGACCGGGGCGAACTGACGGCAGGGACCGCACCAGGAAGCCCAGAAGTCGATCAGGACGAAGTCGCCGCCGCTCACGATCTCGTCGAAGTTGTCCTTGGTGAGCTCTACGGTACTCATGCTGTCGGCCTCCGACGTGCGTAAACAATGGAATCCTGGCTGACTCCCGAGCCGGCACGGGAACACGACGGGAACACCAGGGCGTCATGGCGAGCCTAACGCCGGGAACGAACGAAGACGCCGTGGTCACCGGCCATCAAGTGAAATGGCGCATGACCGGTGGTCGGGGGCAGGGCGCCTCCTTCCTGATCAGGACCGGACCGGTGCGGGGTGGGCCGGGTCAGAAGGCGTAGCGCACGCGCAGCCAGGGTGCGCGGGTCTCGATCGTGCGGGAGAGCGCGTCGACGGCCTCGCGTTTGACCGTGTTGCGGTAGCGGACGTTCAGGGCGCCGTTCTGGGACCTCTTGGGCTGCTGGAGGTCCGGCCGCCACAGGAGGTCCTCGGCGCGGGGGTGCCAACCGAGGTTGACCCCGTGCAGGTCCTGGTTGTGGGTGAGCATGATGACCTCCGCGGCGGACTGTTCCTTCACCCGCTGTGGCAGTACGTCGTCCATCATGCGCAGCAGGTCGTCCCAGGCCTGCCGCCAGCCGGGGCGGATCACGACCGGCGAGAGGTTGAAGTGCACCTCGTAGCCCGCCTCCAGGAAGTCGGCGGCCGCCTCGATGCGGGCGAGGACGGGGCTGGTGCGGATGTCGAGGAGGCGGGAGTCGTCCGGCGGCATGAGGGAGAAGCGGATGCGGGTGCGGCCCTGCGGGTCGAGCCGCAGCAGGTCGGGGTTGACCAGCTTGGTCGCGAAGGACGCCTTGGCGGTGGGCCAGCGGCGGAAGGCGTGGACGAGGTCGGCGGTGTTGTCGCTGATCAGGTCGTCCACCGAACAGTCGCCGTTCTCGCCGATGTCGTAGACCCAGGCCCGCTCGTCGCACTGGTTGGGTTCGGTCTTCGGGCCGGTGGCGGCGATGTGGCGGCCGAGGGCGTTCAGGACGCGGTCGACGTTGGTGAACACGGTGACGGGGTTGGCGAACCCCTTGCGGCGCGGGACGTAGCAGTACGCGCAGGCCATGGCGCAGCCGTTGGACAGACCCGGTGCGATCCAGTCGGCGGACCGCCCGTTGGGGCGGACGGCGAACGAGGAGCGTTCGCCGAGGACCAGCGTCTCCCGCTTGATCCCGACCCAGCGCTCGACGTTCCCCTCGTTGCCGTGCAGGTGCGGGATGCGCCAGTGGGAGGGCGTCCGGACGAGCCGGGCGTCGGGGAAGCGCGCGATGATCTGCCGGCCCCGCCAGGACGCTGCGGCGGCCGGTTCCGCGTGGATCTCCGTCACCCGCAGCAGCCTGCGTGCCTCGGGTCCGTCACGGAACGGCCGGTCCTCCCGCGCCCCGGTCGGCGTGGCCGCGGCCACGAGGTCCTCCACGCCGAACAGCCCCTCGGGCTGCCGCTCCGGTTCCCCGGGGCCACGTCGCCCGCCCATGCCACTGCCTCCCGATTCCTCAGTACCGCTCGCTTCCGCTTCCTCGGACCGCGCCCGCCGGGGCCCTCATGGGCGAGGGTCCCGAGGGACGCGCGCGAGGCGTTCCTCCTCGACCTGACCGCCGCGGCCGAGGAGACCGGTCGGTTCGAACGGCGTCCGGGTGAGCAGCCCGGAGAGTCTCCGCCGGAGCCTTGCGGCGCGGGGCGCCGAAACCCGCGGAACGCGGGAATCCATCGTACGGTCCCGCTTCGTCACCGGGGCCCGTGGAACACCTCTCCTCCGGGCGGACGAACCCCCTCGTGTGCGGCCCCTCGGTCTTCCACCGCCGGGCGGTCCTCGGATGCACCGACGGCCACGGGGCGGGTTCGGGCGGAGACCGCGTCGAGGACGACGTGCCGGTGGTGCCGACGAACCAGCCGCCGGGGGCGCCGCGACCGGGCCGGTACCGTTCCCGGCTGCGCCGGGCGGACAGGAAGACCTGCCGGGTGGCGCCCTCGGCGCCGGACGGTCCGGTGCCCGTCCGCAACCGGCGTCCGCCGTCCGGGGACGACGGGATACGGGGCCGGGGCGGGGGTACGGGAGGGGGAGGAAGCGTCTTCGCGCCCCCGTACGGCGGGCCGCGCCGTCCGGACGGCCGGATTGTCCGACGGGGGCGACACCGCAGGAAGGACGTACACATGAGGCTCACCGGCGGCGGCTCGACCCCTCGGCCGACGGGCGCGCCGATACGGCGGTACACGACGGCCGCGATCGCGGTGGCCGCCGCGGCGGCCACCGGCGCTGCCGCCGTCGATCCGGACACCCCCTGGTACCGCTCCCTGAGCAAACCCGCGTGGCAGCCACCCGCGTGGGCTTTCGGCGTGGTGTGGACCCCCCTGTACGCGTCCGTGGCCTTCGCCGGCGGCCATGCGGGAGGCCGCGCCCACGGCCGGGAGCGGCGGCTGCTCGCCGCGAGCCTGGCCGTCAACCTGACGCTCAACGCCGCCTGGAACTGGTTGTTCTTCCGCCTGCGCAGCCCCCGTGCGGGCCTGGTCGGCACCGTGCTGCTCGACCTGAGCAACGCCGAGCTCATCCGCCGTACCGCCCGCACCGATCCGACCGCCGCACGCTCCCTGTGGCCCTACGCGGCCTGGTGTGCCTTCGCCACCGCACTGAACACCTCCCTCGTCCGCCTCAACCGATGAGCGGCTCCGTTCACGAGGACGGGTTCCGGTTCGGACCGCAGACCCGCGCAGCGCCCCCGACGCGGGGGTGAGGCCGTCGCGGGCCGGGTCGGAGGCGCCGCGCACGGGGGCGCCCGCGGGGCCTACTCCTGCGGGGGAGCCGGGGAGGTCTCCGTGCGCGCCCCCAACTGGTACGGACGGAGCCGAAGCGGTCCGCCGGTACGCGGCACCTCGGCCGGCCGACGGTACTCCGACGTCCTTCCCGGCAGCCTGTCCGTGGAGGGACGCAAAGGGTGGGACGAGGGGTGGGGCGGCCCGCTCTCGCCGTCCCGGACCCTGGCTCCGAGGACGAACGCGCCGATGAGCACGGCGACCACGACCACGCCGATCAGAACCTGCATGACTGCCTCCTCGTACGGGGGTGGCTCTGCCTGCCTGATTCCGCTTCCTCCGTCCCCCGTGGATGCGCCCGACGGGAAAGGAACCCGTTCGGACGCACCGTGCATCCGGGCAGCCGCGACCCGGCCAATCAGTGTCGAATCTTCCCTCCCGAGGTGACGAGGTGATCCGTGTGACCTTCCCCGAGAACCACGAACCCGGCGCGTACACGCCGAAGGCCGGTACCTTCGTCTGCGACTGCTCCGGCGCCCACCTCTGGCGCATCGACATCGCCGGCCATCTGTTTCCCGTCTTCCCGCCCGGCTGCTCGGGTCGCTCGTGGCGGGAGCGGGACGCGACCGCAGGGGAGTCGGCGGGTGCCGGGGCGGACCCGCTCCCATGAGGTCGCGCCGGACCCGCCGCGCGGGTCCGGCTCAGCGCACGACCGGCCCGCTCACCCCCCGCCCTCCACCGTGCGGGCCGTCCATCCGGGCAGCGACGAGCCGTCCGCGAGCCGCCCGGTGAGGCCCACCCGTCCTGGCGCTCCCGCGCGCGCGTCGAGCACGGGCCCCCGGGCAACGGCGTTCACGGCGCCGGCGGCGGTCACGCCCACGACCCGCCGGCTGCCCGCGGCCAGGAGGTGGCGTGCCCCGCTCGGCGCGGACCAGACCGTCCCGGCGAGGACGTCCTGACCGAACCGCCCGCAGGCGGCGGTGTTCCGTACCGTCGTGACGGGGACCGGGCGACCGTCCGCCTCCAGGGTGACGTCCGCCCGCCCGCGGCCCTCCCAGGTGTCCGCGCGCGAGCACACCCAGAGAGCCCGTCCCGCGCGCTCCGGAAGCGGCTGGGCGGCGAACTCCCAGCGGTTGACCGAGCGGACACCGCTGTCCCGCAGAGCCGCGAGGGAACACGCCGAACGCGCCCACGCAGCAAGGCCGGAGGGGCCCGTGGCCTCCCGCGGGCGGCGCGCGGAGTCTCCGGGCACCGGCAGGGGCGTCCAGGTCAGATGGGCCGGGACGAGGCCGCCCAGGTCGACGAGGAGGAAGGCGTGGTCCTCCACGATCCGCGTGGAGGACCACAATTGGAGAGCCGGCACCCCGCCGCAGGAGCCGGACGCGGAGTCGGGGCCGGCCACCGGTCCGGGGCCGGCCACCGGTCCGGTGATGCCGTCCGCCGTCACGGACAGGGGCCGTGCGGAGGGACCGGGAGCGCGCAGGTCACGCACCCCGGCCTCCGCGATCCAGGGCGCGAGGAGATAGCGGGTCAGGCGGCCCGTACGGGCGAGGACGACGGCCGCCGCCGTCGTCACGTCGCTGTCGTCGGCCCGCGTCTCCACCAGCGAGGGGCGCCCCCGCCCGGTGCCCGGTTCGGTGTAACGGACCAGGGTGCGGCCCGTGTGCAACAGGACGACGACCGAGCCGTCCACGGCACCGGCGAACAGCAGCGAGGGCCGCCCGGCCCAGGACCCGGCCCCTGGGGGCGTGCCGCGCGTCCACGCGGTGATCGCGCGCCGCAGCAGGGGCCCGTCGGAGGACCGGTCGCCGCGGGCGGGCCAGGCCGTGAAGTCGACGCGTGAGGTGTCGGCCCACCGCTCGGCGGGGACGCGCACCGGTGCCGGCTCCTCGGGAGCCGCGGCCACCGCGGGGCGCGGGGATCCGGGTTCCGGGATCAGCGCGCCTCCGACCGTTGCGGCGAGGAGCGCCAGCGCCCCGGAGAGGGCGGCGACGCGGATGCGCCGACGACGGCGCAGCAGGTCGGTGGGCCGCAGGTGGACCGTGCTGGGATCGAACTCCGGCCGCAGCAACAGCTCGGTCACGTCGGAGGCGGCGGCCGCGCGCAGCCGCTCCGCATCCGCCACGGCCCGGTCCGGATCCGCCACGCGGGCCTCGCGCAGCAAGGAGAGGACGGGCTCCTGGGCCAGGCCCTCCAGAGCCATGAGGGCGAGGGCCGCGCGCGTCGCCGGCGTCGCCGCCGCGAGTGCGCGGTCCAGCGCCAGCTCGTCCGTCCCCCCGGCCCGGGGGAAGACGCGCAGGCCGAGGGCCTTCGGCAGGGCCGCTCCCCACGACACGCGGAGCGGCACCCGCAGGGCGTGGCGGACGACGCGGGCCCGCAGCCAGTCGTGAGCAGACCGCTCGGGTGCCCCTCCGGACCGCGGCGCGGGGAGCCGAAGCGCGTGGCCACCGGAGCCGGGCCCCGCCCCGGCCCTGAGCCCGGGGAGCCGCAGGCCTCCTACGCCGCCTCCGGCGGTGAGGCTGCGCTGTACGACGGCGTGGGCGGCGAGGACCCTCCCGTGACGGCCGAGATCCGGCGGCAGGATCAGGTGCGCCAGCCGTACCAGGGAGGGGTACTGCTCGACGAGGACCGCTTCCGCAACCGTGCGGGAGGGGCTCCGCCGGGCGGGTATGGAGGCCGTGAGGGCGGGTGAGCCGTTCGTCCGAGGGGACCGCATACATGGGAAACGACCCTGCGCGGGTGATGTCACCTCGTATCTTTGACCGGGTCCCGCTCCGCACACCAGCCGTCCCGGGCGGTGTGCGGACCGGTCGCGCGGGACGCGGCGGGCCGGCTGCCCGACGCCACCGTCCACCTCATCGGGACGGTGCTCGTGTCCCGGTGGGCGAGCCCCCGACGATGCCGGTCACCCCGCGCCCCGTGTCCTCACCGGAGGGACGCGGACCCGCGGGGTCCTGACGGAGGCGTCCCTCGGCCCGCGCCCGCCCGCAGGTCGTCCAGGACCGTGCGGGCCGCCCGTGCCCCCGACGCCAGCGCCCCCTGGAGGGATCCGGTCGCCCGGTGGTCCCCGCACACGTACCGGCCCGGGGCCCACCGCACGAACCGGGACAGCGGCATCGGGCCCGGCATCGCGGGCAGGGCGTCGGCGACCGTGACGCGGTGGACGAGCTCCCAACCGGCCGTGTCCACGCCGTACGCCTCGCCCAGGGCCCGCAGGACGGCGTCCGTGCCCGCCGTGTCGGGGGAGCCGAGCACCGAGGTGGACACCAGTGCCCGGCCGTCGGTGGAGAAGCCGGGCTGGACGGCGGTGAGGACACAGGTGTTGAGGAACCTGCGCCGCGAGTCGACGACCAGCACGGGCTCTTCCAGAGGAGGCCGGTCGGCCGCGTGGTACAGCGTCGTGACGGTCCGGCCGTCCGGAACGCGAAGCCCCGGGAGCAGCCGTGCCGCGGCCCGCTGCCCGGTGGCGACGACGACCGCGCCGGACCGCACCTCGCGTCCGTCCGCGAGGACCACGCCCCCGGACGTCACGGCGGAGACGGGGGCCGCGAGCCGCAGCACGTCCTGCGGCAGTCGCGCGGCGAGTTGGGCGGGCACCGCGCCGATCCCCTCGGCCGGCAGGCACAGGGTGCCGCGCAGCATGCTGCGCCACACCAGGTGGAAGAAGCGCGCCGAGGTCTCCAGCCGGTCCTCCAGGAAGACCCCGGACAGGAACGGCCGGAAGAACGTCTCCACCAGCCGCGGCGACACGTGCGCCGCCGACAGGGCGTCGAGCGTGGTCCCGTCGGCGCCGCGCCGCACCAGGGACGCCGGTGCCAGGGCGTCCCTGGCCGACAGGACGGAGAGGGCGAGCAGGTCGCGCCCGGACGCGAGCCGTCCCGGCAGCATGTCCAGGCTCTCCTTCGGGCGCCGGCTGGGGTCGGTGAACCGCAGCAGCCCGCTCTCGGTGTGCACGAGCACGCCGGGCGTGAACGCGCGCAGCCGCAGCGCTTTCAGGTCCACGCGCCGTTTCACCTGCGGGTACGACGTGTTGAAGACCTGGAAGCCCCGGTCGACGGTGAAGCCCGCGACCCGGTCGGTACGCATCCGCCCGCCGACCCCGTCATCGGCCTCCAGGAGCAGCACCCGCAGGCCCGCCCGGCACAGGTCGCCGGCGCAGGCGAGGCCCGCGGCCCCCGCCCCGACGACCACCGCGTCGTACCGCTCGCCGTCCGTGGTCTTCTCCATGCCGTCCTCTTTCCGTGGTGGTCGAGCTCCGTCCGCCGGACACCGGTGCTCCGCGGGGGAGGCCCGCCTCGGACGGGACGTGTCCACCGCGTACCTCTGCTCGGGGAAGGGCCGGGGGAACGGCCTTCCCACCGGCCGCCCCCGCCCCGTCGGCGTCGGCTCCGTGAAGCGCCGGTCGACGGGTGTTCACCCGCGCGCCGCCGGACGGATGCGGCAGGCGGCCCGTTCGACGCGGTGTGCTCCGGCGCCCGGTCACAGCCGGGTCCGTGTCCCCCCGGGAGCACGCCAGGGAGTCGGGCGGGCCGTGTCCCGAGGACTCGCCCGGCACAGCGGCGTATCGAGCCGCGCTGTTCCGGACCGTTGCGCCAGACTGGGACCCATGACACGAACGGTGGAAGACGAACACGCCTACGACGTCGTCGTGATCGGCGCGGGTCCGGTCGGAGAGAACGTCGTCGACCGGGTGCGGGCCGGCGGCCTCACCGCGGCGATCGTCGAGAGCGAGCTGATCGGCGGTGAGTGCTCGTACTGGGCGTGCATGCCCAGCAAGGCGCTTCTCCGCCCCGCGATCGCCCGCTCCGACGCCCGCAAGGTCGCGGGTCTGCGCGAGTCGGTCTACGGCCCCCTGGACGCGATGGAGGTCCTCGCCCACCGGGACGAGGTCGTCGGGCACTGGAAGGACGAGGGGCAGCTCGACTGGCTGGACTCCGTCGGCGTCCGGGTCTTCCGGGGCCACGGACGGCTCCTCGGGCCGCGCCGGGTCGAGGTCGCGGGCCCCGAGGGCGAGCGGCACCTGCTCACCGCCCGGCACGCGGTCGCCGTCTGCACCGGCACCCGCGCCCTCCTGCCGGAGCTGCCGGGACTGCCCGGGGCGCGTCCCTGGACCAGCCGGGAGGCGACCAGCTCCGACCGGGTGCCCGAGCGGCTCGTCGTGGTCGGCGGGGGAGTGGTGGGCGTGGAGATGGCCACCGCCTGGCAGGCCCTCGGGTCGAAGGTGACCCTGCTCGTACGGGGCGGGGGGCTGCTGCCGCGCATGGAGCCGTTCCTCGGCGAGCACGTGGCCGCCGCGCTCGGCGCGCGCGGCGCGGACGTCCGTACCGGCGTGGCGGTGAGCGCGGTGGTGCGCGACGGGGGCAGCGGGCCGGTCACCGTGGTCCTGGAGGGCGGCGACCACGTGGAGGGCGACGAGGTGCTCTTCGCGACCGGCCGGAAACCCCGCACCGAGGACATCGGCCTGGAGACGGTCGGCCTGACGCCGGGCTCCTGGCTCGACGTCGACGACACCCTGCGGGTCGCCGGGAGCGACTGGCTCTACGCCGTCGGCGACGTCAACCACCGTGCGCTCCTGACCCACCAGGGCAAGTACCAGGCCCGTGTCGCGGGCGCCGCGATCGCCGCACGCGCGCGGGGCGACGCCTCCCTGGACACCGGACGGTGGGGCGCGCACGCGGCCACCGCCGACCACGCCGCGGTGCCGCAGGTCGTGTTCAGCGACCCCGAGGCGGCCTCCGTCGGACTCACCCTCGCCGAGGCGGAGCGGGCCGGGCACCGGGTCCGGGCCGTGGACCTCGACATGCGGCAGGTCGCCGGGGCCGGGCTCTACGCCCAGGGGTACCGGGGGCACGCCCGGATGGTCGTCGACCTGGACCGGGAGGTGGTCCTCGGCGCCTCCTTCGTGGGGCCCGGCATCGGGGAGCTCCTCCACTCGGCGACCGTCGCCGTCACGGGCGAGGTGCCGATCGCGCGCCTGTGGCACGCCGTCCCCGCGTATCCGACGCTGAGCGAGGCGTGGTTGCGCCTCCTGGAGGCCTACCGGGGCTGAGGCCCCGTCACCGCCCTCCGTCCGTAAGGGGATACGGGGGGATCAGGGCGCGTGCCGCCGAGCGCGCGGCCTCGAGGACGGGCCGGGGGTCCCGGCCCGACTCCTGGCCGAGGACCGTCCGGGTGCTCAATCCGTCGAGGAGGGCCAGGAGTTCGGAGGCGCGGGCGGCGGCGTCCAGCGGGGCGAAGCGGCGCCGTGCCGCGCCCGCGGTGAGCAGGGCCTCCAGGTCCTCCTGCCAGCCCGTGTCCAGTTCGGTCTGTGCCTCGCGGAGGGCCGTGTTGCCGGGGGTGCGGGCCCAGAGCTCGATCCACAGGGTCCAGCGCGGGTCGCGCGGGCCGCGCGGGAGGTAGAGCCGCAGGAAGAGGTCGAGCTTGCGCTCGGCCGTGATCCGCCGGCCGAGGAGCGCGCGCCGCTCCTCGGCGAGCGCGGCCTCGCTCCACCGGAGGGCGGCGAGCAGCAGCAGGTCCTTGCTGCCGAAGTAGTACAGGATGTGGCCGCCACTGGTGCCGAGCCGCTCGGCGAGCGCCGACATGGTGAGGGAGGCGAGGCCGTCCTCGGCGATCGCCGCCATGGCCTCCTCCAGCATCCGCTCCTGGGTGACGTTCCCGTCCCGCCGTCGTGCCGTGCCTGCCACCGCCGCCGCCCCCCGTCCTGCCGTTCCACCGGTTCCCGTGTCCGGGACCGACCTTAACCGCAACCTCCGAAGGTCTTGACGCGGCCCGAATCCCTCGCGCATCTTGAATGCCGTTCTAAAAATTAGAACGACATTCAAGACGGCATCCACGACAGGAGTGCGGTGTGCTCGAACGCGAGACGGTGCCCGTGACCACGGTCCGGACGGCGACCGACGAGGTGTTCCAGGTCGAGGAGCACGGGATCGACCCCATCCCCGACGCCGAACGGCACGGTGGGGCCAAGGACGTCTTCTGGCTCTGGTTCGGCTCGAACCTCACCTTCACCTACGTCATCAACGGCGCCCTCGCCGTCGCCTTCGGACTCTCCTTCTGGCAGGCCACCGCCGTCGTCGTGCTCGGCGGCCTCTCGTTCCTCGCCATCGGCGCGGCCGGACTCAGCGGCGTGCGCACCGGCACCGCCACCCTCGTCATCTCCCGCGCGGCCTTCGGCCGCCGCGGCAACTGGCCCGCCGGACTGCTCAACTGGGTCGTCAGCATCGGCTACACCATCGTCAACACCGTGGTCGGCACCCTCGCCCTCGAAGCCTTCTTCGGCGACCTCGGCTGGAACGGCGGACACGCCGCCCGCGCCCTGGCGCTCGCCGTCACCCTCGCGCTGACCTTCGCCGTCGCCCTCTGGGGCCACGCCACCGTCCAGTTCGCCGAGCGCTGGATGGCGTACGTCCTCGCCGCCGGCTTCGCCGCCCTGCTCGTCCTCGTCCTGCCCGGCGCCGACACCGCCGCCCCCGCCGCCGCGCCCGGGGCCTCCGGCTGGAGCCTCGCCTTCGTCGTCATGTTCGCCGGCCCCTTCTCCTACCTCCCCATGCCCGCCGACTACACCCGCTACCTGCCCCGCACCACCCGTCTCAAGGCCCTCACCTGGAGCGGCGCCCTCGGTGGCTTCGTCTCCTCCGTCGCACTCGGCGTCGCCGGGGTCGCCGCCGCGACCCAGGCCGACATGACCGACGCCGTCGCGGGCACCGAGAGCCTCCTCCCCGGCTGGTTCCAGCCCCTCTTCCTCGCCCTGGTGCTCGGCGGCTCCGTCACCAACTCGATCATCACGCTCTACTCGTCGAGCCTGAACCTCCAGGTCCTCGGCATCCCCTGGAGCCGGGCCCGGGCCATCGTCATCAGCGCGGCCGTCACCGCCGTCGGCTCCCTCGGCGCCCTCTTCCTCACCGACTTCACCACCTCCCTCCTCTCCTTCCTCTCCCTCCTGATCATCGTCTTCGCCCCCTGGGGCGGGGTCTTCCTCGCCGACATGGTGCTCCGCCGCTGCACCTACGACTCCGCCGCCCTGCACGCGGACGCCGGCGGCGCCTACTGGTACCGCTCCGGCTGGCATCCGGCCGGCCTGACCGCCCTCCTCGCCGGCCTCGCCTTCTCCGCGCTCACCTGCGACTCCGAGCTGTGGACCGGCCCCCTCGTCGCCCCGCTCGGCGGCGCGGACCTCACGCTCCTCGGCGCCGGGGTCTCCGCCCTGGTGTACGTGCTCCTCGCCCGCCGGACGGTGGCCCCCGTCCGGTAACCCCGTCCCGGACCCCTCCCCGCGACTCCTCTCGCCCCTCTCCTCCGGCCCCCTCGCACCCCCTCCCGTCCCTCCGCCACTCCCCTCGTACGACACGGAGCCCCACCCCCATGAACCGCACCGCCCCCGCCCCCGCCGACCTCGTCCTCACCGGCGCCCGCATCCACACCGTCGACCCCGCGCTCCCCGAGGCCGAGGCCCTCGCCGTGCGCGCCGACCGCATCGTCTGGATCGGCGCCGCCGCCGAAGCGGCCGACTGGACGGGCCCCGACACCCGGATCCTCGACGCCGGCGGGCGACTCGTCCTGCCCGGCTTCGTCGACGCCCACAACCACGTCCGCCTCGGCTCCGACGACGCCTGCGTCCAGCTCGCCGGGGCCCGCACCCTCGACGAGATCCACCGGCGCATCCGCACCTGGCACGCCGCCCACCCGGACGCCGGGTGGATCGAGGCCGAGGCCTTCGACTACTCCGCGATCCCCGACGGACGGATGCCCACCGCCGCCGACCTCGACCCGGCCACCGGGGACACCCCGGCCCTCGTCCTCAGCTACGACGTCCACACCGCCTGGCTCAACACCGCGGCCCTCCGCCGCCTCGGCGTCGACCGCGACCGCACCGAACTGCCCTTCGGGCGGGCCGTCACCGACCCCGCCACCGGTGAACCCACCGGGTTCGTCAAGGACTTCGCCGTCAAGGGCCTCTCCCGCGAAGGCCACCGCGCCCTGCGCGAGCTCGGCCTCCCCTGGGCCTCGCCCGACCGGCAGTACGGACGGCTCGCCAAGAGCCTGGACGACGCCATCGGCTACGGCATCACCACCGTCGTCGAACCGCAGAACTCCCTCGACGACCTCGCCCTCTTCGAGCGCGCCCGCTCCGAGGGGCGCCTGCGCTCGCGGATCGTCGCCGCGCTCTTCCACCCGCGCGGGACCACCGAAGCGGACCTGGGCGCCTTCGAGGCGGCGGCCGACGCGTACGCCGACGACCGGCTGCGGGTCGGGCCGCTCAAGCTGTACATCGACGACGTCGTCGAACCCCGCACCGCCGCCCTCCTGGAGCCGTACGCCGGCTGCTCCCACCACCGGGGCGACACCTTCTACCCGCCCGAGGAGTTCGCCGAGCTGCTCACCCGGCTCGACGCGCGCGGCTTCCAGTGCTTCGTCCACGCCACCGGCGACCGGGGCATCCGCACCGTCCTCGACGCCGTCGAGCGGGCCCGCGAGGTCAACGGGCCGCGCGACGCCCGCCACCAGGTCGTCCACGTCGAGTGCCTCGACCCGGCCGACACCCCGCGCTTCGCCGAGCTCGGCGTCGTCGCCTGCATGCAGCCCCGGCACGCCGCCCCCGACATCGCCGGCCCCGGCCAGGACTGGGCCGAGAACGTCGGCCCCGAGCGCTGGCACAAGGCCTGGCCGCTGCGCAGCCTGCACGCGGCCGGCGCGGTCCTCGCCCTCTCCAGCGACTGGAACGTCGCCGAGATGGACCCCATGGTCGGCATCCACGCGGCCGTCACCCGCCGGCCGCCCGGCGGCGGCGAGGCCTGGACGGCCGGCGAGACGATCGACGTCGCCACCGCCGTCGAGGGCTACACGATGGGCTCGGCCCACGCCAACTTCCTGGAGCACGAGCGCGGCTCGCTGACGGTGGGCAAGCTGGCCGACTTCGTCGTCCTGTCCCGCGACATCCTCCGCATCGCCCCCGAGGAGATCCCGGGCACGGTGGCGGAGACGGTCGTGGTGGGCGGCGAGGTGGTCGTGGACCGACGGCCGGGGGCGTGACGGATCCCGTCAGGCGTGACGGGCTGCGCCCCTCAGCCGGCGACCTGCTCCAGGATCTGCTCCAGGACCGGCGCCAGGGCGGACGGCCGCCGGTCCGCGGGCAGTGGCCGGATCGGGCCGCGGGCCAAGAACACGGGAGGCGCGGGGCGCGACGGCGGGGGCGGCCCGTCCGAAGAGGGACGGGCCGCCCCGGCGCCGGGGCGGGGTCAGGGCCGGTCGAGATCGGCGCCGGGCGGGGTCAGAGCCGGTCGAGGATCTTCCGCAGCCGGTCGACCTCGGCGGACTGGGCCCGTACGACGTCGTCGGCGAGCTTCCGGGCCGTGGCGTTGGCGCCGTTCTCCTGCTCGTCCTTCGCCATGGCGACGGCGCCGTCGTGGTGGGCGATCATCAGCTCCGCGAACTTCCGGTCGAAGGCCTTGCCCTTCGTCGCGGCCAGGTCCTTCATGTCCTGCTCGGACATCATCCCGGCCATGCCGTGGCCGGAGCCGTGGCCGGCGGACTCCGGCTTGCCCCAGCCCTTCAGCCAGGCCTTCATCCTCCGGATCTCCGGGTCCTGGGCCTGCTCGATCGCGGCGACCAGCTTCTTGACCTCGGGGTCCTCGGCCCGGCCGTCGGCGAGCTCCGCCATCTCCAGGGCCTGCTCGTGGTGGGGGATCATCATCTGCGCGAACATGACGTCCGCGTCGCCGAAGTCCCCGGGGGCGGAGTCCGCGCCGGCGGCGGGAGCGGAGGCGGTGGCGGAAGGCGTGACGGAGGGGGCGGCCGAGGACGTGGTGGCCGTACCGCCGTGGTCCATCCCGTTCATGCCGTCGTCGGCGCCGCAGGCGGTCAGGAGCAGTCCGGCTCCGGCGAGCGCCCCGACCAGGGCGAGCGTGCGGGTGGTGCGGTGCGTGAAGGTACGCATGGGGATACCTCGTGTGCTGTGTGTACGTACGGGCGGAAGGGGGAGACCGGCGACGCGCGCGGGGCGGCCCGCGCGCCGGGGGTTCGGTCTATATCCGCAGGACGGACAGCTGGGTGAGGTCGGGGGGCCGTGGGGGAGGGCCGTGCGGCCCGACGGCGCGGACGAGCCGCGCGAGGGGGAGGGCGAGCCGGTCGGTGCGGCGTCCGAGCGCGGCCCGGAGGAGCCCGGCGAGCAGCCAGGCGCCGAGGACGGCCACGCAGAGCGTGGTCATGTCCATCCCCGTACCCGGCTCGTGCCGGGCGTCGGAGCTCCCGCCGTCGTGCGACGCGGCGCCGCGCGCGGAGGAGCCGTGGTGCGGGACGGGCGCGGCGTCCACGGCCGTGGACATGCCCGTGTCCGTGCCTCCGCCGGAGCCCTCGGGGTGGCCGACGGCATGCATCAGGAACACCCCGAGCGCGAGCACGACGACGAGCAGGAGGTGCGCCACGGCACCTCCTGCTCGTTCACCGCGTTCCGCTCGGTGTGTGCGCACAGCCAGGACCTCCTGGCGGCGAATATACCGTGCGGGGGTATCGGTCGAGCGTCAGGACGGGGTCTCGCCCGTCATGGCGGCGGCCATCCGCAGGTGCGGCGCGGCCTCGTCCGGACGGCCCTGGCGCTCCAGGGTGCGCCCGAGCATCAGACGGGCGTAGTGCTCGACCGGGTCGCGCTCCAGGACGGCGCGCAGCTCGGTCTCGGCGCGGGAGAGCTGCGCGGAGTGGTAGTAGGCCCGGGCGAGGAGGAGCCGTTGGGCCGTCTGCTCCGGGTGCTCGGCGACGAGGCCGCGCAGGATGCGGACGGCGGTTCCGTACTCCTTCGCGTCGAAGAACAGCCGCGCCCGCTCCCAGCGCTCCCCGGCCGTACCGAACTCGTAGTACGTGTCGCTCACTTGCGCTCCCTTTCCAGAGCTTCGGATCTGCCACCCTGGGAGGTGGTCGACCACGTCAACACCACGGATTAGTTGAACATTCCACCAAGGATGGGTTGAGTGCCATGAGCAATCTCGATCGTCAGGCCTCGCTGACCGTGTGCGGCGGCCGCGGCTTCGTCGTCGCCGAACCGGTGCGGGAGCTGCTCAGCCCCCGCCGCGTCCGGCTCGGCGAGTCGACCGAGGTCCGCAGGCTGCTCCCGAACCTCGGCCGGCGCATGGTCGGCGCCTGGGCCTTCGTCGACCACTACGGCCCCGACGACATCGCCGACGAGCCCGGCATGCAGGTCCCGCCGCACCCGCACATGGGCCTGCAGACCGTCAGCTGGCTCCACGAGGGCGAGGTGCTCCACCGCGACTCCACCGGCAGCCTGCAGACCGTCCGCCCGCGCGAACTGGGCCTCATGACCTCGGGCCGGGCGATCTCCCACTCGGAGGAGAGCCCCCGGCCGCACGCCCGCCACCTGCACGGCGCACAGCTCTGGGTCGCCCTCCCCGACGCCCACCGGCACGTGGAGCCGCATTTCCAGCACCACGCCGACCTGCCCCGGATCACCGCGCCGGGCCTCACCGCCACGGTCATCCTCGGCACCCTCGACGGTGCCGCCTCGCCGGGCACCACGTACACCCCGCTCGTCGGCACGGACCTCGCCCTCACGGCGGGCACCGGGACGAGCCTGCCCCTGGAGCCCGACTTCGAGTACGCGGTCCTCGGCATGTCCGGCGAGGCCCACGTCGACGGCGTCCCCGTCCTGCCCGGCTCCATGCTCTACCTCGGCTGCGGCCGCACGGAGCTCCCCCTCCGCGCCGACTCCGACGCGGGCCTGATGCTCCTCGGCGGGGAACCCTTCGAGGAGGAGATCGTCATGTGGTGGAACTTCGTGGGCCGCACAGACGAGGAGATCCGCCAGGCCCGGGAGGACTGGATGACCGGCTCCCGCTTCGGCGAGGTGAAGGGGTACGACGGCGACAGGCTCGATGCCCCGGAGGTGCCCCCGACCCAGCTGAAGGCCCGGGGCAGAGTGCGCTGAGCTGGGCTCCGCCCCACCCACCGCTCAGGGGACGAGTACGAGGCGGATCGGGTCTCCGATCTTCTTCTCCAGTCGGGCGACGGCGTCTGCGGCTTCGGCCAGGGGGACGTGGGCGCTGACGGAGGGGTCCAGGTCGATCCGTCCGGCTGCGGCCAGTCCGACGAGCTGTTCCACGTGCTCCGGCTCGGAGCCGTAGTGTCCGCAGATCTGCTGGACGTTGAAGCAGAAGCCGATGCTGTCGGCGACGGTGACCGGCTCCGGGGTGAGGCCGGCGAGCACCAGGACGCCGTTCGGGCCGAGGACGGTGGTGGCCTGGGCGCGGGCCGCTCCGACGCCGGCGAAGTCGAAGGCGACGTCGATGCCCCGGCCCGCCGTGGCCTCGTGCACCGCCTCGGAGAAGTCTCCGGCCATGGGGTCGAGCGCGTGGTCGGCGCCGAAGAGGAGGGCGCGCTCGCGGGCGGAGGGCAGCGGGTCGACGGCGATGACGGGGGCGGCGCCGACCAGGCGGGCGAGCCGGATGCCGTGGGCGCCGAGACCCCCGGCTCCCCAGATGCCGACCGCCTGCGCGGGGCGGACGGCGCCGGTGTCCACGATCGCGGCGTACGGGGTGGAGACGGCGTCGGGGATGATCGCGGCCTGGTCGAACGGCAGGTGGTCCGGGATGGGGAGCAGGGTGTCCTCCCGGGCGAGGGCGTACTGCGCCCAGCCCCCGTCGTAGTCCACCCCGCGAGTCCGGGGCTGCCGGCAGAGCGCGTGGCGCAGGCAGTCGGCGCAGTCGCCGCACGCCTGACCGGCCTGCAGCACGACCCGCCGGCCGGGGGTCCAGTCGCCCTTCACGTCGGGACCGACGGTGTGGACGACGCCGGCCACTTCATGGCCGGGGGTGATGGCGCCCGAGTCCTTGACGGCGTCGACGGGGTAGAAGGGGCTCAGGCTGCCGTCGATCAGATGGATGTCGGACAGGCAGACGCCGGCCGCCCGCACCTCGACGAGGACCTCGCCCGGGCCGGGGACCGGGATCGGGACCTCCTCGACGGCGAAGGTACGGGTGTCCAGGCGCAGCCGTCCGGCCAGCATGGTGTTCATGCGGAAACCTCGATGTGCTCGGTGAGAAACGCGCACGCAGCTCATGCGCTTCATGCGCTCGACATGGTCGGCGGATCGTGTCCATCGACAATGTCGGCTGTCAAGCTGCTTCCATCGGACGTTTTCCGAGGTCACCTAGTTCCCTCAATGGACTGTGTCACTCAATACAGTCATCCGACATGTTCACCTGACACAGTCGTGTGTAAGTTGGTCGGCGACTGCTGGAGTGCAACGAAAGGCACGCTCATGACTCAGGTGTCCGTAGGCGCGGCGCGGGCGATCCCCGAGCGCCCCCCGCTGCCCCTCGTAGGCCACGCGTTCAACGTTCCCGCGGGCGCGGACTCCCTGGCCTACCTGCTGAAGGAGTTCAGGGAGTTCGGCCCCGTCTACCGGCTGCGGATCTTCGGGAGGGACACCGTCATGATCGGCGGCCTGGACCTCGTGACCGAGCTGTCGGACGAGACCCGCTTCCGCAAGCACGTCCACGCCGACCTGGTCGAGGTACGAGCTCTGGCCGGGGACGGTCTGTTCACCGCCTACAACCACGAACCGAACTGGCGCAAGGCCCACGACATCTTGATGCCCGCCTTCTCGCTCGGCGCGATGCGCAGCTATCACGCCCCCATGCTCCAGGTCGCCCGCTCACTGATCGGCAAGTGGGACCGGCTGGCCGGGGTGCGGTCGGTGGACGTCCCCGACGAGATGACCCGGCTGACCTTCGACACGATCGGCCTGTGCGGCTTCGGCTACGACTTCCGGTCCTTCCGCCGCGACGACCTGCACCCGTTCGTCGAGGCGATGACCCGGGCCCTCGTCTTCGCCCAGGAGAAGGGCGAGTCCATCCCGGGCTCCGAGCTGTTCAAGAGGAAGAAGGTCGAACAGTTCCGCCAGGACGTCGACCTGATGACGGACCTCGTCGACGACGTGATCAAGGAGCGCCGCGCCTCCGGCGACACCAGCACGGACGACCTGATGGGGCTGATGCTGCACACGAAGGACCCCCTCACCGGCGAGCCGCTGGACGACGTCAACATCCGGCACCAGGTGATCACCTTCCTGATCGCCGGCCACGAGACCACCAGCAGTGCGCTCTCCTTCGCCCTGTACTACCTGACCAAGCATCCGGAGGTGCTCGCCCGGGCCCAGGCCGAGGTGGACGCCCTGTGGGGCGACACCGAGTCCCCCGATCCCCAGTACGGGGACATCGGCAAGCTCACCTACATCCGTCAGATCCTCAACGAGAGCCTGCGCCTGTGGCCGACGGCGCCCGCGTACGCCGTCGAGCCGATCGAGGACACCGTCATCGGCGGCAAGTACCCCGTGCGCAAGGGCGAGTCGCTGATGGTGATCACCTCGGCCCTGCACCGCGACGCGGCCTGGGGGGAGAACGTCGAGCTGTTCGACCCCGAGCGCTTCACCCCCGAGCGGGAGGCGGCCCGCTCGGTCCACGCCTTCAAGCCGTTCGGCAACGGCGAGCGGGCCTGCATCGGCCGCCAGTTCGCGCTGCACGAGGCCACCCTGCTGCTCGGCCTGCTGGTCCACCGCTACCGCCTGATCGACCACACCGACTACCAGATGAAGATCAAGTCGACGCTGACCATCAAGCCCGACGGATTCAGCCTCCGGCTCGCCCGCCGCACCAGCGACGAACGGCGCCTGCCCGCCGCGACGGCGGCGAACCCCATCGCGGGCCGGACCGGGGCCGTGACACGTCGGGCGAGCGACACCGCGCTGACCCTGCTGCACGGCTCCAACCTCGGCACCTGCGCCGGCATCGCCCGCGACCTCGGCACGGACGGCGAGGAGCACGGCTTCACCCCGTCCGTCGCCTCCCTCGACGCGTACACGGAGAGGCTGGCCGGCTCCAAGGGCCCCGTCGTCATCGTCGCCGCCTCCTACAACGGTCGCCCCACCGACGACGCCGCCGAGTTCGTCGCCTGGCTGGAGAACCTCGCCCCCGGCTCGCTCACCGGGCTGCGGTACGCCGTCCTCGGCGTCGGCGACCGCAACTGGGCGGCCACCTACCAGCGGATCCCCACCCTGATCGACGAGCGTCTGACCGCCGCCGGCGCCACTCCGCTCCTGGCACGCGGCAGCGCCGACGCCTCCGGCGACTTCGGCGGAGCGGTCGACCAGTGGACGGAAGACCTGTGGAAGGCGCTCCTGGACGAGTACGGCGAGGCCGTCGCCGGAGAAGCGGCCGGCCCCGCACCGGAGACGGAAGGCGAGGGGCTGTACGAGTTGGAGGACACCTCCGAGTCGGTCCTCGGCGGCCTCGCCGAGCGCCACGGCGTCCGGCCGATGGAGGTCCTCGAAGCGTACGAACTCGTCGACACCGACCACGAACTGGGCCGTTCCAAGCGATTCCTGCGGCTCCGGCTGCCCGAGGGC
The DNA here is from genome assembly GCF_055582805.1 of Streptomyces sp. NPDC107498. Lineage (NCBI taxonomy): Bacteria > Bacillati > Actinomycetota > Actinomycetes > Kitasatosporales > Streptomycetaceae > Streptomyces > Streptomyces sp. NPDC107498. The sequence goes on along the minus strand of NZ_JBVJPE010000002.1, from coordinate 382,837 downwards.
GTCACCTATCGGACCGCCGACCACCTGGCCGTCCTGCCCGGCAACCCCGAGGTCCTCGTCCAGCGGGTCGCCGACCGCTTCGGCCTCGACCTGGACCGCACCGTCCGGCTGCGCGCCCGCCGTCGGAGCCGGGGCGCCCTGCCCGTCGACCGGCCGCTGACCCTGCGCCGCCTGCTCACCGACTTCGTCGAGCTCCAGGACGCGGCCACCCAGGAGCAGGTCGCCGTGCTCGCCGAGCACACCGCCTGTCCGCCCGAGAAGCAGCCGCTCGCCGCCTTCGCCACCGCCGACCCCGAGACCTTCCGGGAGCAGGTGACCACGGCGGGGCTCAGCGTCCTGGACCTCCTGGAGCGCTACCGCGCGTGCGAGCTGCCCTTCGAGCGCTTCCTGGAGCTGCTTCCGGTACTGCGTCCCCGGCACTACTCGATCTCGTCGTCCGCAGCGGCCCGGCCCGGCGAGGCCGACCTGATGGTGTCGCTGCTCGCCGCGCCCCACCGGTCGGGCGAGGGCACCTTCCGGGGCATCGCCTCGCACTTCCTGCAGACCGTGAACGCGGGCGACGTGATCCAGGCCCGGGTCCTGCCGTGCAGCGAGTCCTTCCGCCTCCCCGAGGACACCTCCCTGCCGGTGATCCTGGTCAGCGCGGGCACCGGCCTCGCGCCCTTCCGCGGCGCGGTCCTCGACCGTCACCACACCGGCTCGACCGGCACCCTGCTCTGCTACTTCGGCTGCGACCATCCCGACGTGGACTTCCTGCACCGGGAGGAGTTCGAGGCGGCCGAGGCGGCCGGAGCCGTCAGCATGCGCCCCACCTTCATGCACGCGCCCGAGAACGGGGCCCGCTTCGTCCAGGAGCGCATCGCCCGCGAGAGCGAGGAGGTGTGGTCGGTCCTGGAGGCCGGCGGCCGCGTCTACATCTGCGGTGACGGCCGCCGTATGGCCCCCGCCGTACGGGAGGCGTTCATGGCGATCCACCGCGAGCGGACCGGTGCGAGCGACGAGCAGGCCGTGACATGGCTCGCGGAGCTCGTCGCGTCCGGACGCTACGTCGAGGACGTCTGGGCGGGCTGAATCACACGAGGAGGCAGAGACGGTTGCGGGCGCACCCGGAAGGGCGCGCCCGCAACCGTCTTCACGCCGTGTCAGGCCGTCGGCACGTCAGGGAGGCCGAGGTTCCCCTTGGCCAGCGCCACGGTCGCGGCCACGAGCGCCCTGAGGCCGGTCCGCTCGGTGGCCTCGTCCGGCAGGGCCACGAGGACCTGCAGGGTGAGTCCGTCGAAGCCGGAGAGGAAGAACCGGGCCACCGTCTCCGGGGACTCGGCCAGTTCCTGCCCCGTCCTCTCCGCCGTCTCGGCGATCACCTGCGCGGTCACCTCTATGACCCGCTGGTAGTGGCCCTGCCGGGCCTCGTTGAGGCCCGGCACACGCAGGGCGAACATGGTCAGCTCACTGAGCAGCTGGTGGTGCGACGTCGGCTCGCGCACGGCGCCCCACAGGACCCCCGCGAAGGCGCCGATGGTCTCCTCGAAGCCCGCGTCCTCCGGCGCCGCCCGCTGCACCTGCGCGACCAGCTCGTCGGTGATGTGGTCCATCACCGCGCGGTAGAGGTCCTCCTTCGTGCCGAAGGTGTAGTGGACGGTGGTCTGCGCGACACCGAGCTCCGCGGCGATGGCGCGGGTGCTCCCCGCGGCCACCCCCTCCCGGGCCATGAGATCGATGGCCGCCTTGATCAACTGGGGGCGGCGCTCCGCCGCGGAAACATGAGCCATGGGCCCACTATATCGACTCAGTCGGTCGACACAGTCGTACCGGTCGACGGCTCGCCCGCAGGCCGGGCGGGCGGTCCGGGCGAACCCGTCCCTCTTCCCGGGGTCCGAACGGGGTCACGTTCCTTCGGTGCTCGGCCCGCTGTCCGCAGGAAGGGCCTGCTCGGCCCAGATGACCTTTCCCTCGCGGTTGTGCCGTGCGCCCCAGCGTTCGGTGAGCTGGGCCACCAGGAGCAGGCCGCGGCCGCCCTCGTCGGAGATCCGGGCGCGGCGCAGATGCGGGGCGGTGCTGCTGGCGTCGGAGACCTCGCAGGTGAGCGTCGTCTGGAGGACCAGCCGCAGTTGGATGGGGCTCTTGCCGTAGCGGATCGCGTTCGTCACCAGTTCGCTGACGACCAGTTCCGTGGTGAAGGACAGTTCCTCCAGCCCCCAGGTCGTCAGGACGTCGGACGCGAAACCGCGGGCCCCGGACACGGCTGCCGGATCGGACGGGAGGTCCAGCGTGGCGACGTGGTCCGGGTCGAGGGCACGGGTCCGGCGACGAGCAGAGCGACGTCATCGGCGGGTCGGCTGGGCAACAGCGCGGCCAGCAGCCGGTCGCAGGTCTCCTCCAACGACTCCGGCGCCGAGGCGAGGACATCGTGCAGCGTGGTGAGCGAGAGGTCCACGTCACGCGTACGGTCGGCGGCGATCAGCCCGTCGGTGTGCAGGACCAGCAGACCGCCCTCCTGCAGTTCGAACTCGGCGGTCTCGAAGGGGAGTCCGCCCAGGCCGAGAGGCGGTCCGATCGGTACCTCGGGCAACTCGACCACGCCGGAGGTCGGGACGGCCCCGCTGGTGGTCGAGGGGGTGACCACGGTCGGCGGGATGTGGCCGGCACTGGCGAGGGAGCACCGGCGGGAGACGGGGTCGTAGATCGCGTACAGGCAGGTGGCGCTGGTCTCGCCCTCGTCCCGCGACTCCTCCCGCTGCATCCGGACGACCACGTCGTCCAGATGGGTGAGGAGTTCGTCGGGCATGAGGTCGATGTCGGCGAAGGCGCGGACCGCTGTGCGGAGCCGGCCCATGGTGGCGGCGGCGTGCAGACCACGACCGACGACGTCGCCGACGACGAGGGCGACGCGGCCCCCGGACAGCGGAATCACGTCGTACCAGTCCCCGCCCACACCCGCGCGGGACCCGGCGGGCAGATAACGCGAGGCCGTCTCGACGGCCGACTGTCGCACCGTGTGCCGCGGCAGCAGGGTGCGCTGGAGGGTGAGCGCGGTGGAACGCTCATGGGCGTACCGACGGGCGTTGTCGAGGGACACCGCTGCCCTGGAGACGATCTCCCGCGCCAGCAGGAGGTCGTCGGCGTCGAAGGGGGCCGAGGTGCGACGGCGCACGAACTGCACCAGGCCCAGGGTGTCCCCGCGGGCGTGCAGGGGCACGAGGAGAACCGAGTGGGGGCCGAGCGCGCGCAGCACTCGGCCGTGGGACTCGGACGGTGCCATCCACGGGGGCATCGCGGTCCCCGCGATGTGGTGCAGGACGGATCGTCCGGTGGTCAGTGCGCGAACCGGTTCCGATCCATCGGGGTAGGAGTGGGCCTCGCCGATGCGGAGCAGGGACTCCGGACAGCCGTCGAGGACGGAGCGCTGGGCGACGCGGCGCTGCGTCAGGGCCTCTGCTGAACCCGTGCCCGTTTCGTCGAGCACGGAGTCGAGGAGGTCGACGGTGACGAGGTCGGCGAAGTCCTCGGTGCAGAACTCCGTCAGCTCCTCCGCGGTCCGGGTGACGTCGAGCGTGGTCCCGATCCGTTTGCTCGCCCTGTTGGTGAGGGCGAGCCGACGCTGCAGCAGACGGTCGCGCTCCTCCTGGTAGGCGGCGACCACCTCTTCCGAGGACCGGTCCACGTAGTCGAAGCCGATCGTGACCAGCCTCATCGAGGCCAGGTGGATCATGTGCCAGTCGTCGGTGAGGCGGGGCGCTTCGGCCTGCAGCAGTTCGAGCAGGCTGAGATGGCCGATCCGGTAGCCACGGAGGAGCCTGCTCACCGGAATCCCTCGCCGGGCGTAGAGGCGACCTCCTTCCAAGGCGATCGGGGGAGCCTTCGACGCGCTCGCATCGGGGTGGGTCTCCAGGAGATCCAGAAAGGCGGCGATGTGCTGGGCCGTCTCCTCCGGGTTCAGAGCCGCGATGTCCGCCTCCTCCGACAGCTCGGGGAGTACGCCGTCCAGGCGCTGGAGCAGCAGGCCGGCCAGCTTCGGCACCTGTGGCCTGAGGCGGCGAGCCAGCTGACCGAGGAACGCATCGACGTCGGTTCCCATAGGGCGAATGTACGGGAGGGCCTTGGCGTGCGCTCCCCGGACAGCCGCGGCGTTCCCGTGGCCTGGTCCGCCACAGCACGATGACGGTCGTCCGGGAAGGGACGCCGCCGGCCCAGGCCCCGTCACCGTGTCGCGACCCGGCGGTCAGGAGTCACGGCACGTGAGCTGATCGGGTCGGCTCTCAGAGGCCGAGGTGGTCGCCGAGGTCGGCGTAGTCCACCTGCCACAGGCCGGGGGAGCCCGTGGGGTACTGGGAGCGGAACCCGAGCATGCGCTGGACGCGCGGCGAGAGCGTTCTGGCGATCTCCATGTCGACCAGGAAGGGGTACGCCTCCTCTCCGGTGAGGAAACCCGGATTGAGGGCGAAGGCCACGGCCCGCCGGTACTCGTCGCCGGTCCGGTTCGCGCCGCCGCCGTGCGCGGTCTTGCCGCTGAACAGAAGGGCGTCTCCGGCGTTCATGATCGCGGGAATCGTCTGCTCCGGAGTCCCGCGGTCCTCGAAGTCGCTCCAGTGGTTGCTCCCGGGGATGACGCGGGTGGCGCCGTTCTCCTCCGTGAAGTCGGTCAGGGCGATCAGGAAGTTGAGGGTGACTTCCGGGCCGTCGGGCCCCATCCCGATGAACGGGAACCAGTTCTCCAGGTCCCGGTGCAGCATCTGCGCCTGGCCGTGGGGACCGATCTCGATCACCTGCGCGGTGGTCATCCAGTACGTGCCCGACTCCGGGAGGAAGATCTGGTCACATACCTCGTGGACCAGGGGGTGTTCGAGGATCTCGTTGCGGAACGTGGCGCTGTGCGTGACCAGGTTCGTGAGCCGCTTGGTGTTGCTGCCGTGGAACGCGGCCACCATTTCGTTCGCGTGGGTCGAGCCCGGGCGAAGAGCCTGCAGCGGCGGCTCGATCTCCGCGTTGAAGCGGCTCATCTGCTCCTTCGTCAGGAAGTTCTTGACGATGACGCCGCCGTCGCGGGTCAGGAGCCGGAGAATCTCGTCCTTCGGCGTGTCAGCCGCCACCGACGGCAGGGTCTGGGACTGCTTCTGTGGTGTCATGCGGTTTCTCTCCTTTGATTCCCGAACGTTCGCAGTCTCGGCGGATCTATCCGGTGACGCGGTCCCGGTCGGAGTCGATGCCCGTCCGAGGGGCGCCACGGTCAGGAGCCGGGGCGCGTCCCTGATCTCCTGCGTCCCCCCATGCCGTGCGCCGGGGTCGTGCGGTCCGCTCCCACGGACGCGCGCTGCCGAGCCATCCGAGGAGGAAGGCTGCCGGGACGGAGACCAGTCCGGGGGTGTGGAGCGGGAACAGGTCGAAGTCCTCGTCCGGCAGCAGCGCGTACGCCGTCCCGGACACGGCGGGCGAGAAGAGGGTCAGCAGGACGCAGAGGGACAGCCCTCCGTAGACGAGCCACAGCAGCCCTCGGCGGTCGAAGCCGGGCCAGAGGAAGGAGTAGACGAGCGCCGGGAACACGCACGAGGCCGCCAGGCTCAGCGAGAGGGCGAGGAGGAACTCGATGGGGTAGCGGTGCACGGCGGTGGTGAGGAAAAGGCTCACGGCGCAGAGCGCGACGACGGACAGCCGCAGGACCGTCGGCTCTCCGATCCCGATCCGGGTACGGCCCTTCTGCCCGACCAGGTCGCGGGTCACGGAGACGGCGGCGGCGAAGGTCACGCTCGCCACGGCGGTGAGGACGGCGAGGAAGGCGACACAGGCCACGAGGGTGATGAGCACGACGCGGCCGGTGGGGTGGTGGGGGAGGACCTCCGAGGCCAGGAGGATCGGGGCGCCCTGCCCCTTCGCGTCGACCGCCCCGATCCGTCCGCTGCCCACCACCGCGGCCGCGGCGAAGCCGGTCGTGATCAGGAGCAGGTAGAAGAGGCCGGTCAGCCCTACGGCGACGCTCAGGGAGCGTCGAGCGGCGGGAACGTCCCGGCTGGCGCTGACGCGCAGGAGCAGGTGGGGCATCATCGCCGTGCCGAGGATGACGACGACGTGGTCACTGAGCGTGCCGAGCGGCCCGAAACCGGCGGAGTTCGCCCACAGTCCGGGGCTGAGGTACTCGTCCGGCGACACGCTCTTGTCCATGGCGGCCGACAGCAGTGATCCAGGACTCCAGTCGAACAGGCGGAGTGCCAGCAGGGTCACCGCGGCGAGCGTCGCCAGGGCTACGGGCACCTTGGCGACCTGCACGAAACTGGTGCCGCGCAGATCGGCCACTCCCGCGAAACACGTGATCAGGAACCCCATCAGCACCGTGCACACCACCTGGGCCCGCTCGCTCGGCATGCCGATCAGAAGGGCGGCGGTGATGCCGCCGGCCCGCAGTTGGACCATGAGCAGGGGCACGGCGATGCACAGGGTCACCACCCCACCGGCGATCCGTGCTCCCGGTCCCTCGGCACGCAGGGAGAACAGCTCGCCCAGGGTGTAGCGGCGGGTCGCGCGAATCCTGGAGGCGAGGAGCAGGAAGACGCCGAGTGCGAGGGCGCTGTCGACGGCGGTCGAGACTCCGTCGTAGCCGAAGAGGGCGATCGCTCCCGGCAGCGAGACCAGAATGACGACCGTGATCTGTTCTCCCGCCATCGCGACGCCGTTGAAGACGGGCGGGAGAGACCGGCCGACGACGTAGAGGCGTTCCGGGTCGTCGTCCTGCGTGGCGAGGATGAAGACCCACAGCAGGCAGAGGCCGACGAAGACGAGGAAGGCGCTGATGACCGCGCCCCTCGCGGCGGTGCCGATGAGATCGGGCGAGCCGACGCTCAGGAGGTGCGTCGTCACCACGCGCCCCCGGCCGAACGGGAGGCGGCAGTCGTCGCCGAGGCCGGTTCGAAGGAGGACGCGACCCGGTTCTCGTACCACCAGGTCCCGCCGACGAGGACGACCAGCTGCGTGAGCGCCCACGTGATGCCGAGGGTGAGACGTCCGTACACGGAGATCTCTCCGAGGGTCGTGGAGCAGGAGAGCAGGACACCGACGGCGAGCGGCAGCGCGTTGACCATGACCAGCATCCGTGTGTCACGGGGGGAATGCCGGGAGGAAACGGAGGGCACGGGACCTCTCTCTGAAGAGAAGGAAGAAGGACACGGCGTGAGCGAGCGTGGGGACGGTCGCAGCCGTTGAGGACGAGCGAGGGGGGCGGGCGGCCGCGCTCCGTACCGGTCGGAACTCCATGTCTGCGACCGCGGGGGTTCGACGGCGGCGCGGCCTCCGTAGAGGAGGTCGCGCCGGCTTTTGTCGGCGAGCAGCGGCCCAGGTTCTGTCGTCACATGTCAGGCCCGCACCAGGAGTGATGCGAGGGCGACGGCTGCTTCGGAGGACTCGGCGGTCCTGTCGGAGTGGGTGGCGATCTCGCACCACGCCGTCGCGATCAGACGCCACCCGACCCTTCAGGAGCCCCCGCGCCTGCGACGACGGAGCGTCCGCCGGGCCAGTGTCTTGCTGCCGTTGAAGAAGTCGTTGAACCGGTCCAGCCCCCAGACGGCCCGGAGGACGAACGGCTGCATCAGCAGCGACATCGACGGCGAGTACTTCGCGGCGTCCGACCAGATGCCGGCGAGGTCCTCCGGCATCTCACCGTCGACGACGTAGTCGGCGAGCTGATGGGCCACGTACGGCACCTGACAGAGGCCGTGGCCGTTGCAGGCCATCGCGTAGAAGACGTTGTCACCCACCTGTCCGGCGATCGACAGCCAGTCCGGGCTGATGCCGATCCAACCGCCCCAGGCCCGCTCGATGGCCACGTCGGACAGCGACGGGAACCGGTTGGCCAGATCCTTCCCCATGTCCTGCACGACACGGGGGTCCGGGACCCGGTCCGGGAGCGGGAAGGCCGCGCCTCGCTGCGCTTGGCGGACCCCGCAGACGATGGTGTTGCGCTCGGTGAGCCGGTAGTGGGTCATCAACTGGTGCTGGGTGATGATGCCGGACCGGCTGGTCCAGCCCAGTGCGGCGAGCCGCTCCGGCGCGATGGGTTCCGACTCGATCTCGATGACGTACAGCGGCGTCGCGAGGTTCTTGGGCCAGATGTCCCACTCGCCGCCGTAGACGTTGGTCGCGAGCACCACCTTGTCGGCCCGCACGGTGCCGTGCGGTGTCGTGAGCTCGACGGTGCCGCCTGTCCGGCGGACATCGCTCACCCGCGACTGCTCGAAGACCTTGGCCGAGGAGGCGAGCAGCGCGCGACGCACACCACGAGCGAGCTTGCCCGGGTTCAGCATCCCGCCGATGGATTCCCGCATACCGCCCACGAAGCCGGCAGGGATGCCGAGTTCCTCCCTGCTGCCGACGGTCCCCCGCCCACCGAAGGCGCGCAGGATCGCCGCCTGGGTGCGCACCCTGAGCATCATGAGGGGTGAGACCGCACCCCACACCAGGCCGTTCGCCACGTAGTCGCAGTCGATGTCGTGCGTCTTGATGAGGTCTTCCACGTAGTGGCCCGCGTGCTCCGCCAGTTTGACCATGACCGGCACCTTCTTCGGGGACTGGAGGCTGAGCATCCGCAGGTCACCCCCCGGCGCCCCGGCGATCTGACCGCCGTTGCGCGAGGCTGAGCCGTATCCGCAGAACTCGGCCTCCAGCAGGACCACGTCCTGATCACGCTCCGCGAGGCGCAGCGCAGCCGCCATGCCGCCCATGCCGCCGCCGATGACGGCGATGTCACAGGTGAGGTCGCCGTCCAGTGCGGGCTGCACGTCGTCCGGCCGGTCGATCCAGCCGGTGAAGCTGCTGTATTTCGTGTCGCTGGTCCTCATCTGTCCCGATCTCCTTCAGGTGGGGGGTGTCTGTTCTGTTTCATGCTTCTCGTCAAGGCCTGCTCGGACCGCCCCGCAAGCCCTCGTTCCCGTCCAGCGGATGGACTCGCCGCTCTCCCTTGGCCGCGACCGAGCGGGCCGGGAGGTCTCCCATCGACACGAGACCGGGTCGTGCCTCGACGACGGCAGCGGCGGAGTTGACCGCCGCTGCGATCGTGCTGAGGAAGGAATCGAAGCCCACGGAGGAACGAAGGTCGACGACCTGCTCCTCTCCGACGATCCGATAGTCGTCGCCCGCGGCCACCTCGTCGGCCGGTTCGAAGAACCCGAACGTGATCTCCAGGTCGATCACCACTTCGCCCTTGAGCACGCCCCGGGCGGCATGAGTGACAGCCGCGACCTGCCCCGGTTCGATACGCAGGTGGTCCCCGACACGCGGCGAAGTCGTCACGACAGCGGGTTCGACCTCTCCCACGTCCACCGAGTCGAGATCCCATCCCAGCCCCGCCGCGAGCGCTCCGATGGCCTGCTCGAAGCCGTAGTGCCCGACGACCTCGCCCCGGCTGCGAGCCGCCTCGAACTCCTCTGTGGTCAGACCGAGGCCGAACTTCGACAGGATCGCGCCGTAGCGTGACATGTTCGTCCGTCGGCGGATGCGCACGCTCTCCACACGCTGGGTCAGCGCGGTCAGCAGGAGAGGAAGGGTGTCCATCAGGATGCCCGGGTTCGCCCCGCTGCCCAGGACGGTCACGCCATGCGCCTTCGCCGTGTCGTCGAGCCGGCGGGCCAGGTCGGGATGGCTGTGCCACGGATAGGCCAGCTCTTCGCAGATGCTCAGGACGTTGTACGAACGCTCCAGCAGCGGCAGCAGGGTGTCGGCCACCCCGTGCAGATCCGAGGTGGTCGCCACGATCGCGAGGTCGGCGGCGGGCAGGTCGGCCGGGTCGCTCACGATGACGACACCGCTCGCGGCGCGACCAAGGAGCACTCCGAGGTCTTGACCGGCCACGCGGGGGTCCCGGTCCACTGCTCCGACGATCTCCACGTCCGTGCGTTGCAGCAAGGAGGAAGCAATGGCCCGGCCAGTGGCACCTAGACCCACCACGACAGTCTGATTACTCAACGTCACTCCCTAGGCGGCCCAGTCGGCACGCCCACGACACGGTGTTCGGCAATGCGAAACTTCGCCTGTGGCGGTTACCTCGTACCTCACTGTCGCCAGCCGCGGCCGCGGTGAGAACGACACTGGGCACCCGCTTCCCCTGGGCACGGTGCACGGTGCACAAGCCGGTCACGCCCGACTCGGGCAGCGAGGAAACGCCATGACGGCTGAGGTGCTGGACGCCACCGAGGAGTTCGATGTGGTGATCGTCGGAGCGGGAGTCTCCGGGCCGGCGAGGTTGCTGAGGAGCCCCGTCCAGGGGAGCGTCGGGTGTCAGCGTCGGCTGGTCGCCGTCAGCCGGCGTAGTGACCGGCCCGCTCCAGCAGACGGGGGACACCCGTTTCGAGCGACGGCCCGAAGGACGTGTCGTGGGGACGCTCACCGCGCTGCCAGCGGGTGTAGATGGCCTCGCAGAAGATCGCCGCCTTCCACAGGGCGAGCGTCTGGTACCAGGGCAGCGGGGTGAGATCGAGGCCGGTGCGGGACTGGTAGCGCTCGGCCAGTTGGCGCCGGGTGAGGTAGCCGGGCGACCGGGTCACCCGGGTGAGTTCGAGCGGGGTGGCGGGGCTGCCCGCCTCGGACCAGGTGGCGGTGAGGTAGCCCAGGTCCGCGAGCGGGTCACCGAGTGTGGCCATCTCCCAGTCCAGGATCGCGAGGATCCTGGCCGGCGCCCGGGGTGCGTACATCAGGTTGCCCATGCGGTAGTCGCCGTGCACCACCGAGGCCGCCTGGCTCGTCGGCAGGTTGCGGTCCAGCCAGTCCCCGATGCGCTCCACGACGGGCAGACTGCGCGTGGTGTTGACCTCCCACAGGTCGCGGAACCGCTCGACCTGGCGCCGGAGATACCCCTCGGGCCGCCCCAGGGAGGCGAGTTCCCCTCCTGAGACGTCGAGGCCGTGCAGGGCGACGAGGGTGTCGACGACCGCCTCGCTGGTGGTCCGGCGCCGTTCGGCGGAGGAGAGGTGCGGCGGGACGGTGTCGGTGATGACCGTGCCGTCGAGCCGGGACATGAGGTAGAACGGCACACCCAGGAGCGAGGTGTCATCGCAGACGGCGATGATCTCCGGTACCGGTACGCCGTGTTCGCCGAGGATCCTCTGGATACGGGCCTCGCGCACCATGTCGTGCGTCGACTTCGGCAGCGGGGGCCGGGGACCGCGACGCAGGACGACGGATTCGCCGCCGCGCTCGATCAGGTAGGTGATGTTGGACTGGCCGTCGCCGATGCGCTGCCACGCGAGCGGGCCGCCGCCGATGCCGTGTGCGTCGAGGAAGCCGGCGACCGCGTCGAGGACCAGGAGCGGAGGGGTGTCGAGGTGACGGGCCCGCTCCCAGCTCTCGACGACCTCCACCCCGTCGGGGACCGTGAGCATCACGCGCCCCCGCCCTGGCCGTCCACGACGGCATCGCCCCTGTACCGTTCCCCGGCCCGGACCTCGGCGCTGCGGCCGGCCGAGGCCCGGCGGGCGATGGCCCACCGGTGGGTCTCGTTGGAGCCGTCGTAGATGCGGAACGGGCGGACCTCGTTGAGGTACTGCGCCAGCGGGAGCCCGTCGGAGACCCCGTCGCCGCCACAGATCTGGACGGCACGGTCGATCACCCGGAAGATCGCCTCCGAGCAGTGCACCTTGGCGACCGAGGACATCGCGGACCCCGCCTTGGGGTCGGTGTGCAGCAGCGCGGCGGTCTTGGTGATGATCGCGTCGGAGGTCTCGATGTCGATGACCGACTCGGCGATTAGGTGCTGGGCCAGGCCGAGGGAGTCGATCGGGCCGCCGAACAGCTGTCTCCTCGCGGCCCGGTCCAGCGCGATGTCCTGCGCCCGACGTGCAAGGCCCAGCCACCGCATGCAGTGGGTGAGACGCGCCGGTCCGAGGCGTACCTGGGCGTAGCGGAAGCCGAGGCCCACCTCGCCGAGGACCGCGTCGTCGGGGACGAAGCAGTTCTCGAGGTACAGGTGGGGGTGGCCGCCGTCGATGGAGCGGTCGACGGTGTGGATCGCCTCGCCGACCCGGATGCCGGGGTTCGTCATGTCGACGAGGAACATGGTGGCTCCCTCGGGGGAGCCGTCGACGGCCGGGGTCCGTGCCATCACGATGCAGAACGCGGCACCGACGGCGCCGCTGGTGAACCGCTTGTGGCCGTCGACGATCCAGCCGCCGTCGGCACGGACGGCCGTGGTCCGCAGCGCCGCCGGGTCGGAGCCCGCCCCCGGGTGGGGCTCGGTCATGCCGAAGCAGGACCGGATCTCGCCCGCGGCCAGGGGCGCGAGGTACCGCTTCTTCTGTTCCTCGGTGGCGATCAGGTTGAGCATGTGCATGTTTCCCTCGTCGGGGGCCATGCAGTTGAGCGCGCTCGGGCCGATCGGCGAGTAGCCGGCCTCCTGGAGGATCGGTGACCAGTGCTCGATGGGCAGACCCTGCCCGCCGTACTCCTTCGGCGCGAGCGGCGCGAAGACGCCGGCCTGCTTCGCCGCGGCCTGCAGCCGGTCGCGGGTGGCCTGGTCGAGACGTCCGCCCGGCGCGGGCTCCGCGTCGATGACGACCTCGCGGACGAACCGGCGCGTGCGCTCACGCAGCTCCGCGATCTCCAGCGGAAGGTGAGGGTAAGTCATGGCTGTCCTTTGTGGGGTGGGCGAGGTCGTTACGCGGTGCCGCCGGCGACCGTGAGGCCTCCGTCGACGGTGAGGATGTGACCGGTGACCCAGGAGGAGTCCTCCGAGGCCAGGTAGGCCACGGCGGAGGCGATGTCCGACGGGACGCCGAGGCGCCCCATGGGGTACTCCGCGGCCACCTCGGCCTCCTTGCCCTCGTACAGGGCTTCGGCGAACCGGGTCTTCACCACCGCGGGCGCCACGGCGTTGACACGGATCTCCGGGCCGAGCTCGACGGCCAGGGTCCTGGTCAGGTGGGACACCGCCGCCTTGCTCACGCCGTACAGGCCGATGCCGGGCGCGGGGGTGTCGCCAGTCACCGAGGAGAGGTTCACGACGGTGCCGCGGCGTTCGGTGAAGCCGAGCTTGGGGTGGGCGACCGCGTCCTGCACCCAGGCGAGGGTGGCGAGGACGTTGACCTCCAGGACCTTGCGGGCGACGTCGAGGTCCAGGCCGACGACGGGGCCGTACGCCGGGTTGATGCCCGCGTTGTTCACGAGGACGTCCAGTCCGCCGAACGCGCGGGCGACGGTGTCGAAGACCTCGCGGCGGTGCTCGGGGTCGTCCGCCCTGCCGGTGACGGTGATGACGCTGCCCCGGGGGAGGGCGGCGGCGGCCTCTTCGAGCGGCCCGGCCTTGCGCGCCGTGAGGCACACGCGCGCCCCTTCGGCGACGAGCCGTTCCGCGACGGCGAGACCGATGCCCCGGCTCGCTCCGGTCACGATGGCGGTGCGGCCCGAGAAACGGCCGCGGTCGGTGTGGTTCTCGTTCATGGATCAGTCCTTCGGGGGCGATACCGGCCCGGTGCCGTCGAGGCCGCGGAGCTCGGCGCGCCGGATCTTGCCGCTCTGGGTCTTGGGCAGGTCGGCGATGAAGTGGATCGTGCGGGGGCACTTGTAGGCGGCCAGCCGGTCGCGGGCGAAGGCGATCAGCTCCTCCGCCGTCGCGTTCAGACCCGCCTTGAGCGAGACGTAGGCGACGACGGTCTCTCCGCGGTACTCGTCCGGCTGCCCGACGACCGCGGCCTCGAGGACCGACGGGTGTTCGTACAGTGCGTCCTCGACCTCGCGCGGCCAGACCTTGTACCCGGACACGTTGATCTGGTCCTTGAGCCGGTCCACCAGGTAGACCCAGCCCTCCTCGTCGATGACGGCGACGTCACCGGTACGGAGCCGGCCCTCCGGCATCGTGTGCCGGGTGGCCTCGGGCTTGCCCCAGTACCCGGGCACCACCTGCGGCCCGCTCAGTTCGAGTTCGCCCTGCTCCCCGCCGGGCACCGGGTCGCCGTGCAGGTCCACGACGCGTGCCGTGAGGCGCGGCAGCGGCTTGCCGACGGACAGCGTCCCGCTCGGCAGATGGACGGGGGCCCTGCTCCCCGGAGGCACGGCGATGACGGCGGACGTCGTCTCCGTCATCCCGTAGCCGTTGTGGAGGTAGACGCCGAACCGCTCCCGAAACCGCTCGACGGTCGTCGGCGGGATCGGCGCGCCCCCGGAGTACAGGGCCTTCACCGACGCGAAGTGCTCCGGCCCGGCCTGCGGGAGCTCGTGGATCGCGTTGTACGCCGTGATGGAGCCGATCGTGTAGGTCACCCCGTGCTCGGCGAAGGCCTCCAGGGCGACCTCGGGGTGGAACCGGCCCGCCAGGACGAGCGTGGTGTCGGTGAGCAGGGAGATCGTCGCGTTGACGACCGCGCCGGTGATGTGGAACAGCGGGGCCACGGCGAGCACGACGTCCCCGTCGCTCACGTCCATCCACGACGCGCAGGTCGTCACCACGCTCAGGACGTTGCCGTGGGTGTTCATGGCGCCCTTCGGCGGCCCCGTCGTTCCCGACGTGTAGGTCAGGAACGCGACGTCGTCGCGGGTCGGCTCCACGGGCGAGGGACCGCGGCCCTCGAACTCGTCGATCAGCGCCACCAGGTCGCCGTCCGGCGCCGGGGCGTGGCGTTGCGTCGTCGCGAAGGCCCGCGGATCGTTCCTCGACTGGTAGTCCAGCGCCGACGTGCTGACCAGCCATCGGACCGTGCTCCCCGCCAGCGTGCCGAGCGTCTCGTGGACGTCCGCGTCCGCGCAGACGACCCCGACCGCCCCGGAGTCGTCGACGATCCGGCGGAGCTCCTGGCGCCGGTACATCGGGTTGAGACCCAGGGCCGTGGCCCCCAGCTTCCACAGGGCCAGCAGCACCAGCGCGTACTGCGGAACGTTCTGCAGGTACACGCCGACGCGATCACCCCGCCCGGTCCCGCGGGCCTCGAACGCGGCGGCCAGGGCGTCGGATGCCGCGTCCACCTCCCGCGCGGACAGGGCGCCGTCGAAGTAACGGAGCGCCGTGCGGTCCGGGTTCCTCGCCACGCGCGCCTTCCAGGCGGCCACGAGCGAGTCGGGGGCCGCATCCGTCCCTTTGCCGAACCCGTCGAGGAACGCGTCCCTCCGCCGACCCTCGTCCACTGTCATCTGCCGTCCTTCCCACCCGTATGCATGCGCTTGTCTTGCCGGTCACGCGAGTTCGCGCTTGAGGATCTTTCCGGTGGACGTCATCGGCAGCGTCGTGACGATCTCCACGACGCGCGGGTACTTGTAGCCGGCCATCTGCTCCTTGCCCCAGGCGATCAGCTCGTCGGGGCAGGCCTCGGCGCCGCGGTCGAGGATGACGAACGCCTTGATCTCCTCGCCGTGGCTCTCGTGCGGCACGCCGACGACCGCGGCCAGGCTGATCGCGGGGTGCGTCATCAGGACCTCCCCGATCTCGCGCGGGTAGACGTTGAAGCCACCGCGGATGATCAGGTCCTTCGCCCGGTCGACGACGTAGTAGAAGCCGTCCTTGTCCCTGCGGGCCAGGTCGCCGGTGCGGAACCAGCCGTCCCTGACCGCGTCGGCGGTGTCCTCGGGGCGGCCGTGGTAGCCCTTCATCACGTTGTGGCCCTTGACCGCGATCTCCCCGACGGCGCTGCCGGTGCCGTCGTCCTCGACCTCCGACCAGTCCGGCTTGACGAGCTTGACCTCGACGCCCCAGATCGGCACGCCGATCGACCCGGGCCGCGGTTCCTGCGCCGGATCGCTGAAGGTCACCACCGGCGAGGTCTCGGAGAGGCCGTAGCCCTCCAGGACCTGGACGCCCAGCCGCTCCCTGACCTGTCTGATGAGCTCCGCGGGGAGCGAGGCGCCGCCGGAGACGCCGACGCGCAGGTTCCTCGCGATCCTTTCGACGTCGACGCTGAGCGCCTGCAGCAGGCCCCACCACATGGTGGGGACGCCCGCGAAGAAGGTGATGTCCTCCCGCTGCATCAGGGACACCGCCTGCCGGGCGTCGAACCGCGGCAGCAGCACCAGTGTGCTCGCCGCCGAGAAACCGGCGTTCATCTGCACGGTCGCGCCGAAGGAGTGGAACAGCGGCAGCACGACCAGATGGGTTTCCAGGGCGGGCCGGTTCTCCAACAGCCGGTTGCACGCGAGGGCGTTGAGGACCAGGTTGGCGTGGGTGAGTACGGCGCCCTTCGCCTGTCCCGTCGTCCCGCTCGTGTAGAGGAGCACGGCCGGGTCGTCCCCCGAGGTCCCGACGCTGTCGAACGTCGTCGCCGTGCCCCGCAGCGCGGCGCCCATGGTCTCGACGCCCTCGATCGGGCTTTCCGCCGCGGGATCGGCGGTGATGAGGAAGAAGTGCTCGCAGCCCGGGGTCTCGCTGAACCCGGCGTGTCCCTCCGCACCCGTCGGCAGACCCGCGTCGCCCTCGAAGCAGAAGTACGCCTTCGCCCCCGAGTCCGCGAGGTGGTAGGCGACCTCCCGGCCCTTGAGCAGGATGTTGAGCGGTACGACGACGGCGCCGGCCTTGAGGATCCCGTAGTAGACGATCGGGAACCAGGGCACGTTCGGACAACTGAGCGCGACCTTGTCGCCGGGCCAGATGCCGCGGTCGACCAGGAGGTTGGCGATCCGGTTGGCGGCGGCCTCGACCTGGGCGTAGGTGAGACGCGTCGGGCCGAGGACCACCGCGTCCCGGTTGGGGTGCGTGCGGGCGGAGTCCTCGAGCAGGACCGAGAGGTTCAGCATGGTGTCTTCCGGGAAGGTGGACCGGGCCAGGCCACGGGGGAACGGGACACGCGGCCTGGACCGGAGCGGGCGGGGGTTACGCGACGCGACGTGGCGCGGGCGTCACGACTGCCGCAGCAGTCGGTCGAGGGCCTCGGCCGTCGCCTCGATGTCGGCGGTGGTGTGCGCCGTGCTGAGGAAGACCTTGCCGGACGGCATGAACAGGAAGCCCTGACGCAGCATCCCTTCGAGGATCACTCTCCAGAGCCCGCTGGTCCCGTGGAGTCCGGTGGCCCCGCCGGCGGGGACGTACTGGAGGAGCGAGCCGACGCGGTTGAAGCGGCCGAAGTCAGCGGATGAACCGAGGACGCCGCCGACGAGGGCTTCGAACTCGGACGATGTCCGTTCGAGTTGCTCGTAGACCGAGGGATCGGCCAGGACGCGCATCGTCGCCGCGACGGCCGCCAAGGCGACCGGGTTGGCGTTGAAGGTCCCGGCATGAACGACGCCGGCCGTCACCTGATCGACCAGTTCGGCCCGGCCGACCACGGCGCTCTGCGTGAAACCGCCGGCCATCGCCTTCCCGAAGACGGACAGGTCGGGCAGCACGCCGTACTTCTCGGCCGCCCCGCCCCGCGCGATCCGGAACCCGGCGATCACCTCGTCGAAGACGAGGACGGCGCCGTGCCGGTCGCAGAGGGTTCGCAGGGTCGACAGGAACTGCGGTGTGGGTGCTTCGACGCCCGCGTTGCTCATCACCGGGTCGACGAGCACGGCCGCGATGTCGCGCTCGACGGCCTCGCTCAGCAGGCGTTCGGCCAGCTGGACGTCGTTGAAGCGCGCCACGACCAGGTCGTCAAGCACGCTCGCCGACTGACCCGGTCCGCCGGGGGAGGCGGGGCGGTCGCAATCGTCCTCGGACATCCCGGCGTACACGGTGTCGTGCCAGCCGTGGTAACTCTTGGCGAACTTGAGGACGCGGCGCCGCCCGGTGGCGGCCCGCGCGAGGCGCAGCGCCACCTGCACCGCTTCGGTCCCCGTGTTGCTCCACAGCAGTCGCTCGCCGTGCGGCACGGCTTCGAGGACCGCTTCCGCCGCGAGGTATTCGAGCGGGTGGCCGGTGCCGACGACCTGCATCTTCGTCGCGACCTCGGACACGGCGGACACCACGCGCGGGTCGCCGTGACCGAGGACGAGCGGGCCCCAGGCCATCACGTAGTCGATGTACCGGTCGCCGTCGAGGTCCCAGACGTACGCGCCTCGCGCCTCGCGCACGAAGAGCGGATGGGGAGGCATCGCGGCGCGCAGGCCCGACCCCACTCCTCCGCCGACGCTGCGGCGGGTTCGCTCGAAGGCCGAGCGTGATGATTCCAGGGCCATGGGATCGCCCCTGCCTTTCAGTACGTGATCACCGAGCGGGTGCCGATGCCGCGCTTCATCTGGTCGAACGCCTCGTTGATGTCCTTCAGACCGATCACGCTCGTCACGAGCGAGTCCAGATCGATGCGGTGGTTCATGTAGTGGTCGATCAGCAGCGGGAAGTCGGAATCCGGCTTGCTGGAGCCGTAGTTGGATCCGATGAGCGACAGTTCCTGGTCGGACATGACGAAGGGGTCGATGGAGATCCTCATGCCGTCCGCCACCTGCCCGGCGACCACCGCCGTGCCGCCCCGGGCCAGGACCTCGTAGGCCGACTCGATGGTGCGGGGCAGCCCGATGGCCTCGATGGCGATCTCCACACCGCGTCCGTCGGTGAGCCGGCGCACCCGGTCGGCGAGGTCCTCGCGGGAGCTGTTGATCAGGTCGGTCGCACCGAAGACGCGTGCCTGCTCGAGCTTCTCGTCGGAGATGTCCGCGGCGATGATCTTCCGCGCGCCGGCGAGCCGGGCCCCCTGGATCGCGTTCAGGCCGACGCCTCCGCAGCCGAGGACCAGCACGGTGTCGCTCGGACGCACCTTGGCGGTGTTGACGGCCGCGCCGACGCCGGTCGTGACGGCGCATCCGACGAGAGCCGACTGCGGGAACGGGGCGTCGTCCCGGATGGCGATCGCGGCCGATTCGGGCACGAGGGTGTACTGGCCGAACGTTCCGAGGCCCGCGAAGCTGTAGATGTCCCCTTCGTCGGCGGACGTGATCCGGGTCCGGCCGTCGAACGACAGGTGGTTCGCCGAGTGCCGGCTGACCATGTCGCACAGGACGGGCCTGCCGCTGATGCAATAGCGGCAGCGGCGACACGAAGGCGTCCAGGACAGCACGACGTGGTCGCCCTTCTTCAGCGTCGTGACGCCTTCGCCGACGCTCTCGACGATCCCGGCCCCTTCATGGCCGAGGATCATCGGCGAAGGCACCTCCCATTCGCCCACGAGCACGTGAAGGTCGCTGTGGCACACCCCGCTCGCCTTGAGCCGCACCAGCACCTCGCCGGGCGGAGGCGTCGAGGGGAGAGTCGCTTTTTCGATGGTCAGTGGTTCGTTCGGCGTCCTGAAGACAGCGGCGTCGAATTCGATGGTCATGGCAGGTTTCCTTCTGTGCGGTGCGGCGATCACGTCCGGGCGGTGCGGATGAGCTTCTTGTTGGCGAACTCGTCGATCCCGGCCCGGCCCAGTTCACGGCCGAAACCGGACCGCTTGACCCCGCCGAAGGGCAGTTCCGCGCCTTCGAGGCCGACGCCGTTGACGAAGACCATGCCGGCGTCGATCCGGTCGGCGACGCGCAGCGCCTGCTCCGCGTCCGTCGTGAACACGTAGGAACCCAGCCCGTACGGGGTCTCGTTCGCCAGCTCGACGGCCTCGTCCTCGGATCCGACCCGATAGACGGTCGCGACGGGACCGAAGAGCTCCTCGGCGGCCGACGGCGAGGTCGGCGAGACGCCCGTCAGAACGCCGGGCGGGAAGTACGCCCCTTCGCGCTGTCGAGCGGAGACGAAGGCCGCCCCGTCAGCGACGGCTCGCTCGACCTGGTCCTCGACGTACTCGGCGGCGGCGACCGAGGAGAGCGGCGCCAGGCCGTCGGTCAGGGCGAGCACCTTCTCGGTGAACGCGTCGAGGAAGGCGTCGTAGATGTCGTCGGCGACGATGAAGCGCTTCCCGGCGTTGCACGCCTGCCCGGCGTTCTCGAAGCGGGCGTCGACCGCCGCCTGGACCGTGGCGTCGAGGTCGTCGGTCGACAGCACCACGAAGGGGTCCGAGCCGCCCAGCTCCAACACCACCTTCTTGAGGTTGCGCCCGGCCTTCTCGGCCACCTCCGCACCGGCCCGCTCCGAACCGGTGAAGGAGACGCCCTGCACCCGGGGGTCGGCGATGGCCCGGGCGATCTGCTCGCCGGTGGCGTGGACGTTGACGTAAGCGCCCTGGGGGAAGCCCGCGTCCGTGAACAGCTGCTGGAGCGCCTCGGACGACTCGGGACACTGCGACGCGTGCTTGAGCACGATGGTGTTGCCCAGCGCGAGGTTGGGCGCGGCGAACCGGGCCACCTGGTAGTACGGGTAGTTCCAGGGCATGATCCCCAGCAGCACGCCGACCGGCTGGCGACGGACGAAGGCCGTGCCCTCCCCCTCCAGGAGCTCGATCGGTTCGTCGGCGAGGAACTTCTCCGCGTTCTCGGCGTAGTACCGGTAGATGGAGGCGCTGAACTCGACCTCCGCGACGGCCTCGTCCACCGGCTTGCCCATCTCCCGGTGGATGATCTCGGCGAGCTGCCCGCTGCGCTCGCTGTGCAGGGCGGCGACGGTGTTCAACAGCTGGGCGCGCTGTTCCACGGAGGTCTGCCTCGACCACTGCGCGTAGGCCTTCGCCGCCGCGTCGACCGCCCCCTCGACGGCCTCGTCCGTCGCGGTGGGGTACTCCTTGACCAACTCGCCGCCGGCGGGGTCCACCACCGCGTACACGTGCCTCTTCGCCATGCTGACTCCTTCTTCGTTTTCGGGGTTCATGCGAGGGTTCCGGTCGCGCGGGCCGGATTCGCGTCCAGGGCCGCGTTGTGGTCGTGCAGTGCGCGGTAGGCGCGGAAGTAGACGAATCCCTGGGTGCCCCACGTCGCGAGCGCGGCGGTGTAGAAGATCGTGCGGTTCGCGTCGTCGAACGGCAGGGGGAAGAAGTCGTAGGTGATCGCGACGGCTGTGCTGGCGGCCGTGACCAGGC
Source organism: Streptomyces sp. NPDC107498 (assembly GCF_055582805.1). Lineage (NCBI taxonomy): Bacteria > Bacillati > Actinomycetota > Actinomycetes > Kitasatosporales > Streptomycetaceae > Streptomyces > Streptomyces sp. NPDC107498. The sequence continues at coordinate 362,036 of NZ_JBVJPE010000002.1, read as the reverse complement.
CCGTCCAGATCGCGGGCCGCTTCGCGCCCGCGTTCCAGAGCCGCTTGGCGAAGTACCCGAGGAAGACCGCCGTGAGGAGATTGACGACGACGTAGAAGACGGCGACCCAGAACGCGGCGGGGTCGGTGTGGAGGTCCGCGCCGTGGAACTGCCGGAGGAAGAGGCCGGCCACGATCGCGACCCCGAACACGGCGACGTCCACGCCGCGGCTCGGCTTGTAGCGGTGGGTGACCTCCATCAGGCCCATGATCAGGATGAGCGTGATGCCGACCGACCTGGAGAAGGCGTCGAAGAAGTACGCCAGGTCGTACAGGATGCTGCCTCCGTCGGCTCCGGACAGTGACCAGAACAGGAAGTTGCTGCCCGATGTGGCGACGACCATCGCCTCGAGACCGAGGAGGTAGTTGCCGTACCGGCGGATGAACTTCCAGCCGTAGAAGTAGCCGGCGAAGATCATCCACAGGTCGGCCAGCAGGAACAGTACCTCCTTCAACGCGACGCTCCCTCGCGGACGTCGCGGGACAGGAGGGTGACGACGCGCTCGGCGGTGCGCTGTCCCGTCAGGACCGCGCCGTTCATCGTGCCGGCCCATTCACCGGCGGTTTCGGTGCCGGCCCAGTGAACGCGCCCGTGGGGCTCGGTCAGCGCCTTGCCGTAGTTCATGGTCGCGTGCGGGCCGGCGGCAGGGTGGGGGCCGCCCGGGGCGAACGGTTCCGATCCCCAGCAGTGGTCCAGGTAGTCGATCGGGGTGCGGGCCTGCGGGCCGTAGAGGTCGACGAGCTGCTGGATGACCAGGTCGCGTCGGGTCTCGGGGTCGAAGCCGTCGAAGACGCGCGGGTCGCAGAAGGTCATCAGGACGCCCGGTCCGCCGGGGGTGGGGGACACGTCGAAGGTGATGAACACGGTTCCGGTGTCGGTCAGCGCCTCACCGGAGAATCCGTCGGCACGCCAGAACGGCTTCTCGTACGCTACGAAGGCCTTGCTGAGGGCACCCATGCGCCAGGTTCGTGTGAGCCCCTCGGTCTGCTCGGGCAGACCGGGGTCGAACTCGATGGTGGCGCGGTGGGCCGGGGCAGCCGTGACGATCGCGTACCTGGCGTGGATCTCGCCGGAGTCGGTGCGGACGATGACGTCGTTGTCGTCCTGCGTGATGCGGCGTACCGGTGTCTCCAGCCGTACGCGGTCGCCGAGCCGCTCCGCCACCCGCTTGGCGATCTCCTGGGTGGTCTCGACGAACCGGTCCTGGTTGGCTCCGCCCTCGACGTCCAGCATGTGGTGGAGCCCGCCCGCTGCACGGATGTAACGCAGTACGTGCAGCAGGGAGACGTCTCCCGGGGCACAGCCCCACTGCACCTTGCTGACGATGGCCATCAGCGCACGGGTGTTGGGCAGCGTGTTCTTCCGGTCGAGCCACTCGCCGAACGAGACGGCGTCGAGCCGGGCTGCCCCGGGCGTCTTCCACGCGGCGTTCACGTCGATGGTCGCGACCAGCTTGTTCACCGCCATCTGCATGCGGGCCATGTCCACCAGGACCGCGGGGGAGACCTTGGGAATGGTGCCGCTGTAGGTGCGGCGCCGGCCTGCCATCCACAGCACGTTGCGGCCCTGGTCGAACTGCTCGGTCGTGCTGCACCCGACTCGGCTCGCGAGGTCCCGGATGGCAGTGTGGCGTCGTGCCACCCATGTCGCTCCGAGGTCGACCTTCACGCCGGCCACCTCGCCGGAGAGCGAGCGGCCCCCGACCCGGTCGCGGCCTTCCACGACCACGACGGACCGCCCCGTGCTCACCAGGCGCTCGGCAGCGCTCAGGCCGGCGAATCCGGCACCGACGACCACGACGTCGACCGTGGTGTCCTTGGAGGCGGGTTCACGAGATCCGGACATGATTTCCTCCTTCGCCCACGCGGTTCGCGTGCTGGGCGATGTACGTCGTGACGGGTTCGACGAGGGCCTCGGGGATGTGGTGGCCCATGCCGGGAATGACCACGTGCTGCGCCGAGCGGATCGCCCGGACGGTCGCGGCGCCGCCGCTCGGGTCGACCAGCGGGTCCCGGTCGCCGTTGATGACCAGCGTCGGGGCCGTGATCCTGCTCAACTGGGCCGTCCGGTCTCCGGAGCGCTGGATCGCCTGGATCTGGCGCGCCGCGCCGGCCGCCGGATCACCGGCGCTGCGGTCCCATGCGTGAGCCGCCAGGGCGGCCTCGGCCGCGTCGTCGATGGGATATGCCGTTCCCGCGATGTGTCGGGTGATCCGCAGGTGGGCCCGGACCGCCTCGGTCCTGGTCCTCGCCGGCGGGGCGGCGAGGAGCCGGATCGTCGACAGCGCCGGCCGGCCCACCTTCTTGGCTCCGGTGGTCGAGTAGAGGGAGGTCAGCGACAGAACGCGCTCGGGCGCCGTGGCCGCGATCGTCTGGGCGATCATCCCGCCCATCGACCGCCCGACCAGGTGGACCCGCGAGATCCCGAGGTGGTCGAGGACGCCGATGCCGTCCTGGGCCATGTCGGCCAGCGCGTACGCGTCGCAGCGCGGGCGCGCGGCGATCTGCCGCCAGATCCCGGGAGGGGGAGCGGCGGCGAACGTCGACTGGCCGGCATCGCGGTTGTCGACGGCGACGACCCGGAAGCCGCGGGTGACGAGCGAGCCGACGAAGGACTCGGTCCAGAAGGCGAGGTCCTCGCCCAGCCCGGCGATGAGCAGCATCGCCGGGTCGGCCTTGTCGCCGTAGTCCCTGAAGCAGATCGTCATCCCGGACGGCAGGGGCGCGTACTGGTCGGCGCTCTCGGCGCCGCCCGTCTCAGGCATGGGTGGCTCGCCTCCCACCGGGCGACTGCGCGCCGGCCCGCCGGGTGCCGAACTCGAGGTGCTCGTCGGCCACCGGGCCGCGGAGGGCCTTGGCGTCCTCGGGGTAGGACATCGCCATCCGCCAGGGCTTTTCGAGGCCCTGCTGGGGCATGCGCTTCTCGGCCCGCTTGGCGTACCCGGCCTGGAGGTCCATGACGGGCTTCCGCACCGTCCCGGAGGGCGCGACCGGAACCACCGTGTCGTATCCGCGGGTGTCCATGTGCTTGACCAGGTCGATGAAGTAGCGGCACATCAGGCTCACCTTGAGCGTCCAGGACGAGGTGGTGTAGCCGATCGCCATCGCCCAGTTCGGGATCCCGCTCAGCAGCATTCCGCGATAACAGAGCGCGTCCGCGATGTCGACCTGGCGTCCGTCGACCACGATGGGCATGCCGTCGAAGAGCTGCAGGTTCAGCCCCGTCGCGGTGACGATGACGTCGGCTTCCAGTTCCTCGCCCGATGCCAGGACGATTCCGCGCTTGCTGAACCTCGCCACGGCGTCGGTGACGACGGAGGCCTTTCCCTCCTTGATGGCGTCGAAGAAGTCGCCGTCCGGCGCCAGGCACAGCCGCTGGTCCCACGGGTCGTACGGTGGGTTGAAGTGCTTGTCGACGTCGAACCCCTTGGGAAGGCGCTTGATGTTCTCGCGCCGGATCAGCGCCCGCCCGGCCTTGGGAAAGGTCCGCAGACCCTTGACGACGGCACGGTCCGCCCAGATGTTCTTGAACCGCGTCACGGCGTACCCGCGCTCCTGTCCGAGCAGCTTCGTGAGCGCCAGGGCGACCTTGTCGACACGGGGGAGCGCCATGACGTACGTGGGGGTGCGCTGCAGCATCGTCACGTGCCCAGCGGCGCCCGGCCCGGTGGCCATGTTCGGCACCAGCGTGATCGCGGTCGCGCCGCTGCCGATGACGACGACCTTCTTCCCGCTGTAGTCGAGGCCCTCGGGCCAGTGCTGCGGGTGGACGATCTGGCCCTCGAAGTCGTCCCGTCCCGGGAACTCCGGGGAGAACCCCTCGTCGTACCGGTAGTAGCCGGTGGCGGCGAAGACCCATCCCGCCCGGATCGTCTTCGTCCGGGTCTCCCCCGTGACGGCGTCCGACGTCTGGACGGTGAGGGTCCACTTCGAGTCCGCCGAGGACCACTCCGAGCGGACGACCCGGTGGCGGAGCCTGAGGACGTGCCCCAGGCCGTTCTCCCCGACGGTTTCCTGGAGGTACTCCTTGATGAGGGGGGCGTCGGCGATCGCGGCCTCGTGGCGCCACGGTTTGAACTCGTAACCGAACGTGTGCAGGTCGGAGTCCGAGCGGATGCCGGGATAGCGGAACAGGTCCCAAGTGCCCCCGATGTCGTCGCGTGCTTCCAGAACGACGAGCGACTTGTCGGGCAGCTCTCGGCTGAAATAGGTGGCCGCGCCGATCCCGGAGATCCCTGCTCCGACGATCACCACGTCGAACTCCTCGACGGCGTCCAACACCTCAGCTGTCATGACGTTTCCTCGCTGTTCCTGTGGCGGTTGCTTCACTGTCGCCAGCCGGGACCGCGGTGAGAACGACAGTGAGCACCTGCTTCGCCGGGGCCCGGTGCACGATGCACACGCAGGTCGCGCCGATGCGCCCATAGGGTGGCCGCCGGTCGGCCCGTGACCTCGGACGAGGTCGTGCTCGGCCCTTTGAGGGGCGGGGCACCTGGCGGTTTTGCGCGGCGGGCGGTCTTGCCGGAGCCATTGCGGGGGCAAGACCGGCGTGATAGAGGTTTGCCCCCGGTGTTTAGTAGAGCTAAACGCCTCGTTGTGGTCACGCGCAGGGGCCGAACCCGCTGTCGTCACGACCTCGCCGCGCGCCGGGACCCGCATGTGCATCGAGCCGGGTGGATCGCGGCCGTCACGCATGCGGTCGCGGCCGAGAGGGAGCCACGAGCAATCCGGGCCGCACTCGGGTCCAGGGCTTCTCGGGGTTGGGCCGGAGAGACAGGAGCTGGATCTCCTGACCCCGCTGCGCGGGAGCCGCTCCGGTTCGCTTCGCGTGGGCGCACCGCCTTCGCGCACTCATTCATCCATCCCTCACGAGCCGGCACCGGCCCGTGAGCCGAAAGGTGGTCTCGATGACCGACCTCTCCAAGGCAGGGCACGTCGAAGCACCCGGCGGTGAAGCGGGATCGGGCAACCCGCTCAACCGCGGGCTCGGCGTGTCACAGATCGTGTTCATGGTCGTCGCCGCGGCGGCGCCGCTCGGGCTTGTGGCCGGCGGGGTGCCGCTCGCCTTCGCCGTGAGCGGCAGCCCGGGGATGCCGCTGTACTTCGCGCTGTCCACCGTGATGCTGCTGATCTTCGCGGTCGGCTTCACGCTGATGGCCGGACGGATACGCAACGCGGGCGCCTTCTACGCCTACGTCCAGGCGGGACTGGGACGCATCCCCGGTCTCTCGGCCGCGACCCTCGCGCTCTTCTCGTACACGCTGCTTCTCGTCGGGGTGAACGCCTACGTCGGCGTCGCGACGAGCAACGTCATCGAGCGGTACGCCGATGTCAGCTCACCGTGGTGGGCGTGGGCGCTCGTCTCGCTGGGTGTCATCGCCTTCCTCGGTTACCGCGACATCGAGCTGAGCGCCAAGGTGCTCGGTGCCGTGCTGGTGCTGGAAACCGTGCTGCTCCTGGTCATGGACTTCGGCATCGTGGGCCACGGCGGTGCCCATGGCCTGACCGCCGAACCGTTGCTGCCCTCGATCGTGGGGACCGGCTCCCTGGGCCTCGGCGTCATGTTCGCCGTCTTCGGGTTCATCGGCTTCGAGGCGACGGCCGTGTTCCGCAACGAGGCCGAGGACCCCGACGTCACGGTCCCGCGGGCGACGTACGTCGCGGTCCTGGTGATCGGGGTCTTCTACTCGTTCACCGTGTGGGCGATCGTGGTGGGCGTCGGCGTCGACGCGGTGACCGGCGCCGCGACGGCCGACCCCGAGGGGCTGGTCCTCGGGCTGGCGCAGAGCTACGTCGGGTCCGTCTGGGCCGACGTGATGCAGGTGCTCCTGATCACCAGCCAGTTCGCGTGCGTGCTCGCCTTCCACAACGTCGTGACGCGCTATCAGTTCGCGCTGTCCCGCGCCGGCGCGCTTCCGGCGTCGCTGGGCGTCGTGCACCCCCGGCACCGCGCGCCGTCAGCGTCCTCGGCCGTCGCCTCGGCGGTCGCGTTCGTCATCACGCTCGTCGTCGCCACGCTCGGCCTCGACCCGATCGGGGACCTCTACGCCTGGTTCTCCGGCGCCGCCACCCTCGGCATCGTCCTGCTGATGGCGGCCACCAGTCTCGCGGTCATCGGCTTCTTCCGGCGCGCCGATGAGCAGCAGCCGGTGTGGCGTGCGGTCGTGGCTCCGGGCGTGGCCTTCCTCGGCCTGGCCTGTGTGGTCTGCCTGATGGTCGCCAACTTCCCGCTCCTCGTCGGCACCGTCGGGGGAGCCTGGGTGATCGGCGGGTTCGTCGCCCTCTCGGCCGTGGCCGGCGCGGTGCAGGCCCTCGTCCTGCGGGCGCGCCGACCGGCCGTCTACGAGCGGCTCTAGGCGGGGCTTCGCGAGGCGCGCGGCAGGGGAGGTGACAGGACCCAGAGGACCTCGCTCACCGTCGTGCCCGGATTGTCGAACTGGTGGAGCGTCCGACCGGAGAACGAGGTGGACACGCCGGCCGACAGCATCCGGGTCTCGCCCCCGACGATCAGGCGGGTCGAACCGCTCAGCCCCATCGCGAAGATCGTGGTGGTGTCGAGCCGATAGGGACCTCCGGTGCCCCCGCCCGGTTCGATCACGGAACGGAAGACCTGGAACGCCGTGGTGTCGGCGGGCGTGAGCAGATACTCGGCCACGCCTTCACCGCCCATATCGATCCGGCGTCCGCCCTCCACGACCTGATCGTCGGGGTAAGCGAACAGTTCGCCGACCCCGATCCGCAGCACCTCGCAGACGCGCAGCAAGGTTGGAACGGACACGCTGGTGAGCCCACGCTCCAACTGGCTCAGAAAGCCCTTGGTGACCTCTGCCTGCTGCGCCGCCTCCGTCAACGACAACCCGCGGCTGAGCCTGATCCTCCTCAGCTGCGCGCCCGCGGACGCTTCGAGGGCGGCGGAGCCCCTGGCCCCTCCGCCTGCTTTCCCGCCGTCATCCATGGACATCGTGTGCTCACCACCCGTCCCGAGGCCGAGGTCGTGTGCCCGTCGGGTGACAGGCCGACCCGGGCGGGCCCCTCTCCGTGATCCGAGGCTAAGGCATGCCCGCCGCGGGCAACCCGGCGTGCCCCTCCAGAGGGGCGACGGTACCGAACCCCTTGTGACGCCACCGACGGCGTGATAAACCTGCCGCCGTTTAGTGGTACTAAACTCCTCCCCGACTCCTGGAGACCCATGCGCGCGGTCGTGCTCGAAGACCCGGCTCTGCCCGCCGAGGCGGCGGACGCCGACCCCGGCGATCCGCAGGCGGGCGAAGGCGGGATCCGCGTCACCGCGGCGGCCGTGTGTCACCACGCATCCGCTTCCGAATCCGCGCAGAAGGAGGACACCGGCTACGCCCGGGCCGCGAGCTCGTTCACCCGCAACCACCGGCGAGCGACGCGCGCCCCTCGCGAACTGAGCGTCGGAGACGTGCGGATCGACACCCGCCTCCCGTCGGCCGCGGAGATGCCGCAGGGCCGCTCCCGCAAGGCCGGGCACGTCAAAGACCTCTCGATTCGAGCGCCCGGCGACGTCGGGATTCGGCAGCCGCTGTCGCGCGGTGGCGGCCACCCGACGTCTCTCGCTGTCGCCGGCGGATCGACGACCCTCGCCTCCGCCCCCGGCCGTGCTGTCGGCGGGCCTTGTATCTGTCTGTGACACAGCATGTCGGGAGCGTCGGCTCCTCGCGACGAAGAGGACACTGAAGACATGGAAGAGCTGTGGCCCGCGCCCTCCTGCGAGGTCGCTGAGGCGATCAGGTCACTGTGTCAGCGCCTGCTGACGGAAACGGACGCGCTGGTCGACGCCTTCGTGAGGCCCACCCTCGTCGCCCAGAACGATCCCGCCCTCCTCGCGGACGCCTCCCTGATCGAGGAGGACCGCGCGCTCAACCGCTCCGACCTCGTCCAATGGCTGACCGCGAACGTCCAGCATCCGGGGCGTCGGGTGGAGCCCTACGTCGGCCCGCGGGCCACGGCGTACATCAACGATCTCGTCGCCCGGGGCATCGCCCCCGACTTCGCCGTCGCCTGGCGCGTGGCATTGGGGATCGGCTGGCGGCGATGGCTGGAGGAATGCGTGGCGGACTGCGCCGACCCCGACCTCCTCGTGGGGGTCCTGGACGTGACGGCCCAGTCGCTCGTGCAGTACGCCCTCGACTCGGTCGCGGCCCTGCGCCAAGTCGGACTCACCGCGGCGATGGGCAATACGGACGCCGAGGGGATCGCGATGATCCAGCTGATCGCCAGCGGGGCACCGATGGCGGAGGACCTCGCCGAAGGACGCCTTCGCTACCGGATGGCGCGGTGGCACGTAGGCCTCGTCCTGTGGATCGATGACCCTCAGCAGGCCGACGTCCCGGACGAGGCGATCGCCGCCGTGCGCTCCGCCGCCGGGGGCCAGAGCGCACTGGTGGCGCGCGCCAGCGCCACGTCGCGGTGGATCTGGCTCTCGGGGGAAGGCGTCCCGGACCTGCACCATGTGGAGAAGGCCCTCGCGACGACCGACGAGGTCCGCGTGGCGGTGGGCAGGCCGGGACGCGGACTCGAAGGGTTCCGGTCCAGCCACCAAGACGCCCTCGCGGCGCAGGCGCTGGTCATCCGACTCGGGTCCGACCGGCGGTTCACCCCCTACGCCGACGTCGAGCTGATCGACGCCCTCACGAAGGACCGCGCCGGCGCACGTCGCTTCGTCATCAACACCCTCGGCCCTCTGGCCGAAGCCGACACGGCACTGCGCCAAGCCCTTCTCACCTACGTGCAGTGCGGCTTCAACACGACCCGGGCAGCCGCCCACCTCTATGCGCACCGCAACACCGTCGAACGGCGCGTCTCACGTGCCAACGAGCTCTCGGCCGTCAAGGTGGAGGACAACCCGACCCACGTGGCGGCGGCCCTCCTGCTCCTGGACCTCGCGCCCGACATCGGGTCGACCGAGCCGAGCTGAGCTCATATCACGGGGCCACGGTATCGAGCTTTCGCACGGGTGAAGTGCGGGAGAGCGAGCAGGACCGTGAAGGCGCTCCCGGGTCAGGTGATAAGCCAACTCCTCCTGGAGCGCCGTCGTCCCGATGAGTTCAGGGTCTGTCCCAGAACGCGGGTGAGAATCGCAGTCGGCGGCCCCGATATTCCGGCGACGATGCGACCGACTGAGTTCTCCCCATCATTGTCATACGAAGACGATCAGCATCGGCCGGCTCCTGCCGCTTTTGCTGACTTTTGCTGACCTCCGCGCCTTGCAGCCTTGCTGACCTGCGATTATGTGGGTGGATCGTGATGTGGTGGAACTTCGTGGGCCGCACGGACGAGGAGATCCGCCAGGCCCGGGAGGACTGGATGACGGGCTCCCGCTTCGGCGAGGTGAAGGGGTACGACGGCGACCGCCTGGACGCGCCCAGGTCCCGGTGACCCAGTTGAAGGCGCGGGGGCGGGTGCGCCGACCCGGGGTTTCCTCTGTCCAGCCGATGTGGGGTCGGGGATTCTCGATCCCTGCCCGTGGCTGTCGCAGTACCTCCTGCTCGTCGCCGGCGTCGGCATCGCCGGGAGGCCAGGGACGCTACGGGTACGTCCGCACGTCGTCGTTGTAGTTGCGGGCCCGGTCCCGTACCAGCTCGGGCAGCGTGCCCGTCGCCAGATCCGCGAGGGTCGTGCTCTCCAGGACCTGGCGCAGGCTCGTCCGCACGGCACGCCACACATCCGGCAGGGGAGCCGCCGCACCCCGGTACTCGAGACCCGTCAGCTTCAGGTCCCGCACACTGACGAGCGGTCCGTCCATCGCGCGGATGACGTCGGCGAGGGTGATCTCCGCGGACGGCCGGGTGAGGGAGTAACCACCGTCGGGGCCGCGCACACTGCGCACCAGACGTGCCTGCCGCAAGTCGCTCAGCACGACGAAGAGGAAGCGGCCGGGGATGTCCTGGCGTCCGGCGATGTCCTCGGCCTTGAGGGGCCGGTCCGGGGAGCAGGCCAACTCGGCCATGGCCCGGATGGCGTAGTCCGTTCGTGCTGAGATCCTCACGCCATCAATGTCTCACGAGTGGCGGGAACCTGACCTGCGGCGGTACGCACAGGCCGTCGACAACACCCCGGCGCTTCGTTGTTGTCCGGAAGCGGCGTTGCCACTCCACTTTGTTCATCGACATAGTGAACTTTGTCGTGCAGTACCCGCCCTGGCCGGAGGTGTCCGTGGTGCCCGTCGTGTCCTCGCCGTCCGCCGAGGCCGCCCGTCCTCGACCGACCGTGGCAGTCGTCGGCGCGGGCGCGGCCGGTGCGCTCGTCGCCGTCCAACTGTGCGAAGGGGCGGCCCGACGCCGTGTCCCGCTCGATCTGATCCTCGTCGACCCCGCGCCGGAGGCGGGCCGGGGCACCGCGTACGCCACCGAGGTTCCCGAGCACCGGCTCAACGTGCCCGTCGGCGGCATGAGCTGCTACCCGGACGACCCGGGCCACTTCCGGCGCTGGCTCTGTCGGCACGGCGAATCCACCGTCACCGCGGCGGACTTCGCGTCCCGGTACCGCTACGGCTCGTATCTCGCCGACACGCTCGGCCGGGCCGTCATCACGGCCCGCGGCACGGTCTCCGTACGGCGGCTGCGCACCAGGGCGGTGGGGTGTGCCGACGCGCCCGGGGGGCGTCTGGAGCTCAAGCTCGCCGACGGCGGCACGGTGACGGCGGACAGCGTGGTCCTCGCCACCGGGCCCGCGGCGGGCCGGTCCGGCTGGGCCCCGGCCGAGCTGGTCGCCTCCGACCGGTTCGTCCCCCGCCCCTGGGCGCCGGGCGCGCTCGACGCCGTCGGCGAGTCGGACGACGTCCTCCTCGTCGGCACCGGCCTCACCGCCGTCGATCTCGCGCTCGTCCTCGACCGCCCCGGCCGCACGGTGCACGCCGTGTCCCGGGGCGGGCTGCTTCCCCAGCCGCACGCGGTCGCCCCGCTGCCCCCCGCACCGCCGCCGCCGGGCCTCGCCGCTCTCCCGTTCCACCGTCTTCGCAGGGAGCTGACGCGGCATTTCGCCGCCACGCGCCGCACCCACGGCGACTGGCGGCCCGCCCTCGACGGGCTGCGGCCCGAGATCGTACGACTCTGGCAGGGCCTCACCGACGACGAGCGGGCCGAGTTCCTCGGCCGTGACGCCACCCTGTGGAACGTGCACCGGCATCGCATGGCACCCTCCACCGCCGAGACCGTCGCCCGGGCGCGTGCCGCCCGCAGGCTCCGCGTCCACGCCGACCGGGTCGCCTCCGCGGCACCGCAAGAGGACGGCGGCCTGATCGTCTCCCTCGCCGACGGCCGCGAGTTGGGCGTGGCATGGGTGGTGGACTGTACGGGGCCGGGGCTGCGGGCCGACGCCGGCGGCGACTCGCTGTGGAGCGGGCTGCTGTCCGACGGCCTCGCCGTACCCGGACCTCTGGGCATCGGCGTGTGCACCGGCGGCGGCAGGTTGCTCGACGCCCGAGGGCGCCTGGAGCGGCCGCTGTTCACCCTGGGCGCGCCCCGCCGGGGCGAGCTGTGGGAGACGACCGCGATCCCCGAGATCCGTCACCAGGCCAAGGAGGTCGCAGAGGCCGTACTCGCCCCGCTCGCCAGCGCCCCCCGGTCGGTACGCCGCCGGCCCACCGACCAGTTCGGGCTGCCGCTGTCCACCCATGCCGCAGCCGCGGCGTCCTTCCGCTGTGGACTCGCCCGGGTGATCACCGTACGGGCGAAGGCGGCCGAGCCGTTCGCGCGCGCCACCGAACTGGACCCCGGGTTCGCGCTGGGGCACGCCGCTCTCGCCCTGCTCGGCCACGAGTGCGGAGCGGACGTCGACGTCGCCCGGGAGCTTGCGGACGCCCAGCGCAGCGTGCAGGAACGCGGCGACGAACGGGAGCGGTCGTTCGTCGACGTCGTCACCCGCCGCATCAGGGAGCACGAAGCCCCCGCGGGCGCCGCGGGCGACGGAAGGGGCGACGGTGACACGGCGCTCGTCGACCACCTCGGCCGCTTCCCCGCCGACGCGTTCGCGCTCGGCGTCGCCGTCCCCACCATCGCCTTCTCCGGCGTCGCGGATCTCGACGGCACGCTGGCCCTCGGTCTGGTGGAACGGACCGCGGCCGCCTACGAAGGGCACTGGTTCCACACCTCGCTCCTCTCCTTCGTCCGGCAGGAGCAGGGAAGGATCGAGGAGGCCGGTGAGCTCGCTCAGGCAGCACTCGCCGCACAACCCGCCTCCGGCCACGCCGTGCACGCCCTCGCCCACGTCCACTACGAGTCCGGTGCGCACCGCACCGGCCGGGACTGGCTCGACGGCTGGATCGGCGGCCAGGGGCGGGGCGCCGTGCACCGGGCGCACTTCTCCTGGCACGTGGCGCTCCACGAACTGGCCCTCGACGACTCCGCGGCGGTGCGCCGCCGCTGGTTCGCTCAGCTCGCCCCGGCCCGGGTGAACGGGGTGCGGGCCCTCGTCGACTCCGGCTCCCTGCTGTGGCGGGCCCGCATGTCCCGGAACTGGACCGGTCGCGTCCCCGTCGACGGCGTGCTCGACGCGGTCGCCCGCGATCTGGTCGAACGTCCCTCGACCGCGTTCACGGCCCTGCACGGCGCCGTCGCCCTCGCCGCCGCCGGCGACCTCCCCGCACTCCGTCGCCTGCGCACACACGCGGCCGGCGCGGACCCGGTGCAGCGGGAGGTCGTCGTCCCGCTGTGCAGCGCGCTGGAAGCGGTCCTGGAGGAGGAGTGGGCCACCGCGGTGCGGGAACTGCGCGGACTGCTGCCCTCGCTGCGCCGCGTGGGAGGCAGCGCGGCACAGCGCGAGGTCGTCGAGGAGACCCTGCTGTACGCGCTGGTGGAGGCGGGACACAGCGACACCGCCCGCCACCTCCTCGAACAACGCCTCGATCGTCGCGCGTCCCCGCTCGACCGGCGCAGACTGGCCGGACTGAGCCTCTGACGGACGGGAAAGGAAGCGGGTCCCGCGCTTCCCCGACGGGCGGTGGCGGCCATCGCTGTGGAGTGCGTGAAGTCGGCGCCGGGGGAGTGGTCAGGGGGCTCGTGACTACGTGGCGTGCCCATGGCCGAGGTCGTGGTGCCCGGTGTCCGCGGCTCGTCGGAGCGCGTCGGTACGGCCGACGGTGCCGTGGGGCAGGTGGCCGGACCGGACGCGCAGCAGCCGCCGGCCCGGCGTCAGTGCGCCGGCCGCGACCGGTCGCCCGCACGACTGCCGTCCCTCCACGATCTTTCCGGTCGGTCCGCGGCACGCTGTCGACGCGCTGGGACACCTCCGCAGGGGAGGTGACCAGGGCTCAGATCATCACGTGCTCGGGCCGGGTGTGGTCGAGGAGGCCGGAGAGGGACAGGTCGCTGCCGTAGCCGGAGCGCTCGACCCCGCCGTGCGACATCTCGGGGACCGTGGTGCCGTGGGCGTTCACCCACACGATCCCGGTGTGCAGGGCCCTGGCCGCCCGCATCGTCCGGTCGTGGTCCCTGGTCCACACGCTCGCGGCGAGCCCGAAGCGGACGTCGTCGGTCGGCTGCAGGGCCTCGGTCTCGTCGGTGAACGGCTGCACGGTCACGACGGGTCCGAAGATCTCCTCCTGGACGATCTCGTCGTCCTGGCGTGCCCCGGCGACGGCGGTGGGGGCGTGGAAGAAGCCGGAACGGGCAGGCTGTGTCCCACCCGCGACGATCCGGGCGTGATCGGGCAGCCGGTCGAGCAGGGCGCGGACCGGGGCGAGCCGGGCGGCGTTGTCGAGCGGACCGAGGTCGGTGCCGGGCGCAGTGCGCGGGCGGCGTCGGCGAGGGCGTCCAGAAAGGCGTCGTGGACGCGGACGTGGACCAGGAAGCGGGTGGGGCGGTGCAGTCCTGGCCCGCGTCGTCGAAGGCGACCCGGGCCAGGGAGGCGGCCCGGCCGCCGCCCGTCCCGCCGACACCCCGGCGGAACCGCCCCGCGTGATCGGCGAGCACTGGTCCGACCGCGGGGAGGGCGAGGGGGCGGGGCCGAACGCCGCACCCCCGGTCCCTCAGGTCACTCCGCCGGCAGGCGCGGCGTGCGCGGCGGTGTCGTGCGCCGGTCGCCGGTCTTCTCGAAGGCCGCCGCGAGGGTCAGCAGGGCGTTGTCGTCGTAGGCGCGGCCGGCGAAGGTCAGCCCGACGGGCATGCCGGTGTCCGTCATGGTGCCCATGGGCACGGTCACGGTCGGGATGCCGAGGTGGCGGGGGACCAGGTTGCCGTTGGCGACCCAGACGCCGTTGCGCCAGCCGAGGTCGGCGGAGGCCACGTTCACGTCCATGTCCGCGGGGCCCACGTCGGCCACCGCGGGGAAGACCACCGCATCCAGGCCCAGCCCGTCCATCCACAGCTCCAGGTCGACGCGGCGCGTCTCCTCGAGGCCGCGCAGCCCCTCCTCCAGGAGCGGCATGTCGGCGAGGGAGGCGTACGGGCGTTCGCGCACGAAGCGGGGGTAGTCGCCGATCGTGTCGTCGAAGCCCTCGTACCGGTCGGGCAGTTCGCCCTCCTGCTTGGGCCAGATGCGGTCGCCGTCGACGTCGGCCAGGGTGGAGAGCGCCGGGTCGCCGTTGGCACGCAGGAAGTCGTCCCAGGCCCAGGCGGACAGGTCCTCGATCTCGAAGGCGAGGTACTCGCGGCTGACCAGACCGCGGGTGAGCAGCGACGGGGCTCCGGGGCGGTCGGACTCGTAGTTCGAGACCACGGGGAAGTCGACCTCGACCACCTCGGCGCCGGCGGCCTCCAGATCGCGGCGTGCGGCTTCCCACAGGGTGATCACCGAGGGGCGCGTGTCGATGCGCTGCCCGGTCTGGCCGCCGATGCCTCCGTCGGGGTTCGTTCCGGCGGCGGGGTCGGCGTTGATGTACATCCGGGGGACGCCCACACGCTTCCCGGCGAGCGCGGAGGCGGCGGCCCCGGCGTCGGCGGGCGCGAGGGCCGGGTAGGAGGCGGGACGCACCTGCGAGGCCGGGGGCAGCTCCACCCACGGCTGCGCGCGCCACAGGTCCCCGCGCGTGTGCGGGTCGTCGGCGACGATGACGTCGAGCAGTTCGAGCAGGTCGGCCATGGTGCGGGTGTGCGGGACCACGACGTCCATCGTCGGCACGAGCGGCCAGTTGCCGCGTACCGAGATCACGCCGCGGCTGGGGGTGTAGGCGCACAGCGCGTTGTTCGAGGCGGGGGCGCGGCCCGAGGACCAGGTCTCCTCGCCGAGGCCGAACGCGCCGAAGGACGCCGCCGTCGCGGTGCCGGAGCCGTTGGAGGAGCCGGAGCCGTAGGCGCTGGTGAGCCAGTCGGCGCTGTACGGGCTCTCCGCGCGGCCGTACACGCCGCGCTGCATGCCGCCGTTCGCCATCGGCGGCATGTTGGTCAGGCCGATGAGGACCGCGCCGCCCGCGCGCAGCCGCTCGATGGCGAAGGCGTCGCGCTGGGCGACGAGGTGCTCGAACGCCGGGGAGCCGGAGGCGGCGGTGAGCCCCTCGGCGAGGTAGCTGTCCTTGGCGGTGTACGGGATGCCGTCCAGCGGGCCCAGCGTCTCGCCGCGGGCGCGGCGGGCGTCGGACGCCTCCGCCTCCTCGCGGGCGCGCGGGTTCATCACGACCATCGCGTTCAGGGCGGTGGCCGTACCGGGCCGGTCGTACGCCTCGATCCGCGCGAGGTAGGCGTCGAGCAGATCGACCGCGGTCGTCTCGCCCTTCTCCAGCGCCGCGCGCAGGTCGGCGATACGGGTCTCCACGACATCGAATCCGCACGTCATGTGGGTGTCTCCTGAGTAAGGGGTGGGGCAGGCGGTCCCGCCGACCGTCGAGGGCGACCGTGCACGGTCGGCCGTCACACCCTCGCACGGACTAGATTTTCAGTCTAGATTAAGAATCTAGATTCTTGGAATCTAGACTGGTCACCCGTGCTTCCGGAACTGAGAGAGGGTTCATGCCGACGTCCGAGACGGGGCCCGCGCCGTCCGACCCCCTCCTCCCGCCGAGGGGCGCGACCGGAGCGGCGGGCCCGAAGACCGGCGCCGCCTCCCGACCCGCGGCCCGGGTCCCGATCGACAGGAAACGTCAGCCCAGTGGGGACGAGGCGCGGGGGCGGGCCATGCGGGCCGCCATCAGCGTCATCGCCGAGAAGGGCACGGCGGGCCTGCGGATGTCGGACATCGCCGCGCGGGCCGGCATGAGCACCGGGCACATCCTGTACCACTTCGGCAAGAAGGACCGGCTCCTGCTCGAAGTCCTCGCCTGGAGCCAGGCGGACCTCTGGGACCGGTTCCAGCGGGCCGTCGACCGGGCCGGGTCACCCGCCGAGAAACTGGACCTGTTCGTCCGCTTCTACCTGCCCCGCGACCAGGACGACGAACGCTACGCGCTGTGGACGCAGGTGCTGGCCCAGCGCCACGACGAAGCGGGCCGGAAGGTCCTCACCGAGCTGCTGGACGGCTGGGACGAACGCCTGGAGGCCATCGTCCGTGAGGGCCGGGACCTGGGACACTTCGCCGACGTGGACCTCCCCGAGTTCACCGTCCGGGCCGTGGCCATGCTGAGCGGGCTCTCCGAGGACGTGATGTTCGGACGCTCCCGCTGGCGGCACACCTCCGCACATGCGTTCGCCCTGGCCGCCCTCGAACGCGAACTGCGTCCTGCCGACCGGCACTGACGACGGACGGAGCCGCCGGTCCCACGGCCATGGGACGGACCGCGCCCGACAGCATGACCGCCGGCTTCGTCCACGGGAACCCGGCAGCGGACGGTGACCGCACTCCACCTCGACCGGGCACCCCCTCCAGGGGCCCGCGGCCCAGGACTCCGGAGCGCCGCCCCGGATCCGGTACCCGTCCGGGTCGCGCAGGGCGACGACGGCGGTGAGACGCAAGCCGGAGACCAGGGCCGGCTGGTGTCGGACGTCCAGGTGGTTCGTGGGTTCGTCGAGGAGCGGCTCGCGGGGTTCCCGGGCGAGGGTGCGGGCGATCTGGACGCGTTCGGTAAACGCATGTTCGACTCGCCGTTCACCTCCTCTTCGCCTGCGCCTGATGCTCTGGCCCCACGCCGGTCACCGCATCGGCAGTTCCTTGCATCGAGAATGAGGTTTCCATGCCCAAGCCCACCCGCCGTCAGCTCGCTGTCGCCACCGCCCTGGTCGCCGCGACCGTCGCGGCCGTGGCCGTCACGTCGACCGCCGGGGCGTTCGACAGCGCTCAGCAGGCGAGGGCGGCGATCAAGGGCGGCAAGGCGAAGAACGTCATCCTGCTCATCGGCGACGGCATGGGCGACTCGGAGATCACCCTCGCCCGTGACTACACGGTCGGCGCCGACGGCCGCCTGAACATGGACAAGTTCCCGCTCACCGGCTCGTACACCACCTACGCGGTGCACGAGGACGGCACCCCGGACTACGTCACCGACTCCGCCGCCAGCGGCAGCGGCTGGGCCACCGGCGTGAAGACGGTCAACGGCCGCATCTCCAAGACGCCCGGCACCGACAAGGCCGTCCCCACCCTCCTGGAGCTCGCCCAGAAGAAGGGGTACGCCACCGGCAGCGTCACCACCGCCGAGCTGACCGACGCCACCCCGGCCGTGCTCGCCTCCCACGCCACCGACCGCTCCTGCCAGGGCCCGGCCGACATGGCCAAGTGCCCGACCGACACCATCGCGGCCGGCGGCCCCGGCTCCATCGCCGAGCAGTCGGTCGATCACAGGGTCGACGTCCTCTTCGGCGGCGGCAAGAAGCGCTTCGACCAGAAGGTCACCGACGGCGCCTACAAGGGCCTCACCGTCACCGAGCAGGCGCAGAAGCTCGGCTACCAGGTCGTCACCGACGACGCCGGCCTGCGGGGCCTGAAGCCCGGCCGGCCGGTGCTCGGCCTCTTCGCGCCCGGCAACGTGCCGGTCGAGTGGACCGGCAAGCCCGCCGCCGTCGGCGGCACCGACCCGCAGCGCTGCGCCACCACCAACCCGAACCGCCCGGCGACCACCCCGAGCCTCGTGGACTCCGCCGCCAAGGCGATCCAGCTCCTGGAGGCCAAGCAGAAGCGCTCCGAGCAGGGCTTCTTCCTCCAGATCGAGGGCGCCTCGATCGACAAGCAGGACCACGCCGCCGACCCCTGCGGCCAGATCGGCGAGACGGCCGCCTTCGACCGCGCGGTGAAGCTCGCCCGCGACTACGCGGCCAAGCACCCCGACACCCTCGTCGTCACCACCGCCGACCACGGCCACACCAGCCAGATCGTCCCGCTGGAGGCCACCCCGCCCGGCCTGTCCTCCACGCTGGTCACCGACGAGGGCCAGCAGCTGAAGGTCAACTACTCGACCAACACCCCGGGTCAGTCCCAGGAGCACACCGGCGTGCAGGTCCGCATCGCCGCGCAGGGCCCGAAGGCGTACCGCGTCCTCGGCGTCACCAACCAGACCGACCTCTTCACCACCATCAGCGAGGCGCTCCGCCTGCGCTGAATCCGTCGAACCCGGGAGGGAGGGGGAGTCCGGCCACCGGGCTCCCCCTCCCTCGTGTCCGGTCCGCCGGGGCGGATCCAGGTGCCGAGGGCCGCGCCCGGACCGACGCGCTCCCCGCGTCGATCGCGAACACGGTGGAGGACCACGGCGGCCGGCCCGACGAGTCGTGGTGACGGCGGTTGCGTCCCGGCGTGTCCTCGGCGGGGGCGGGAATCCGCGCTGTTTGAATCGTTGCATGACAAAGCGTGATGACGCGGTTCTTTTCGGCAACCGATTCCTGACCGCACCCGCTCCCTCGGACAAGTTCCCCGAGGGCGGCATGACCGCGACGGACGCGATGAGGCTCGTGGACGTGGACCTCGCCATGGAGGGCGACCCGCAGCGCAATCTCGCCACGTTCGTCACCACGTGGATGGAGCCGGAGGCGCAGCGGCTGATCGCCGAGAACCTCCACCGCAATTTCATCGACCACGCGGAGTACCCCATCTCCGCCGAGATCGAGCAGCGCTGTGTGCGCATGCTCGCCGATCTCTTCCACGCGCCGGGCGGGACGGCCACCGGGTGCCGGACCCAGGGCTCGTCCGAGGCGATCATGCTCGGAGCGCTGTCGCTGAAGTGGAAGTGGCGCGAGCGCCGCGAGGCCGCCGGTCTGTCGGCCGACCGGCCCAACCTGATCTTCGGCGGGGACGTCCACGTGGTGTGGGAGAAGTTCTGCCGCTACTTCGACGTCGAGCCGCGGATCGTACCGCTCGCGGAGGGCAAGTACACGATCGGCCCGGAGGACGTGGAACCCCACCTCGACGAGAACACGATCGGTGTCGTCGCCGTCCTCGGCACCACGTTCACCGGCCACAAGGACGACGTCGTCGGCATCGACAAGCTCCTGCGGGAAATCCGCCAGGAACGGGACCTCGACATTCCGATCCACGTCGACGGCGCCAGCGGCGCGTTCGTGTGGCCCTTCCTCTACCCGGACTCCCCATGGGACTTCCGTCTCGAGCAGGTCCGTTCGATCAACGTCTCGGGCCACAAATACGGCCTGGTCTATCCCGGTATCGGATGGCTGATCTTCCGCGAGGAGTCCGACCTGGCCGAGGACCTCGTGTTCTACGAGAACTACCTGGGCAAGACCGACGCCACGTTCACGCTGAACTTCTCCACCGGCGCGTCGATGGTGCTCGCGCAGTACTACAACTTCGTGCGCCTCGGACGCCAGGGCTACACCTACGTCATGAAGATGATGCAGGAGAACGCCCGCGTACTGGCGGACAACCTGCGGAGCAGCGGCCGGTTCGAAGTGATCGGCAGCGACCTCGAACAACTGCCCCTCGTCGCGTTCCGCCTCGCCGGAAAGCACTCCTACGACGAATCCGACATCGCCTGGCAGCTTTCCGCCGAGCGCGGGTGGATGGTGCCGGCGTACACGCTCCCGCCCAACGCGGAGCGGGTGAAGATCATGCGTGCCCTCGTCAAGGAGACCCTGAGCCGCGAACACATCGACCGCCTGAGTCAGGACATCACCGATGCCTGCCGCACCCTGGACGACAAGGGCACGACGCACGACGCCGAGCGGGCCAAGGTCAAGCGCGGCACCGGTTACTGAGGCGCGGCGCCGTTGCGGCGCCGCACCCCGTCGCACGTCGGCGGGACGAGAAGACTCGTTCCGCCCGCGACCCTTCGTGCGAGGGAAAGCTCTTTCTGTCCGGAATCGCACGGTTCGCGGCTGGCAAGCCTTTGCCATGGCGAGGACTTGCCGCCACGGAGTCTTCCTGACGGCGTTCGCCGGTCGATAGACCCTTGGCATGTACTCCCTCCCCCCTTCCTCCGCCGTCCGCCGCAGGCGTCGGCGGTTGCTGTCGGGCGCCGCAGCGGTGCCTCTCGTGCTGTCGGGGCTCGCCGTTCTGCACGCGCCCGCACAGGCCGCTCCGAGCAGGCCGGCCGTCCCCGCCGAACCCCCGTCCACCCACCGGGTCACCCTGGTCACCGGCGACGTGGTCACGGTCACCACGACCGCCGACGGCCGGCGGACCGCCGACGTCGACCGGCCGGACGGTGCCGTGGGCGGCGTACGGCTCCAGCAGACCGGGGGCGATCTGTTCGTCATCCCCGACGAGGCCGTGTCACCGCTGGGCGCGGGCACACTGGACCGGCGGCTGTTCAACGTCACCGACCTGATCGAGATGGGATACGACGACAAGAAGTCGTCCGCGGTGCCGCTGATCGCGACCTACACCCGGTCGACGTCCCGGGGGGCCGTCGTGCCGACGGCCCCCCGGGGCAGCAGGCTGACCCACCCGCTCAAGGGCATCGGCGGCGCCGGGCTCAGCACCGAGAAGCGGCAGGCCCGCACCTTCTGGAACGCCGTCGCGCCGCGGGGCGGCACGCGGTTGGGCGCGGGCGTGGCGAAGCTGTGGCTCGACGGGCGCGTGAAGGCCGACCTGAAGGAGAGCGTGCCGCTGATCGGCGCGCCCGACGCCTGGGCGGCCGGATACACCGGCAAGGGCGTCAAGGTGGCGGTGCTCGACACCGGCATCGACGTCGACCACCCCGACTTCGCCGGACTGATCGACGGCACGACCAGCTTCGTGCCGGGTGAGGCAGTCACCGACGTCAACGGGCACGGCACGCACGTGGCCGGCACGATCGTCGGCTCGGGCGCCGCCTCCGGGGGCGACAACAAGGGTGTCGCGCCCGGTGCCGACCTGTACGTCGGCAAGGTGCTCGGCGGCGCGGAGGGTCAGGGCCAGGACTCCTGGGTCATGGCCGGCATGCAATGGGCCGCCGAGTCGGGCGCCGACGTCGTCAACATGAGCCTGGGCGACTCCTACCCCACCGACGGCAGCGACCCGATGTCGCAGATGGTCGACGCGCTCTCCGCGCAGTACGGCACGCTGTTCGTCATAGCCGCCGGCAACGCGGGCCCGGAGAGCATCTCCGCCCCGGGCGCGGCCGCCGCGGCGCTGACCGTGGCGGCCACGGACAAGCAGGACCGGCTCGCGTCCTTCTCCAGCACCGGCCCGCTGGCGTACTCCGGCGGCATGAAGCCGGACATCGCGGCGCCGGGCGTGGACATCACCGCGGCCCGCTCGCAGCAGATGACCGACGGCGGCGAGGGCCTCTACCGCACCCTCAGCGGCACCTCGATGGCCACCCCGCACGTCGTCGGCGCGGCGGCCCTGCTGGCCCAGCGACACCCGGACTGGACCGGTGCGCAGCTCAAGGAACACCTGATGAGCACCGCGAAGGGCCTCGGCGACGCGTACTCGCCGTACGAGGTCGGCACCGGCCGTCTCGACGCGGCCGCCGCGGTGCGCACCACGGTCCGCGCCACCGGACCGCTCTTCTTCGGCAACCACACCTGGCCGCACGAGCCGGGCGACGGCGCCGTCACGAAGGAGCTCGCCTTCACCAACTCCGGTTCCGCCGACGTCACGCTGAACCTCGCGCTGACCGCCGCCGGCGGCCCGTTCGCGCTGGGCGCCGACACGGTGACCGTCCCGGCGGGCGGCTCCGCCGCCGTCCCGGTGACCGGCGACCCGCGAAGCGCCGCGCCCGGACGGCACGTCGGCCACGTGGTCGCCACCGACGCGAGCACGGGACAGCCGGTGGCCCGCACCTCCGTGGCGCTGCTGAAGGAGGAGGAGCGCCACGACCTGAACATCAAACTGGTCGGCCGGGACGGCAGGCCCGCCGCCGGCTGGGTCTCGGTCAACCTGGCCGGCGACGGCTGGCCCTGGTCGTTCCACGTCGACGGCTCCACCACCGTGCGCATGGCACCCGGCCTGTACACCGTCGCCGCCTACCTCGACGTGGCCGGCGAGCAGACGGACCGCTCGGGCCTGGCCGTCCTCGTCGATCCGGAGACCGTGCTCGACGACGCCTCCGCGGACGTGGTCCTCGACGCGAGCAAGGCACGCCTGCTGCGGACCGAGGCGCCGCAGCGGACCCAGGACCGCCAGCGCAAGGTCGACTTCAACGTCCACTACACCGGCTTCGACCCGTGGACGGACTACCGCGGCGCGTACGTGCTGCCGCCGACGTACGACGACGTCTACGTCGCGCCGACGCAGCCCATGACCCGGGGCGAGTTCACGCTCGTCACCCGCTGGCGCAAGGGCGAGCCGCAGCTCGGCCTCAGCACGGTGGACGGCCGGCTCCATTTCGAGACGCTGGTGCAGGGCGGCAGTGCCCTGGGCACCGGCACGGACCGGCTGAGCGCCGTCTACGCGGGCGTCGGCGCGGCCGCCGACTACGAGCGGACCGGAGCCCGGGGCAAGGTCGCCGTCGTCGAACGGAGCGACGGAGTCTCGCCGGAGGAGCGCGTCGCCGCCGCGGTCGCGGCCGGGGCGAGGGCCCTGATCGTGGTCAACGACGGTGTCGGCGGCCTGATGGAGAACATCGGCGCGTCCGGCATCCCGGTCGCCACCGTGCACCGCGACGCGGGCCGGGCCCTCGTCGCGAGGGCCAGGGCCGGCAACCTCGGACTGACCGTGAAGCAGACCCGGTACACGCCGTTCGTCTACGACCTGACCCGGGACTATCCCGGCCTGGTGCCGGACCGGCCACTGGTGTACGAGCCCGGCAAGGCCGATCTCGCCCGGATCGACGCCCGCTACTACGCGGCGGCGGGCGGCCGCGCGGCCGAGGGCTACCGGTCCGACTTCACCCTCAGCCCGTCGTTCAACCTCCCCGAGGCCGAGTGGCACCCGGGCACCCGTACCGAATGGGTGACCCCCGGTCAGGTCTGGCGGGAGTTCCACACCCAGGGCGTCGACACGGCCCTGCCGTGGTCGATGGTGTCGGGTGACAACGCGTACGCCAAGGGCAGCACCACCCGGCTGGACTGGTTCGCCCCGGTGACCCGGCCGGGCCAGAGCGAGTCCTTCGGCGTCCACAACTCCCGCTGGCAGAACCGCATGACCTGGAACGTGCAGCCCTGGGCCTCCGCGAGCGACACCCTGCGGCTCGGCGGCTACCTGCCGTGGGGCGAGACGCCGACCCGCCTGCGGATCCTCCAGGGCGACACGCTGATCCACGACAACCCGAACGGCTCGGACATGCAGTGGGTGGAGGTGCCGGCCGGTGACCTCCCCTATCGCGCCGTGCTCGACGCGGAACGGCCCGCCGGCCTCTTCCGGCTGTCGACGCGCACCCACACCGAGTGGACCTTCAGGTCCGACACCGTCGACGCGGACTCCTTCGAGCCGTTCTCGGCGCTGAACCTGGACTACCGGCTGGGTACGGACCTGCACGGTGACGTGAAGGCGAACGCGGCCCAGGAGATCACGCTCAAGCCGGTGTCGACGGACCTGGGCACGGTGCCGGGCGAGGTCACCGGGGTGACGCTGGACGTCTCGTACGACGACGGCGCGACCTGGCGGAAGGTGACCCTGACCGAGGGCACCGACGGCTCCTGGACGGGTGCGTTCAGGACCGCCGGGAAGCCCGGCGGCTTCGTCTCGCTCCGCGCGGGCGCCGAGACGGACCGGGGCTTCGGCGTCAGGAACGAGATCATCCGGGCGTACGGCCTGCGATGAGCCGTACCGTCGGGCCCCGGGGCGGCGACACCCCGGGGCCCCTCCTCTCGCACCCGCTTCCAGCAGGGACTTTCCGCGCTCCGCCGCCGTGGCGCATACTCTCCCCGCCGAGGCAAGCGGAAGGGGGTCGATCGCCGATGCTGGATGCCCTGGGCCTCGGCCCCGACGACGAACGCGTCTACCGGGCGCTGATCGGGCACCCGGGCACCACCGCGGTCCTCCTCTCGGACCTGCTCGTGCTGTCCCGCGCCCACGTCGGCAGGGCACTGTCGCGCCTGGTCGAGTGGGGCCTCGCCACCAGGTCGGCGGACGCCCGGTTCACCGCCGCACCGCCGGCCATGGCCCTCGGCGCCCTCATCAGCCAGCGCCGGGACGGACTGCGCACGGCCGAGCAGGCGCTGGCCGCCTTCGCCGAGGAACACCGCGCCGCGACGACGGGCAGCAGCATCACCGATCTGATCGAGGTCGTGACCGGCGTCGACGCCATCAGGCACCGTTTCCTCCAGGTGCAGCAGGCGGCCAGGACACAGGTCCGCTCCTTCATCACCGCACCGTTCGTCGCCCTGCCGCCCGACGAGAACACGGCCGAGCCCATGGCCCTGGACCGAGGCGTGCTCTTCCGCGCCGTACTGGACCGCGAGGTGCTGGCCGAGCCGGGCATCGTCCACGACGCCCTCGACTCCCTGCGCAACGGCGTACGACTGCGGGTCGCGGACCACGTGCCGATGAAGCTCGTGCTGGCCGACGCCGATCTCGGCCTGGTCCCGCTCGCGGTCACCCCGGCGGGAGAGCCCGGCGCCGTGCTGCTGCACCGCAGTGGCCTGCTGGACGCGATGGACGCCCTGTTCGAGACGGTGTGGCGCACGGCCCGCCCACTTGAGCTGTCGAACGGGGGAGGCGAGTCCGAAGCCGTCGTCGAGGCGGACCCGCAGGGCCCGACCGAACTCGACCGCCAGATCCTCGGGCTGCTCCTGGCCGGCCTCACGGACCTGACGGCCGCGGCCCGGCTCGGCCTCTCGCCGCGTACCCTGCACCGGCGCCTGCGGCACCTCATGGACCTGGCCGGCGTCAGGACCCGGATGCAGCTGGGCGCCCACGCCGTGCGGAACGGCTGGGCGGAGCCCGCGGGAACCTGACCGCACCACCGCGTCAGGTGAGGACGTTGACGGCGCGGGCGACCACCAGACCGAGAACGAGCAGCGAGACGAGGGACTGGACGCCCATGGCGACCTTGGCCCAGGGCGCCAGGGGCATCACGTCGGTGGGGCTGAACGCGGTGGCGTTGGTCAACCCGAGGTAGAGGTAGTCGACGTAGCGCGGCCGCCAGTGGGCACGTGCCAGTTCGGGGTTGAGCTGCTGGGGGAAGGCGAGCGCGGGCGTGCGGGGGAGGCGGTGGGCACGGGCGGCGGCCCCGCCGCTGTCGAGTTCGAAGTACAGCAAGGAGAAGGCCAGGACGGTACAGGCCCAGACCGTGCCGCCCGACTGCAGAAGGCCGACGGCGGAGCTGGTCTCCTCGCCGCCGTGAAGGATGTCGTCGACCAGCTGCACCGTGGACCAGACGGCGCTGAGCGCGAGAACGCCCACCAGGGCGATCGACAGGCCGCGCAGGACCGTCGACCGCCGGTCGATCCGGCCCGGGTCGCCGGCGACGAGCGCGAGGAGCAGCAGCCCCTCGACGGTCGGGAGCACCCAACGGGGCGCCAGACGCAGGTCGTCGGGGAGCAGGAGGGTCAGCACCATGGCCGTGACGACGGCCATGGCCATGGGCCAGCGGGCCTCGCCGAGGGGCTCGGGCCGACTCGGGCTCCCGGCGGGTTCGGGGATGGTTCCGGTCACGGTGGAGACCCCTCACGTCGAGTGCGGAATGTCGGTCGTCGTCCTGCACTCGGACGATATAGCGGGCCGATGGGCGTCCGGCGGACCTCGTGACCGCGTGCCCCGGCGTCACGGCCCCGCCGCGGGGCCCTGGGAATTCCGGCGGAAGCTCTGCCCGCGTGACGAAGGCGCTGACCGTGGCTGACGAGGCCCCCGCGCCGGAGATCGTGGTGACGGCCGGCGGCGGGGCGTCCCTGATCGTCCCGGCCCTCGGTCGCGCGGAGCACCCCGTGAACGACAGGAGCCCCGCCGGGGTGGCGGGGCTCCGTCGATCTCACCGGAATCTAGGGAAGGAACTCGTAGGACGGTCCGTCAGGCGCGCGGTCGCGAGCGCACAACGTCACGTCGCTCCCCTCGAGATAGGCCAGCAGCCATGCGCCGAACGTCATCTCGTAGAGGGTCCACGACGGGCTGTCCATCTCCTGGACCAGGACGCGCCAGGGCGACGAGGGTGCGTCGGGAACGCGGAGGAAAACCATCTCTCCCGTCGTGGCCGTCGCCACCGGCAGCAGTTCACCGGGGTTCGTCCCTGCCGGGTCCGGCAGGAACTCGGCCATGTCCTCCTCGCGCCAGAACTCGAGGTCCTGCCTGATCATCGTTCCCAGATCGTGCAGAAGACGACCGGCGGGGTGCTTCAGGTACAACTGCCCGTTGATCGTGATCGAACCGTAGGCATCGACGATCTCGTGGAAGTCCGCGGGGAACTCGACGCCGAGTTCCCGCTCCAGTTCGATCCACGGTGCCGGGTCCGACCAGTTGAACCGGGGTTCGCCCAACAGGGCCCGTATCTCCGAAAGCGTTGTCACCTCTGGGCTCCTTCCAGCACTTCGAGCCGATGCCGTGCCCACGACGGGAGAACCGGCAGCAGGACTTCGGCGCAGTCGCGTGACGCCCGGTCCGCGGTGAACTGACGGCTCGGTCGCGGGGGTGCCGATGAGGGCCCGCCCCACCCGAGCCGGGCGTCATGAACGGCGGGGGCGCCCCGTCAGGGGGCGGAAGGTCCGGTCGTCCCGGCCCGCCAGCTTCCGCCGTCCACCCGGTACACCGTCAGTCGGCGGTTGACGGTGTCGCCCCCCTCGAAGGCGACGCGACCGGTGACGCCGTCGAAGGACAGCTGCTCCACGGCTCGCGGCAGTTCCGCCCGGATGCCGTGGGCGGGCGTGCCGCCCTCCCCCTTCACGACGGCCTTCACCGCTTCGATGAGGGCCCAGGTCGCGTCGTAGGCGTAGGGGCCGTACCAGCCGGCCGGCTGGGAGTAGCCCGCTTCGCCGTACCGCGTCAGGAAGTCGCGTCCCGCCGCCGACTCCGTCGCGGGTGCGCCGATCTGGGTCGCGAGGTCACCGTCGGCCCGAGGGTTCTCCGTGAGGTACTGCTGGTCGAAGATGCCGTCGCCGCCCATCAGGGGGACGGTCACCCCCGCCTGCTTGAGCTGTCGGGACAACGGTGCCGCGGTGTCGTAGTAGCCGCCGAAGTAGACGGCTTCGGCGCCCGAGGACCGCACCCTGACGGCGAGGCCCGCGAAGGAGCGTTCCGCGGGATCCACCTGCTCGGTGCCGACGACGGTCCCCCCGAGCTTCTTCCACTCGGCCGTGAGGCCGGAGGTGAGGGCGGTGCCGTGGCTGCTCGCGTCGTCGACGACGTAGAGCTTGCTCTTCCCGGCCCCGTGCAGGTACCGGGCGGCGAACGGACCCTGGTCGGCGTCCGTGCCGATCGTCCGGAAGTAGGTGGAGTACGGACGGACGCGGGTGCCCGACGCCCAGTCGGGGCCCAGTGTCAGGGCCGGGTCGGTGTTGCCCGGTGACACGTTGACGACGCCCGCGCGTGACAGCGCCGGCACCAGAGTGCGGGCGACGCCGGAGTTGAGCGGGCCGACCACCCCCACCAGCTTGTCGTCGGACACGAACCGGGCGGCGTTGGCCGCGCCCTCGGCGGGGTCGGCCCCGTCGTCCACGGCCGTGATCTCGAAGGTCACACCGGGAACGTGTCCGGTTTCGTTGGCGGTCCTGACCGCCAGTTCGGCGGAGTTCCTGATGCCGGTGCCCATCGAGGCGAGTCCGCCGCTGAGGGGCGCGTCCACCCCGATCCTCACCGTGACGGGGGACGCCGCCGCCCCGCCGCCCCCCGCCCGGCCGCCGCTCCGCGCGTCGTCGTCGCGGGTGAGGGACCAGGTCAGGAGGGACCCCGTGGCGAGCACGGCGAGTGCCGTACCCAGGACCGCGGAGCGCCGGGTGAGGCCCCGCCCTCCTGCGGACGCCCCGTCTCCCCGCTCTGATCGGGCCGTCGTGCCGAGCGTGCCCCGCCGCTCGTCCGGGATGACGACGACCGGCGGGACCGTGGGCCGGTCCGGCACGGGGTGACGCGGGGAGCCCGCACCGGCCCCGGAGGAGTCCGGGACCGTGGGGGTCGCCACGGGCGGTGTCGACGAGGGGGCCCGCTTCGGCATCGTCGGTGCGGAGGAGGGCTCCACCGCCGCGCCCGGTGCCGGAGCCGCCGTCGGATCGGGGAGGGGCACCGGTCCGCCGTCCGGCCCGGATTCCCGTGCGGTGCCGTGCCCGTGGGGCGCGTCGGGGCGGGGCGGGGCGGAGATCAGTACGTCCCTGAGCATCTCGGCCGCTTCCGCGGCGCCCACGCGTCGTGCCGGGTCCTTGGTGAGGAGGGCGTCCAGCACGGGCGCGAGCGGACCGGCGTGGACCGGCGGCCGGTGCGGGCGGGTGAACACGGCCACGGCGAGGGCGTGGAGACCCTCCGCCTCGAACGGGGGGTGCCCCTCGACGGCGTGGTACAGGGTGGCGCCGAGCGCCCACAGGTCGTTGGCCGGGGTCGGGCGCTTGCCGTCCAGTTGTTCCGGCGACATGTACTGCGGCGTGCCGATGACGATCCCGCTGTGGCTCAGCTTGGTCGTGGCGTCCGCGAGGTGGGCGATGCCGAAGTCGGTCAGGACGACACGGTCCTTGGCCAGGAGCACGTTGTCCGGCTTGATGTCGCGGTGGACGATCCGCGCCCCGTGCGCCGCGGTCAGCGCGTCGAGGACGGCGGCGCCGATCTCGGCCACGCGCCGTACGGGCAGCCGGCCTTGGCTGTGGATCGCGGCGGCCAGGGACCGGCCGCGTACCAGCTCCATGACGATGACCGGAGCGCCGTGATGCTCCACGACGTCATGGACGGTGATGACCCCCGGATGGCTGAGAGTGACCGCCGCGCGCGCCTCGCCCGTGAATCGCCGGAGCAGCGACTCACGGGCGTCGTCGTCCATGCCCGGTGGGAAGACGATTTCCTTGACGGCGACCTCGCGCCCGAAGAGCTGCTGGTCGAGACCACGCCAGACCCGGCCCATGCCGCCTTGTCCGATACGTTCGACCAGTTGGTACCGGCCGGCGATGAGTTCGTGGTTCTGCTCGGTCACGCGCACACTCTAGGCCCTGATGAGCCGATCAGGGGACGGAAGAACGGCTTGATCACGCTCCTTGCGGCGACGGCGCGAAGCGTCGACGGGAGGGGCGGGCACTCTCCGCCGTGGAGACTTCCGCGTCCGACTCCGGTGACACGGCGGGCCGCGTGCCCAGGGGAGGGACGACTACGGCGAGGTGGACCGCTGCGGGGAGCGGAGCACGAGCAGGGTGATCTCGCTGGGGGCGAAGACGCGGAAGGGCGGGCCCCAGAAGCCGGTGCCGCGGCTGGTGTAGAGGAGGGTGCGGGCGCCGTGGTGGCTGAGGCCGGCGACGGTGGGCTGGTCGAGGCGGACCAAGTGGTGGAAGGGCCAGATCTGGCCGCCGTGGGTGTGGCCGGAGAGCTGGAGGTCGATGCCGTGAGCCGCCGCCCGGTCGACGAACTTGGGCTGGTGGGCGAGCAGGAGGACGGGCAGGTCGGGATCGGCGCCCCGGAGGGCCCCGGCGAGGTGGGCGCGGTGACCCGCCAGGCCGGAGGACTCGGCGGTGACGTCGTCGACACCTGCGACCACGAGGGCGTCACCGCCGCGTTCGAGCAGCAGGTGACGGTTGCGCAGCGGCTCCCAGCCCAGCTCGTCCATCAGGTCGACCCAGCCCTGGGCCTCGCTGTAGTACTCGTGGTTGCCGGTGACGTAGACCCGGGCCCGCGTCGCCCGCACGGTGCCCAGGGGAGCGGCCTGGGCGCGACGGCGTTCGGCCGTGCCGTCCGCGATGTCACCGGTGTGGCACACCAGATCGGCTTCCAGGCCGTCGACCGTCTCGCACACCCGTGCCGACCAGCGGGCGCGGTCGAGCGGACCGTAGTGGGTGTCGGTGATCAGAACGACTCGGGTTCCGTCCAGCCCGGCTCCCAGACGCGGGAGCGGCACATCGAGCCGGCGCACGCGCGGCACGCGTCGGGCCTCGGCGTACCCCCATGCGAGCAGTACGGCGGCCACGCAGAGGACGGCCCAGGTGACGGTGCGCGCCCGGCCCTGCCCGTCACCGACACCGGCCACGACCAGGACGAGCCGCAGCACCACACCGAGCAGAACGGACCAGGTGAACAGGACCCAGCTGGTGCCCAGCAGCGTGTCACCGACGACTGCCGCCCGGTCCCGCTGACGACGGCCGTGGCCGCGCGTCATCGCGAGCGGCATGCCGACGAGGCCGAGGGCGAACAGGGCGGTGCCGACCAGCGTGACGGGCGGCGGCCAGTGCTGGCCGGCGTGGAGGAGCACCCAGCAGGGCACGGCCCACAGCAGGACGGGGGCGATCAGGGGGAGGTGGCGCATCAGGCGCTGCAGTCGGGTCCGTGACGCCCCTTGCGGCTCCTGGGCGGTGGATCGGGTGTCGCCGGTCTCTGTCACGCTTCCCCCTCCTGAGGTCCTGTCCGGCGGATCGTGCGAGTGGCGGAGCCGCGCGAGGGCGGCGCGTTCGTCGCGGCGGCCGTCCGCGGTGGCCTCGACATGAGCCGCCGCCCACGCCCTGCTTCTGCTCCGGCCCTGCTTGCCGGAGTCTCTCGGAGAGCCCATTGTCCGCCGTGGGGGGACGGGCTGTCCTCCGGGCTTCGGTGAGACCGCTCAGGGCACCCGCCGTCGGCGCCGCTCCGGAGGCCCCGGCGCGAGGGCTGCGGACCCTCCGCCGCACCGTTCGCTCACGCGTGGGTGTGAGGGGGGAACGCGGGGGCAGACGGAGGGCGGGGCGCATGGGACCGCCCCTGTAGCCGCCCGGAGCCATCCCCCCGCTCGCAGGCGGCGGTTTTGCGGCCGTCCCGCCCGGACCCCCTTCCGTGCGGGACGGCCGCCTTCCTTCCGGTGGTCGCGGGACGCGGCAGCGGAAGGGTGGGGCCGGTCCGGCTCACGTGCTGTCGTCGCCGGCGGCGAAGATGCCGTGGGCGGCCACGATGAGCCGGGCGCAGCGCCGGGTCATGGCCTCGGGCGACTGGTCGGGGTGGTGGATCCACCAGCGGACCAGAGCGGTGCACAGGCCGCGCCAGGCGTGCTTGAGGGCGTCGGCGTCCAGCGGGTCGGTGGTTCCGGCCGTGTGCAGGAGTTCGGCAGTGCCGGTCGCGGCGAGGTCGTCGATGGCGTCGCGGTGGTGCGCGGCGCGCAGGGCGGCGTCGCTGCCGGGCGGCAACGTGGGGTCGTAGAGGACGAACC
Organism: Streptomyces sp. NPDC107498; assembly: GCF_055582805.1. Taxonomy (NCBI): domain Bacteria; kingdom Bacillati; phylum Actinomycetota; class Actinomycetes; order Kitasatosporales; family Streptomycetaceae; genus Streptomyces; species Streptomyces sp. NPDC107498. The sequence continues at coordinate 330,578 of NZ_JBVJPE010000002.1, read as the reverse complement.
ACGCCTCGCGCTGCCCGTCGAGCGCGGTGAAGAGGGCGTTCAGGACGCGCAGGGGGGTGGGCGGCGCGTCGGTGTCGCGTCCGGCCATGGCGGTGCGGATGGCACCCAGCAGCCGGTCGCCGATCGGGTCGAGGCAGGCGAGGTAGAGGCCCTGCTTGCTGCCGAAGTACTGGTGCAGCAGCGGCTTGGTGACGCCGACCCGTACGGCGATGGCGGCCACGGTGGTCGCCTCGTAGCCGTGGCGGCCGAACTCCTCGGTGGCCGCGGCCAGGATCTGTTGTTCGCGATCGGCTCTCGGCACGCCCTTGGTGCCGGCCTTGGAGGAGGGCGTTGTCATGGAAACAGATCTTACCCTAAGGTAATTTTCCGCTGGGTAAATTCAATCGGCCCCCACCGGGAGGACTCCCATGTCCGAGATCCCGCTCGTGCCCCGCTCCGCCCGCACCCGTTCCTGGTGGGGCTGGGGCCATACCGACGGCCACCCCGACGACGCCGAATGCGTCGCGATGGGGGCCCTGCTTCCGGGCACCCTGGCCCGCCCGCTGCCGGTACCCCGCATCGCCGACCTGCCCATCGCCCGACCCGCCGTGACGCCCCCGTCCTCCCTGGCGCACCTGGTCACCGACGAGCCGCGGGCGCGCGCCGCCCACGCCATGGGCAAGGCGTACCGCGACGTCATCCGGGCCCTCCGCGCCCGTCCCGGCCGGATCCCCGACCTCGTCGCCCACCCCACCGGCGACCGGGAGGTGGCCGACCTGCTGGACTGGGCCGGCGAGCACGGCGTGGCCGTCATCCCCTTCGGCGGCGGCTCCTCGGTGGTGGGCGGCGTGGAGTACCGCGGCGATGCTCACCGCGCCGTGCTGTCGCTCGACCTGACCTCGATGGACCGCGTCCTGGAGATCGACACGGCTGGCCGCTCGGCCCGCATCCAGGCAGGAGCCCTCGGCCCGGTGCTGGAAGAGCAGCTGCGCCCCCACGGCCTGACCCTGCGCCACTTCCCGCAGAGCTTCGAGTTCTCCACCCTCGGCGGTTGGCTGGCCACCCGGGCCGGCGGCCACTACGCCACCGTCCACACCCACATCGACGACTTCGTGCAGTCCCTGCGCGTGGTCACACCCGCCGGATCCGGTACGTCCTGGCGCCTGCCCGCCTCCGGCGCCGGCCCGTCGCCCGACCGGTTCTTCCTCGGATCCGAGGGCGCGCTCGGCGTCATCACCGAGGCATGGATGCGCGTGCAGGAACGCCCCCGCCACAAAGCCTCCGCGTCCGTGGCCTTCACCGACTTCCACCGCGCGCTGGACGCCGTGCGCGCCATCGCCCAGTCCGACCTCGCCCCGGCCAACTGCCGCCTGCTCGACGCCGGCGAAGCCCTCCTCTCCGGCGCCTCCCACGACGGCTCCTCCGTCCTGGTCCTGGGCTTCGAATCCGCCACCGGACCCGTCGGCGACCGTCTCGCGAGCGCGGTGGACCTGGCCCGCGCCCACAGCGGCCGGGCCGAGACGCCCCCGGCGGACCGTGGCGCCCCGGCCGACCCGGCGGTGGACGCCTGGCGTTCGGCGTTCCTGCGCATGCCCTACCTGCGTGACGGCCTGGCCCGCATGGGCGCCGTCGTCGAGACCTTCGAGACCGCCGCCACCTGGGACGGGATCCCCGCCCTGATCGACGCCGTCCGTACCGAGGTCGGCGCCGCCGCCCTGAAGACCACAGGACACCCGGCCACCGTCAACTGCCGCCTGACCCACGTCTACCCCGACGGGGCCGCCCCCTACTTCACCGTGGCCGTCGCCGGCCGACCCGGCGACGAGGTCGAGGTCTGGGACGACATCAAGGCCGTCGCCGGTGAGGTCCTGCACCGCCACCGCGCCACGATCACGCACCACCACGCCGTCGGCCGCGACCACCGCGCCGGCTACGACCGCCAGCGCCCGGAGCCCTTCGCGCTGGCACTGCGCGCCGCCAAGGACGCCCTGGACCCCCACCGCGTCCTGAACCCCGGCGTCCTGCTCGACTGACGCGCCGGAGGGGCCGGGCAGGAGTGCGGCGGTGGGGCAGCGCCGCCCCGTGTGCTTCGCCTTCGTGGTGCGGGGTCCCCGCGAGGGCGGCCGGCGCCCGGGGGCGCGGTTCGCCGCCATGCGTCCGTCCGGGTCATCGGAGTGGCCCGGGGGAGGGCGAACGGCGTGGTTACCGCATCTTCCGGCGCCACTTCCTATGGTCGGCGCAGGTACGGCGACGGGCCGGCCACTCAGACCCGATGGGGAGTCATGGTACGGACGACGGCCAGGCCCGGAACGGTGACGCTCGTGCCCTCGAAGGGGCGTGCCACGCGCCGGTGGGCCCGACGGCTCGCTGCCGCGGCGGGCCTCGTGGCGCTGTGCGCGCTGCCCACGACGACGGCGGGCGCGACCCCGTCGCCGGCCGGCCGGGCCTTCGCGCACGCACCCCTGTACGTGTCCGACTACGGCAACGACCGGGTCGTCGCCCTGCCCACGAGAGGCGGCGACCGGACACCCGTGCCCTTCGAGGGTCTCGTACGGCCGACGGGCTTGGTCGGGGACGCGTCGGGCCGTCTCTACGTGTCGGACACCGGCAACAACCGCGTGGTCGTGAGGGCGGCGCGCGGGGGCGGCCAGTCCGTCGTTCCCACCGACGGCCTGTCGCGCCCTCTGGGCCTTGCTCTCGACGGAGCCGGGAACCTGTACGTCGCCGACAGCTTCAACGACCGGGTCGTGAAGGTGGCCCTGGCGAGCGGTACCCAGACGACCGTCCCGACCTCGGGTCTGCTGCACCCGTGGGGGCTGGCGCTGGACGCCGCCGGGAACCTGTACGTCTCCGACTTCGTCAACGACCGCGTCGTCGAGGTGGCCGGTGACGGCAGCGGCCAGTCCACCGTCCCCACCGTCGGCCTCTCCCAGCCGACCGGCCTGGCGCTCGGCGCCGCGGGGGACCTCTACATCGCCGACAGCGGCCACAACCGCGTGGTGAGGATCGCGGCGGGCGGCGGTCAGAGCACCGTTCCCACCACCGGCCTCAGCAACCCGCTCGGCCTCGCGCTCGACGGCTGCGGCAGCCTGTACGTCGCCGACGGCTTCAACAACCGGGTGGTCCGCGTCCGGGAGACGGGCGGTGGTCAGACCACCCTCCCCGCCACCGGCCTGAACACGCCGACGGGTCTCGCCTTCCCGCCGACCGGCACCCGCCCCTGAACACCACGATCCGGCGCCTCCGGGCCGCACGCGGGAGCGGGCCCGGCGGAGCGGCACGGAGGAGGAGCGGGTCCGGCGCCCTCGACGCGGTGATCGTGACCGGCACGGTCACGGCGCCGGGCGGGGACGGAGTGCCCGAAGGCCCCGTCGATCCTCGGACGGTGAGGGGGGCGGTGGCCGGATCGTCCGTGCCGTGCGGGGTGAGCCGCCCACCGCCCTCCCCGCTCAGGGAGTGAGCACGAGGCGGATCGGGCCTCCGGTCTTCTTCTCCAGCCGGACGACGGCGTCCGCGGCCTCGGCCAGCGGGACGTGGCGCCGACGGAGGGGCCGATGCGGCGGCGCTCCGCGTGTCCGCCGCTGAGCGGTCGTCAACTCCGGCATCCCGTTCAGCGGGCGGGCGACCGGGTGGTGAGCAGGGGGAGGAGGCGGTCGGGGGTCAGGGGGAGGTCGCGGAGGCGGACGCCGCACGCGTGGTGGACGGCGTTGGCGATCGCCGCCGCCGTGCCGACGATGCCGATCTCCCCGATGCCCTTGCTGCCCATCGGGTTGAGGTGGGGGTCGTGCTCGTCCACCCAGTGCGCCTCGACGTCCGGCACGTCGGCGCAGACGGGGACGTGGTAGGAGGCCAGGTCCCGTTCGCGGAAGTCGCCGAAGGCGGGGTCCATGGTGCTGTGTTCGGTGAGCGCCATCCCGAGCCCCATCGTCATGCCGCCGATGAACTGGGAACGGGCGGTGCGCGCGTTGAGGACCCGGCCCACGGCGTAGACGCCGAGCAGCCGGCTCACCCGGACCTCGCCGGTGACGGTGTCGACGCGGACCTCCGCGAAGTGGGCGCCGAAGGCGTGACGGGCGTACGGGGACGTCCGTCCCGCCTCCTCCCTCGTGTCCGCCTCGACCGTGACGCCCTCGGGCGGCAACGGACGGCCGGGGTCGGCGGCCAGGGTCGCGCGCAGCGCCGCACAGGCCTTGTGCACGGCCCAGCCCCAGGACGCGGTCCCGGAGGAACCGCCGGCGACGGGAGCGTCGGGCAGTCGGCTGCTGCCGAGTTCGACGCGTACGGAGTCGAGCGGGGCGCCGAGGGCGTCGGCGGCGATCTGGGCGAGGACGGTCCGCGCCCCGGTGCCGATGTCGGTGGCGTCGACGCGGACGACGAAGCGGCCGTCCGGGGCGGCGTGGGCGGAGGCGCGGGACGGACTCAGGAGTACGGGGTAGGTGGCGGCGGCGACGCCCGTACCGGACAGCACGTCCCCGTCCCGCCGGATGCCGGGGCGCGGATCCCGGTCCGCCCAGCCGAACCGGCGCGCGCCGTCCCGCAGACAGGCGGCGAGACCCCGGCTGCTGAACGGTTTGCCGCTGTCGGGCTCGGTGTCGGGTTCGTTGCGCAGCCGGAGCTCCACCGGGTCGACGCCGACCGCCTCGGCGAGTTCGTCCATGGCCGCTTCGAGGGCGTACATCCCGGACGCCTCGCCGGGGGCGCGCATCCACGACGGGGTGGGCACGTCCAAGGCGACCACCCGGTGGGTGGTGCGGCTGTGCGGGGAGGTGTACATGGTGCGGGCCGGGACGGCGGCCTGTTCGACGAACTCCTTCACCGTGGACGTCTGGGTGACCACGTCGTGGGCGAGGGCCGCGATCGTCCCGTCGTCGGCGGCGCCGATGCGGACGCGCTGGACGGTGGGCGCGCGGTGCCCCACGGTGGTCGGCAGGTCGCGGCGGGGCAGGGCGAGCCGGACGGGCCGGCCGGTGTGCCGGGCGGCCATCGCCGCGAGGACGGCCGGCGGCCGGGGGGTGCCCTTGGAGCCGAAGCCGCCGCCCACGTAGGCGGAGACGACGGTGATCCGCTGCCGGGGCTGCCGGAACAGGCGCGCGAGGACGTCCCGTACGGTCGTCGCGCCCTGGCTGGAGTCGTACACGGTCAGGCCGTCGTCGTCCCACCAGGCCGTGGCGGCGTGCGGTTCCATCGGGTGGTTGTGCAGGGCGCCCATGGCGTACGTGGCGTCGAGGCGGACCGGGGACGCGGCGAAGGCGGTGTCGAAGTCGCCCCGCTCGCGCACGGCCGGGTAACCGCCGTTGGCCTTCTCGGGCGTGTAGAGGCGCGGGTGGTCGACGCTCAGCCGGACGTCGTGCTCGCTCGGCGCGTAGTCGATCCGCAGCGCGTCGGCGGCGGCGCGGGCGTTCTCGGGCGTGTCGGCGACCACGACGGCGACGAACCACCCCCGGTGGGGGACCCGGTCCTCCTGGAGCAGCGCGAGCGTCGGGTCGTCGGCGTCGGCGAGGCGCGGGGCGTTCTCGTGGGTGAGGACGGCGTGCACGCCGGGGCGCCGCAGGATCTCGTCGGCGTGGACGGCGGTGACCCGCCCGCGGGCGACGGCGGCGGGCACCGGGCAGGCGTGGAGGCAGCCGGGCGGCGTCCGGTCGACGGCGTAGCGGGCCTCGCCCGTCACCTTCTGGCGGGCGTCACGCCGGACGGCCGTCGGGGGCTGCGCGGTCGCGGGTTCGTGGCGGGTCATGGCGCGGTGCCTCCTCCGGTCGGCGTACGGCGGGGTGCGGGCGGTCGGTCGCCCGGCGGGCGGGCGCACGGGTGCCGGGCGGGCGGGTCGACGCCGGGCGCGCCGGGCGGGACGTCGGGGCGGCGTGGCGGGCGGGCGACGCGCCGCAGGGCTCCGGCGGGGACGGCGTCGGGGCGCGGACGCGGCGCGGTCGTCACGGGGCGGCCGCGGCGGCGCGGGACGCGAGGTCCCCCAGGAGGCTCACGGCGAGGTTGTGGGCCAGCGGCACCTTGAAGCCGTTGTCGCGGAGGGGCTCGGCGGCGGCGAGTTCGGCGTCGGCGGCCCGCCGGAAGGTCTCGGTGGTGGCCGGTGCGCCCCGCAACACCTCCTCCGCCGCCCGTGCCCGCCAGGGCTTGTGGGCGAGACCGCCGAAGGCGAGGGCGGCGTGCCCCACCCGGCCGTCCTCGACGGTCAGGACGAGGGCGACGGAGGCGAGCGCGAAGGCGTACGAGGCGCGGTCGCGGGCCTTGCGGTAGGCGCTGAACGCGCCGGGCGGCGGCGCGGGGAGCGTCACGCCCGTGACGAGTTCGCCGGGTGCGACGACGGTGTCCAGGTCCGGGCGGTCGCCGGGCAGCCGGTGGAACGCGGTGACGGGCACCGTCCGCTCGCCGTCCGTCCCGCGCAGCCGGACCTCCGCGTCGAGGGCGGCGAGGGCGACGGCCATGTCCGAGGGGTGCGTGGCGACGCAGTGCGCGGAGTGGCCGAGGACCGCGAGGTCCCGGTGGACGCCCTCCCGGGCGGGGCAGCCGGAACCGGGCACGCGCTTGTTGCACGGCGTGGACGTGTCCTGGAAGTAGGGGCAGCGGGTGCGCTGGAGGAGGTTGCCTCCGGTGGTGGCCGCGTTGCGGAGCTGGGGAGAGGCGCCGGCCAGCAGGGCCTGGGACAGCACGGGGTAGCGGGTGCGCACGACGGGGTGGGCGGCGACGTCGCCGTTGCGCGCGGTCGCCCCGATCAGCAGGCCGCCGTCGGGGGTCTCCGCGACCCCGTCGAGGGGCAGGGCGCCGAGGTCGACGAGCAGCGGCGGACCGGTGACGCCCAGCTTCATCAGGTCCACGAGGTTGGTGCCGCCCGCCAGGAAACGGGCGTCGGGGTGGGCCGCGAGGTGCGCGACGGCCTCCTCGGTGCGTTCGGGGCGCACGTACGCGAAGGGCTTCACCGTGCGGCCTCCTCGATCGCGGCCACGATGTTCGGATAGGCGCCGCAGCGGCAGATGTTCCCGCTCATGCGCTCCCGGATCTCGTCCGGGGTGAGGGCGACGGGGGCGCCCGGCACGCGTTCCGGCGGTGTCACGTGCGACGGTTCGCCGCGCGCCGCCTCGTCCAGCAGGGCCACGGCCGAGCAGATCTGACCCGGTGTGCAGTACCCGCACTGCAGGGCGTCCCGGGCGACGAACGCCTCCTGGACCGGATGGAGGCGCTCGCCGTCCGTGAGGCCCTCGACGGTGGTGACGGAACGGCCCGCGCACGCGACGGCGAACAGCAGACAGCCGTTCACGCGCCGGCCGTCGAGCAGGACGGTGCAGGCACCGCACTGCCCGTGGTCGCAGCCCTTCTTGGTGCCGGTGAGGTCGAGGTGGTCGCGCAGTGCGTCCAGCAGGGTCGTGCGGTGGTCCAGGGTGAGCGAGCGGTCCGTTCCGTTGACGCGCAGCGTCACCGTGGACGCGTGCTCGGGCAGGGTCTGGTCCACGGGCCTTCCTCCTCACCTCGGGGCCTTCGCCGACGCGGGCCCGGACGTCCGCCGGCCGGCGGCACGTGGGCGGGCCCGACCGACCGGGGCGCCCTCGGCACGCCCGCCGGCCCGTCCGCACGCGGGTGCGGACGCGTGTCCGTCGGCGCGTCCATCCGTACGCGCCTGTGCCGACGCTATGCGACGACCGCCTTCCCCGCCTCCCGCGCGCCAAGCGTCCGACTCCCCAGGGCGTCTTCCCGGCCCTCGGACCGTCGGCCGGGGAAGGTGGGGACTCCGACGCGGCGCGGGCGGCGATCGCACCGTCGCTGCCGTCGCTGCCGTCGGTGGGTCGGGCTCGTGACGGGCGCGGCGCCCGCCGTGACCGCCCCGTTCGCCGCGTACGCCCGTTCCGTCGACGTCACGGCGGGGGAGCGGGGGACGCGGAAGGGCCCCTGCGTGTCGAACACCGCGCACGGCACGCAGGGCCCTCCTGGCCGGCAGTCCCGTCGCGGCGAGAGCCACTCCTCCGCCACGGGGCCGGTGAGAGTCAGTCAAGCAGCCGAAGAACCGCCGGGGCGATTGGATCTGGACACAGAAAAAACCGGTCGGGAGCATCCCGCGCACAGTGGATCATCCAAGGGCCGGACGAGGCGATATCACGCACATGTGCGAGGAAGGAACCGCTTGTGTCTGGCTGATGCGATACGCGACGCCATGGGCGGGAGGAGAGGCGCCGGGTTCCGCGGTCAGGCTCTCCACCGCCTGATCGAGCATCCCCGCCACTCTCGGTCCGGCGGCTCGACGAGCACCCCGTGCCGCACGGGCAGGTCTTCTGTGGCGTCGCGTCCGGGTGGGGCACACTGGCGGCGTGCGCATCGTGATGATGACGGCGGGGTCGCGGGGTGACGTCGCGCCGTACACGGGTCTGGGTGCCGGTCTCGTACGGGCCGGGCACGAGGTGACGTTGGCCGCGCACGGGGTGTTCGAGCCGCTGGTGGCGGGGTCGGGGGTGCGGTTCCGTCCACTGCCGGTGGACCCCCGTGCCGAGCTGCACTCCGCGCGCGGCCGACGGTTGCACGACGCGAGGACCGGTGCGGGAAAGCTCGTGCGGCTGGTGTCCATGGCCCGGAGCGCGGTCGACGAGATGACGGCGGCCCTGGTGGAGGTGGCGCGGGAGGGCGAGGTCCTGCTGGTCGGCGGGTCGCTGGGACCGCTCGGGCACGCCCTCGCCGAGGGCCTGGAGGTGCCCGCCCTGGGGCTGCACCTCCAGCCGCTGCACCCGACCGGGGAGTTTCCCCCTCCGGTCCTGGGGACGCGGTCCCTGGGCGCGGTGGGCAACCGGCTGAGCGGACGGGCCGTCATGAAGTCGGTGGAGCTGATGTTCTCCGACGCCGTACGGTCACTGCGGCGGTACGGGCTCGCGACGGCGGGCCGGTCCCGCGGACAGTGGCCCCGGCAGGTCCTGCACGGCTACAGCGAACTCGTCGCCCCCCGGCCCCGGGACTGGCCCGCGGGGCTCGAGGTGTCCGGGTACTGGTGGCCGCACGAGACCGGGCGGTTGTCCCGGGAACTGGAGGACTTCCTCGCCGCGGGGCCCCCGCCGGTCTTCGTCGGGCTGGGCAGCGCCACCGTCCCCGATCCCGAGCGGGTCAGCCGCGAGATCGTCACCGCGCTGCGCGCGGCGAAGGTGCGCGGGATCGTCCAGCGGGGCTGGGCGGAGCTGGACGCCCGGGACGACGACATCCTGACCGTCGGCGAGGTGCCGCACTCCCTGCTGTTCCCCCGGACGGCCGCCGTCGTCCACCACGCGGGAGCGGGCACGACCGGCGCCGTCCTGCGGGCCGGGGTGCCCACCGTTCCGGTGCCGGTCCAGTTCGACGCGGCGTTCTGGGCGTCCCGGCTGACCGCGCTGGGCACCGCCCCCGGGGTGGTGCCGCTGCGTCGGCTCACCTCCGGGACCCTGACCGGGGCCCTGCGCCGGGTGACGGAGGACGACTCCCACCGTGCGCGCGCCCGCGCGCTGGCCGACCGCCTGGCCGTGGAGGACGGCGTCGCGCCGGTGCTCGCCGCGCTCGCCCGGCTGGCGCGCTGACCGTTCGCCGACCGCGCCCGGCACGACTGCGACGATCCCGCGGCCGGACCGTCCCGTCCCGGTGTCACGCCGGGCGGGCCGTGCTCTCACCGACGACGAGTTCGGGCAGCAGCACGCGCGGCCGGAGGTCGACGTCGGCGGCGGAGGCGACCGCGCCGAGGGCCAGCTCGACCGCCTGGCGGGCCATGCTCCGCTTCGGCAGGACCACGCTGGTGAGTGCCGAGCCCGACAGGAGGCCTTCGGGAGCGTCGTCGTACGACACCACGGAGAGGTCCTGCGGGACCGAGCGTCCCGTGGCGCGGGCCGCTTCCGCGGCCGCCGCCGCGAGGATGTCGTGCGTGGCGAAGAGCGCCGTCGTGCCCGGGGCGGCCCGCAGCGCCCGCAGCGCCGTCGCGACGCCCTCCTCGAAGGTGGGTTCGGCCGCCCTGTGGACAGCGCTGTCCGGCAGGGCGACGCCGTCCTCGCGGAAGGCCCGCCGCAGGCCCTCCACGCGCACGGTGTGCGCGGGACTGGCGAGCACCGCCACGTTCTCGTGGCCGAGCTGCCGCAGATGGCGGCCGGCCAGCAGTCCGCCGTGCTCGTAGTCGATGGTCACGACGGGGAAGCCCGCCGGGACGGCGGCCTCCCACGCGCAGAGCACGACGGGGAAGCGGGCGTCCGCGAGGAGCGGCAGATGGCCGGTCAGCCCCTGGTCGCCGGCGATCAGGAGCGCGTCCACGGAGCGACTGGTCAGGCCGGCCAGATGGCGCCGGGCCCGCTCGCCGTCGAGGCGCGTGGTGCACAGCAGCAGGTGGTACCCGCGCTCCTCGAGGGCGTCCTCGACCTCTTCCACCAGGCCCGCGTAGAAGGGGGAGGAGACCGTCGGCACGAGGAGGCCGATGGTGCGCGTGCTGCCCGTCGCGAGCGAGCGCGCCACGAGGTTGGGCACGTAACCGAGTTCGGCGATCGCGGCGCGCACCCGGGCCTCGGTGGAGGGGCGTACCGCCACCCGTCCGGTGATGACGTTGGAGACGGTCTGCTTGGTGACGCCGGCGAGCTCCGCCACGTCCCGCATCGTCACCATGGCGCCCTCGTCCCGCTGCTCGTCGACCGGGTCGGCAACGTATCCCCGCCCCTGCCCGCGGTCAAGGCGCGCCACTGCCCGCCGACGGGCCCGGGCACCGCCGGACCGACGCGCCGCGATCCGGCGGCGGAGGCCGAACTTCCCTTCGCACGACCCTTGTTTTACCGGTCAAAGAAGGCCTACTGTCCGTGCCACGACGGCGCCGCGGACGGATGCCGCCGAAGGAAGGCGGCCCACTCGTCCCGGGCCGAACCGCACGATCCCGTACGGGTCCGAGGCGTCCTCCCCGGGGCCGCCGTCCGCTCGGCACCACGACACGGCGACGACCCATCGGGGGCAGGCCCACCGCCCCCGCGTTCCCACCCCCGAGCCGCTCTCCCGGCACGGCCCGTTCGGCGCGGTCCCCAGACCCCCGCCTTCGCGGCTTCCGCCCCGCCGGGAGGGCCGGGCGCCCGGGCCGCACCCCACAGCGGCCCGGGCACCGCCGGCGCCTCCCCACGGCGTCGCACCGACCAGGAGCCGCGGCACCACGCGCGGTTCCACCGACCAGGGAGTACCCGTGACAACTCCTCTCAGCAGGCTGGCGGCCGTGACCGCCGCGGTGATGCTGGCCGCCACCGGCGGCACACTGGCCACTCCGTCGGCCACGGCCGCGTCCCCGTCTGCCACGGCAGCGCCTCCGCCGGCCACGGCCGCGTCCCCGACGGCCACCTACACCGTCACCGTCGGCGCCAAGGGGTCCTGGACGCACCCGGACGACACCCCGGCGAGCCCGTACATCGACAAGGACGGCACCTTCCACTTCCAGCAGGCGCACGCCCTGTACGGCGCGGATCAAGGCCGGGCGTGGGACTTCTTCACCGGGACCGACCTCGACACCGCCACCCGGTCCTCCGCGATCAGCGACGCCGTGAACCCGGCGAACGCCGACGACCGCAACAACGACACCACATGGCGGTGCAACAACAGCCCGACGGGCCGGGAGGCCACCGCCCCGCCCGCCGGATCCGGCTACTCGCAGAAGAACTTCTGCGACCTGACGGGCATGTGGGTCGACCCCGACACGGGTGACTGGTACGGCCTCGTGCACAACGAGTTCACCCCCGAACCCTTCGGGGACGGCCTCCACTACGACGCCATCGACTACGCGGTCTCCAAGGACCGGGGCAGGACCTGGACGATCAAGGACCACGTCATCACCTCGCCGTACAGCACGAAGCGAGGGGACGTCGCGGCCTTCCCGCAGCAGACCTACCACTACGGAACCGGCGACCCCCGGCTGTTCGCGGACACCGCGTCGGGCTACTTCTACGTGTTCTACGGCTCCCGCATCGTGGACAAGGGCGGCAGCTGGAAGGCCTTCCACGGCCACGTGGCCCGCTCCCCGATGTCGGCGAAGCTGGCGCGCGGCTCCTGGCAGAAGTGGTACGACGGCCGCTGGTCCGAGCCCGGTGTCGGCGGCCACGAGAGCACCATGGTGCCGGTCGGCGCGAACAGCACCACGGGCTACGTGCCCGCCTCGAAGGAGTACGACCCGGCGACCCCGGGCTCGGTGAGCCAGCAGGTCGCCGACGGACGGACGCCGCCCACGTCCCCGCTGTTCGTCATGGACATCACCTACAACGCCCACCTCGGGCTGTACATCGGCGAACCGCAGGCCGTCGACCAGAGCGGCAAGGCCCCCCAGGAGCTCTACGCCACCGACGACCTCACCACCCAGAAGTGGTTCCGGCTCGGCGACACCGGAAGCTACCGGAACGCCTCCTGGTACCGCTGGTTCCTCGACAGCGGCAACAGGACGAGCTCCGGCATCGTCGGCAAGGACTTCCGCTCGTACTGCTCGTTCGGCTGCTCCGGCGGCGCGAGCAGCGAGTACGTCAACCTGAGCATCGGCACGAACGAGCCGGCGGCCCCGGTCGACACCGGCAGGACGTACCGGATCGCCGCCTCCGGCGGGCGCGTCCTCGCCCAGGTGGCGGGCGGCGCGGCCACCACCTCCCTGGCCTCCTCCACCGGCTCGGCCCTCGAATCGTGGAAGTTCACCGCGAAGGGCGACGGCTCCTACCGCATCGCCAACGCCTCCACCGGACAGCTGCTCGGCGTCGCCGCCACCGGCTCGACCAGCCGCGCCTGGGGCACGAAGCCCACGGTCACCGCGGCGGGTTCCGGCGGCTCCACCACCGGTCAGGAGTGGTTCGTCGTCCGCGGCGCGTCCGCCACGGACAACGCGCCCACCGGCGCCGTCAAGCTCGTCAACCGCTACAGCGGGCTCGTGCTCGGCCTGTCGGGCGATTCCGCCCGCACCGCCGAGACCACCCCCGTCCGCGCCTGGACGGACACCACCGGCAATCCGGTCGGCGGCGGCCGCACCGCCGGTGAGCAGACCCTGACGCTGGTCCCCGTGGGCGCGGCCCCCGGCCCGCTCACCGGAGTCCACACCCTCACCACCGGCGGCAAGGCCCTCGACGACCCGAACAGCAGCACGGCCGACGGCACCCAGCTCATCACCTGGACCCCGAACGGCGGCACCAACCAGCGCTGGACCTTCACCCAGCAGGCCGACGGCACCTACGAGATCAAGAACAGCACGTCGGGCAAGTGCGCCGACATCGAGGGCGGCTCCAGGAGCGCCGGCGCCAAGGTCATCCAGTGGACCTGCCACGGCGGTGCCAACCAGCGCTGGAACGTCGTGCGACAGGGCACCGGCGCCTACACCGTCGGTTCGGTCGCCAGTGGCCTGCTGCTGACGACGGCGTCGACGGCGGACGGAGCGCCGGTGACGCAACAGCCCGACACCGGCGGCACGCTCCAGCGATGGGCCGTCGATTGACCGCCGCCCTCCGGTGACCACCGGGGGCCCGGCCCACCGACCGGGCCCCCGCCCGGCTGCTCCGACGGGGCCTTGCCGGGCGCCCGAGCGCCGACCGGGGGCGGGTCGGCTGCCCCTGGGCTCACATCCGGCGCCACAGGAGTTCATCGGGGTCGTGCAGCCGCGCTCGGCCGGGAGCCACCGTCCGCGCGCGCGGGTCCTGGCCCGAGGTCACCCCGATCCAGGGGGCCCGCTCCGCCACGGCGTCCGGAGTCGAGACGTCGAGCGGCTTCCAGTGCGAAGTGCCGAGCGGTGTACGGGCCGAGGCGACGCGGTAGTACAGGCGCCGACCGGTTCGCAGCTTTTCCCAGGCCGACTCCGGCAGCCGATACGGGCCGGCCTCGCGCGCGTCGACGACAGGGCAGAGGCAGTAGGTGCGTGATGTCCGGTCGGAGGCCTCGTCCGGGTCGAACAGCCGCGCTTCGGCAGCGACCTCCACGCGAAAGGAGCGGGCGTAATCCGGCAGCTCGACCCGGAACAGCGGAGCCGGGCCGCTGCCGGAGACCGTGTCGGGTCCGCTGATGCGGGGGGACGCGAGACGCCTCCCGACCTCGCGGGTCCGCCCGTCCGACTCGATCTCCATACCGGGTGCGGTGGCGTGGTCCGTGTCCGACGTCGTGACCAGGACGTCCCGCCACTGTTCGGCCGAGGAACTGAACCAGGCGCGGTAGAACAACTCGTCGGCGTGAAGCAGTCGCTGCCAGGCCGTCTCGGACAGTCGGTACGAACTGCCCGCGAGGAAACCCGTGTCCTGCCAGGAGGCGTAGAAGTTGTCCGGAGAGCGCTCGTTTCCGTGACGCGCCCTGTCGAACAACCGGGACGCCGTGGCTGCTTCCACCGCGTAGTACAGGGTCGGTCCGGGGCCCGCGTCGATGCCGAAGGTCGGTGGCGGCCCCGAGCTGCTGACGCTCGTCGGGCCCGTGATCGACAGGCTCCGGTCCACCGGGCTCACCGGGGGGGAACCACCGGCCGACCGGGCGGCGAGCACGGCGGCGTGTGCGTCGACCTGGCCGTAGCCGAACTCCGGACTGTGACCGTCCGCGTCGTAGCCGTCCCCGATCTTGCGGGCCGTCTTCCTCAGGATGTCCCGGACCTGCTCCGCGGTCAGCTCGGGGTTGGCGGAGAGGATCAGGCCGACGATGCCCGCCACGAGCGGTGCGGCGGAGGAGGTGCCCCCGAACGAGTCGGTGTAGGCGACGTCGAGGCCTTCGCGCCCGTCGTTGTAGCCCTCGACGCCGGTGCGGTCCGTCGTGGTGATCGACTTCTCGCCCATGGACGCGGCGCCGCTCGACGGCGCACAGACCCAGATCGCCTTTCCCTTGTCGCTGTACCAGGCCCTGCGCTCGCGGTCCGTGCTGGCGGCCACGGCGATGACGTCCGGGCTGGAGGCGTAACCGTCGTCGTCCACGGACTCGTTGCCGTTGCCGGCGGCCCAGCAGATCGGAATGCCCTTGCCGCCGCGGCCCTTGCGGGCACAGTAGTCGAGTGCGGCCGCCGTGCTCCCCGGCAGGGGTTCGACGTCGCCCGTCCCGTCCTCCGGCCCCCAGCTGCAGCTGATGACGTCGGCCCCGTTGTCGGCGGCCCATTGGAACATGCGGGCCTCTTGCGAGGCTCCCAGGGAAGAGGGGAAGCGGACGGGCATGAGGGTGCACTCCGGCGCGGCACCGGAGGCGCGGAGTCCCTTCGCCACCGCGACGCCGGCGCAGGCGGTGCCGTGGTTGTTGAAATCCGACTTCGGCGAGGCGTCGGCCGTCTGGGTCGAGAAGTCGAACTGCGGTCCCACCTTGTCCGCGAACTCGGGGTGCCCGACGTCCACCCCGTCGTCGAGGACGGCGACGCGGATGCGAGGGTCGCCGAAGGTCACCCCCCAGGCATCGACGACCCGGGCTGCGGTGAGGTGCCACTGGCGGGAGACGTAGCCGGCGTCGCGGACGGCACGGGCCGAAGGCCCCGTTCTCGTGGCGGCCGTGGGGGATGGAGCGCGTGTGGCCGCGCGGCGCCGGTGACGGGGCGCGATGAGGTCGGGGTGAGCGAAGACGGTCAGGCCGGTCGCCCGGTAGGCGTTGGCCGTGCGCAGGGCTCCCAATCCGTCCGCTCCGGCCGGCGCGGCCAGGAGGAACCCGTTCTCCGCGTAGCCCAGCTCCTCTGCGATCGACACCCCGTGCTCGGCGTTCAACCGGTCGATCTGCTGTCGCGTCACGTCCGGAAGGAACTGGACGACGAAGCGCTCCGTGACGTAGATGTCGTCCTGGCTGTCCGTCGAGCGGTGGAGCACGGGTGCCGCCACGTCGACGGCGCGCTCCCGGTTGAGCAACTGCACCGCCTCGTGGGCCTCGGTGGCACTCAGGGTGTAGACACTGAGCCGGTGTTCGGGCAGACGTTCCACGACGGCTGCCCGCCGCCGCAGGAGGTCGCGGGCGTCCGGGTCGAGGGGTTCGCGTTCGACCCCGAACCGCACGGTGAACCTTCCCGGGTCACGAACGACCGTGACCCGGGTGTCACCGGCGTTGGGGAAGTAGGCGAGGTCCTCCCCTGCCGTGGAGCCCTCTTCCGGTGCGGGGTGGTTCATCTCGATCTCCTTCCCTGAAGGACGTTGCGTGCGCCGGTACGGGTCCCCCGTAGCGAAGGACCTCGTTGTCACTCTGGGACGACCCGGTCGACGAGCGCGACGACCTCTGCCGTGGCCCTGTCCACCTGTTGGAAGTACTCCGCCCAGGACGCCCCGGCCGGTGGAGCGAACCGCAGGGTCACTCCTCTCCACACGGAGCCGTCGACCCGGGAACCGAGGTACTCCCGGACGACCTCGGTGTGCACGGCAGGCGTGCGTGCGCCCCGGAGGCGGCCGACGACGGAGCTCATCCCACGGGCGAGCCGGTGGGACTCATCGACGTCCCGGGCCACGGCACAGACCTCGCGGTGGTCGTTGGGCTCTTCCTGTCCCGTGCGGTCGTGGCCCTCACAGCTCGAATACGTGACGCAACCGAAGCACCGCACGACAGCGGGCACCAGCTGCCGAACCCCGTCTTCCAGGACGTCCAGCCAGCTGCCCCGCCTGCCGTCGACGATGACTTCCTCACCGGGCGCCACCGCCCGGGCGACCGACCGACCGGGCGGACCCCCACGGCTTCGGCCGCTTAGGCCGCCGGTGAGCACGGTCCTGCCGGGCGCCCCGGACACCCGACCCTCCCACCGTGCGAGAAAGCCTTCGACATCACCCATGCGATTGCTGGTGCGATCGAGCCGAGGCAGGTCCTCCCAGCTCACCACCTCCCACCCCCGAGTCCCGCTCATGGAGCCGCCCTTCGCGCCACGGACGTCCGAGCTGCGGGCGGGTCAGCGCGCACCGGCGAGTTCGCGGCGCAGGCGCATCGTCTCTCCCGGGTCCACCTCCAGCCGGCGACGCAGATGCGCGAAGATCTTGAGCAGGTCCGCGCACCACACGCTCCGGTTGTCGAACCCCCGCTCCTTCGAGTACCGGTGCGGGTGGTATCCGCCGGCGCAGGTGTCCACCTCGACGCATCCGACGCAGTCGCTCGGCAGGGGCGCACCGTCGAAGACCATCCGACTGTGCAGCGGACTGGTGTGGATCAGGTCGGCGAAGTCGTCGTCGAGCACGTTGAGGCCGGTACGAGTGAGTCCGTCCTCGCAGGCCTTGAGCACGTCGAGGCCCTCCACCTCCCCGCTCGGGTTGACGACGACGAAGCCCAGGGGGATGTTGCCCAACGCGTCCACGTGACTCGTGCCACCGAGGATCAGCCTCGAGACCTCCCAGAAGTTCCTGATCCGCACCTCGAGAGTGGAGTTGTGCCACCAGTCCTCGAAGATGGGGATCAGGTAGTCGGCACACGGAGTGGGGCCGAACCGCGTCCGCGCGTCGCCGATCGTGTCGTGCGTCATGTCGGGCATGAGGTAGCTGACGCTGCGACAGCCGATGTCCAGGAAGTGGCGGTGGATCTTCAGGGGGTCGGCGCCGAGCTGCACGACCGCCAGGATGCCGTACCTCACCCCGTTCGTCTGGAGCATGTCGAGCCCGCGCCGCACCGCCCTGTACGAGCCGCTGCCGTTGCGCCGGACGCGGAATTTGTCGTGCACCTCGGGAGGGCCGTCCAGACTGATGCCCACGTCCACGCCGTGCCGGAGGAACACGTCGATCCAGTCACGGTTGATGAGCGTCCCATTGGTCTGCAGGGAGATGTACACCTGCAGACCAGGGAGCGACGATCTGGCCTCCTCGCACCACCGGTCGAAGCGGGCCGCCCCGACGAGGCACGGTTCACCCCCGTGGAACGACAGGGAAATGGTCCTCTGGCCGCTCATGTCGGCGTGCCTGCGGATGCGCTCGATCGTCGAGGAGAAGACCTCGTCCGACATCATGCGCGGTCCGGCCGCGAGGTTCTGATCCGCCAGATTGAACTCGTAGCAGTATGTGCAATCGAGATTGCACCGTCCGGCCACCTTCAGGATGACCAGACCCAGCCTCGGTGTCGTGATAACAGTGTTCACGTGCGCTCTCCTACAAGTGGCCTGCGCGATCACCAGCTCCGGCGGCGGGCGACGCGGCACCTCCCGCGCCGCCCGCTCGACCGCTCTACTCGGGCGGCGGACCCGCGGGTTTCGACGAGGGGTCGGTGTCCTCCTCGTACGCGACGGCCTCGCTGTGGGTCTGACCGTGGGCCGGCTTGTCGCTGTTCCCCTTGCCGCGCTTCGTCCTGGTCGGCTCGTCGGGAGGGCCCGTCCGGTCGTGTTCGGGCCGCCGAGTGGCCGCGGCGCGCAGTTCCTCCTCGATGATCGGCCGCAGTGCCGCCGCGACCTTCATCTCAAGGGATCCGCCGTCATGGCCACCGGTGCTCGTGTGGTCCTGGATGAAGGAGCCGCCTCTCGCGCCCTGCGCATCGCGCGTACGCGACTCCGAGGGTCGGGACTGGCTGTGGGTCTGCTCGAAATCCGTCTCGCCCGCCGCACCCCGTGTGGCGGGGCCGCGCAGCTTGTGCCCCCCGCCGCTCTCGCTGTGCGTCTGGGAACCGTTCTCACTGTAGGTCTGGCTGTGCGGCTCCCCGCCGGTGTCCCGGACGGCGGCTTGGCGTGCCTCGGCGGCGATGTGGGTGCTTTCGCTGTGGGTCTGGCCGTGTTCGAGCTCTCCGCCCACGTCGCGGGTCGAAAGAAGCTTTGCGCTTCCGCCTCCTCCGCCCGTGCTTTCGCTGTGGGTCTGCCCGTGCTCGAGCTCTCCGCCCACGTCGCGGACTGCGGACGAGCGCAGCTTCCCGCCGCCTCCGCCTCCGCCGGTGCTCTCGCTGTGGGTCTGGCCGTGCGGCTCCCCGCCGGTGTCCCGGACGGCGGCTTGGCGTGCTTCGGCGGCGATGTGGGTGCTCTCGCTGTGGGTCTGGCCGTGTGGTTCTCCGCCGGTGTCCCGAACGGTGGCTTGGCGTGCTTCGGCGGCGATGTGGGTGCTTTCGCTGTGGGTCTGCCCGTGTTCGAGCTCTCCGCCCACGTCGCGGGTCGAACGGAACTGTGCGCTTCCACCGCCACCGTGGGTGCTCTCGCTGTGGGTCTGGCCGTGTGGTTCTCCGCCGGTGTCCCGAACGGTGGCTTGGCGTGCCTCGGCGGCGATGTGGGTGCTTTCGCTGTGGGTCTGCCCGTGCGGCTCCCCGCCCACGTCGCGGGTCGAACGCAGCTTTCCGCTTCCACCGCCACCGTGGGTGCTCTCGCTGTGGGTCTGCCCGTGCTCGAGCTCTCCGGCCATGCCCTGAACCGCAGGAGCACGCTCCTCCTCGCCGGGGATCACGTTCTTGGGAGTGGAGGTGTGCGAACTCATGCCGCTGGCGTCACTGCCGTGGGACTGGTCGTGCCCTGCCAGATCTGCCGCCAGTTGATTCTCGACAGCGGAGCGCAGACTTCGCGCCACATCGCCGGCGAGAGCGTCCACAACTTCGTCGTGTGAAGACTGTTCATCGTGTTTGCCAGTCACCGGCATTCTCCACTTCACTCTGGACACCGGGGCCTAGGAAAGCAACGTATCCACAGCCTTGAGCGAGGTCTCCTCCGGACACGCCCGGGCTACTCCATCAGGGCCTTCTTCCCAGCCGATTGCTGTCGCCGCCTAAAGGCTGTCCCGTAACTCGGCGCAGAGGTCAGCAGTGCGCCGCTCCCGGAGCACCATGTCCGGTTCTGACCCGACTCGCGGCGTCAACAGGACCTCGGTCAAGCAGGTCGAAACGGACACCAGCAGGCGGTCTTCAGAGTTACGGGACAGCCCTTAGGTGGAGGGCGCCCCTGGCGGCCGTTTCCAGGGGCCCTGAGTGCACTGTGCCCTGTCGATGAGATCCGTGATGGCGTTCTTGACACGGGGCTCGACACCCTGTGCCGAGAGGACGAGGCGTGTGAGCCCGTCACCCTCGAACCCTTTTGCCGCTCGCCGGAACATGGAGCGGGCGACAGCCTCGTCACCCTTGAAGGAGGACCAGAAATTCAGGAGTCCGAACCAGACGAAACTGGCATGCACGAAGGAGTGCACGCGGATCTCGCGTCCTGACCAGGGTGACGTCATGCGACGGGATCGGACCGCGTGCCGGTCCGTGTACCAGGGTTCGTGCGACTCCACCAGGTAGAGGAGGTTGTGAATGGCTTCGTGGAGGACGGCGTCGACGAGGGCCGCTCGATCATGCGGTTTCAGGTTAACCAGCCGGATGTATCCCGGGCACGTCGTGAGCGAGGACGAGGTGACGCTGTTCGACGCGTCCTTCCTGAGACAGACGACTCGCACGCATCGGAGGACGAGATTTCCGGCGGCGGGATTGCTGGAGGAGAGCGAATCGATCGCCTGCTCCATCGCGGACACCAGCTGACCGGCTTCATCCGCCGTGTAGTCCTCCGAGATCCCTTCCAGAGCGCGCAGAGCCTGGGCGGAACAGGCGCGCGACGTGTCGACCACGATCCCCTTCAGCGAGGGGCTCCGGCGGTGTCGAACGACCCCCCGCGCGTCGATCTCCCATGTGTGGTCGCCCAGTGCGGTCTGGATCCTGCGTCGCTCCCGGGGCTTGCTCCCGAGAGACGCCTCCGGGAGCTCCGCTTCCGCCAGAAGGAGTTCACCGGCTGCCGCGTTCATGAGGTGGGAGATCGGTAATTGGTTCGGGGCGCGTAGAACATAGCTGGTGGCGGGTGCGAGGAGGATGCGCGCCCATGAGTTTTCGTCGAGCCGTGCGAGGCGTCCGAGATCTTCGCGTTCCAGCACAGGAAGGAGTAGCTGGAATCGTTCCCGCAGGCTGTCGAGGTGCGCCCTGAGCGCTACTTTCACGAATTCACTGGAATCTGTTCCCCATCCCAGTACGGAGATCAGTCCTTCGGTCAGTGAAAATTCGTCCGGTTTCTCCTCCACCGTTCCTCCGCAGGTTCGGCCGGACGCCCGCCCTGGCTGTTCATGGGCGTTTCGGTCCGGATCCGCCGTGGTCGTGCGACTCCGTCTCCATGGCTTGTCGGAGGTTTCGGGGTTCCTCCCTCGTGCCCCGGTGTCGTCCGCGTCTCCCTGATTCGGGTCGGCGCCACACTCGTACGTTGGCAGTTGACGACGCCGTTCGCCTCCCCTGGGGTACGGCCGGGCTCCAACGGAGTGACCAGTGGACGGGCCCGGACCGGGCCCGGAGGGGAAAGGGACCGTCCGAAGGGTGAGTCGGCGGGCCGGGGGTGGGTAGGGGGCGTGCATACGGAGGCCCCGGGGCGGGTCCCGCCCCGGGGCCTCGTCCGTGGCCCAGCCCTCCGACCGGACCGGAGGTCCCGGTGAACCGTCCCGACGTGATCGCCTACCGCCTCGCGCGGGCCATCGCCCGCCGCCGGGGTTCCCGGCCCGCGCTGCACCCGCGGGGAGTGGTGCTCACCGGGCGCCTCACGGTCCCGGACCACCGGCCTTCCTGGGGCGTGCCCTGGCTCGACCGCCCGGGCTCCCACCGGGTCACCGCGCGTTGGTCCCGTGCCGCGGGGCTGCCGTACCCGCTGCCCGACGGGTTGGGACTCGCGCTGCGGGTGGAGGACGCCGAGGGCCCGGGGCGCCCCCTGGAGCTGTTGCTGACCACCAGCGGCCGCAGCGGGCCGTTCCGGCACGTGCCCCTGCCCCGGCTGTCCGCCACCGCCGGTCCGTACGGCACCCTGCTGGGCTACGCCGTCGGTGACCGGCGCGGCGTGGTGGCGGCTTTCCCGGTGCCCGGCACGCCGGGGGTGCCCGCGCACCCCACGGCGGTGGCGGCCGCCGCCGCCGTCAGGCCCCTGCACTTCGTCCTGGCCTTCGCCGCCGGTCGCCGCTGGCAGCCGATGGCACGGCTCACCCTGGTCGGTGAGGAGCAGGCCGTGGACGGCGGGGCCTTCGACCCGTACCGCGCACCGCTCACGGCCTTCCGACCCCCCGAACGCCTGCGCGGGCTCCGGATCGCCGCCTACGCGGGATCACGGGCGGGCCGGGCCGGCAGCCGGTCCCGCGCGATCGGGACCCGGCACCGCGCCCCGGGCCCGGAGGCCGGAGGCGAGCACGGCGCTCGGTGAGCCCCCGCGCTCCGAACGTGAGGAGGCGACGCCCGGACGCGGCAGGCGGCCGCGGCCCGCTTCCGGACCCGGGCCGTGGTGTCCACGATCTCCGCGCCTGCCTCCCGTGGGGTCTCCGGGTGAGGGAAGGCGGAGCGGGCCGGTTCAGCGCGGTGTGTCCGAGAGGGCGGGCGCGGGGCGGCCCGCCGTGAACACGTGGCGGACGCGGCGGAGGGCGCCCAGGTCGGTCAGCGGGTCGCCGTCGACGACGATCAGGTCGGCCCGCATGCCCGGGGCCAGGGTGCCCGTGTCCCGGAGGCCGAGGGCCCGGGCGGCATCGACGGTCGCCATGTCGAGGACCTCGCTGTTCTCGAAGCCCGTGGAGGCGAAGAACTCGAGCATGCCCACGTAGTCGCCGAACCGGGCTCCTGGCACACCGGCGTCGGTGCCGGCGATGAAGCGAACGCCCTGCTTCCGCATCTCCTGGATGGACTCGATCATCGCCTGGGCGCGTTCGGGGCCCATCTGTTCGAGGAACAGGCGCCAGTCGCCGGAGACGCACCGGCAGACGGCCACGTCGTTGTCGACGATGCGGCTCGTGATCGCGGGATCGTAGGTGATGCCCCCGGCGGTGCGCCAGGAGCAGTGCTCGATGGTGCGGACGCCGGCGTCCACGCAGTGGCCGATGGTCTCGGTGCCGTGTGCGTGGGCGGCGACGGCCAGCCCGTGGTGTGCCGCTTCCCGGACGATCAGGCGCAGTTGGGCCGGGGAGAACTGCGGCTCCCACATGGGCGGGCCGCCGGGGGTGAGGGCGCCGCCGGAGGCCATGACCTTGATCAGGTCGGCTCCGGCCGCCGCGTTGCGGGCGATGAGGGCCCGGATGTCGTCGTCCGTGGTCACTTCGCCGCCCAGGAAGCCGCAGTGGCCGCCGTGCGAGGTCAGAGGGGTGGTGGCGGCGAGGACGCGAGGGCCGGCGACGGATCCGGAGGCGATGGAGGCGCGCAGCGCCAGGGTGCGGCCGTCCCGGTCGCCGAGGTCCCGCACGGTGGTGACGCCGGCGGCGAGCAGCCGGAGCGCGCGGTCCGCCATGGCGGTGGCCGCCCGGTCCGGGGCGGTGCCGGTGACCGCGCCGACGATGTCCGGGCCCGCGTCGAAGGCGAGGTGGACGTGACAGTCCACCATGCCGGGGACGACCGTGCTGCCGGGGCAGCGCAGCCGGGGCACACGGGGATCGAGCGTCGCGTCCAGCGCGGCGGCGGCGCCCACCGCGGCGACGGTGCCGGAGTCGACGAGGACGGCGCCGTCGGCGATCACCTCGTTCGCGGGCCCGGCGATCACGGTGTCCGCGGTGATCAGTAGCTTGTTCACGTTTTCCTTCCGCGCAGGGCGTGGGAGACGGCGATGAGTTCGCGGGCGTCGGAGTCGAGGTCGTCGCCTCCGACCGGGGTCGCGACGCGGACCGCGGACAGCTCGGCGGGTGGCACCTCGGCCGCGGACTCCATGGCCAGCGCCTCGGTGACGTACCCGGCGAGTCGCTCGGCGGGGACGTGGGCGAGGTCGGCGTCGGGCGCGATGTGCGCCAGGTAGGGGCTCAGGCGCAGCAGTCCGTCACGGCATTCGATGAGCCGCCGGTAGAAGCGCTGCTCGTACGTCCGGCGCTGGCGGCGCCACCCCCGGCGGGCCGGTGCCCGGTCCAGGACGATCTCGGGGTAGGCGGTGGTCAGGGCCGTCCACAGGGGGGTGAGCTCGTGGTACATGCGCCGGTGGCGTGACATCGAGCGCAGACGGGCGAGGACCTGGACGGAGGCCGAGTAGCAGATTCCGGTGAGGACGACCCCCATGCTCCAGTCGGACAGGGACCAGTTGACCGTGTTGAACGCCTCGTGCGACCCGGGCTCGCCGATGCGCAGCAGCACCAGGAGCATCCGGCCGGCCGACGACACGGTCAGCCCGATGAGGCCGAGGGCGGTGATCCGCAGGCCGATGCCCAGGTGCTGGGCCGCCCTGCGGGCGTAGCGGAGCGCCCACCGGCCGGCGGTCAGGAAGGCGTAGATGAAGTAGGCGTTGCCGACGACGTAGAAGGAGGCGACGGCCGGTTCCGCCATGTGCGGGGTGCCCAGGGAGTGGGCGCGGAGCGCCGCGGGCGTGGCGGCCATGGAGAGGGTGAGGGAGATCAGGGTCACGGCGAGGAGGCCGGTGTGGATCCGCAGGTGCCGGCGGTACGCCGCGTCCGTGCTGCGGGCGGCGCGGGTGAAGAACAGGATGAGGGCGCACAGCCCGGACATGTAGACCGCGTTGAAGGCGATCTTGCCGAACCCGACGACGGAGGCGGCGTCGAGGGCGCCGCTGACCTCCGGAAAGCTGAGGACCTCGCCTCCGAGCAGCAGCAGGAGGCAGGCGACGAGGAAGCGCAGTACGCGGTTGTGGGGGGCACGTGCCAGGTCGATGCCCTTCCACAGCACACCGATGCCCAACATGACGATCAGCGGTATCTGGAACATCACAGCCACCCCCAGCGCGGGTTGAGCGCGGAGCTGAGGGCGCCGAGGGTGGGGTCCTCCGGGGCGCGGGGAACGACCTGGTCCAGGACGGTCGACCACTCCAGGATGATGGTGGCGACCAGCTCGGCCTCGAGTTCGTGTTCCTCTTCGTACGCGGTGCGCCGCAGCGCCCTGTTGATGGCTCCGTACGAGAGGTCGGGGAGGAGGGTCTTCCAGACCGCGGGATCGGATTCGTCGCTCACGTGGTTGGCGAGAATGTGGCCGACCTCGTGCAGGATGATGTGGTCCTGGTGAGCGAGGCTGGTTTCCTGCTGGTAGAAGATGTAATCCGCCGTGTCCGTGGCGACCCACAGACCGAAGGGGCCCGGCACCGGCAGGGCGTAGTCGACGAGGTGTACGGGGCGGCCGCGGTAGTCGCCGAGGAGCCTGCACAATTCGCGCACCTGGAGCGGAGGACTTACTCCGAGGTCCCGGAGGATGCGTTTGCAGCGCTTTCGTAAGCGTCGCTCGTTCAAAACGGTCTCTCCGCTTGTAGGTCCGCCGGCCGAGCCGTGATGCGCTCTCACGACGGCGGCGGAAAGTGGAGGGGATGTGGGGGGTGTGAAGAGGTGATGGGGAATCGCCGCCGTCCCGTGCGGTGCCTCACCGGCTCCGACGCCGGCGCTCCGGGGAATAGGGTCCGACGGGCCTATTCCACGGCGGCGGGGACACGGGTCAAGGGAACGGATTGACGGAGGCGATGTCGAGTGCGCACTGGTCCGGTGTCATTCACTCGCCTTTCCCTGCTGATCGACTGCACTTCATCTCAACACGTCGACCAAGGCTCCACCAGGGGGGTTTGAGCCAGTCGATCATCCGTCGAAAGGAAGGGTCACGAATCCACGGCGGGTGATTCCTCGGGAAGCCCCTCGAGTTCGCGGACGCGCTCGATCACTTCCTGGATGGACTTCAGGCTCTTGCGCGAGAGCCCGGCGGTCCGCAGCGCGACGCGCTGCACCTCCGCGTCCCGCAGGGCCATGAGGAGGGACAGCTGCGTGTCGACGGCCTCGGTCACCTGGTCGTCGAAGAAGTAGGCGGGGGGGACTCCGAAGAACTTCGCCAGGCCCTCGACGTGCCGGACGGTCGGGTTGTCGCGCTGCCCCTTGCGCAGCATGCCGATGTAACTGCCCGAGATGGGGATGCCGTCCGCGGTGATGGCGCGGGCGACTTCCTCGGACGTGTACGGGCCCCGGCCGGCAGGCGCCGTATGGCTGAACAGATGGGTGAGCTTGTCGGCCAGGGTGCGAGTGGGCGGTCTGCCCTCGGGGTTGGTCACGGCTACGCCTCCATCCGTGGTGCCCCAGCATACCTCCGGACTGGCGTGCGGACGTGCGCCATGTTCGTTAAATGTCAGTTGACTCGGTCGAGGTGCCGGAGTTAGCGTGGCCGCTGCTTGAACTGGTGTTGTGAGTAACGGACTTGTGAAGAAACATCAGTGGCGGTGCTGCGGGTCGGAGCGTCGTTCGGCCGCCGCACCGGCGCCGGACGGAGGCCTGGCGAGGTCGGTGCCCCGCGCGTGCGTGCAGTCGCCTGCTCGAACTCCGTTCCATCGGACGAAAGTGGAGACCCCCTCGGCATGGAATACCAGTCCACGAAAACGGCCGCACCTCACGTTCCGCACCAGATGTCCGCGGGAACCGCGTCCGCCCGACCGCGGGGGCGGACCGATCGCGGGGCCCTCCGCGTGCTCGCCGTGGCGAGGGAGTCCCCCGACTCCGACCTCCTCGTCCGGGGGCTGCGCCGGCACGGGTACGCGGCGGAGGGGCTCCGAACCGGCGCCGAGGCGCTCCGGGACCACCGGAAGGCCGATCTGCTCCTCGTCGACCTCGATCTGCCGGACCTGGACGGCGTGGAGCTGTGCCGCACCCTCCGGGCCGTCAGTGACGTCGCCATCATCGTCGTCACCGCCCGCGACACGGAACTCGACAGGGTCCTCGGCCTGCGTGCGGGAGCGGACGACTACGTCGCCAAGCCCTGCAGCCTCACCGAACTGACCGCGCGGATGGAGGCCGTGATGCGCAGGGTGCGGCCGCAGCCGGGCGTTCCCGAGGACGTCATCACGGTCGGCCCGCTGCACATCGACCACCGCGCCCGGGAGATCCGTCTGGACGGCCGGCACATCGGGGTGACGCGCAAGGAATTCGATCTGCTCTCCCTGCTCGCCTCACGGCCGGGCAGCGTCTTCTCGCGCCGACAGATCATGACCCAGGTGTGGAGCGATCCCCGGGCGAAACCCGGCCGGACCATCGACACGCACGTCAGCAGCCTGCGCAGCAAGCTCGGTTCCAGCCGGTGGATCACCACGGTGCGCGGCGTCGGCTTCCGTTTCGTCCCCTCCGGGTGACCGTTCCCCTTCCTCCTCCTCGCCGTCGTGCCGGAGGCCGGGGGTGCTTCCCCCGGTGAGCACCGCCCGGGGCGGCAACCGGCGCACGACCCGTCGCCGCAGCCCTCCCCGGATCGCGGCGGCGGCGGCGTGGCCGCCGCCCCAGGGCACGTCCACGACCGTCCAGCCGGCGGGCCGCGGAGGGGCGTCCGGTCCTCCGTCGCCCAGGTACACGTCCGAGGTCCAGCCGCCGACCCCGACGCCCGTTCCCTTGAGGTAGGCCTCCTTGCGGGTCCACAGCCGGGCGAACACGGCCGGCCGGTCGCCGGGCGCGCACCGCTCCACCTCCCGCCGCTCGCCCGGGTGGAGCGCCGTGACGCTCACGTCGACGCGCTCCGGCCGCGGCAGCCGCTCCACGTCGACGCCGACCGGCGCGGAGGCCACGCCGATGAGGACGGCACCCCGGCTGTGCGACAACGAGAAGTGCACGGCGGAGTCGACCAGCACCGGGCGGCCGTGCGGGGCGCCGCACCGCGGGCATTCCGCCCGGGCGAAGGCGACGTCCCGTGGCGCCGTCCCCGTGTACGCGGCCAGCAGCCGCCGCAGCGCGATGTGGGAGGCCACGTACCGCTCGCGGTCGACCGGCCGCCGGAAGGCGTCCGCGCGGCCGCGCTCGGCCCCGTCCAGTTCGTGCAGCGCGAGGGGGCCGTGCCGGCCGGCGGTCTCGGGCGCGGCGAACAGCCAGAGGTCCAGTCGCCCCGGCCCCGGTCGCGGTTCGGCCCCGAGCCGCGGGGCCCACGGGGCGGTCATGCGGCCCGGTCGCGCACGTCGTCCAACAGGCGTGCCTGGCGCAGCGTCGCCCCGGACGGGGCGACGCCGGCGCGCACCGAGGCGACGAAGGCGGCGACGGTGGAGGCCACCTGGTCGTGGGGGGCCAGCCGCACCTCCTCGTGCTTCCCGCCCCGGTGCAGGTCGATCACGGGGACGAGGTCCGCCGGCGGGGTGAACGCGCGGTCCACCGTGATCCGGCCCTCGCTTCCCCACAGTTCGTACCGGGAGAGGTAGGCGTGCTCGATGCCGAAGGCGACGTGGGCCGTGGTCCCCCCGGGCGTGCGCAGGAGCGCGGCGCCCGAGGTCTCGACCTCGCGGCCGCGCCCCCGGGCGAGCACGGCCCCGACGACCTCCAGGGCGGGCCCCAGGAGGTGGAGGGCCGCGCGCAGCGGGTACAGGCCGACGTCCGCGAGCGCGCCGCCGCCGAGCTCGGGGCGGTGGCGGATGTCGGAGTCCGGCAGGGCCGGGACGCTGAACGCCGCGTGCAGGGAGCGGAGTTCGCCGACGGCTCCGTCGGCGAGCAGGCGCCGTACGGTCTCGTGCCGCGGGTGGTGGACGAACATGACGTTCTCCATCAGCGCGAGCCCGCGGCCCCGGGCCAGGTCGAAGAGGTGCCCGGTCCGGGCGGCGTCGGCCGCGAGGGGCTTCTCGGCGAGCACGTGCTTGCCGGCGCGGAGGGCGGCCTCGGCCCACGGGTCGTGCAGGGAGGCGGGCAGCGGCACGTAGACGGCGTCCACCTCCGCGAGGTCGAGCAGAGCGGCATAGCCCCGCACCGCGCGGGCGCCGTAGCGCTCCGCGACCCGCTCCGCCTTCCGCGCGGAGCGGCTGGCGACCGCGACGACCTCGGTGTGCGGGGAGGCCGCGAAGGCGGGGAGCATCCGGCGCACCGCGATGTCGGCACAGCCGATCACCCCGATGCGCACCGGTCCGCTCATCGGAGGGGCCCCGTCGCGTGGAGGCACGCCAGCAGCGTGCGGCCCTGGACGTTGACGTAGTGGCCGTGCCGGACCAGGGACGTGAGCTGGGCCGGTGTGACCCAGGCGTAGCCCGGCGGTGGGTCCTGCGGCGCGTCGGCCTCGTCCGCGTCCACGATCAGATACCGGCTCTCGGCGTTGAGGAAGCGCCCGCCCTCCTCCGCGTGGACGGCCTCGTAGCGGATGCGGTGCGCCGGTGCCCGCAGCACCGCGTCGAGGAAGGGCGGCCGGTCCGGTCCGGCGAGGTGGGCGTAGTTGTCCGGGGTGTACTGCACGGTGGGGCCCAGTTCGACGGTGTCGAGGAAGCCGCCCTCGACGCGGGCGTGGACGAGGACGTGCGGGACGCCGTCGAACGCACGGGTGAGGAAGGCCGTGACGCCCCGGCCCACCGGCTCGAAGAGGGGCTGGGTCCAGCTCGTGACCTCGCGGTTGGCGGCTCGTACGGACACGGCCACCACCCGGAAGTAGCGGCCGTCCTCGTGCTCCACGGCGCTCTCGCCGCGCTTCCAGCGGGGGACGTCCACGAGGGGGACGCGCTCGGCCCGCACGTGGTGCCGGGAGCGTTCCCCGGTGATCCAGGAGAGCAGCTCGATGTCGCCGAGCAGCGCTTTCCGTCCGGTGTCCGGGTGGGGCAGACAGGACAGGACCGTGCGCGCGTCCATGTTGACGACGTTGTCCCGGTGGAGCAGTTCGGCGATCTGGCCGAGGGTGAGCCAGCAGAAGTCGTCGAGCAGCGGCACGTCGCCGGTGACCTCCACGAGCATGTTGCGGTTGGACTTGCGGTAGAACCACGAACCGTGCTCGGACTGCAGCACGTCGGCGATGACGCGGCCGCGGAGCGGGCCGGTGAAGTACTCGATGTACTTCACGCCCGCTCCCTCGTGGGCCCTGGTGTAGTTGCTGCGGGTGGCCTGGACGGTGGGCGAGAGCTGGAGCAGGCGGGGGTTGCCGGGCTCCATCTTGGCCTGCATGAGGAAGTGCAGGACGCCGTCGAACTCCTTGGCGAGGATGCCGAGGATGCCCACTTCGGGCTGGGTGATGACGGGTTGGTACCAGTCGGCGTACGGGCCGTCCCCGTAGGGGCCGGCCTCTTCCGTGACGTGCAGACCTTCGACGGTGAAGAAGCGGCCGCTGCGGTGCGCGAGGTTCCCGGTGCGCCCGTCGAACGACCAGCCGTCCAGTTCCGCGAACGGGATGCGGTCGACGCGGAAGTCGTTGGCGCGGCCCCGTTCGGCCAGCCAGGGGGTGAAGTCCTCGGTGCGGAGCAGGGCGCCTTCCGCGGTCGCGGCGGAACGCGCGACGCGCGAGGGGAGGAGCACGTCCTCACGCGGCCCGAGGGAGGAAAGAGGGGACGGCGAGGACATCAGAGGGCTCCCCGGGGCCGGTGCGCCGGACCGCGGCCGCGAGCGGCCACGAACTCCTTGACCGAGGCGACGACGTAGTCGAGCATCTCGTCGGTGAGCCCCGGGTAGACGCCGATCCAGAAGGTGTGGTCGGTGATGACGTCGCTGTTCGTGAGCTCGCCCACGATCCGGTGCGGTCGGCCGATGTAGGCGGGGTGCCGGGTCAGGTTGCCGGCGAAGAGCCGGCGGGTGCCGATCTTCCTCCCCTCCAGGAAGGCCACCAGCTCGGCGCGGCTGAACGGCGCCTCGGGGCGCACCGTGATCACGAAGCCGAACCAGCTCGGGTCGGACCGGGGGGTGGCCTCGGGGAGGAGCAGTCCCGGTACGCCCTCCAGACCGTCCCGCAGCCGCCGCCAGTTGCGCTTCCTGGCCGCGACGAAGTCGTCCAGCCTGGCCAGCTGGGTCAGTCCCAGGGCGGCCTGGATGTCGGTCGCCTTCAGGTTGTAACCGACGTGGGAGAAGATGTACTTGTGGTCGTACCCGGCGGGCAGGGTGCCCATCTGGTACGCGAAGCGCTTGAGGCACTTGTCGTTCTCGCCGGGCTCGCACCAGCAGTCCCGGCCCCAGTCGCGCAGCGACTCCACGATCCTGGCGAGGCCGAGGTGGGAGGTCAGGACGCAGCCGCCCTCTCCCATGGTGAGGTGGTGCGCGGGGTAGAAGCTGACGGTGGTCATGTCGCCGAAGGTGCCGGTGAGCTGTCCGTCGTAGAGCGCGCCGACCGCGTCGCAGTTGTCCTCGATGAGGAACAGGTCGTGCTCCGCGGCGAGTTGCGCGATCTCGGCGACCGGGAAGGGGTTGCCGAGTGCGTGCGCGATGACGATCGCCCGGGTGCGCGGGCCGATCGCGGCCGCCACCCGGTCGGCCGTCGTGTTGCAGGTGGCGAGGTCCACGTCCACGAAGACCGGGACGAGCCCGTTCTGCAGGATCGGGTTGACGGTCGTCGGGAAGCCGGCCGCGACGGTGATCACCTCGTCGCCCGGCTTCAGCCGCCTGTCCTCCAGGACGTGCGAGGTGAGGGCCGACACGGCGAGCAGGTTCGCCGAGGAGCCGGAGTTGGTGAGGTGGGCCTTGCGGCGCTTGAGCCGCCGGGCGAAGGCCGTCTCGAACCTGCGGGCGCTGTGGCCCGCGGCGATGCGCATGTCCAGTGCGGCCTCCACCAGGGCCGCCCGGTCCGTCTCGTCCAGCACCGCGCCGGA
This sequence comes from Streptomyces sp. NPDC107498, assembly GCF_055582805.1. Taxonomy (NCBI): domain Bacteria; kingdom Bacillati; phylum Actinomycetota; class Actinomycetes; order Kitasatosporales; family Streptomycetaceae; genus Streptomyces; species Streptomyces sp. NPDC107498. The sequence goes on along the minus strand of NZ_JBVJPE010000002.1, from coordinate 299,362 downwards.
CGGCCAGATCTCCGTGGTTCCGGGGACGAACTCCCTCTGCGGGGAGGCTTCCTGGTGGTACTTGCGGACCTCGTCGAGTATCCGTTCCTTGTGGTCGCTCACGGTGCTTCCTCTTCCATGTCCGGTGCGCGGGCCACCGAGCCGAGCGGTGGGTGTCCCGGCGGTAGCAGGGGCGCGAGCAGGTCGCGCAGGGAGTCGTCGAGGTGCCGGCGGGGCCGCCAGCCGAGGAGCCGTTCGGCGCGGGTGACGTCCAGCCGTTGCCGGGCGACGTCGGTGCGCGCGGGCGGCCCCTCGGGATCCACGGAGACCGGGACGTCCAGGCCGCTGAGCGCGACCAGGCGGTGGACCGGTTCGGACATCGGGACCGCCCTGCCGCTGCCCACGTTGATCAGCGCGCCCGTGACGACCGCTGCCGGTGCCGTGGCCGCGGCCAGCACCGCGGCCACGGCGTCGCCCGCGTCCACCAGGTCGCGGGCGGCGCACAGGGGCGGGAGCCGCAGTTCGGCGGCCTCCCCGCCGCGGGCGACGGCACGGGAGGCCTCCCCGAGATGGGCCGCGACCCGGCCGAGGAGGCTGCCTTCCGGTGCCCCGGCACCGATCACGTTGGCCAGCCGGAGCACGACGCCGTCGACGCCCCGCTCCGACGCGGCGCGCAGGACGGCACGGGTGCCCAGGAGCTTGGTGCGGCCGTAGGCGGTGACGGGGGCGGGTTCGTGGTCCTCGTCGGTGGCGGCGTCCGGCGCACCCGCCCCGTACTCGTGGACGCTGCCGAGATGGACGAGCCGCACCGGTGGACGGGACGGCCGGGCGAGGGCCGTGACGAGGCGCTCGACCAGGTGGACGTTGCCCGCGGCCATCTGCCGCTCGTCCGCCCCCCAGGCCCGGCCGGCGGCGTTGATCACCACGTCGGCGCCGGTCGAGTCCAGGAGCCCGGCGATCTCCTCCGGCTCCGCCGTCAGCAGGTCCAGACGGAGCGGCGCGCGGTCCCTCGCGGGGTCGTGCGCGCCGGTGCCGGACACGGAGTGGACCCGGGCGCCGAGGGCGGCGAAGGCCTCGCAGACGTGGCGCCCCAGGAATCCGGTGCCGCCCACGACGAGGACCGGGAGCCCGGCCACCGGACGGGCGTCAGGCCGCACCGTGCTTGACGGCTTTCCACCAGTCGGGGTTGTCGCGGTACCAGGAGACCGTCTCGGCCAGGCCCTCCTCGAAGCCGATCAGAGGGGCGTAACCGAGCTGCTCGCGGATCTTGGACTCGTCGATCGAGTACCGCAGGTCGTGGGCCTTGCGGTCGGGGACCCGGCGGATCATGTCCCGGGTCGTGCCGGTCAGTTCGAGGAGCCTCTCGGCCAGGGCGCGGTTCGTGTACTCGTTGCCGCCGCCGATGTTGTAGATCTCGCCGGGCTGCCCGTCGTTGAGCACCAGGGCCACGCCCCTGCAGTGGTCCGCCACGTGGAGCCATTCGCGGATGTTGAGCCCGTCCCCGTAGAGCGGGACGCGACGTCCTTCCAGCAGGTCCGTGACGAACCGGGGGATGACCTTCTCGGGATGCTGGTACGGCCCGTAGTTGTTGGAGCAGCGGGTGATGGACAGGTCCACGCCGTGGGTGCGCCAGTACGTCCGGGCGACCAGGTCCGAACCGGCCTTGGAGGCGGCGTACGGGGAGTTGGGCGCGAGGGGCCACTCCTCGGTCCAGGAGCCCTCCTCGATGGAGCCGTACACCTCGTCCGTGGAGACGTGGACGACCCGCTCCACGCCGCTCTCCAGCACGGCGTCCAGGAGGGTCTGGGTGCCGAGGACGTTCGTGCGGAAGAACTCGCCGGCACCCTCCAGGGAGCGGTCGACGTGGGTCTCGGCGGCGAAGTGGACCACGGCGTCGTGACCGGGCACGAGCGCGCGCACGAGGCCGCGGTCGCAGACGTCGCCGTGGACGAACTCGAGCCGGTCGTGCGAGGCGGGCAGGTTGTCCCGGTTGCCCGCGTAGGTCAGCTTGTCCAGGGCGGTGACGCGGGCACCGGCCCAGCCGGGGTACGCGTCGGCCAGCAGCTCGCGGACGAAGTGCGAGCCGATGAAGCCGGCCGCTCCGGTGACGAGGATCCTCATGCCGCGACCTCCACCCGGGTGTGGTCCCCGACGACCAGGCAGTGCCGGTCCGTGCCGGGGCCCGTGGTGCCGACGGAGGCGGCGCGCCCGATCAACGAGTCGCGCAGGCCGTGCACCCCGGTGACGGACGCCTCGTCGAGGGCGATGGAGCCCTCCAGCCGGCTGTCGCTCACCCGGCAGTCCCGGCCGATCGAGGTGTACGGGCCGATGTGGCTGTCCTCGACCAGGGTGTCGGCGCCGATGATCGCCGGGCCCTCGATGCGGGACCGCAGGACGCGCGCCCCCGCCTCGACCACGACCTGGCCGACGAGGACGCTGGTGGCGTCGACGTGACCGTCGACGCGCCGGCTCAGGCCGTCGAGGAGGTGGCTGTTGCACTCCAGGACGTCCTCCACCGCTCCGGTGTCCTTCCAGTAGCCGTCGTAGCGGCTGGCCCGGACGTCCGCGCCGGAGGCGACCAGCCACTGCACGGCGTCGGTGATCTCCAGTTCGCCGCGGGCGCTGGGCTCGATGGCCTCGACGGCCTCGTGGACGGCGGGCGTGAAGAAGTACACGCCGATCAACGCCAGGTCGCTGCGGGGCTCCGACGGCTTCTCGACCAGGCTCAACACCTCGCCGTCGGGGCCGAGTTCGGCGACTCCGAAGGAACGGGGGTCGGGAACCTCGGCCACGACGACCTGAGCGGCCGGCCGGTGCGCGGCGAACTCCTCGGCGACGTCGGCGACGCCGTCGGGCAGCATGTTGTCGCCCAGGTACATCACGAAGTCGTCGTCGCCGAGGAAGTCGCGGGCGACGGACACGGTGTGGGCCAGGCCCCGGGGCGCGTCCTGGGGGATGTAGGTGAGCCGCAGGCCGAACGGGGAGCCGTCGCCGAGGACGGCCTCGATCTCGGGGCCGCGGGTGCCGACGACGACGCCGACCTCGGTCACCCCCAGGTCGCGGACGCCCCGCAGCACGTGCACGAGGACGGGTGTGTTCGCGACGGGGATGAGCTGCTTGGGCATCGAGTAACTGAACGGCCGCAGACGGGTGCCGGATCCGCCTGCGAGCACCAGAGCCTTCATCGGGAGGTCCTTTCGGTTCGCGTGTTCGTGCCGGCCGTCCGGGCGCGCGGTGGTCACCGTCCGCCCCGGCCGGGCGCGGCGCCGGACGTGCCGACGGGGTCACGGCCGTGGGTCGGACGTACCGAAGCGTCGGACGATCGGCAGCTCCACGTACCGGTACAGCAGCCATGCCAGGGCGAGGGAGACGGCGAGGGCCGAGGCGAGGTAGCCGCTCACCGCGGCCGTCGAGTCGAACGGGCCGTGCAGCACGGTGATGTCCAGGGTGTGGAGCACCAGGTAGTGGCAGAGGTAGAAGGCGAACGAGGCGTTGCCGAGCAGCACCATCGGGCGCGAGGACAGTGACGTCGGCCGGCGCGAGACGTCCCGCTGCGCGGCGGCGACGACGAGCAGCACGCTGGGGAGCAGCAGGGGGGCCCGCCAGCCGAAGAGCATCGGGGTCTGGCCGGCCACGACGTAGCAGGGGACGAAGGAGAGCAGCACCCACGGCAGGCTGACCCGGGGGAAGCGGTGGCCGGCGACGAGGAGCGCGGCGAAGATGCCGATGAAGAAGTCGCAGAGGCGTCCCAGCGGGAAGACGTAGGCGAACCACATCGGGAAGCCGGCCGCGTGCGACTCGCCGACGAGCCGCGCGGCGGGCAGGGTGTAGGCGAGCACCGGTACGAGGAAGGCGGCCGCCGCGCAGAGGGCGAAGCCCGTCCAGAGCGCGCGGTGCCCCAGGCGGCGGAACCTCCCGATGACGAAGGGGAACACCAGGTAGAACACCGCCTCCACGGCCAGGGACCAGCCCGGCGCGAGGACGGCGAAGTTGATCCGCGGGTCCGGCGGCCACACCTGGACGAGGCCGGCGTAGGCGAGCAGGTCCTGCGGGCGGGTGCCCGTGCCCCACAGCAGCACGGCCGCGGCGGCGCCCACCACGTAGTACAGCGGCAGGATCTTGACGAACCTGCGGCGGTAGAACGCTCCGGTGCGCTCGTGGGCCCGTGCGGACCAGGTGAGGACGAAGCCGCTGAGGATGAAGAAGAAGCTGACGCCGAGGCCGCCCAGGGCGCCGGCCGCGGTGTTGAAGCCGGCTTGGAGGCGCGGGTCGGCGAAGCTGGGGAAGACCGGGCTGGAGGAGTGGCTCACGAAGACCGAGAGGGCCGCGAAGAAGCGCAGCCCGGTCAGGGAGTCGAGTCTGGCGCGGCGCCCTCCCGCGGGCGCCGCCGCCTCCTGGAGGGCCGTCCCCCGCTCGCGGGTCCCCGCGCTGTCGAGGGAGGTCACCGCGGTCTCGACCCCGCGGTCGGTGCCGGGGCGGGTGCCACGGCCGTCGGTTCCTGTGTCATGGACGGGTCTCCAAGGAGGTGAGGGGGTGCGCGGCTCGGGAAAACGCAAAGGGGACGCCGAAGAACGGCGTCCCCTGGGACGGTTCGGAGCGACGCTCCGAGGCGTCAGCCCGCGACGGGAGTCACGAGGTCGCGGGCAGGATGTTGTGGTTGGAGCGGAACAGGTTGGTCGGGTCGTACTTCGCCTTGACCTGGGCGAGCCGTTCCCCCGTGGCGCCCGGGAAGACCGCGTCCCGGATCTGCTCCTGGTCCACGTCCATGATGAAGTTGACGTAGGCGCCGGTGTCGGACTGCCGCATGGCGGCCGTGAACTCCTCGACCCAGCCCGCGTGCAGGTCGGCCTCGGCCGGGTCGGCGTAGACGGCGGAGAGGTGGGCCATGATCCGGCTCTGCCGGTGGGCGAAGGCCGTGGCCTCGGAGGGGACCCGCGCGATGGCCCCGCCCAGAACGCGCAGCTGCGCCCCGGCGACCATGGCGCTGGAGGCGGTGACGTGCTCCAGGACGGTCTCGGCGGTGGAACGGTCGACCCGGTCGATGAAGATGGTGCGCGACACGGTGATGGGGTGCTCCAGGGGGTCCGCCGGCGGGAACATCCCGGGGTACGGCATGGCCTGCACCATGTCGGCCAACGGCGGGGCGATGGCCCGGAACCGGCCGATGACCTTCTCGCCCTCCTCGGCGGGGCCGGCGTAGCACAGCATCGCGAGGATGATCGGGCGGCCGTGGTACTCCTCGGGCACGAACGGGAACGGCGGCGCCGTCCACACATTCACGATCGTGGAGAGCTCGTCGGGGGCGGCCTCGGCCTCGGCGACGAAGGCCTCCAGGATCTCGGGCGTCACCGGCAGCACCATCATGCCGCCGTACACGCCGTCGAGCCGGTGCAGGCGGAACTTGAAGCGGGTGACCACCCCGAAGTTGCCGCCGCCGCCGCGCAGGGCCCAGAACAGGTCGGGGTGGTCGTGCTCGTCCACGAGCAGCAGCTCCCCGTCGGCGGTGACGATCTCCGCGGCGAGGACGTCGTCGACGGTCATGCCGTACTTGCGGGACAGGTAGCCGATGCCGCCGCCCAGCGTGATGCCCCCGACGCCGACCAGGGAGCCGTCGCCGAAGCCGGTCGCGAGCCCGTGCTCGGCGGCGGCCACGGTGTACTCGCCCGTGGTGATGCCGGCCTCGGCCCAGGCCGTCCTGGCCTCGACGTCGATCTCCACCGCCCGCATGAGGGACAGGTCGAGGACGATGCCCCCTTCGCAGACGCTGTGCCCGGCGGGGCTGTGTCCGCCGCTGCGGACCGCTAACGCGAGGCCGGTCTCCCGCGCCAGCGCCACGACGGCCGCGACCTGGTCGGGGTTCGTGGGGCGCAGGATGACGGCGGGCCTGCGGTCGACGTCGCCCGCGTACACGGCACGTGCTGTTTCGTACTCGGCACCACCAGGCCTGATGACCTGTCCGTACTGCTCATCGGTGAGGTCACCGATCGAAAGGGGAATGCGGCCGAGGGGTGCTGTCACAGGCTGGCTCCTTGATGTACGTCGTCGGTTGATTCGCGCATCCCTTCCTCGGGATTCCGCGGACGTGTCGACCCTGCCACCTGATCGTTTTCGGTGTCAAACCCCGGAGGAAAGGCCCGTTCGAACTCGCCCGGCATCGGATTGTCCATTTCCGGCGGGCGGACATGCGTGGTCCCGGTGGATTCCGCGCGTGCGGAGGAACCCTTTACGGCTCGCCCGGCCGACGCGTCACGGAGCGCTTCCGGCCGGGGAAGCGCTCCGAATGAAACGCCGTATTCAGATCGCCCTGGCCTCGATGAGGTGGAAGCCGGGGCCGCCGAGGGGCGTCACCGACACGATCTCGAGCCCCGCCCGGTGGCACACGTCGTCGAACTCCGCGCGGCTGCGCTCCCGGCCGCCCCAGTTCACCAGCATGTTGAGATCGCCGAGGTAGAGCCCGACGGCGTGGGGGTCGACCACGTCGGACAGGACGGGCTCCACGATCAGGACGCGCCCGTCGGCCGGAAGCACCTCGCGGATGTGGCCGAGGATCGTGACGCACCGGTCGTCCGGCCAGTCGTGCAGGATGCTCTTGATCAGGTAGACGTCGGCGCCCGCGGGAACCGACGTGAAGAAGTCGCCCGGCACCGGGGAGCAGCGTTCCGTCAGGCCCTCGCGCCGCAGCGTCTCCGGGGCCTGGGCCAGGCCCTCCGCCGTGTCGTAGAGGACACCGGTGAGGGAGGGGTGCGCCCGCAGGACGCCGGCGAGCAGGGTGCCGTCGCCGCCCCCGACGTCGGCGACCGTGCCGAAGCGTCCGAAGTCGAAGGCGCCCGGGAGCACTTCGGCGGTGGCCCGGGTCGCCCGGCTCATCGCCTCGTTGAAGCCGGCGGAGCGTTCCGGGTGGTCCTTGAGGTAGCTGAAGAAGTCCTTGCCGAAGGCCTTCTCGAACGAGGTGTCGCCGGTGCGGACGCTGTCCGCCAGGTACTCCCAGCCGGGTCGCATGAGCTGCTCCATGAATCCGGAGGAGGTGACCAGCGAGGCCATGGAGCCAGGCCGCCCCGGGTCGAGGAGGGCACCCGCGGGGGTCACCGAGAAGGTGCCCGGCGCGGACTCCTCGAGGAGGCGCAGGCCCGCCAGGGCGCGGAGCAGCCGCAGGGTGGGCTGCGGTGCCGTGCCGGCCCCCTCGGCCAGGTCGGCGGCGGTCCTCCGCCCGTCGCCGATCAGCTCGACGATCCTCAGGTCGATGGCCGCGCGCACGGCGTGCGCCGCCAGGCTGCCGAACATGAGTTGAACGACGTATCCGCGGTCCTCCGGTGCGGCCGCCCGGACCTCGTCGTGCGCCACAGTGCTTCCCCTTCCGCTGGCTGTGCGTCCTCTGCGCTGTGCTGCCGGTCCGGTCGGCCGATCCGGGACGAACTCCGCAGGAGTCGTCCCCCTTTCGGTTGTGGGCGCCCGGACTGTGCCGCCCACACCTTTTTCTGTCAAATCCTGGATGAGGCGTCCGATCACATTCGGCCACGGCTGGAGTTTTCTCCACCCGCGGGGATTCACGCGATCGACAGAAGTTATTCCCCCGCTCTTTCTGGACCGACCGACCGCTTTCTCGCGCTTCGGACCCGGTTCCCCGGGCGCCCGGGAATTCACGAAGGATTCGTCGCGGCGCGCACTCAGGCGGTCGACTTCACGAGGGTGAGCAGACGCGCGCCGTAGGCGAGGGTCTCGGACACCGAGTCGATCCTCATGCCCGCGGCGACCGCGAGTTCCCGCCACTGGGCGTAGGTGCGCTCGCGCCCCCCGAAGTAGGCCATCATCCGGATGTCGCCGCTGGTGAAGCCCGGGTCCGGCTTGGCGGGCGACTGGTCGGCGCACTCGACGAGCAGTACGGAACCGCCCGGCTCCAGCGCCTCCGCGCAGTGGCGCAGGATGCGTACGGCGTCGTCGTCGGACCAGTTGTGCAGGACGAACGACAGCGTGATCAGGTCGGCCGTCACCGGCAGCGGGTCGAAGAAGCTGCCGTCGACGACGGTGACCTTGCCGGCCAGACCGGTCTCCTCGAACTTCGCCCGCGCCCGGGCCGCCGGGCCGGGGAGCTCCAGCAGGGTGGCACTGATCCCGGGCTCCTTCGCGAGCACGGCGGCGATCAGATCGCCGTCGGCGCCGCCCACGTCGAGGAGACGGCGCACGCCGGACCAGTCGTACCGCTCGACCGCCTCGCCGAAGATGCGCTGCTGGCCGTGGGCCATCAGGTCGTAGAAGGTGGCGCCGAGGAACGCGTCGCCCGAGACGTCGTCCCAGAACTCGGTGCCGTACCGCTTCCCGTAGACGGAGCCGCCGTCGCGGACGGCGTCGAAGAGGTGGACGAGCGAGAGGTCCGCCCGTCCGATCATGTGCGTCGGATCCAGCCAGCCCGCCTGGGACACGGGGTGGCCGTGGGCGAGCAGTTCGCCGAGGGCGGTGGGTGCGTAGCGGCCCGGTGCGGTCTCCGTCAGCACCTCGACGGCGACCAGGTGCCGGATCACCCTTCCCAGCGTCTCCCGGTGGGAGTCGGTGGCCTTCGCGAGCGCGTCGAGGTCGTCGAGGCCGTCCTGGATGTGGTCGACGAGCCGGAGGTTCGCGGCCACCCGCAGGGCCATGGGGGTGACCAGGTCGGCGAGCCGCATCAAGGTGGCGAACTCCGGGGGGAGCCCGGCGACGGCGGTGGGGGACTTCGGTTCGTCCTGGGACATGTGCTTCTCCGATCGACGGGGCCGGTGTGAGGTGCTGTCAGGGCGTGCTGCGCGGCACGGGTGCGGCGGTGGCTCAGCCGCTGTGGGCGGGGCCGAACCACCGGGTGAGCGCGGACCTGAGGGCCGCGGTGCCGAGGTCGGTGTCGGTGCCGGTGGCGGGCGCGGGGGGTGCCGTCCAGACGACGTGGCCGTCGGGGCGGATCAGTACGGCACGGGGGGCCGGGACGTCGCCGATCACCGGATACGTCCACCGCCCGTCCGGGCACTCCGCCTCGGCGAGGTCCACCCGGTCCGTCCAGCCGTCGAGGGCGGTGCGGAGGCCGGGCCGGCCGGTGAGGTCGAGCAGGACGGGGCGTCCGGAGTGCATCAGCTCGAAGACGCGCGTCCGCCCGGTGGGCGTCTTGATGTCGAGGTCGGGCATCCGGCGGCCGAGGGCGGGATGGCCGTCGCCCACCGCGTAGTGGACGTCGAGCTGCGTACAGGCCCCGCCCAGGCGCCGGTTGACGTCCTCGGACCCGACGAGGGCGCCGAACACCTCCCGGAGCGCTTCCGTCTGGGCGTCCGGGCGCCACAGGGCGGTCTGCGCGCGGATGTTGACGAGCATGCGCCCGGTGGCCCGGTGCCGTTCGGCGTGGTAGCTGTCGAGCAGCTCCTCGGGGGCCTGCCCGCGGACGACGGCGGCGAGCTTCCAGCCCAGGTTGACGGCGTCCTGGAGGCCCAGGTTCATGCCCTGCCCGCTGGAGGGGAAATGGATGTGCGCGGCGTCTCCGGCGAGCAGGACCCGTCCCTCGCGGTACCTGTCGGCCTGCCGGGCGGCGTCGCTGAAGCTGCTGAGCCAGTGCGGGCTGTGCATGCCGAAGTCCGTGCCGGCGATCCTGAGGCACGCCTGGCGGAGCGTCTCCAGGGTCACCGGGGCGTCCCGGCTCGTGACCTTGTCGAACTCCATGGTGATCACCCGGTGGACGCCGGGAAGGTCGGAGTCGAAGATCATGAAGGAGCCGTGCTCCCGTCGGCCCTCGGGACCGAAGACGATCCCGGCGGGCGGCTCGGCGAGCACGACGTCGCCGAGCAGGGCGGTCACCGTCGCCGGTGTGCCGGGGTAGTCGATGCCGGCCAGCCTGCGCACCGCGCTGCGGCCGCCGTCGCAGCCCACCAGGTAGTCGGCCCGCAGGAGTTCGGGGCCGTCGGCCCCGGCGATCCGGACCTCGACGCCGGTCCCGTCCTGGTGCAGCCCGACGACCTCGGCGGAGCGGCGCAGCCGCACGCCCAGCTCGTTCGCGCGCTCCTCCAGGAGCTGCTCGACCCGGGACTGGTGGAGGGCGAGGGCGTACGGATGCCTCGTCGGGAGGCTCGTTATGTCGAGGGGGATGAAGGAGAAGTGCGCGAGCGGCCCCGTCCGGCCGGCCGCGAGGAACCGGTCGGCGATGCCGCGCTGGTCGAGGAGCTCGACGCTCCGGGCGTGGAGGCCACCGGCCCGTGACTCGCCGTTCCGTTCCGCGAGCCGTTCCAGTACCAGTACGTCGATGCCCGCGAGCCGCAGCTCGCAGGCGAGCATCAGTCCGGTCGGGCCGGCACCGGCGATGATCACATCCGCCACAGGAAACCTCTCTCGTTCCGCCGTCGGCCCGCGGCCAGGCGCCGGGGTCCGCGGCTCTGCGACCGTGGTGGGGTGGGGGAGGCCGCCGATCGCCCGCGGCCTCGGGGGGAGGCCGGCGACGACCGCCGGTCCGGGGGACCCGGCGACGACCGACGGCCCGGGGGAGGCCGCCGATCGCCCGCGGCCTCCCGTCGCCCCTATCGGAAGTCGGCCGCGTGGTCGGCGGCCCACTGGTCGAACGTGCGTGCCGGGTGGCCGGTGACCTCCTCGACCGTCGGCGAGATCTCCGCCGGCACCCCGACCCGCCCGGCGTGGAACCGGAGGGTCGTGTCCGCGAGTTCGGCCGGGACCCCGTTCCGGAGCATCCGCTCGCGCGCGGTCGCCGGCGACACCTCCTCGTACCGCACCGGCCGGCCGACGGCCTTGCCGATCCGCCTGGCCTGCTCCGTCTGGGTGAGGGGCTCGGGCCCGGTCAGGTGGTACCTCGCGCCCGCGTGTCCGTCCGTCAGCAGCGCGCGGACGGCGACGTCCGCGATGTCGCGCTCGTCGACGAGGGCCATCTCCACCCCGGCGTACGGGCCGCGCACCACACCGTCGGCGCGGATCTGCGGTGCCCACTGCAAGGTGTTGAGGGCGAACGCGCAGGGCCGGAGCAGGGTCCACTCCAACCCGGACGCCTCGACCTCCCGCTCGGCCTCCTTGTGGTACGCCACGATCGCGTTGTCGCCGCCGTCGGTGTCGTACCGGACGGACGCCGAGGAGAGCAGGACGACGCGGCGCACCCCGCGTTCCCCCGCGGCGGCGAGGACGGGGCCCGCCGTCCCGGGGGAGGGGAAGAGGAACAGCGCGGAGACGCCGTCCAGCGCCCGCGCCACCGTCTCCGGCCGGGTGAGGTCACCGCCCACCACCTCGGCCCCCGCGCCGAGCCGGGCTCCTTCGGGGCGGCGGGTCAGGGCGCGCACCGACCCGCCCGCGGAGAGCAGGCGGTCGACGACGTGACGACCGACGTTCCCGGTCGCTCCGGTCACCAGAAACACGGGCACCTTCCTTCCGGCGGCCTCCGCGGGCCGCCTCCGTTTCGTCATTCCGCACGTGACCGCTCCCTCAGGCTGGCGAAGCGGCCGCCCTGGAAGATCAGCGGACGTGCGTCGGCCCCCAGGGACCAGTCCTCGGCCTCGGCGATCACCAGGTGGTGGTCGCCCGCGACCTGGACCGTCCTGATCCGGCAGTCCAGCCAGCCGAGTCCGTCCGCCGCCACCGGGCGCCCGGCGGGGGAGCGGGCCCAGTCCCGGCCGGCGAACCGGTCCGCGCCGGGTGCGGAGAAGGCGCGGCAGACCTCCTCCTGCTCGTCGCTGAGGATCGAGACGGCGAAGCCGCCCGTGGCCCGGACGGCCGGCCACGTGGTCGAGGTCAGCGCGGCGCAGAACGCGACCAGGGGCGGATCCAGCGACACGGAGGTGAAGGAGTTCACCGCCATGCCGACCGGTCCGCCGTCCGACTCAGCGGTCACCAGCACCACTCCGGTGCCGAAACATCCCAGGACGTCGCGGAAACTGCGCTGGGTCAGCACGGTCGGATCCCTTCCCGGGGTCAGCGGAACGCGTCGGCGTTGTCGCGCGCCCACTCGGCGAAGGTGCGCGCCGGCCGTCCCGTCACCGTCTCGACGGTGGGCAGGGCCCGGGTCTCCTCGGGGGTGGGGCTGCCGAGGAACTCCAGGGTGGCGGCCACGATCTCGGCGGGCATGTGGGCGGCCATCTGCCGCGCGGCCTGCTCCGGATCGATCTCCTCGTGGCGCAGCGGGCGGCCGATGGCCTCGCCGACGGCCGCCACCTGTTCGACGGGGGTGATCGGCCGGGGGCCGGTGAGGGCGTAGGCGGCGCCGGCGTGCCCGTCCCGGGTGAGCGCGGTCCGGGCCACGGCCGCGATGTCGCCGGAGTGGATGGCGGGCAGGGCGACGTGGGCGTACGGGGTGCGGACCACGTCGCCGGCCGCGATCTGGGACCGCCAGGAACGGGTGTTGGAGGCGAACTGGCCCGGACGCAGGACCGTCCATTCGAGGCCGGACTTCCGCACGGCCTCCTCGGCCTCCTGGTGCACCCGGCCGACGAAGGAGTCGGGGCGGGTCTCCACGGCCATGGAGGACAGCAGCACGACCCGCCGCACCCCGGCCCCGGCCGCCTCTTCGAGTACGGCGGCCTCGTTCCCGGACATCATCAGGAAGAGGGACTCGACGCCGGCGAAGGCCCCGGCGAGCGACCGGGGATCGCCGAAGTCGCCCCGGACCACGTCCACGTCGGCCGGGAGCGCGGCCCGTGACGGATCGCGGGTGAGCGCGCGGACGGGGACGCCCTCGGCACGCAGTCGGCGCAGCAGCTCGCCGCCGACGTTGCCCGTGGCTCCGGACACCAGAATCATGAGGTCGCCTTTCGGAAGGAGTCGGTGTGGTCGGCCACCCACTGGGCGAAGGTCAGCCCGGGCCTGCCCAGGAGGGGGTCGACGGGAGAGATCTCGTGCGGGTGGCCGACGAGCTTCGCGAACATCGTCAGCCGGGCCTCCACGGCGTGCGGGGGGACGCCGGCCCGGAGCCACTCCTGTCGGGCCTCGTCGTGCGTGAGTTCCGTGAAGCGGACCGGTCGGCCGGTCACTTCGCCGATGATCCGTGCCCGGTCGGCGTAGCTGAGCGACTCGGGGCCGCTGAACAGGGGGGTGGCCCCGACGAGTTCGTCGGTGAGCAGGGCGCGTGCGGCCACCGCCGCGATGTCGCGTTCGTGGACGGGGGCGGTGCGCGCGTCCCCGAAGGGCGAACGGGCGACGCCCTCGGTCCTGATCCTCTCGGCCCACTCCAGGGCGGTGGCCGCGAACCCTCCGGCGGGACGCAGGAACGTCCACTCCGCACCGGTCTCCTCGATCTGGCGTTCCAGCTCCCGGTGTTTCACGCCGATCTTGTTCCTGGGGTCGTCGTCGAGGACCGAGTAGGACGACAGGGCGACGATGCGGCGGACCCCCGCCGCCTTCATCCGGGCGATCGGTTCGGCGGAGCCGCCCGGAAACGCGTTCATGACGAAGAAGGCGGAGGTGACGCCCTCCAGGGGCAGGTCGGCGGTGGCGGCCACCTCGACCCCGACGGGCAGGTCGGCCCGGTCCGGGTCGCGGCTGAGCGCCCGGACCTTGCGGCCCGCCGCGAGGAGTTCGTCCACGAGGGGCCTGCCGACGTGTCCGGTGGCTCCGGTTACCAAGATCATTGCTGTCTCCTTCAGGAGGGTCCGACGAGACCCTGGAGGTGCATGGTGTAGGCGAGGCCCGCGGGTTCGAACTGCATGACCGCGTGGCTGGCGACCGAGCGGACGTCCCGCCAGTACCGTCCCAGCGGATGCCCGTCCCCCTGGGCCCTGGTGCCCCCGATCCGCAGCAGCCGGTCGGTCGCGTCGATCAGCATCTGGAGCGCCAGCGCGCAGTCCCTGCGGTTGCGGAGCGCGAGCCCCGGCGGCACGGCGGCGCCGTCCGCGACGGCGGAGGCCCGCTCCAGCAGCAGCTGGGCGGCGTCGATCTCCCCGGCGGCCCGGGCGAAGTCGACCTGGTAGGGCTGGCCGGCCGCGGCCCGCGGGCCGGTCGGAGGGACCGCCACGAGCTCCTCGGCGACGGCGAGCGCGGCACGCGCGGCGCCCAGGACGGGAGCGACGAACATGATGCCGCTCACCGCCGGGTTCGACAGCTGGGCGCGCCCCGGCAGGCCCACCGTCACGCCCCGCATGGCGTCCTCGCGCAGACAGGTCCGGTGCTCGGGCACGAACACGTCGTCCAGGACGAGCGTGTGGCTGCCGGTGCCGCGCATGCCGAGGGAGGACCAGGTCCTCTCGTACGTGTACTCCGCGCGCGGCACCGCGAAGAGCCGCATCGGCTGCCCGCCGGACTGCGGGCCGGGGGCGGGACCGGTCAGCAGCGCCCAGTCGAAGTGCTCGACGCCGCTGACGTAGGTCCAGGACCCGGAGAGCCGGTATCCGCCCTCCACGGGGACGGCGGTGCCCAGCGGCTTGAAGACGATCCCGGCCGTCACGTCGGGGCCGTCGGCCCAGATGTCCGCCTGCCCCTGCTCCGGCAGGCAGCACACGTACCGGGCGGAGTACGCGGCGACACTGGCGAGCCAGGCCGTCGAGGGGCACTCCTCGGCCAGTTTCGCCACCGCCGCGGTCAGGTCCGCGTGGCTGAGGTCGGGCCCTCCCCAACGGGCCGGCACCCGCCAGCGGGCGAACCCGGCGTCCACCACGGCCCGGATCACCTCCGGGCTCACCCTGCCCTCCGCGTCGGCCCGCTCGGCCTGCGCTCCGGCCAGCTTGCCGAGCTCGTCCAACGCCGCCTGTGTCTCTGTGGAGAGTGACATGCCGGTTGTCCTCCTTCTCACGCGCCGTCGGGGACGGGCGGGATGTTGTGGTTGAGGCGGAACAGGTTGTGCGGGTCGTGGGCGGCCTTGAGCTCGGTGAGCCGCCGGTGGTCGGACTCGGGGAAGGCCCGCCGGACGTGCTCGGGGCCGGAGTCGTGGTCGAACAGGAACCCGGGCAGCACGGTGCCGGTGTCCCAGGGCTTCAGCCGCGCCATCACCTCGTCCGCGGCCCGGCGCACCGCCTCCTCCTCCCCGGCGGGGGCGGGCATCCGCAGCCACAGGTGGAACGCCGCGTCCCTGGCGCCGACGGCGTGCGGACGCCGGGGCGGCCGGCTCAGCGCCCCGCCGAGGTGGCGGAGTTCGAGGCCCGGGAACGGCCCCTCGGGCACCGCCGGGTCGATGAACGAGACCAGCGTGTCCACGGCCGCGTCGTCCAGACCGTCCAGCAGCGCGCTCCGGAAGTGGACCCTGACGGGGTTCTTCGGGTCGTGGTGCATCTCGGTGATCCGCGCGTACGGCATGGCGGCGCAGGTGTCGTGCTCGGGGCCGAGCGCGCGCAGCGGTTCCACCAGCCGGGCGCCGCTCGTCGCGTCACCGGTGTGGACGACGTGCACCTGCACGAGCGAGCGGCCGCGGAGCTCCTCGGGCAGCTGGGGCACGTCGGGGAGCCGCAGCAGCGTCACCGAGGACGACATCTCCTCCGGCTGCTCCCCGGCCCACGCCAGGTAGGACCGCACGACGTGCGCCGCGTGGGCGGGATCCTCGCCGGGGAAGTGGAGCTCGCCCCCGTAGACGGTCCGCAGCGGCAGCAGGTCGATCTCGGCCGCGGTCACCACGCCGAAGTTGCCGGTGCCTCCCCGCACCGCCCAGAACAGGTCGGGTTCCAGGGTCGGCGAGACGGTGCGGACGGCGCCGTCGGCGGTGACCAGGTCGAGGGAGCGGACGTGGTCCGCGGCGAAGCCGTGGGTGCGGCAGGTCAGGGGCAGTCCGCCGCCGGTGAGGTAGCCCATCACCCCGACCCGGTCGGAGGAGCCGCACAGCGGTGCGAGGCCGTGCTCGGCCGCGGCCGCGAGCACGTCGCCCCAGCGCAGCCCGGCCCCGATGCGGGCCGTCCGGGTCCGGGGGTCGACCGACAGTTCGCGCAGCTCCCGCGTCGAGACGAACACGGCGCCGTCGGCGGGCACCGACCTCCCGTGCCCGGTGGACTCCACCGCGACCGGCCGGTTCGCCGTGGCGGCGAACCGGACGGCGGCGGCCACGTCGTCGGCGTCGGCGGCGACGACGACGCCGGCGGGACGGTGCTCGACGGTGAGCAGCCAGCCGGAGGTCGCCTCCTCGAATCCGTCGTCGCCGGGGTGGAGCGTGCGGCCGCGGATCGGCGCACCGAGGCCCACCACGTCGTGCCAGGGCGCCGGCGCGTCGGCGACGCGTTCGCCCGCGGACTCGGCGGTGGTGGTGTGCACCCGCACGCCGTCGGGGGTGTGGATGTGGGCGGTGCCGGTCCCGGTGTGCGTGTCGCCGTCGAGGCGGGCGTCGACGTGCGCCCGGAGGTGTCCCGCGTGGCCGCTCGACGGGGTGAAGGTCTCCGTCAGTTCGTACGAGAACCGGCCCGCCCCCTGGGCGGCCCAGGTGCCGGTGCCCACGGTGACGGGGGTCCGCAGGGCGATCGTCCCGTCCGGCGCGAAGGAGATCGTGTAGGGGTCGGTCCGGCCGTCGTGGCGCACCGCGCCGGTCCAGACGCCGACGGGGCCCGGGCCCGCGTCGGTCTCGGGATTCGTGTCCGGCATGTCAACCATCCGTCCTCTCCGGGGACTTCGCCGGGTCGGCCGCCTCCGCGAGGGGCGGAGGACCCGGCAGGGGGGTGTGGCGCAGCAGGGTCGCGGCCGCCACGGCCAGCAGGACGGCCAGGACGGCTCCGACGAGCGCCGTGGTCTGGAGGCCGTGCACGAACGCCTCGCGGGCCGCGGACAGCAGCCGCAGGCCGTCGGCGGCCGGCAGGGCGCGGGCGACGTCCACCGTGGCGGCGAGGGTGTCCTCGGCCGCGTCGCCGACGGAGGCGGGCAGCCCCGCCGGGAGCGTGTCGGCCAGCCGGGCCCGGTACACCGCGAACCCGAAGCTGCCGATGAGCGCGATCCCGAGGGCGCTGCCGAGCTCGGAGCCGGTCGCGCTCATGCCGGACGCGGCACCGGCCCGCTCGGGCGGGGCGGCTCCGACGATCATTCCGGTGCCCAGGACGGTCAGCGGGCCGAGGCCGAGGCCGATGACGGCCGTTCCGACCACCGCGAGGACGAGGTCGGAGGGGCCGTCGACGCGGCTCAGCAGCACCATGCCGAGCGCGGCCACCACCAGGCTGCCGGAGAGCAGGGTGCTCAACCTCGTCCGTCCGGCGAGTGCGGGCCCCGCCATGGAGCCGACGAAGACCCCGAAGGTGATCGGCAGCGACCACAGCCCGGCCTGGACCGGGGACAGCCCCCGGACCAGCTGGAGGTACTGCAGGACGAGGAACTGCGAACCGGCGGCGAGCAGGGTGGCGAGGACCACCATGCCCAGGGCGATGCCGAACAGCCTGTTGCGGAAGAGCGAGAGGTCGACCAGCGGCTGCCGCAGCCGGCGCTGACGGGAGACGAAGAGCGCCGCGAGGGCCAGGCCGGCGACGAGGGCGGCGCCCGACACGGGGCCCGGCCCGTCCTGGGCGATGCGCTTGATGCCGTAGACCAGGGCGAGCATCCCGACGACGGACACGACGGCGCTGGGGAGGTCCGGGCGCGCGACCGCGCGGTCCCGGTACTCGGGCAGCACCAGCGGGCCGAGGACGACGAGCAGCACCATCACGGGAACGCCGAGCAGGAAGACGGAGCCCCACCAGAACCACTCCAGGAAGGTGCCGCCGACCAGGGGGCCGATCACGGTGCCGACGCCGAAGAAGCCGGTCCACGCCCCGATCGCGGTGCCCTGCTGCCTGGGGTCCCGGAACATGATCCGGATCAGGGAGAGGGTGGAGGGCATGAGGGTGGAGCCCGCGACGCCCAGCAGCGCCCGCGCGGCGATGAGCATCGCCGGGTCGACGGAGAAGGCCGAGACGGCGGAGGCCGCCCCGAACGCCACGGCGCCGATCAGCAGCAGCCGTCGGCGTCCGATCCTGTCGCCGATGGCGCCCATGGGGATGAGGAAGCCGGCGATGAGGAAGCCGTAGACGTCCACGATCCACAGCAGTTCGGTGGTGCCGGGCCGCAGGTCGGCGGTGAGCGTGGGCAGGGCCAGGTGCAGGACCGTCAGGTCCATGGCGATGAGCATGGTGGGAAGCGCGAGGACCGCGAGCCCCAGCCACTCCCTTCGGGTCGCCCGCGGCGGTGCCGCCGTACCGGCGTCGGTACTCAAAGAAGGGTCTCCTTGCGTTGTCGTCGGCCGGCCGCCGGGTCCCGGGGCCCGGGGCGGGGCCCGGATCGGGACGGACGGGCGGCGGCGGGTGTCAGGGGCGCACGTCGCGCCAGTCCGCGAGCGTCCCCGCGGCGAGGGCCGCGCGCAGCCCGGGGGCGTTCGCGTCCTTCTCCGAGATCAGCGGGGGCTCGGCGTACCCCCAGGGGAGCGCCAGGTCGGGGTCGAGGGGGTCGATGTCGATCTGCGTGCCGGGCACGTACGCCGTGGAGACCACGTAGCAGACGCAGGCGTCGTCGGTGAGCGACAGGAATCCGTGCCCGACCCCCTCCGGCACGTACACGCACCGCCCCGATCCGGCGTCGAGTTCGGTCACGTGGTGCGCGCCGAAGGCGGGCGAGCCGACCCGCAGGTCGACGACGACGTCGCGGACCGCCCCGCGCACACAGGTGACGTACTTGACCTGTCCCGGTGGTACGGCCACGCCGTGCAGGCCACGGAGGACGTTGCGGCGGGACACCGAGTAGTTGATCTGCTCGGGCCGGAAGGGGCGTCCGGTGACGCCCTCGACCAGGTCGGAGCGGAACGCCTCGAAGAACGCGCCCCGTTCGTCGGGGATCCGGCGCGGGGCGAACACGAACGCGCCCGGCACCCGGGTCTCGATCACGTCCACGCGCGGCTCAGACCCGGGTGCGGTACTGCGCGGCCATCCGCTCCAGCACGGGCACGATCTCCCCGGGGCCGGGAGCGGCGGTCATGTCGGCGTACACGGCGGCGGTCCCCCGCCGGAACGACGGCTCGGTGAGCATCCTGGACAGCTCGTCGCCCACCCGGGCCGCGGTCAGCCCCTCGCCGGGGAGGACGACGCCCGCGCCCTTCGCCTCCAGGTAGCGGGAGGTGCTCAGGGCGCTGCCCAGCTCCTCCCTGACGATCATCTGGGGCACCCGGTGCGCGGCCGCCGCGAAGAAGGTGCCGAAGCCGCCGTGGTGGATGACGGCCGAACAGGTCGGCATGAGCTGGGTGAGCGGGACGTAGTCGAGGAGCCGGACGTTGTCGGGGACGCGCACGTCCTTCCCCAACTGGTCCGCGTTGACGGTGGCGACCACCTCGACGTCCATGCCGGCCACCGCGTCGAAGGCGGCCACGACCCGCGCGTCGGGGCCGTCGTGGACGGTGCGCCCGGTGACGCCCAGGGACAGGCACACGCGGGGCCGCGACGGCGGCCGCGTCAGCCAGTCCGGCACCGGGTCGGCCCCGGTGTACGGCACCCACCGCATCGGGATCCGTCGCAGCCCCGGGGGGCCGGGCAGCCGTGTGGGGATCGGGTCCACGGTGAAGTCCCCGAGCAGCAGCTCCTCGGAGAAGTCGTGGCCGAACCGCCCGAACACCGGGGCCAGGAGCGCGGCCAGCGGATCGGTGGCCGGGCCCACCCCGGACGTCGGGTCGTCCATGCGGGCGACCAGACGGTCGCGGAGCCAGCCGAGGTAGTCGGGGCCCCACATCAGCCGGGCGGACGCGGCCCCGGACTCGCGGGCGGCGACCGCCCCCACGGGACAGGCCGGATCCCAGACCACCAGGTCCGGTGACCAGCCGCGGGCGAACTCGACCAGGCCGTCGGAGAGTTCCTGCCGTCCCTCCTCGTCGGGGTGGTACCGCTTGTTGGCGGCCACCATGTAGAAACGGGTCGCCCGCCAGAGCCGGTCCTCCTCGGAGCCGGGCTCGAAGCCGAGCGCGTCGCCGAAGCGGTCCAGCTCCGCGTCGGTGACCGGCGCGGGAGGCGAGGTGCGCTCGCCGATGTCGACCGCCGTGAGACCGGCCGCGGTGATCTGCTCGACCAGGCCGGTGCTGCCGGCGACCCGCACCTCGTGCCCGGCGCTCTGGAGCGCCCAGGCCAGCGGGACGCTGGGGTACAGATGGGCGGTCAGGGGGGCGACCGCGATGAGTATCCGCATGTGAATGGCCCTACTTGTCATCGGTGAACGGCCTTACGTGGCGTGGTCGCCGGTCTCTCCCGGGGGCGTGCCGCGGGTCCAGACCACCTCGAACGCCAGCCGGGTGAAGCGCCAGCCGGCGTCGGTCCGCACCGCCTCGCCCTCGAAGCGGTCCCCGACCTGGAAGGGCTCGGGGGCTCCCGTCGTCCCGGGCGGACGGCGCGGTGTCGCGGTGCAGGGGTGCAGATGGGTGGCGATCAGGCTTCCGCTCACCCGCGCCCGGTCCCCGTCGATCTCGACGAGGTGACCGGCGGCGACGTGGTGGGTCCGCCGCCACTTGCCCATCATCCCGGCGGTGAACCCGGCCATGCCGGCCACGCCGTCGTGGCCGCCCCGCGCGAACCGGAACCGGCCGTCCTCGGTGAAGACCGACCGGGCCCAGGCGTCGTCGAACTCCGCCGCGTCCAGGCCGGCCAGATAACGGTCGACGAGCTCCCGCACGTCCATCCGGTCGGTGAGCAGGCCCAGTCGGCCCGCGTCGTCCGCCATGTGTGCTCCTCCTCCGCTCTCAGCGCGCCGGGACGGCGGGGGCGCCGAACCAGCGGTGCAGCGCCTCGGTCAGTTCCCGCTCCCGCCCGCCGGGGGCCGCCCAGGCGACGTGCCCGTCGGGCCGCACCAGCGCGGCGTCCAGCCGGGGGACCGAGGGGTCGACGACCGGTTTCGCGGTCACCACGTCGACCCGGTCGGCCCACGGCCGCGCCGCCTCCCGCAGGGAGGGGGCGTCGGCGGCGTCGAGGAGGAGACCGCGCCCGCGGCGCAGCAGCGGGAAGACCGTCGTCGTCCCCGCCCCGCCGACGAGGTCGAGGTCGGGCATGCGCAGACCGAGCAGCGGGTGGTCCCCCGGGCCCATCGGGTAGCGGATCTCCAGCCCGCTGACCATGGCGGCCAGGTGCCGGTGCACGACCTCGTGCTCGACGAGCTCGCCGAGCACGTCCCGGAGCGGCTGCATCTCGGTGCCGCCCAGGAAGAGCAGCCCTTGGGCGCGGGTGTTGTTGAGGAGTCGCTTCCCCACCGCGTGCCGCTCCTCGTGGTACGTGTCGAGCAGGGCGTCGGGGGCCCGGCCGCGCACCACGGCGGCGAGCTTCCAGCCGAGGTTGAAGGCGTCCTGGACGCCGGTGTTCATGCCGAGCCCGCCCGCCGGGAGGTGGACGTGCGCGGCGTCGCCCGCGAGCAGCACCCGCCCCCTGCGGTACTCGGTGGCGAGCCGCGTGGCGTCGCCGAAGGCGCTCACCCACAGTGCCTCTCCGTGGCCGATGTCCTCGCCGGTGAGCCGCTGCCACCCGGCGGCGACCTCCCGGAACTCCGGCGGACCGGTGCGCCGCCGCGGGGGCGCGGTCCGTTCGCACACCACGATCCGGTCCACCCCGTCGCCGAGGGGGGCCGCCATGGCGACGCCGTCGGGCAGCCACTCGCCGATGAAGCGGGGCCGGACGGCGCAGCCCCGTACGTCGGCGAGGAGGAGTTCGAGGGTGGCGGGCGTGCCGGGGAAGTCGAATCCGGCCAGCCCGCGCACCGTGCTGCGACCGCCGTCGCACCCGACCACGTACCGCGTGCGCAGCCGCCGGGGCCCGTCGGGTCCCTCGACCCGCACCTCCACGGTCTCGCCGTCGTCGGTCAGACCGACGACCTCGTGGCCGCGGTCCACGTCGCAGCCGAGCTCGGCGACCCAGTCGCGCAGCATGGCCTCGGTGCGGACCTGCGGCAGGTTCACGACGGCCGGGCGGGCCCGGGGCACGACGCCGAAGTCCAGCGGCAGCCCGCCGAAGTGGCCGCGGGTGGTGGTCTGCAGCGCGGTGCCCTCCGCGTCGAACCGGTCCACGAGGCCGCGCTGGGCGAACACCTCCATGGTCCTGGGGGTGAAGCCGAGCCCGCGTGACGCGGTGGTCGGTTCGGACAGCCGGTCGAGCACGACGACACGGACCCCGGCGAGGCGCAGTTCCCCCGCGAGCATGAGCCCGGTCGGACCGGCGCCGACGACGACGACCTCCGCGTCGATTGCGGCATCCATCAAAGGTCTCCTGTTCGGATTCCGGGCTCCGCCCGGGAAACGGATGGGCGCCCCTTCCGCGCCGGGCGACGGCCGGCTCCCCGGTCACGAGCGGGGCGCGTCATGAGCGGGGCGCGCCGAACCAGCGCTCCAGCGCCGAGCGGAGCGGCGTCGTACCGTCGTCGGCCCAGGCGACGTGGCCGTCGGGACGGAGCAGCACCCCGCGGAGCGCCGTGTCACCGGACCCGTACGGGGACCCGGACCCCTCCGGCAGTGCGGCCGCCACCACGCGGACCCGGTCCGCCCAGCCGGCGACCGGCTCGGACGACGGGCCGGCGGAGAAGTCGAGCAGCACCCCGAGGCCGGTGCGGAGCAGCTCGGCGGGGCGGACGGGCCCCGTCCCGGTGAGCAGCTCCCGCTGCGGCACCCGACGGCCGACGAGCGGAGCGGCGTCCTTCCCGTAGGGGTAGCGGACGTCCAGGCCGCTGATCATGCCGGCCAGGTGCCCCACCACCTCGTCGTGGCCGAGCAGCTCGGCCACGACCGCGCGCATCGGCTCCACCTCCGCACCGCCCAGCAGCAGGACGGCCTGCGCCTCGATGCCGGCGAGCACGCGGCGGGCCACGGCGTGCCGTTCCTCGTGGTACGTGTCGAGGAGGCCGGCCGGCGCATGGCCGCGGACCCGGGCCGCCAGCTTCCAGCCCAGGTTCACGGCCTCCTGGAGCCCCAGGTTGAGGGCCTGCCCGCCGACCGGCAGCTGCGCGTGGGCGGCGTCCCCGGCGAGGAGGACCCGGCCCTTCCGGTACGTGTCGGCCAGCCTGCGGGCGTTCCCGAAGGCGTTCACCCAGATCGGCTCGCCGGCGCCGATGTCCTCGCCCGTGACCCTCGCCCAGACGGCGGCGACCTCGGCGAACTCCGGCTCGCCGGCCCGTGGGACGGCGGCCCTGCCGAACTCGTGCACCATCACCCGGGTGATCCCGTCGGGCCGCCGGTGGGCGATGGCCAGACCGTGCTCGTGGCGCTCGAACCGCCGGTCGGGCACGTCGATGCCGGCGACGTCCGCGCGGAGCAGCTCCCGGGTCGCGTCCGTGCCGGGGAAGGCGAAGCCCGCCAGGCGGCGCACGGCACCGGCCTCGCCGTCGCAACCGACCAGGTAGGAGGCCCGGAGGCGGACGCGGCCGGCGGGGCCCACCGCCTCGGCCTCGACCTCCGTCGGCGTCTGTCGCAGCCCCACGAGCTCGTGACCGCGCCGTACGACCGCGCCGAGACCGGCGGCCCTGTCGCCGAGCAGCCGCTCGACACGGGCCTGCGACACCTTCCACAGGCCCGGCCAGGGGCTGTCGAGCCCGCCGAAGTCGAGGGGGAGCCCACCGAAGTGCCCCGTCGCCCCGCCGGGCACGGTGCCCAGCGCGTCCAGCAGCCCGCGCTCGTCGAGGACCTCCATGGTGCGGGCGTGCAGGGTCGACGCCCGCGACGCGGTGGTGGGCGCGGACAGCCGTTCCAGGACGGTCACGCGCGCCCCGCCGGCCCGCAGTTCTCCGGCGAGCATCAGGCCGACCGGCCCGGCGCCCACGACGATCACGTCGGTGTCCCGTGCGTGCGTGGCCATGGTCACCGCCGGGGCTTCGTCCGGTTCTCCGCGTACCCCTCCGCATGACTTTCCGCATGCCTCTTCGCGTGGCCGAGCGTCGCCACGCTGTTGGTGCTCAGGGCGTTGCGCACGTACTCCCGGGCGTCCGCGACGGTCGCCCCGGGGCCGAGCACCCGGGCGATGTTGGCGGTGTTCAGGACCACGGTGTGCTGCGAAGAGGCGGCGACGCCCCGCTCGTTCTCCGTGAAGGTCCAGTAGCCGGTGTGGAGCGCCATCAGGGCCGGCAGGGTGATCTGCTTGTACGCGATCCTGTGGTGCGGGAAGGTCACCCGGTACGACTTCGTGGTGTGCGTGGAGCCGTCCCGCGCGCGGGTGTCCATCTCCAGGGTCTGGAGGCCCGGGGTGTCCTCCTCCAGGCGGGCGCTCACCACGTGCGGGAGGCGCTCGGCCCACAGCCCCGCCTCGTTGACGAAGTCGTAGACGTCCTCGGCCCGCCCCTGGATCTGGACGGTGTCCTCGAAGGAGAACGTGATCTCCTCGGAGGCGTGGGCGAGTTCGACGTTCTGTTTCAGGGCGGCGAGCTCGCTGCGGGAGTTCCTGTCGACGGCCTCGTCGATCCACCTCAGGCTCTCGGGGTCGTCGTCGACCGCCCGGTAGTCGTGCAGCAGCCGGACCCGCGACGCCGCGTCGGACAGCGGCTCGACGATCCAGGTGCCGCCCATGGCGGCGACCGGCGGGGCGGAGACCTCCTGCCGGAAGGTGATCCGCAGCTCGCTCGGATCCAGGACGCGGCGCGACGTCCAGGTCTTGGCCTCGCCGTTGGCGGTGGCCCAGATCCGGATGCGCTCCTCGTCCGCACCGCGCTCCACGTGGTCGACGTAGAGGGTGGGCGGGAAGATCCGGGGCCAGTTCTCCACCTCGGCGATCAGGCGGTAGACGGCGGCTGCCGGGGCGTCGATGGTGATCTCGTGCTCGACCAGGCGGTTCGTCATCGGTCCACTTCTCTCGGTCCTTCTCTCGGCTTCTCGGCTCCTCGGCCGACCGTTCTCGGCCCGCCGTGCTCGGTTCTCCTCGTGCCGGCTCAGAAGTTGCCGAGGCCGCCGCAGACGTTCAGCGCCTGTGCGGTGATGGAGGCGGCGGTGTCCGAGGCCAGGTAACCGACGAGACCCGCGACCTCCTCGGGGGTGGAGTAGCGGCCGAGCGGGATCTTCGCCTCGAACTTCTGGAGGATGGCCTCCTCGCTCGTGTCGTAGGCGGCGGCGTAGCCCTGCCGGACGCGCTGCGCCATCGGGGTCTCGACGTAGCCCGGGCAGACGGCGTTCACGGTGATCCCGGTCGGGCCCAGCTCGTTGCCGAGGGCCTTGGTGAAGCCGACGACGCCGTGCTTGGAGGCGGAGTAGGGGGCACCGAGCACCACGCCCTGCTTGCCGGCGGTCGAGGCGATGTTGATGATCCGACCGCGGTCCTTGTGCCGCATGCCGCCGGTGTTGAGCACCTCGCGGGTCATCCGGAACACGCTGTTGAGGTTGGTGTCGACGACGTCGAGCCAGAGCTCGTCGGTGAGGTCGGCGGTGACCCCGCCACCGGACCGTCCCGCGTTGTTGACCAGCACGTCGATCGTGCCGAAGCGGTCGACGGCCTGCTGCACGAAGCGCTGGACGTCCGCCGCGGAGCGGACGTCGCAGGGGGCGCCGTCGACGTCGAGTCCCTCGTCGACGAGCTCTTTGACCGTACGGGTCACACTGTCCTCCGTACGGGCGCAGAGGAACACGCGGTGACCCTGGCGGGCCAGCAGCCTGGCCGTCTCCAGGCCGATGCCGCTGGTGGCGCCGGTGACGACGGCGACCTTCGGTTCCTGCTCCGTCATGCTGACTCCTGACTGGCTCGGTGGGCACGCCGACCGCCGGCCGCGGTACGGCCGTGCGGGGCGTGGGGGAGGGGGCGCCGCGGCGTCCCCGGTGGTCGGGACGGGTGAGCGCGCCGGCGACGGACCGCTCGGGGCCGCGACCGGCCCCGGTGCGGGCGGTCCCGGCCGGGGAGCGCTCACCACGTCCTCACCGTCAGGCGGCGCCGGACGGCACCAGGACGCCGTTGACGGCGTCGATCAGGGCACGCGGCGTCTTCGCCCCGGTCAGCGTGTCGTCGTCCAGCGTCACGCCGAGCTCCCGCTCGATGCGACTGCTGATCTCCAGCATGGCCAGCGACTCGTAGCCGAGCGCCTCGAAGTCGGTGTCGAGGATGTCTCCGTCGAGGTCGACGCTTTCGTCCACGCCGGCGCCCTCGCGCAGGATGCGCTTCAGGTCCTCGACGGTGAACTCGGTTGCAGACATGGATGGCTGTCCTTTCCTCTCGATGGGGAGGTCACTGCGGTGGCGCGTCATGCGGCCCGCACCACCAGCGCGGAGTTGAAGCCGCCCTGGCCGCGGGCGATCACCAGGGCGGAGCGGACCGGCGCCGCGCGCTCCTCGCCGACCACCAGGTCGAGGTCGTACGAGGGGTCGGGACGGACTCCGACGGACGGCGGGATCACCCCGTCGCGCATGGCGAGGAACGCGGCGGCCACGTCCAGCGGCGCCGCGCCCGAGTAGAGGCGTCCGGTCATGGTCTTGGGCGCGGTGACCGGCACGGCCCGCGGCCCGAACACGTCGGAGATCGTCTCGGCCTCGATCCGGTCCAGCTCCGGGATCGCGGCCGCGTCGGCGAACACCACGTCGATCTCCTCCGGGGACGTGCCGGCGTCGGCCAGCGCCAGTTCCACGGCCCTGGTCAGACCGGGGGGCCGGCCGCTGTCCGGTCGGGGGTCCAGGGTGGAGCCGTAGCCGGCGATCTCCCCGTAGACCGTGCGGGCCCCTCGGGCACGGGCGCGCTCCAGGTCCTCGAGGACCAGCAGGGCCCCGCCCTCACCCGGCACGTGGCCCCGGGCGGCGGCGTCGAAGGGCAGATAGGCCCGCTCCGGGTCCTCGCTCGTGCTCAACCGGCCGCCGGCCATCTGGGCGACCCAGCCCCACGGGCAGATCGAGGCGTCGACGGCTCCCGACAGGACGAGCCCGGTGCCCTTGCGGATCTGCCGCCGGGACTGGGCGATCGCGTCGAGACCGCCCGCCTGGTCGCTGACGACCACACCGCTCGGACCGCGCATCCCGTTGCGTATGGAGATCTGACCGCTGTTGACGGCGTAGAACCAGGCGAACGACTGGTACGCGCTCACATGGCGACCGCCCTTGCTCCACAGCGCCTGGAGCTCCCGCTGGCCGAACTCGAAGCCGCCCGAGGAACTGGCCGTGATCACGCCCATGTCGTACTCGGGCAGGGCCCGCGGGTCGACGCCCGCGTCGGCGAGCGCCCAGTCGGCGCTCGCCAGGGCGATCCGGGTCATCCGGTCGGTCTGGGGCAGCAGCCGGCCCGGCAGGTGGTCCTCGGCGACGAAGTCGTCGATCT
Source organism: Streptomyces sp. NPDC107498 (assembly GCF_055582805.1). Taxonomy (NCBI): domain Bacteria; kingdom Bacillati; phylum Actinomycetota; class Actinomycetes; order Kitasatosporales; family Streptomycetaceae; genus Streptomyces; species Streptomyces sp. NPDC107498. Next base: position 272,303 of record NZ_JBVJPE010000002.1, on the reverse strand, counting down.
CCCCGGCGAGCCGGGCCGGGTACTGGGTGGGGTCGAACCGCGAGACGCGGCCGATGCCGCTGATGCCCTTGCGGACCGCCGCCCAGTACGCGTCCACGCCGCAGCCGTTGGGGGCGGCCACGCTGAGACCGGTGACGACGGTCCTGACGGCGTCGCTCATGCCGCGCTCCTCTCGGGACGGGCCAGCACCATGGCGCTCTGGAAGCCGCCGAAGCCGCTGCCCACCGAGAGGACGGCGTCGGTCCGCCAGTCGCGTGCCGTCAACGGCACGTAGTCCAGGTCGCATTCGGGGTCGCGGGTGTGCAGGTTGGCGGTCGGCGGTACGACGCCGTGCTCCATCGCGAGCGCGCTGGCGGCGATCTCGATCGAGCCGATGGCGCCGAGCGAGTGACCGACCATCGACTTGATCGAGCTGACGGGCGTCCGGTAGGCGTGCTCGCCCAGGCTGCGCTTGAAGGCGGCCGTCTCGTGCCGGTCGTTCTGCTTGGTGCCCGAACCGTGCGCGTTGACGTAGTCGATGGCGTCGGGGTTGAGACGGGCCTCGTCCAGGGCGACCCGGATCGCCTCGGCCATCTCCCGTCCGTCGGGGCGCAGGCCCGTCATGTGGAAGGCGTTGCTGCGCGTGGCGTAGCCGGCGACCTCCGCGTAGACGTGCGCGCCGCGGCGCCGGGCGCTGTCCAGTTCCTCCAGGACGAAGACGGCCGATCCCTCGCCCAGGACGAAACCGTTGCGGGTCTGGTCGAAGGGGCGGGAGGCGTGCTCCGGATCGTCGTTGCGCGAGGTGGTCGCCTTGATCGCGTCGAAGCAGGCCACCGTGATCGGGGAGATGGGAGCGTCCGAGGCGCCGGCCACCATGACGTCGGCCGAGCCCTCGCGGATCAGCTCGGCGGCGTAGCCGACCGCGTCGATGCCCGAGGTGCAGCCGGTGGACACCACCGTCGCGGGGCCCTCGGCGCCCACGGCCCAGGCCACCTCGGAGGCGAAGGAGCTGGGCACCAGGTAGTTGTAGAGGTGCGGGACGGTGTAGGTGTGGTCGACGAGGTCCAGGCGTCCGCTGTCGCTGACCGCGCGGTACTCCTGGTCCAGGCCCATGGTGGCGCCGACCGCGCTGCCGATCGTCACGCCGGTGCGGTACGGGTCGAGGGCCGCGAGGTCCAGCCCGCTGTCCGCCACCGCCTCCCGCGCCGTCACCACGGCGAACTGCGCGGCGCGGTCCATCCGCCGGATCTGCTGGACGGTCAGCCCGTGGAGTTCGGCGTCGAAGTCGACCTCCGCGGCGATCTGCGAGCGGAAGGGGCTCGGGTCGAAGAAGCTGATGCGACGGGTGGCGGTGCGGCCGTCGGTCAGCAGGTTCCAGAAGTCCTTGCTGCCCACGCCGCCGGGCGCGGTGACGCCGATGCCGGTGATGACCACCCGCCGGCCGTGCGGCGCGCTCACCGGGCGGACCAGTGGTAGAAGCGCCGCGCCATCGCGTCGGCGGGCGAGCGCCAGGTGGCCGGGTCGTAGGCGGTGATGAACGGCTTCAGGTCCTCGCTGACGCCGACGAACCGGGGGTCGGTCTTCGCCTCCTCGATGCGCTCCCCGCCGTCCTCGCCGTCGAAGTCCTGGAGGTGGAAGTAGAGGCCCCGGTACGAGAAGAGCTGTCGGCGCCTGGTTCCCATCCGGTGGGGCATCTCCGTCTCGTCGAACGCGCCGAAGAGGCTCGCGACCTTCGCGGCCGAGTGGGGGTCCATCCGGGCCACGATCAACGTGCTGTGCATCCGCATCTCCTTGTCGTCGGGCTGGTGAGCCGGGACCGCTTCGGCGACGTGGTCGGCGCGCCGACGGCCGGGTCCCGGGACGTCCTCATGAGACGGACACGCCGAGCGGCGCACCGAGTCGTTTCCATCGGCGCGCCGTGCGAGAAATCAAGTGATGGCACATCGGGCCGGAAGGGGAATTCCCGTGAACGGCCTCCGAATTCCCCGTCCGGCCGATCGGCACAGTGCTGAGGAAGTTAGTGAACAGCTTCTTCGGAAAGGGAGGGGATGTCAACGTCCCTTTCCCAGGGCAGTGACAGGGGCGAGTCAGAGAATGGTCAAATCCTGCTGTCCGGACGGCGCAGTCGCACCTGGTCAGAGTGCGGATCCGAGACGGATTCCGATGCGTCTGCAGATTTTCGGAAGTCGTGCGGGAGGGGGTACGACGACAGTGGGCACGGCCGAGGCCGTGCCCACTGGGTTCTGGTGAGACGATGCGTCAGACGGGGTCGCCCGCGCGCGTTCCGAGGGACCGCAGGACGTCCTCCTCGTGGTAGAAGGTGCGCCCCTTGCCGGTACGGCGCCGCCACCGCTGTTCGCTGGCACGGCGGTACACGCTGCCGGAGGGGACGCCCCAGAGGAGGGAGACGTCCCGGGCGCTCAGCCATCGCACCGCCGGCGCCGCGAGGGCCGGGCCGCTCCGGAGCGCGGAACCGGCGGGCGACTCGGGTCCGGTCGACACCTCGGGTCCGGTCGGCGACCCGGGACCGGCGGGCGACCCGGGGCCGGCCGTCCGTTCCGCACGGTCCGCCGACGCGCTGCGGCCCAGGGCCATCCACTCCCGCGCCGACCAGCGGTGCGAGGGGTCCGCGGCGCAGGTGACCTCGACCGGCGCACCGCCCCGGCCGGTGCGGACCACGGCGGTCAGCCCGCCCTCGCACCCCGCCACCACGCACGTTCCGACGCGCATGCCCCGGCCGGCGGGCGGGTCGATCACGTACCGGGCCCGGCGCACCGCCCTCGCCGCCTCCCGCGACAGCTCACCCGCGGCTTCGTGGGCGGCCAGCCAGCCGGCGTGCCGGACGAGGAACTCGGCCGCGTCGGCCGCGGTGTCCCGGGGAGCGGTGACGCCCCGCTCCTCCACCACCAGCCCGGCCCAGGAACGGAGGACGCCGAGGACCACGGAGCGGGCCTCGGCCGCCGCCGTGTTGAAGGGCAGCCCGGGCGACGAGCCGCCGCCGGACGTACGGTCGCGGGGCCGGTCGGAGCCTCCGAGGAGCAGTCCGCACTCGTGGTGGAGGCGGGGCAGCCTCATCAGGTCGTCGGTCAGGCGGAGGGCGCAGGCCCGGCAGAGCCGGGCACCGGCGGCACGGCCCCGGGGACGCCGTGATTCCGGAATTCCGCCACGGCATGCGATGCCCTCGCATGCCGAAAGGTCCGTCTCCGAGGAGAGTGCTCGTGTGGTTCCGCCGAATTCGCGTGTCATGTCACCCCTGTCTCGAGTGGGGTGAATGTATTTCGCGCGCGCGGCACCGGGCAAGGAAAAGGCCGTTCCCTGTCGATTCCCTGTAGCGGACTTTTCCTTTCTCTGACGCAACGGCTCCTTGTCCGTCGATCGGCTGGAACCGGCCGACAAACGCGGTCCGGCCCGGCGGAGCTCCGCCGGGCCGGACCGGGCACGCCCGCGCACGGCGCGGGAACGCGTCAGACGTTGCGGCGGTACTGGCCGCCCACCTCGAAGAACGCCTCGGTGATCTGCTGGAGGGTGCAGACGCGGGCGGCGTCCATGAGGACGGCGAAGGCGTTCTCGCCGCTGACCGCGGCCTCCTTGAGGGCGGTCAGGGCCGCGTGGGCGTGGTCGTGGTGGCGGGTCTGGAAGTCCTGCACCCGCTCCAGCTGGGACCGCTTCTCGTGCTCGGTGGCGCGGGCGAGTTCGACGGTGACGGGTTCGGCGGTGTCCGCGTGGGGGCTGCGGAAGGTGTTGACGCCGATGATGGGCAGGGTGCCGTCGTGCTTGCGCTGCTCGTAGAGCATCGACTCGTCCTGGATGCGACCGCGCTGGTAACCGGTCTCCATCGCGCCGAGCACGCCGCCGCGCTCGCTGATGCGCTCGAACTCCTGGAGCACGGCCTCCTCGACCAGGTCGGTGAGCTCGTCGATGATGAACGACCCCTGGAGGGGGTTCTCGTTCATCGCCAGGCCCCACTCCCTGTTGATGATCAGCTGGATGGCCAGGGCGCGGCGCACCGATTCCTCGGTGGGGGTGGTGACGGCCTCGTCGTAGGCGTTGGTGTGCAGGCTGTTGCAGTTGTCGTAGATGGCGATGAGCGCCTGGAGGGTGGTGCGGATGTCGTTGAAGTCCATCTCCTGGGCGTGCAGGGAGCGTCCGGAGGTCTGGACGTGGTACTTCAGCTTCTGGGAGCGCTCGTTGGCGCCGTACTTCTCCTTCATCGCCACCGCCCAGACGCGGCGGGCGACGCGACCGAGGACGGAGTACTCGGGGTCCATGCCGTTGGAGAAGAAGAACGACAGGTTCGGGGCGAAGTCGTCGACGTCCATGCCGCGGGCCAGGTAGGTCTCGACGTACGTGAAGCCGTTGGCGAGCGTGAAGGCGAGCTGGCTGATCGGGTTCGCGCCGGCTTCGGCGATGTGGTAGCCGGAGATGGACACCGAGTAGAAGTTGCGGACCTTGTTCGCGATGAACCACTCCTGGATGTCGGCCATCATCCGCAGCGAGAACTCGGTGGAGAACAGGCAGGTGTTCTGGCCCTGGTCCTCCTTGAGGATGTCCGCCTGGACCGTGCCGCGCACGGTGGCGAGCGCGTGGGCGCGCAGCTCGGCGACCTCGTCGGCGGAGGGCTCGCGGCCCTCGGCGGCGCGGAACCGGTCGATCTGCTGGTCGACGGCCGTGTTGAGGAAGAACGCGAGGACCGTCGGGGCCGGGCCGTTGATCGTCATGGACACCGAGGTCGTCGGCGCGATCAGGTCGAAGCCGTCGTAGAGCGCCTTCATGTCGTCGAGGGTCGCGACCGAGACGCCGGAGGTGCCGACCTTGCCGTAGATGTCGGGGCGCTCGCCGGGGTCGCGGCCGTACAGCGTGACCGAGTCGAAGGCGGTGGAGAGCCGGGTGGCCGGCTGGCCCTCGGACAACAGCTTGAACCGCCGGTTGGTACGGAACGGGTCGCCCTCGCCGGCGAACATCCGCGCGGGGTCCTCGCCGTCGCGCTTGAAGGGGAACACCCCCGCGGTGAAGGGGAAGTGACCGGGCAGGTTCTCGCCGCGCCAGAAGCGCACCAGCTCCCCGTGATCGGTGAACCGGGGCAGGGCCACGCGCGGGATCTTGTTGCCGGACAGGGACTCGCGGGTCAGCTTGGTGCGGATCTCCTTGTCCCGGATCCGCACGACCTGCTCGTCGCCGGAGTACGACTCCACGACGGCCGGCCACTTCTCGATCTGGTCCGCCACTTCGTGCGGAAGCCGCTTGCGGGCGTCCGTGAGCAGCGCGTCCACGCCGGCGTCGTCGTACTCGGCCCGGGCGAGCTCGGCCTTGACCGCGTCCAGGCGCTGCACCCGGCGCGCCGCCTCGACGAGGCGCTCGGTCTCCGCGTGGTACGTGCGGACGGTCTCGCTGATCTCGGTGAGGTAGCGGACCCGGTCGGCGGGCACGACCTGCCGGATGCCGGAGGAGTGGCGCACGTCGACCGGCGCCAGGGTCCCCCGGCCGAGGGCGAGCCCCCGCTCGGCGAGGGCGGTCTTGAGGTGCTGGTGGAGCGCGGTGACGCCGTCGTCGTTGAAGGTGGCCGCCGAGGTGCCGTAGACCGGCATGTCCTCGGGCCTCTTGTCGAACGCCTCGCGGTTGCGGACCAGTTGACGGGCGACGTCGCGCAGGGCGTCCTTGGCACCGCGCCGCTCGAACTTGTTGATGGCCACGACGTCGGCGAAGTCGAGCATGTCGATCTTCTCCAGCTGCGAGGCGGCGCCGAACTCCGGCGTCATCACGTACAGCGAGGTGTCGACGAAGGGCACGATCGCCGCGTCGCCCTGGCCGATGCCCGGCGTCTCCACGATCACCAGGTCGAACCCGGCGGCCTTGACGACGTCGATCACATCGGCCAGGTGCTCGGGCAGTTCGTGGCTGCCGCGCGTGGCCAGGCTGCGGAAGAAGATCCGGTCCCCGTCGAGGGAGTTCATCCTGATCCGGTCGCCGAGCAGCGCGCCGCCGCCCCGGCGGCGGGTCGGGTCGACCGCGATCACCGCGATGCGCAGCTTGTCCTGCTGGTCGACGCGGAGCCGGCGGACGAGCTCGTCGGTCAGCGACGACTTGCCGGAGCCACCGGTGCCGGTGATGCCGAGGACGGGCGTGACGCGTGCCGCCGCGGCGGTGCGCAGCCGGTCCAGGAAGTCGGGGGACAGCTTGCCGAGCTCGGCGCCGGTGATGGCGCGGGCGATCGCGAACCGGTCACCCGCGAGGACCGCCGCCGCGTCGGCCGGCCCGCCGTCCCAGAGGTCGAAGTCGCACTGCTCGATCACCGAGTTGATCATCCCGGTGAGGCCCATCCGCTGGCCGTCCTCGGGGGAGAAGATGGTGACCCCGCTGTTGCGGAGCCGGGTGATCTCCTCGGGCACGATGACGCCGCCCCCGCCGCCCACCACACGGATGTGGTCCGCGCCGCGCTCGCGCAGCGACTGGACCAGGTACTCGAAGTACTCCACGTGCCCGCCCTGGTAGGACGAGACCGCGACGCCGTGCACGTCCTCCTCGAGCGCCGCGTCCACCACCTCCTGCACGGACCGGTTGTGCCCGAGGTGGATCACCTCGGCGCCTTGGGACTGGAAGATCCGCCGCATGATGTTGATCGAGGCGTCGTGTCCGTCGAAGAGCGCCGAGGCGGTGACCAGGCGGACGGGGTGCACGGGCCGGTGCAGAGCGGTCATGTGGACCTTCCCGGGGAGGTGAGGGGGACCCCACAGATAGTAGGACGTCCTACTAGTTTTGCAGAAGGAGGGACCCGTGTGACCGGATCCACACCGGCGCGTCGGACCCGTCGGCCGGGCCCCCGCAGATCCCGCCCCCTCCGGACGCCCCGAGAGGGCCTGCCCGGCGCCGTGATCGTCGCTGACCGCGGCGCCGGTCGGTCGGTGCTCGCGGCGTCGGTCAGCCGATGATGGCGACCGGGGCGTCCCAGGCGTTGCGGTCGACGGTGAGGGTGGAGCCGCCGCGGGTCTCCCGGCTGTTCGCCTTGTACTGGTGGCCGCGGCTGTGGTCGGTGTAGAGCTTCGGGTCCCAGGGCCAGTCCCTGGTCGTGGTCTCCTGGCCGTCCCACAGGGCGTACCAGAGGTTGCCCGGCAGGTCCGTGCGGTTCTTCGCGGTGGCGACGGCCTTGGCGCTGGAGCTGCTGAAGCCGTAGAGACCGGCGCGGTAGGTCTTGGCGCGCAGGGTCTTGGTGAAGGACCGCACGTAGGTGAGGGTGGCGTCGTTGCACGCCTTGTCGGCGGTGTCGTACGGCTCCATGTTGAGGTAGACCGGGCTGCCGGGCTTCATGCCGAGCGCCGAGGCCTTGGCGACCGCGTCGTTGGCGTTGCTCGCCCCGACCGAGGCCGCGGTGGCCGCGGTGAACCTCTCCTTGTTCCCGCTCTTCTGGCAGGGCGGCTGGGCGCCGACGTAGAGCGGGATGACCCGCCAGCCGAGCGTGTCGATCGACTTCACCCACGACCTGGTCAGGTTGGGCTGGGCGCAGCCGCGGTTCTTCCCGCCGACGTAGACCGCGACGCCGCCGTAGTACGCGTCCTTCTTCCACGCCTTCATCGCGGTGAGCGAGGGCGCCGTGCACGCGTCGAACGCCCGGCCCGTGTACGTCCGCTGCGCCGGCCACGCCGTGGCCGCCATGGAGGTCTGCGCCGCGACCCCGGCACCCGCCACGACCGCGACGGCCGTCACCGTCAGCGCCGCGTAGCGGCCTTTTCTGGACAGCCGGTGCTTCGCCATTCCCCACCCCATGCAGAATCAGGCTCCGGCCCTCCGGAGCCCGCCCACTCTATCCGGAGGCACCGGGACCGGACGGCCCCGGCCGGTGCCGTGCCGCGCTGCCGCACGAAGCCTTCGCCCCGCTCCACGACGGGTGGCGCACGCCGACGTGGTGTCGGTGTGCGCCGCCCTGGGGAGCCGGGCCGTTCGGTGTGTCCCGGTCACTTGGGATCGCGGTTGAAGACCTTCTTGGTCCAGAGGTGTCCGAGGGCGGCGAGGGCGAGGCACCAGGCCGGGGCGAGCCAGCCGTTGTGGCCGATCTCGGTGCCCAGGAGCAGGCCGCGGAGGGTTTCGACGGCGGGGGTGAAGGGCTGGTACTGGGCGATGGGCTGGAACCAGCCGGGCATCTGCTCGACCGGGACGAAGGTGCTGGAGACGAGCGGGAGGAAGATCAGCGGGAGGGCGTTGTTGCTGGCGGCCTCGGCGTTCGGGCTGACCATGCCCATCCCGACCGCGATCCAGGTCAGGGCCAGGGCGAACAGGACCAGCAGGCCCAGGGCCGCGAGCCATTCCAGGGCGGTGGCGTTCGTGGAGCGGAAACCGATCGCGACCCCGACCGCGCCGACCAGGAGCACGCTGATCACGGACTGCAGGACGCTGCCGATGACGTGGCCGGTGATGACCGAGCCGCGGTGGATGGCCATGGTGCGCAGCCGGGCGATGATGCCCTCGCTCATGTCGTTGGAGACGGAGACGGCGGTGCCGATGGTGGTGGAGCCGATGGTCATCAGCAGCAGGCCGGGGACGAGGTAGGCGAGGTAGTCGGAGCGGTCGCCGCCGCCCAGGCCCGCGCTCATCGTGTCGCCGAAGATGTAGACGAACAACAGCAGGAGCATGACCGGGGTGAGCAGCAGGTTCAGGGTCAGGGAGGGGTAGCGGCGGGCGTGCAGCAGGTTGCGGCGCAGCATCGTGGTGGTGTCACGGGCGGCCAGGGGCAGGGTGCTCATCGGGCGGACTCCTTCGGCTGGGCGGGAACGGCGGCGGGGGCGGTGAGGGCGAAGAAGACGTCGTCCAGGTCGGGCGTGTGCACGGTCAGTTCGTCCGCCTCGACGCCCGTGGAGTCCAGCCGGTCGAGGACGGAACGCAGTGCGCGCTGGCTTCCGTCGCCGGCCAGGTGCAGGGCCAGGGCCTCGTCGTCGCGTGCCGCGTCGGTCAGGGCGGTGGCCGCGGCGCGGTAGGCGGCGGGGTCGGTGAAGCGCAGCCGGACGTGTCCGCCGGGGATCAGGCGCTTGAGTTCCTCGGCCGTGCCCTCGGCGGCGATCTTTCCGTCGTTCAGGACGGCGATGCGGTCGGCGAGCTGGTCGGCCTCCTCCAGGTACTGGGTGGTGAGGAAGACGGTGACCCCGCCGGTGACCAGTTCGCGGATGATGCCCCACATGGTGTGCCGGGAGCGCGGGTCCAGGCCGGTGGTCGGCTCGTCCAGGAAGATGATCCTGGGACTGCCGACCAGGGTCATCGCGATGTCCAGGCGGCGCTTCATGCCGCCCGAGTAGGTGGAGGCCGGCTTCTTCGCCGCTTCCTTCAGGTCGAAGCGCTCCAGCAGTTCGGCCGCCACCCGCCGGCCCTCCCGCTTCGGCAGGTGGTGCAGGTCCGCCATCAGGAGCATGTTCTCCTCGCCCGTGATCAGGCCGTCCACGGCGGAGAACTGCCCCGTCACCCCGATCGCGGCCCGCACCGCCTGCGCCTCGGTGGTGAGGTCGTGGCCGCCGACGCGCACCTGTCCGCCGTCGGCCGTGATCAGGGTGGACAGGATCTTCACCGCCGTCGTCTTGCCCGCCCCGTTCGGGCCCAGCAGGGCGAAGACCGAACCCGCCGGGACGTGCAGGTCGATGCCGTCGAGGACGGTCTTGTCACCGTAGGACTTGCGCAGACCGCTCACCGCGATCGCCGGGTTGGTCATGGGCATGACAGAAGAAGGCATGGGGCCCTCCGATCGAAGGGTGGAGAGGGGAAGAAGAGAAGAGAGGAAGGGGGAAGGGGAAGGGGGAAGGAGAGGAGAAGAAGGAGGTGCGTGACCGGGCGCGGAGGTGGCGCTCAGGCCTTGGCCCGGCGGATGTCGATGTTGCCGTGGCGGGTGCGGGCGCGGACCTCGACGGTGTCCTCCGCCTTCCCCGGGGTCTCGGACGCGGTGAGCCCGTTGCGCACCTGGCCGGAGGTCGAGTGGGCGTCGAGCCAGGCCGCCACGCCCTCGCGGATGCCGACCTCGATGGCGCCGTACGAGGTTTCCAGCTGGACGGTGCCGCTCGCCACCTCGCCGACGCGCAGGGTGCCGTGGGCGGTGGTGGCGGAGACCGAGGCCTCGGCGCGGCCGATCTCGATGTCGCCGTTGGCGCCGCTCACCCGCAGGTCGCCGGTCGCGGCACCGATGGTCGTGGTGCCGTGCGAGTTCTTCAGGACGGCGGCGCCGTCGACGAGGCCGACGCGCAGGCTGCCCGAGCTCGTGGTGATCTCGGCCTTGCCCTCGACCCGGTCCACGGTGATCGAGCCGTGCGACGCGATCAGGTGCAGCGGCCCGGTGGTGTCGAAGCGGGCGTCACCCGACGAGGTCTTCACGCGGACCTCGCCGAGCCGGCCCTCGCCGAGCACCTGGGTCCAGGCGCCGGTCATGTCGATCCGCGAGCCGGCGGGCAGTTCGACCGTGACGTCGACGACGCCGGTGCGGCCGAACATGCTGGACTTCGGCGTCCTGACGGTCAGCGCGCCGCTCGCGTACGTGACCTCCGTCTGGTCCGCGGCCCGCGCGTCCAGGTCCTTCTTCGGGTTGCGCGCCCGCACCTCGACGACGGTGTCGGTGCGGTCGCCCGCGATGAACTGGATGGAACCGGCCTCCACGCGCGCCGTGGCCGAGATCGGTTCGGGGGTGTCGAAAGAAGGCATGGCTGTCCCGTCCTCTTGAGTCTTCAGATCGTCCCCGCAGGTGGGACGTGGTGTGGGTGAGGTGGTGCGGGTGGAGCGGTGGGGCCCGGGGCGCGGCTAGCGCACCCAGCCGGTGATGCTCTGTCCGACGCTCTGGGGCTTCTCCGGCGCACGCGGCCGGGTGCCGCCGCCGACCGCGGCCGAAACGGCCCGTACCAGCCAGGCGTTGACCGACAGGCCCTCGCGTGCCGCCGCCTCCTCGGCGCGGGTCTTGAGGTGGGCCGGCAGGCGCAGGTTGACGCGGGCGGTGCCCCCCTCGTCGCCCTCGGCGGGAGCCGGGGCCGGGAGCGGTTCGGTGGCGGTGTCCGGTTCCGCGGGGGCGCCGCCGACGAGCGGGAGCGTCACCACGAAGTCGGGGTCGAGGCCCCGGAGCCGTACGTCGACCGAACCGGGTGCGAGTTCACGGGTGATCTCGTCCGTCGCGGCGGAGAGCGCGTTGAGCAGGGTCAGCCGAACCGCCGACTCCAGGGGAGTGGTGAGCCGCTCGGCCAGTTCGCGCGCCTCCTCGCCGCCGGCTTCGGCAGCCACCGCGAGCTCGCGGCGGAGGTTCTCGACATACGGGGTGAGGTCCATGACGTCATCATGGCACCACTCTGGCGCCATGCGCAAGTGCCTCAAGGGGGTCAGGGGAATCTTCTCCCTGTACACCGGTTCTGACCTGCGGAAACTTCGTGACGTCTCGTGAGGCGATGATGGCGCCAGGTGGGTGCGACCGCGATGGGGGGTGTCGAGTGGCGCCATGTGGCGCCACATGACGCCATGTGGCGCCGCATGGCGCCATGTGGTGGTGCACGGTGCCATGTGGTGGTGCACGGTGCCATGGGGCGGGCTCGGGGGCGGAGCACGAAAGAGGCCGGCCCGGGTGGCGTGGAAGCCACCCGGGCCGGCCCCGGGGTCGCGCCGAGAATCGGCGCCGAGGATCAGGCGATGTCGAACCGGTCCAGGTTCATCACCTTGTCCCACGCCGACACGAAGTCCTTCACGAACTTCTCCTTCGCGTCGTCGCTCGCGTAGACCTCGGCCAGCGCGCGCAGCTCGCTGTTGGAGCCGAAGACCAGGTCGGCGCGGCTGCCGGTCCACTTGACCGCACCGGTGGCGGTGTCACGGCCCTCGAAGGTGGTCTGGTCCTCGGAGGTGGACTTCCACTCCGTGCCCAGGTCCAGCAGGTTGGCGAAGAAGTCGTTCGTCAGCTTGCCGGGCGTCTCGGTGAGGACGCCGAGCGAGGACTGCGGCTGGGTCACGCCCAGGGCGCGCAGACCGCCGACGAGGACGGTCAGCTCGGGGGCGCTCAGGGTGAGCAGGTTCGCCTTGTCGATGAGCAGGTACTCGGCCGGCAGGCGGTTGCCCTTGCCCAGGTGGTTGCGGAAGCCGTCCGCGGCGGGCTCCAGGGCGGCGAAGGACTCGACGTCCGTCTGCTCCTGGGTGGCGTCCACGCGGCCCGGGGTGAAGGGCACCTCGACGGCGTGACCGGCGTCCGCGGCCGCCTTCTCGACCGCCGCGACGCCCGCGAGGACGACGAGGTCGGCGAGGGAGACCTGCTTCCCGCCGCTCTGGGCGGAGTTGAAGGACTCCTGGACGCCTTCCAGGACGCGCAGCACCTGCGCCAGCTCGTCCGGGTTGTTGACCTCCCAGTTGCGCTGCGGCTCCAGGCGGATGCGACCGCCGTTGGCGCCACCGCGCTTGTCGCTGCCGCGGAAGGAGGAGGCGGCGGCCCAGGCGGCGGAGACCAGCTGCGTGACCGTCAGGTCCGAGCCGAGGATCTTCTCCTTGAGGGAGGCGATGTCCGCGGCGTCGACGAGCTCGCCCGAACGCTCCGGCAGCGGGTCCTGCCAGAGGAGCACCTCGGACGGGACCTCGGAGCCGAGGTAGCGCACGACCGGGCCCATGTCGCGGTGGGTGAGCTTGTACCAGGCGCGGGCGAAGGCGTCCGCGAACTCCTCCGGGTTCTCGTAGAAGCGCCGGGAGATCTGCTCGTAGACCGGGTCGAAGCGCAGCGACAGGTCGGTGGTGAGCATCGTCGGAAGGTGCTTCTTCTCCGGGTCGTACGCGTCCGGAATGATCGCCTCGGCGTTCTTCGCGACCCACTGGTGGGCGCCGGCCGGGCTCTTGGTGAGCTCGTAGTCGTACTCGAAGAGGTTCTTGAAGAACCCGTTGCCCCACTGGGTCGGCGTCGCGGTCCAGGTGACCTCCAGGCCGCTGGTGATCGCGTCGGCGCCCTTGCCGGTGCCGTACGAGCTCTTCCAGCCGAAGCCCTGGGCCTCCAGCGGCGCGGCCTCGGGGTCGGCGCCGACGTGGTCCGCCGGGCCGGCGCCGTGCGTCTTGCCGAAGGTGTGGCCACCGGCGATGAGGGCGACGGTCTCCTCGTCGTTCATCGCCATCCGGCGGAAGGTCTCGCGGATGTCGCGGGCCGCGGCGATCGGGTCCGGATTGGCGTTGGGGCCCTCCGGGTTGACGTAGATGAGACCCATCTGCACCGCGCCGAGCGGGTTCTCCAGCTCGCGGTCGCCGGTGTAGCGCTCGTCGCCGAGCCAGGTGGTCTCCGGGCCCCAGTAGACGTCCTCGTCGGGCTCCCACACGTCCGCGCGGCCGCCGGCGAAGCCGAAGGTCTCGAAGCCCATCGACTCCAGGGCGACGTTGCCCGCGAGGATCATGAGGTCGGCCCAGGAGAGGCTCTGGCCGTACTTCTTCTTCACCGGCCACAGCAAGCGGCGCGCCTTGTCCAGGTTGCCGTTGTCCGGCCAGCTGTTCAGCGGCGCGAAGCGCTGCTGGCCGGCGCCGGCGCCGCCCCGGCCGTCGCTGATGCGGTAGGTGCCGGCGCTGTGCCAGGCCATGCGGACCATGAACGGGCCGTAGTGGCCGAAGTCCGCGGGCCACCAGTCCTGCGAGGTGGTCAGGACCTCGGCGATGTCCTGCTTCACGGCCGGCAGGTCGAGGCCCTGGAAGGCCTGCGCGTAGTCGAAGTCCTCACCGAGCGGGTTGGCCACGGCGGGGTTCTTGGCGAGGATCTTCAGGTTCAGCCGGTTCGGCCACCACTGGCTGTTGCCGCCGCCCTGGGTGGGGTGGGCGGCACGCCCGTGCGCGACGGGGCAGCCGCCTGCGCCCTCCGCCTTCGGGTCGGTGACGATCGCGTCGTGGTTCTCAGACATGGAAATCCTTCCGGACATGGCGGATCACTGTGCTCAGGAAGTGCGTTTCGGCGGACGGGCCTGGCGCGGGTGTCACGTGTGCTTCTCCCGCCGTGCTGGAGTCTTCCTGTCCCTTGGCCATTTACGAAACCGATCCTACGATGGACCTTGTCCAAGTCAAGAAGAAACCCAAGTTTGCCGATGCCGCCGAGGTGAGAGATGAGTGACCTGCTGGAGCGCCTACGCGCTCGGGGCTGGCGGATGACGTCCCAGCGCCGCGTCGTCGCGGAGGTCCTGGCCGGGGAGCACGTGCACCTCACGGCGGACGAGGTCCACGCGCGCGCGGTGGAGCGCCTGCCGGAGATCGCGCGGGCGACGGTCTACAACACCCTCGGCGAACTGGTCGCCCTCGGGGAGGTCGTGGAGCTCTCCGTGGACGGGCGGGCCAAGCGCTACGACCCGAACGCGCACCACGCGCACCAACACCTGGTCTGCTCGAACTGCGGGCTCATCCGCGACGTCCGCCCCTCGGGGGACCCGCTCGCGGTCCTTCCGTCGGCGGAGCGGTTCGGCTTCGCGGTGTCGAAGGCGGACGTGGTCTACCGGGGGCTCTGTCCGGGCTGCGCCTGAGCGGCGGTGAACGCGAAGGAGCCCTCCGCCGACCGGTGTCGGTGGAGGGCTCCTTCGCGCCCCGCGCCGGCGAGGACCGCCGGGGGCCGCCGAGGACTACTTCAGGGCGGCGAGCGCCTCGTCGTAGCTCGGCTCGTCGGCGATCTCGCCCACGAGCTGCGCGTGCAGCACCGTGTCGTTCTCGTCGAGGACGACGACGGCGCGGGCCGTCAGACCGGCGAGCGGCCCGTCCGCGATCTCCACGCCGTAGTTGGTGTGGAACTCGCGGCCGCGGAGCGTCGAGAGGCTCTTGACGTTCTCCAGGCCCTCGGCGCCGCAGAAGCGGGCCTGGGCGAAGGGCAGGTCGGCGGAGATGCAGAGGACGACCGTGTTGTCCAGCTGCCCGGCCTTCTCGTTGAAGGCGCGGACGGAGGAGGCGCACGTCGGCGTGTCGACGCTCGGGAAGATGTTGAGGACCTTGCGCAGACCGGCGTAGTCCTTGAGGGACTTGTCCGCCAGCCCCTCGGCGACGAGCGTGAAGTCGGGGGCTTGGCTGCCGGGGGCCGGCAGAGCGCCGTTGACCTGTACGGGGCTGCCCTTCAGCGTGACCTGGGCCATGGGATCTCCTTCAGACGTACGAGTGGCAACGGGTGAATCGTACGGAAGGCGGGCCCGTCCCGACGACACGGGCCGCCGAGGCCTTTCCCGGACCGTTCGCACGCCTGAACGGCAAGCCGCCCCCGGTGAGGGTCGTCGACCGTCCGGCCGTCCTCGTCGCCACCCCCGGGCCCGGCCGCGCCGGAGCCGCGCCGGGCCCGTCGACGAAGTCGGCTCCGACGTGCCGCGCGGTCACCCGGGGTACGCGATGGCGAACGCGGGAAGCCCGCCGAAACGGCCCGGCCCGCGGGCGCGAACAGCCTCTTCGTCGCCTGGGTGATCCCCACCCGCGCGGGCAACTCCCGCTGCTGCGAAGGGAGTCGGAAGGGACGTCACACCTCTTGACGGCCACTTCCTTCACTCCTTAAATCATGGGTGCGGTGAAGTGGACCCCCGCCGCACCCCCCACAGCCGACGGAAGAGAGCCCCATGACCTCCTCCCGCTCACGAACGCGCTCACGACTGCGCCCCCTGTCCTCCGCCGTGACGGCCCTCGCGCTCGCCCTGGCCGTCGCGGCGCTCGGCCCGGCCACGGAACCGCGCGAGGCGCTCCGGCCCGTGGCCGGGACGGCCGCCGTCACCTTCTCCGACGACTTCGACGGTCCCGCCGGCTCCGCCGTCGACGGCGCTCGGTGGCAGATCGAGACCGGCGACAACGTCAACAACCACGAGCGCCAGTACTACACGGCCGGCAACGCCAACGCCGCGCTCGACGGGCAGGGTCACCTGGTCATCACCGCCCGCAAGGAGAACCCGGGCAACTACCCGTGCTGGTACGGGCGCTGCGAGTACACCTCCGCGCGGCTCAACACCGCCGGGAGGTTCACCACGCGGTACGGTCACGTCGAAGCCCGCATGAAGGTGCCGCGCGGCCAGGGCATGTGGCCCGCCTTCTGGATGCTCGGCAACGACATCGGCCAGGTCGGCTGGCCGAACTCGGGGGAGATCGACGTCATGGAGAACGTCGGCTTCGAACCGTCCACCGTGCACGGCACCCTGCACGGCCCCGGCTACTCCGGCTCCGGCGGCATCGGCGCCCCCTACACCCTGCCCGGCGGACAGGCCTTCGCCGACGCCTTCCACACCTTCGCCGTGGACTGGTCGCCCGGCCTGATCAGCTGGTCCGTGGACGGGACGGTCTACCAGACCCGCACGCCCGCCGACCTCGGCGGCCGGACCTGGGTCTTCGACAAGCCCTTCTTCCTCATCCTCAACCTGGCCGTCGGCGGCTACTGGCCCGGCGACCCGGACGCGTCCACCACCTTCCCGAAGCAGCTCGTCGTCGACCACGTCCGCGTCACCACCGCCGACGCCCCCGCCACCGGCGGGCCGATCACGGGCCTCGGCGGCAAGTGCGTCGACGTGGCCGGCGCGAACACCGCGAACGGCACCCCCGTCCAGCTCTACGACTGCAACGGGACCGCCGCCCAGCAGTGGACCCTCGCGGCCGACGGGACCGTCCGCGCGCTCGGCAAGTGCCTCGACGTCGCCTCCGCCGGCACGGCCGACGGCACCCCCGTCCAACTGTGGGAGTGCAACGGCACGGGAGCCCAGCGCTGGACCGCCAACGCGGCCGGGGACGTGGTGAACCCGCAGTCCGGCAAGTGCCTGGACGCCACCGGGAACAGCTCCGCCAACGGCACCAGGCTCCAGATCTGGACCTGCTCCGGCGGCGCCAACCAGAAGTGGAAGGTGACCCGTTGAGCGCGTGAGGGCCGGGGGCCGCGTCCGCCCCTCGTCCGCTGGGCGTTCGTCGCGTACACCGCCCTGACCGCCCTCGACCTGCTGCTCCGCCCCGGCTTGCTCCGCGCCGCGACCCGGCCGGGCGCGGAACCGGCGCGGCCCCCGCGGCCGCTGCCGGCCGGCGCCGGCGCCCCGGTCGGCGCGGTCGCCGCCTTCCTCGGCGTCGGCGGCAGCGTGATGACCGTCCCCGCGATGCGCCGGGCCGGTCACCCCTGCGGGTCGCGACCGCGCTGGCCGACCCGCTCACCCTCGCCGTGGCGCTCCCGGCCGTCGGGGTCTCCCCGCCCCCGGCCGTCCCCGCCCCCGGCCGCCCCCGGCCTGGTCGGCCTGGTCGATCCGTACGCGGCGGGGGCACTGCTCCTGGGAGCCCTGCCGGTCATCACCGTCCTCCTCCGCCGCCGCCGCCCGTCCCGGATCCCGGACCGGGTCCACGCGTGCGCGTACCTCGCGCTGCTCGGCCCGGTGGCCCTCGCGATGCTGCTCACCGGCGGCTGAATCCGCCACCCCGGCACAAGGGCGACGGGGTCGCGGGTCCGGCGGTGGCGCACCCCGCCGTGCGTCCGAACTCGCCGGACGGCCGAATGCCGCGCCCGGGTCGGGCGAATCCGGGGCCCCGGGGGTGGTGCCGCGAGCCGGCGGTGGTAGGTCGATGGCCATGCAGCCAGGCACACCCCCGACGGTCTCCCCCTTCCTCCGTACGGCCGCCGCCTACGCGTGGCGGCTGCTCGCCGTCGGCCTCCTCGTCTACGGCCTGTTCGCGGTGCTCGGGCGCTTCCACGAGATCGGCGTGGCCGTCTTCCTGGGCCTGGTGATCACCGCGCTGCTCCGGCCCGTCGCCGACCGGGTCGCCCGGCTGATGCCCCGCCCGCTGGCCGTCGCCCTCACCCTGATCGGCAGCATCGTGCTCGTCCTCGGGGTGCTCGCGCTGGTCGGCGAGGCGGTCGCGGGGGAGCGGACGACGCTCGTGCGCGAGTTCCGGACGGGCGTCGGGCGGATCGAGCACTGGCTGGAACGGCCGCCGTTCCGCCTCGACCCCGGCACGCTCTCCAGCGTGCAGTCCAAGATCGGGGACTACCTCTCCAGCCACCGGTCCACCCTGCTCAGCACGGCGGTGAGCGGAGCCGGTCACGTCGTCGCCGTCTTCGCCACGCTGGCCCTCGGCCTGTTCTCCTCGGTGTTCTTCATCCACTCGGGGGACCGGCACTGGGCCTGGTTCCAGGAGCAGCTGCCGAGGTCGGTGCGCGGCCGGGTGGGCATCGGCGGGCGCGCGGCCTGGCGCACCTTCACCGGCTACACGCACGGCATCGTCCTGGTGGCCGGCACGAACGCCGTGCTCGTCGGCATCGCCCTCTGGGCCCTCGGGGTCCCGCTGGCGGTGCCCCTCGCCCTCCTGGAGTTCTCCGCCGCCTTCGTCCCGCTCATCGGCTCGCCGATCGCCCTCGCGATCGCCGCCGTCGTGGCGCTCGCCTCGAAGGGTCCGCTGGTGGCGGGCATCGTCATCGCGCTGATCGTGATCATCGGTCAGATCGAGGGGCACCTGCTCCATCCGCTGGTCATGAGCTGGGCGGTGCGGCTCCACCCGCTGGTGGTGGCCGTCTCGGTCGTCGCGGGCTCGATCGCCGCGGGGGTCGTGGGCGCGGTGGTGGCGGTGCCGCTGGTGTCGGTGGTGTGGTCGGTCCACACGGCCCTCCGGACGGCGCGCACCTGAGTCCGCCCGTGCGGGGGGTCTTGCGCCGGAGGTGCGGCCTCTCTACTCTCCCGGCCAATGGTTAGGAATATTTCCTAACCATTGGCCATGGAGGGAAAGGGAGTTGACATGCGTCGACGAAGCGTCTCGCTTCTCGGGCTCGCGGGTCTGCTGGCGTTGCCCCTGACGGTCATGCCGCAGGCGCAGGCCGCCGACGGCCTGGTGTCCGGCGGAAAGGCGGTGACGGCCTCGTCCGTCGAGACCTCGGCCTTCGGACCGGGCCTCGCGGTGGACGGCAGCGCGGGCACCCGCTGGGCGAGCGTCGAAGGGGTCGACCCGCAGTGGATACGGATCGACCTCGGGGCGAACCACACGATCTCCCGGGTGAAGCTCGACTGGGAGGCCGCGTACGGCAAGGCGTACCGCATCCAGACCTCCGCCGACGGGTCGACCTGGACCGACGTCTACTCCACCACCACGGGTGACGGGGCGACCGACGACCTCACGGTCTCCGGCAGCGGACGGTACGTCAGGATGTACGGCACGGGCCGCGGCACGGCGTACGGCTACTCCCTCTGGGAGTTCCAGGTGTACGGAGCACCCACCGGCACCGGCGGGGGCGGCGGCGGACCGGCCGTCCCCTTCGGCAGCCACCTCAAGCCCTACGCCGCTGGCGTCCTGAAGCCCTCGGGCACGCAGTCCGCCCTCGACCAGAAGGTCGTCGACTACTACAACCGGTGGAAGGCCGCCTTCGTCCGCCAGAACTGCGGCAACGGCTGGTACCAGGTCATCTCGCCCGACGCCGACCACCCCTACGTCGCCGAGGCCCAGGGCTACGGCATGGTCGTCGCGGCCACCATGGCGGGCGCCGACCCGGACGCCAAGAAGATCTTCGACGGTCTCGTCAAGTGGAAGATCGACCACCCGTCCTCCGTCAACCCGAACCTCCTCGCCGCCGAGCAGGACACCGCCTGCAAGAGCGTCAACGGCGGCGACGGGGCCACCGACGGAGACATGGACGTGGCCTACGGCCTGCTCCTCGCCGACAAGCAGTGGGGCAGCACCGGTACGTACAACTACAAGGACCTCGCGCTCAAGCACATCGCCGCCATCAAGAAGGACGAGGTCAACCCCACGACCAAGCTCCTGAAGCTCGGCGACTGGAGCGACCCGGGCGACCAGTACTACTACGTCTCCCGCACCTCGGACTGGATGGTCGACCACTTCCGCGCCTTCCGCGCGGCCTCGGGCGACACCACCTGGGACGCCGTGCGCAGCGCCCACCAGACGCAGATCTCCCGCCTCCAGTCCGCCTACGCCTCCGGCACCGGTCTCCTGCCCGACTTCGTCGTCGACACCGCCACGACGCCCAAGCCCGCCCCGGGACAGGTCCTGGAGGACCCCAACGACGGCTCCTACTGGTGGAACGCCTGCCGCACGCCGTGGCGCATCGCCGACGACGCGGTGACCAGCGGCGACGCCACGTCGCTCGCCGCCGCCCGGAAGGTCAACGGCTGGATCAAGGCGAAGACCGGCGGCGACCCGAACAAGATCGCCGTCGGCTACAAGCTCAACGGCACCCCGATCTCCTCGGGAAGCGAGGCCGCCTTCTTCGCCCCGTTCGCGGTGGCGGCGATGACCGACTCCGGCAGCCAGGCCTGGCTGGACGCCCTGTGGAACAAGATGGTGGCGACCCCGATCGACACCAGCAGCTACTTCTCGGCCAGCATCCAGCTCCAGGTCATGATCACGGCCTCAGGCAACCACTGGGTCCCGTAGCGGGACGTCCGGCCGCACGGACAGGGCCCTGAGATAGCCGCTCAGGGCGGCGGCCGCACCCGACAGCGGGAAACGGGCACCGAGCTGCCCGTCGGGACGGACCACGAGACCGGTGGCGCCGTCGGGGAGGTAGAGGCGTCGGAACTCCCCGGCGGCGTCGCGGTACACGGGCACGGAGGGATCGCCGGGCCAGGAGGGGTCGCCGGGCCCGGCGGAGTCGTCCGCGCCGGCCGCGAGCACCACGACGGCCGGGAGGCCGCCCGTCGCCCGCGCCGCCGCGGCGGCGCGGGCCAACTCGGCCCCGTCCGACCCGTACAGCAGCACCACGTGCCCCGCGCGGCCCCGCAGGACGTCGAGGAGCCGCAGCGGATAGGCGGCGACCGGCGTGGTCAGGCCCGCGCAGTCCGGGGCCCGGTCGCCCGGCTGGGGCGCCTCCTCGGGACCGTACGGAACGCCGGAGAGCGGACCGCCCCGATAGCCGACGAGCAGCTGCGCCTCGCGCAGGAGCAGCGTCCTCCGGTCCTCCGGGTCGGCCTCGATCCCCCGTACGGCGTGCCGCACGGTCCGGCCCACGACCTCCTCGCCGACCGGACGGCGCTCGGCGTCGTACGTGCCGAGCAGCGCGGGCTCCGCCTCGCGCCGCACCACGAGGGCGAGCTTCCAGGCCAGGTTGCAGGCGTCCTGCACACCGGTGTTCATGCCCTGGGCGCCGGTGGGCGGATGGATGTGCGCCGCGTCCCCGGCCAGGAAGACCCGGCCCCGGCCGTAGCGGTCGACGATCCGGTGGCTGATGCGGAAGACCGAGGACCACCGCAGTCCCGACAGCCGTGCCGGGCGCGGCGCGAGACGGTCGACGACGGCCTGGAGGTCGGCGAGCCCGGGGACCCGGCCGTTCTGCGGGCCGTGCGCGACCCCGTCCGGTGCGTCCGGGGACGCGCCCCACGCCCCGGAGAGCTCCGGCGGGAGCCTCATCGACATCCGGTAACGCCCCGCCCCCGGCAGGGGGACGCACACCAGCACGTCACCGGGGGAACCGTCGGCGGCCCGGCGAACGGAGCGGACGCCGTAACCGGCGGGCACGTCCCAGTCGGCCACGACGTCACCGAGCATGTACTCCTCCTGGAACGCACCGCCCTCGTAGGACAGGCCCAGCGTCTTCCGGACGACGCTGTGCGCGCCGTCGCAGCCGATCAGGTACGGGACCCGCAGCTCCTCGTCGGTGCCCGTCGCCGTGCGCAGCCGCGCCGTGACCCCGTCCCGGTCCTGGGCGAACGAGAGCAGTTCCGTGCCGCGCTCGATCACCGTCCCCATGCGGGCGACGTACTGCTCGAGGAGCCGCTCCGTCTCGTACTGCGGCAGCGCGGCGAAGCCGTAGGGCACCTCGGGAGGCATCGTGAGATCGATGCGGCCCTGCTCGCGGCCGTCCACGTAGGTCAGCTGGCCGCGCAGCGGCACGGCGGCCTCGAGCACGGCCCTGACCAGGCCCATCCGGTCCCAGAGTTCCAGGGTGCGCGGCTGGATCCCGACGGCCTTCGCGTACGGGAGACGGGCGGGCAGCCGGTCGACGAGCCGGCAGTGCACGCCGTGCCGGCGCAGCTCGGCGGCCGTGCTCAGGCCGACCGGGCCCGCTCCCACGATCAGGACGTCGGTGGTGCTCCGGTGGTGCGTCACGTGTGCCTCCAGCACTGGCCGGCCCCCGACGGGTCCCCGCGTCCCATGGTCACCCGGGACCAGCGGGTCGGCGAGCGGTGCGGCCGGCCGAGGGCGGGGCGGCAGGCGGTACGGCCTTCCGGGAGCGGGGGCCGGCCGGCGGGAGCGCCGGTCGGGAGCGGTACTGTCGCGGCCATGCCGGCACTGACCACCCCCACCACCCGACCGCACGCCTCCCGGAGGGAGGCGCACGACGAGTGGCCCGCCGACGCGCGGCGGCCGTCCTCGAACGGACTCCGGGCGCGCGGCCGGTCCCAGGGCTTCGCCGTACCGGACCGCGGCCGGCCGCCGAGCGAGCTCCTGCGCGCGTGGGAACGCGCCGCCGAAGAGGCCGGGGAGCGCGCCGGATGATCGCGGAACTGCTGCCCGACGCCGTCGCCTCCGCCTGGCGGCGCGACGACACGGAGCCCGTCACGCTCTTCCCCGAGGAGGCCGCCGCCGTCGCCCGCGCCGTCGTGGGCCGACAGCGCGAGTTCGCCACCGTACGGCTGTGCGCACGGCTCGCGCTGCGCCGCCTCGGCCTCCCCGAGACGCCCCTCACGCCGGGCGCGCGCGGGGAGCCGCGCTGGCCCCACGGCGTGGCCGGAAGCATGACGCACTGCGCGGGATACAGGGCCGCCGCCCTGGCCAGGACCACGGACGTCCTGTCGCTCGGCATCGACGCGGAACCGGCGGCCCCCCTGCCCGAAGGGGTCCTGGAGGGCGTGTCGCTCCCGGGGGAGCGGCGTCACCTGCACGCACTGGCCGCCCGGACGCCGGGCGTTCCCTGGGACCGGCTGCTGTTCAGTGCGAAGGAGAGCGTCTTCAAGACCTGGTACCCGCTGACCCGCGGAGAGCTCGGATTCGACGAGGCGTCGGTCGACTTCGAGCCGGCCCCGGCCGGCACGGAACCGCACCCGTCGGCGCACACGGGCACGTTCACCGCCCGGCTGCTCGTCCCCGGCCCGGCGACCGGCCGCGTCCGACGGGACCGCTTCACCGGACGCTGGCTCGTGCGCGACGGGGTGGTGCTCACCGCGATCGTCCTGTCCCGGTAGCCTCACGGGCGCCCCGCCGGGGCCGGGCGTACCGGCGCGGGGAACCGGACGGCGCCGCCCGGCGTCCGTCCCGGGCATGAGCGAGACGCCGTCACAGGAAGCGCGGGACCGGGCCGAGAGCGCCGTCGGCTGCCTGCTCGCCGTCATCGGCGCCGCGGTGGCGGGCGCCTTCGCGCTGCCCCGGGCCGCGTACAGCATCGACGGCGGCTTCGAGGCGCACGCGCGGGACTGGGGCGTGATCCTCGTCGATCTGCCGCTGATCCTCTTCGCCGGTCTGGTCGTCCCTCCGCTGACCTGGGCGGCGGCCACCAGACGGCTCCGGCCGTGGGTGGCGCTGCTCGTCTGCGCGGCCGTCGCCGGACTCGCGCTGTGGGGCCTCGCGACCTGGTGGCATCTGCGACAGAACCCGAACCCCAGCTCCGGGCCCGGCATCTGACGGGACCTCACTGCGAGGAGCGTACCCGGGGCCGTCTCGTCCGAGGCGAGGCCGCGACCGACGAGTACCCGTCCCCGGCGGCGTGCTGATGCGCACGGACGACGGTGGAGTCGGCCGCGACGGCCCGGGCCGGGTCGCCTTCGGCATCGGCCTGGACGAGCAGCGCGGTGAACGCCCTCTCCCACGCGCCGTCGGCCGCCCGCTCCCGAAGCCGGTCGTGGGCACCCTGCCACGACCGGCACGGCTAGGTCCTCGGTCGCGCGGCGCGGGCCGCGAACAGGAGGAAGAGGCCGCACGCCGACACGACGAGCCAGCCGGGCCGGGTCGCGGCGGGGAGGTCGGCCGGGCCGGTGCCCGCGACCAGTCCGCCGGCGACGGCGATGCCGACCGCCACGCCGACCTGGCGCGAGGCGGACGTGATCGCCCCCGCCACCCCGGCCCGGGACGCCGGCAGGCCGCCGACCGCGGTGTTCGTCAGAGGGGCGTTGGCGAAGCCGAAGCCGATGCCCGTCAGCAGGAAGGCGAGCAGGATCCGCGGCACGCCCGTGTCCCCGTCCAGATCCACGAGGCAGAGGCCGCCGGCCGCGGTGAACCCGCCCGCGAGGAGCAACGGGCGCCGGGGCCCGACGCGCCCCACCAGCACGCCGGACCAGGGCGCGCACACCGTGGCGCCGAGCGCCATGGGCAGGGTCGCGGCGCCGGCCGCGAGCGGCGTCCAGTCCCGGGCCTGCTGGAGGTAGAGGGTGCTGAGCAGCAGGGTCATGTTGAGGGCGACGAAGACCGCCGTCGCGCCGAGCACCGCCGTGACGAACGGCGGACGGCGGAACAGGCCGAGGTCCATCAGGGGCTCCTCGCGCCGGAGTTCGACCCGGACGAAGCCGGCCGTGGCCGCCGCGGTCAGCGCGTGACCGACGAGGGCGGCGGGCGACGTCCAGCCGATGCGGGGGCCTTCGATGAGGAGGCCGACGACGAGGAAGAGCACCAGGGTGAGGAGCAGTTGACCGGGCAGGTCGAGGCGGCGGGCGCGCTCTGCGCGGGACTCCGGCACGAACAGGGCGACCAGGACGAGGGCGAGGGCCACCACCGGCGCGTTGATCCAGAACACCGAGCGCCAGCCGAACGCGGCGATGAGCGCCCCGCCGGTGACCGGGCCCGCCGCCATGCTCAGCCCGAAGACCGCGGCCCAGACGCCGATCGCGCGGGCCCGTTCGCGCGGGTCGGGCATCGCGTTCACCACGATCGCCAGGGCCACCGGACTCAGCATCGAGGCGCCGATCCCCTGGACGGCCCTGGCCGCCACCAGCACCCCGAGCGACGGGGCGAGGGCGCACACGAGGGAGGCCAGGCCGAAGACGAGCAGCCCGCACCGGAAGACCCGGCGGCGCCCGAAGCGGTCGGCGAGGGCGCCGGAGACGATGAGCAGACTGGCCATGGCCACCGTGTACGCGTCCACGACCCATGCGAGACCGTGGGTGCCCGCGCCGAGGCCCCGGCCGATCGCGGGCAGCCCCACGTTGACGATGGTGGCGTCGACGCCGACCAGGAACATGCTGAGCGCGCAGACCGCCAGCACCGTCCGACGGCGGCGCGGATCCAGCGGAACGGGTGGAGCGGACAGGGACGTCGTGAGCACGTGGGTTCCCCCTTCGACGGGACCGGACGGGACTGAACGGGACCGGATGCCGCCCAGATTCGGACCGGGGAGGGAATACGGCAAAGAACTTTGCGGATACCGCAAAATCATCCGTCGAAGGAGGGTGGGGACCGTGCGCGCTCAGAGGACGGTGAAGAGGTCCCCGGGGGCGTCGTCGAGGACGAAGCCGTTGTCGAAGCGGACGCGGACCGTCAGACGGAGCCTCCGCTCCCGGTGGGCGGTCCACGCCGGTTCCAGCGAGTCGACCTGCTCCTCCAGTTGCCGCCTGCTGCCCGGAGGCATCTGGTGGCCGAAGTCGTCGAGGAGCGACCTGAGGCGCTCGTACTCGCGGACCTCCTGGCTCTGCGGCCGGTCCTCGTCCACCCGCTCGACGGTGCCCTCGACGCCCGCGCCCAGGGCCAGGAACCCCGTCCCGGCCCCCTCCTCCGCGGGATCCTCGCCCGCCGGGGCGACCCGGCCGAGCGTCAGGTCCACCGCCAGCCTCACCCGTCGGCCCTCTTTCAGCGTCATCGAACCTCGTCTCCGGTGTGGGGATGCCATTGTCCAGCCCCCGAGGCCGTACCGGTTACCCGCGTGGCCCCGTACGGGTGGACTCGCCGCGCACGCGCCGGACGGGAGCGCCGTCGCCCCGGCCCCCGGTGGTGATGATGCCCCTCCTGAGCCCGCCATCCCGAGCTCGTGACCCGGAAGAGGCACCCCCGACATGCGACGTACCCCCTCCCGTCGGCTGTTCGCCGCGGCGCTGCTCGTGACGTCCGTGCTGGCCCCCGTGACGGCCGCGCCCGCCGTCGCCGTCCACACCCCGAGCGGCGCCGCCACCCACGCCCCGAGCGCCGCAGGCCTCGTGCACGGCGAGGACGACGACTGCCCGCCGGACGGATTCGGCCCCGAGATCACCGCCCGGCTCGACCGGGCCGTCGAGGACGTCCGCAAGCAGGCCGGCATCCCCGGCGTCGCCGTCGGCCTGTGGATGCCGGGCAGGGGAAGCTACGTCCGCGCGACCGGCGTCGCCGACAAGGTCACCGGCGAGCCGATGTCCACCGACGGCTTCGTCCGCATCGGCAGCGAGACCAAGACCTTCACGGTCACCGCCCTCCTGGAACTCGTCGACGACCACCGGATCCGTCTGGACGACCCGATCGACCGCTACGTCCGCGGAGTGCCGAACGGCCACCGGATCACCCTGCGCCACCTCGCCGAGATGCGCAGCGGCCTCTTCCCGTACACCTCCGACCCGGACTTCGTCCACGACCTGCTCGGCGACCCCGAGCGCCCCTTCACCCCGCAGGAGGCGCTCGCCTACGGCTTCAGGCACGAGAACATCTTCGAGCCGGGCGCGCGGTTCGAGTACTCGAACAGCAACCTGGTGCTCCTCGGCCTGGTGGTGGAGAAGGTCAGCGGCCGGCCGCTGACCGCGTTCCTCCGCGACCGTGTGCTCCGCCCGGCCCGCCTGCGCCACACGTTCCTCCCCACCGGCCCCGAGTTCCCCGAGCCGCACCCCCGCGGCTACACCGACCAGACGCTCAGCGGCGCCGTCGTGGACTCCACCGACTGGAACCCCAGCTGGGCCTGGGCGGCCGGGGCGATGATCTCCGACATGCACGACCTGCGCCGCTGGGCGAAGATCCTCGCCACCGGCGAGCTGCTGAGCCCCGCGACGCAGGCGCAGCGGCTCAAGACGCTGCCGACCGGCCACCCCGGCCTCGACTACGGCCTCGGCATCTTCGACGCCAACGGCTGGATCGGGCACAACGGCTCGATTCCGGGGTACGAGACGGTGACCGTCCACCTGCCCGAGCGGGACGCCACGCTCGTCATCATGATCAACACGGACATCACCAGCCGGGGCCAGGAGCCGTCCACGCCGCTCGCCCGCGCGATCACGGCGATCGTCACCCCGGACCACGTCTACGACAGCGCGGTCCAGCCCCGCTAGCCGGTGCCCTCCGGACCGGGCCCCGCGGGCCCGGGAAGATCCGGAAGACGCCCCCAGGGGGTGTCGATCGCGGCCATCTGGCGGAAACTGGGGGGAGAGATGGTCTCGCCGAGTGGTACGAGGAGGTGGGCCGGTGTCCAAGGACGCCGACGACAGTACGGGGGGGACGCCGTCCCCCGACCCCCGGTTCGTCGTCCGGGCCCGGCCCGGGCCGCCCGACGCGGTGGTCGTGCTCGCGCTGGGCGGGGAGCTCGACCACGACACGGTCGGCCCGTTGCGCCGGGCGCTGGACGGCAGCGCCCGGGCCCGGCGGATCGTCGTGGACTGCTCCGGCCTGAGCTTCTGCGACTCGACCGGTCTGAACGAGCTGTTGCGGGCCCGCATGCGCCTGGGGGAGACGGGCGGGCGCCTGGACCTCGCCGGACTCCGGCCGTCGGTGGACCGGATGTTCGAGATCACCGGTGCCCGGACGGTCTTCCGGGTATACGCGGACGCGGCCGAGGCGCTGGCCGACGACGACGAGGGTGCGGGGACGAGGGACGGGGGAGACATCCATGACTGACGACGAAGGCGGCCCTCCGGGCCAGGTCCGCCGACTGGTGTTGCACGGGACGCGCGGCGTCGTCTCGCGCTGCCGGGACTTCACGGCGAAGGCCCTGGCGGACTGGGGGTGGATCCCGGCGGACAGCGAGGAGGCCGAGGAGCGGGTCGAGGACGTCCTGCTCCTCGTCTCGGAGGTCGTCACCAACGCCTGCCTGCACGCCGGCGGCCCCGAGCAGTTCGTCCTGCGGAACGGGCGGGAGCGGCTGCGCGTCGAGGTGTACGACGCCGACCCGGGGCATCCGCAGATGCGGACGCCCCGGTCCCCCGCGCTGCCCGGCGGCCACGGCCTGATGGTCCTGAACCGGCTCGCCGGCGACTGGGGCAGCCGGGACAAGGGGGCGGGGGCCGTGGGCAAGGTGGTCTGGCTGGAGGTCGACCGCCCGCCCCGGCGCGCGGGGGAACCGGATTAGACCCCGAGGGGGCGGGCAGGCGCCGGATGCGGGGGGAGGTCGTGTCCGGACGGAGAGGAGCGGAACATGCCGCGCGGATCGAACGCCAAGCGGGAGCGGCAGTACGAGCACATCAGGGAGAGCGCCCTGGACCGGGGCGAGAGCGAGAAGCGCGCCGAGGAGATCGCCGCGCGCACGGTGAACAAGGAGCGCGCGCGGGCCGGGGAGTCGAAGACCGCGAGCAAGAGCTCGACACAGGACATGTCCTCCTCGCGCCGCGGCGGGAAGCGCTCGCACAGCGGCTCGCAGGGCCCGACCTACGACCAGCTCTACGCCGAGGCCAAGCGCCGAGGCATCCAGGGCCGTTCCTCGATGGACAAGGCCGGGCTGAAGCGGGCCCTGGGCGAGTAGGAAGAGCCTTGGACGGCCCCCGGTGCCCTCGGGCCCGGGGGCCTCGGGCTCCCCGTCCCCGGCCCCCGGCCGCCTCGGGGCCCGGTCTCTCGGGTTCGGCCGCCTCGGGCCGTTCGTCAGGCCCGGGTCCGTCCCGGAGGGGGCCCCACGACGCCCCGGACGACGCCGAGGTCCACCAGGTCCTCGGGGCGCAGACGCAGCTGGTCGGCGGTGGCCGCGGCCTCCTCGGGGGCCCGTTTCAGGATGGCGGCGGCGGCCTCGGGCGCGATGACGGAGAAGTAACCGTCCGGCGTGGCCCAGGTGTTGCCCGGCGCGGCCAGCGCCAGGGCGCCGCCGGAGCCCCCCTCGCCGATGAGCAGTGAGGTGAGCGGGGTGCGGGCGGAGGCGACGGCGGCGAACAGGTCGGCGATCGCGGTCCCCGCGCCCGCGCGCTCCGCCGCCGGGTCGTTGGCGGCGCCCGGCGTGTCCACGAGGGTGAGCACCGGGATGCCGAGCCGGCCGGCCAGCCGCACGAGGCGGGCCGCCGTGCGGAAGCCGGCCGGGCGGGTCGCGGTGCCGCACTGGGCCGCGTAGGCGACGGTACGGCCGTCGGGGAGCCGCCCGAAGCCGCACCGCATGCCCGGGTCGACGCCCCCGCAGCGGTCGCCGGAGATCTCCTCGCGCAGGGCGAAGTGGGCGTCGAGGTACGCGACGGCCCGGGGCCGGTCCGGACGCCGGGCGCGCGCCACCGCCTCCCGGCCGCTCGCGGCGGGCGGCGCCTCCGGGTCGCCGAGCGCGTACGGCGGCGCGACCGGGCCCTCGGCGGGCCGGACGAGCAGCGACAGCCAGCGCCCGAGGGTCGCGCGCAGCGCGGCGGGCGGCACGATCGCGTCGAGGTGGCCGTGGGCGAGCTGCGCCTCGGCGGTGTACGCGGCCGGGTCCGCGTCCGGCGGCCGCACGCGGGAGCCCGCGAAGCCGATCTGGGCGCCGGGCAGGGCGAGGACGACGTCGGAGCCGGCGCCGAGCGTGGCCCAGCCGCCGCCCGTCGTCGGATCCCGCAGGACGGCGACCTGCGGCAGCCCCGCGGCCCGGGTGGCCTCTGACTCGCCCGCCAGGAGCTGGAGTTGCAGGAGGGCGCGCATGCCCTCGTGCATCCGGCTGCCCCCGGTGGCCGGGAGGACGACCACGGGAAGCCCCCGCTCCCGGGCCAGGGCGTGGGCGGCGGCGGCCCGCGCGCCCGTCCGCTCCCCGAGGGACCCGCCGAGGAACCGGAACTCGAAGGAGATCAGCACCGCCGTCACCCCGCCCACCACGCCCGTGCCGCAGACCACCGACTCGGTCTCGCCGGTACGGTCGGCGGCGCGGGCGTGCGCGGCGGAGTAGCCGGGCCAGCCGAGCGGCCCGTCATCGACCAGGGGGCCTTCCGCACAGGGGAGTTCGCTGAAGTCGTCGGTGACGAGGGCGATCGCCTCGCGTGCCGTCGTCGGGTCGCTCATGCGGGCCTCGCCGCTCGTCGCCGGAGTGCACGGACGGGATGGTGCGGTGCTCGGTCGCCTGAAAGGCGTCCCCCCACCGTACCGTCCGGTACCCGTCAGCCGCCCGGGACGAACGCCGGACGGCGGGCGATCCGCCGCCGGTCCGCCTCCGCGCCGAAGCGGAGGCCGATCGCCCGCGTGGCCTGCGCCCCCTCCCGCGTGGTCCGCACCGGGGTCGGGGCCTCCCGCGCGGACGGGTCGTGCCGACGGGCGACGGCCCGCCCCCACCGCTCCGCCGGCTCGTCCGTCAGGACGTTCCCGACGGTCTCCCCGTAGGCCGCCATCGTCCGTCCCGCGTCCGCCCCGCGTCCGTCCCGCGTCCGCCCCGCGTCCGT
Organism: Streptomyces sp. NPDC107498; assembly: GCF_055582805.1. Classification (NCBI taxonomy): domain Bacteria; kingdom Bacillati; phylum Actinomycetota; class Actinomycetes; order Kitasatosporales; family Streptomycetaceae; genus Streptomyces; species Streptomyces sp. NPDC107498. Next base: position 241,998 of record NZ_JBVJPE010000002.1, on the reverse strand, counting down.
CCCGCGTCCGCCCCGTGCCGTCTGCACGGCGCGGGGCGGAGCTGGCCGTGACGCCGCTCCGCCCCGCCCCGGCGCCGGTCAGGCCAGGACGCCGCTGCCGTGCGGGGCGTACAGGTCGAGGAGGCGGACCCGGGTCACATGGAGGCGGTGGGCGAGGATCGACCCCACCCAGAAGATGACCGAGGCGCCGAACTCCGCGTCGGAGTGGCACATCGACCGCACGGCCGGGGCGTTGAACTCGTACGCCCTGACCGGCGTCATCGCCTCGGCCCCCGACTGGCACAGATACGGCGGGAAAAGCCAGGAGAGCCCGACCAGCTCGCCGTGGCGCAGGGTCTCGATCACGGGCGACCCCCGGCCCGGGACCTTCGCGTCGAGGGTCACCGCGCCCGTCTTCACGATCCAGAACCGGTCGGCGTGCTGCTGCTCCTCGAACAGACGGTGACCGGACTCGAAGTACACGTCCTCGGCGAAGGCCATCAGGCGCTCCCGGTGCTCCTGGGGCAACGTGCTGACCTTGGGCGCGGCTCTGCTCATGGCGGTCCCTCCTCGCACACTCGACTCCCACCCCCAGTGTGGGCCCGGCCGTCGCCGCGCGCAGGCTCCGGACCGCCCGGTGGCGCCGCGTCCGGGCCGGGGACCCGCAGCGTGCCCGTGCGCTCACCCTCCGTGCCTCCCCCCACCCGGAGTGCGCCGGACGGGTGCAGGGCGGAGCATGAACGTGGGGAGTGAGCGGCAAGCGGGGGCGTGACCCAGGAGGGTGCCATGCCCGTTCCGGACGGCGGCGACGAGCTCGTCGTACTGCGCGGGGTCGACAAGCACTTCGGCCCCCTGCACGTCCTCCAGTCCATCGACCTCACGATCCACCGCGGCGAGGTCGTCGTCGTCATCGGGCCGTCGGGCTCGGGGAAGTCGACGCTGTGCCGGGCGATCAACCGCCTGGAGACCATCGACGCGGGCGAGATCGTCGTCGACGGGCGACCGCTGCCCGCCGAAGGACGGGAACTGGCGGCCCTGCGGGCCGACGTCGGCATGGTCTTCCAGTCCTTCAACCTCTTCGCGCACAAGACCGTGCTCGACAACGTGACCCTCGGGCAGATCAAGGTCCGCAAGAAGGAGCGGAAGAAGGCCGAGGAGAGGGCCCGGACCCTCCTCGACCGGGTCGGCGTCGCCTCGCAGGCGGACAAGTACCCCGCCCAGCTCTCCGGCGGTCAGCAGCAGCGCGTGGCGATCGCCCGCGCGCTCGCGATGGACCCGAAGGTCATGCTCTTCGACGAGCCGACCTCGGCCCTCGACCCGGAGATGATCAACGAGGTCCTGGAGGTCATGCAGCAACTGGCCCGGGACGGCATGACGATGGTGGTCGTCACGCACGAGATGGGCTTCGCGCGCTCCGCCGCCCACCGCGTGGTCTTCATGGCCGACGGCCGCATCGTCGAGGAGACGACGCCCGAGGAGTTCTTCGGCAACCCGCGCAGCGACCGGGCCAAGGACTTCCTCTCCAAGATCCTCCACCACTGACCCGTCAGCACACCCAGGGGTGATCCTCATGAACCCGCTCAGGACCGGCAGGGCCGTCGTGGCGGCCGCCGCGACCGTCGTCCTCTCCCTCACCTCGGCAGGATTCGCGAACGCCGCGGCCGGCGGTGCGCCCCGGGACCACGGCGACGACGACAAGATCACCATCGGCATCAAGTTCGACCAGCCCGGCATCGGCCTGAAGACCCCCGACGGCACCTACACCGGCTTCGACGTCGACGTGGCGACCTACGTCGCCAAGCAGCTCGGCCACAAGCCCTCCGACATCGAGTGGAAGGAGGCGAAGAGCGCCGACCGGGAGACCCTGCTCCAGCGCGGTGACGTGGACTTCATCGCGGCCTCGTACTCGATCAACGACAAGCGGCTGGAGAAGGTCGACTTCGCGGGTCCCTATCTCCTCGCCCACCAGGACGTCCTGATCCGGGCGAATGACGATTCGATCAAGAAGCCGTCCGACCTGAACAACAAGAAGCTCTGCTCGGTCACCGGCTCGACCTCCGCGCAGAACGTCAAGGACAAGATCGCCCCCGACGCCCAACTCCAGGAGTACGGCGGTTACTCCGAGTGCCTGACCGGACTGGAGAACGGGGTCATCGACGCCGTCACCACCGACGACTCGATCCTCGCCGGCTACGCCTCGCAGCCCGAGTTCAAGGGCAAGTTCAAGCTCGGCGGCTTCAAGATGAGCAACGAGAACTACGGCATCGGCGTCCAGAAGGGCAGCGACCTCAAGGGCAAGATCAACACGGCCCTGGAGAAGATGGTCGCCGACGGCTCCTGGCAGGCGGCGGTCAAGAAGAACCTCGGCCCCGCCGGCTACCAGAACGAGCCCGCCCCGAAGATCGGCGTCATCGTCAAGTGAGCAGGCCGCCGTGTTCGACTTCCTCCAGGGGTACGACCTGCTCGGAGCCTTCTGGACGACGGTGCAGCTCACCGTCTACTCCGCGATCGGCTCCCTCGTCTGGGGGACGCTGCTGGCCGCGATGCGCGTCAGCCCCGTCCCCCTCATGCGGGGCTTCGGCACCGTCTACGTCAACATCGTCCGCAACATCCCCCTCACCGTCATCATCGTCTTCACCTCCCTGGGCCTCTTCCAGACCCTCGGAGTCAGCCTCGGCGCCGAACGGTTCACCACCATCAACTTCCGGCTCGCCGTCCTCGGCCTCACCGCCTACACCAGCGCGTTCGTCTGCGAGGCCCTGCGCTCCGGCATCAACACCGTGCCCCTCGGGCAGGTCGAGGCCGCCCGTGCCATCGGGCTGAACTTCCCCCAGGTGCTGCGCCTGATCGTGCTCCCGCAGGCCTTCCGCTCCGTCGTCGGACCGCTCGCCAACGTCCTCATCGCCCTCACCAAGAACACCACCGTGGCCGCCGCCATCGGCGTCGCCGAGGCGGCCCTGCTGATGCGCGAGATGATCGAGAACGAGGCCCAGCTCCTCCTCATCTCCGTGATCTTCGCCGTCGGCTTCCTCTGCCTCACCCTGCCCACCGGGCTCCTCCTCGGCTGGGTGGCCAAGAAGGTGGCGGTGAAGCGGTGAAGGACAAGCCCACCGTCCTCTACGACGTCCCCGGCCCGCGCGCCCGCCGGCGCAACCTCGTCTGGAGCCTGCTGTTCGTGCTCGTCCTCGCCGCCGTGGTGTGGTGGGTCGTGACGGGCCTCGCCGACAAGAACCAGCTCGAATGGTCCAAGTGGGCGCCCTTCTTCACCGATGCCCGCGTCTGGGAGACGTACATCCTGCCCGCCCTGAAGAACACCGTGATCGCCGCCGCGCTCGCCATGGTCATCGCCCTGCCCCTGGGCGCGCTCCTCGGCGTCCTCCGGCTCTCCGACCACCGGACCGTCCGCGCCGCGGCCGGCGTCGTCGTCGAGTTCTTCCGGGCCATCCCCGTCCTGATCCTGATGCTCTTCGCGAACGCCGCCTACTCCGAGTTCACCGACATCAGCCCGGACACCCGCCCCCTGTACGCCGTCGTCACCGGCCTCGTCCTCTACAACGCCTCCGTACTCGCCGAGGTCGTCCGCGCCGGCATCCTCTCCCTCCCCGCCGGCCAGACCGACGCCGCCAAGGCCATCGGCATGCGCAAGGGCCAGACCATGGCCCACGTCCTGCTGCCGCAGTCCGTCACCGCCATGCTGCCCGCCCTCGTCAGCCAGCTCGTCGTCATCGTCAAGGACACCGCCCTCGGCGGCGCGATGCTCGGCTTCTCCGAACTCCTCGCCTCCGTCCGCCCGATGAGCGCCAACTACGGCGCCAACACGATCGCCTGCTTCACCGTCGTCGCCGTGATCTTCGTCGCCCTCAACTTCGCGCTCACCACCTTCGCCTCCCGGCTCGAACGCCGGCTGCGCCGCGGCAAGAGGTCCACCGGCGCCGTCGTCGGGGCCGAGGCGGTGGAGGAGCTGGCGACACCGGGCGAGCACCCCGACACGCGCTGACCCCCGCGCCCGTACGGGTGACACGGCCCGCCCACGCGGCCGGACGTGCCGAAACACCCACCATGAACGCCACCAGCGACCCGCGCGGGCCGCACCACGACCCCACCCGCACCGACCGCCTCCTCGCCGCGCTCGGCGGCCTGGTCTCGGCGTACGTCTCCCTGGCCGTCGCGGACCTCGTCGCCTCCCGGGTGCGCCCCGAGGCGGGCCCCGTCCCGGCCGTCGGCGGCGTCGTCGTCGACCGGACCCCGACGGCCCTCAAGGAGTGGGCGATCCGCACCTTCGGCGAGAGCGACAAGACCGTCCTCCAACTCGGCATCCTGCTCCTCCTCGCCCTCCTGGCCCTCGCGGTCGGGCTGCTCGCCCTGCGCCACCGCCTGCTCGGCACGGCGGCCGTCGCCGCCTTCGGCGTCCTCGGGGCCCTCGCCGCCGTCACCCGCCCCGACTCCGACACCGCCCTGGACGCCGTCCCCTCCCTCGTCGGAGCCGCGGCCGGCGCGCTCCTCCTGTACGTCCTGACCGGCCGCCTCCTCGGCACACGACCCGGAACCGCCCGGGCGGACCGGCGGGGCTTCCTGATCGTCGCCGCCTCCACCGGTCTCGCCGCGACCGGCGCCGCCGCACTCGGCCGCGCCGCCGGCAGCCCCGTACAGGAGAACGCCGCCGCCTCCCGCGCGGCCCTGCGCCTGCCCCGGCCCGATTCCCCCGCACCGGCCGTGCCCGCAGGGGCCCAGCTCGACGTCCCCGGCATCAGCCCCTTCGTCACCCCGAACCGCGACTTCTACCGCGTCGACACCGCGCTCGTCGTCCCCAGGGTCGACGCCGACCGCTGGCGCCTGCGCCTCCACGGCAGCGGCGTCCGCCGGGAACGCGTCCTCGCCCTGCGGGAGCTCACGGCCCGGCCGACGGTGGAGCGGGACATCACCCTGTGCTGCGTCTCCAACGAGGTCGGCGGTTCGCTCGTCGGCAACGCCCGCTGGCTCGGCGTCCCCCTCGCCGACCTGCTCCGCGAGGCCGGCGTCCGTCCGCCCTCCGAGGGCGGCCCCGCCGACCAACTGGTCGCCCGCTCCGTCGACGGCATGACCATCGGCACCCCCGTCGAAGCCGTCATGGACGGCCGCGACGCCCTCCTCGCCTTCGGGATGAACGGCGAACCCCTGCCCTTCACCCACGGCTTCCCCGTCCGCATGGTCGTCCCCGGGCTGTACGGGTACGTCTCCGCCTGCAAGTGGATCGAGTCGATCGAGCTCACCACCTTCGACGCGTACGACGCCTACTGGGTCCCGCGCGGCTGGGCGGCGCAGGCCCCCGTCAAGACGCAGTCCCGCATCGACACCCCGCGCCCCTTCGCCCGCCCCGCCGCCGGCACCGTCATGGTCGCCGGGGTCGCCTGGGCCCAGCACCGGGGCATCCGCCGGGTCCAGGTGCGGATCGACGACGGCCCCTGGCAGGACGCCCGGCTCGCGGCCGAGGACGGAACCGACACCTGGCGCCAGTGGGTCCACCCCTGGGCCGCCGCCCCCGGCCGCCACACCCTCACCGTCCGCGCCACCGACGGCACCGGCACCACCCAGCCGGAACGCCGCACCGACACCATGCCCGACGGGGCACAGGGGTGGCACTCGGTCGTCGTCACGGTCGCGGGGGAGTGAACCGGCCGGGCCGGCGCGCGCTCAGAACCAGTGCAGGCAGTGCGGAGCGCGTTCCCCGCGGAAGAGGGCGTCGGCGAGGGCCGCCGCGCCCGGGCGGTGGGCCCGGACGTGCCCGGCGCGCACCAGGGTGCTCGGGGCGGTGCCGCCGAGGTAGACCGAGCCCAGGTCCCGCACGTCCAGGGAGAGGTCGGGCGCCCGGTCCGTCGGGACGCAGTCGGCCCTGCCGCTCCGGACGGTCAGCAGATGACGGCCGTGCTCGCCGAGGAACGGGTCCTCCACGTCGAGGACGAGCTCGCCGTCCGTGCACCAGCCGCGCGCGGTCAGCGCCCCCGGGACGTCGAGCAGCCGCACCCAGAGCCCGTCGGTGTCCCCGCTCACCTCACCGGCGCGGAAGTCCGCCAGCTGCAGGCGCAGCGGATGCCCGGGCGGGACGTGCTCGAACACGACCGCACCGACCAGGTCGTGTCCGAGCACGAACCGGGCCAGGGCCGTGAAGACGGCGTCGTCGCAGGCGATCGTCTCGTCGACGGTCAGGGTGCGGTCCTCGCCGACGGTGTAACTGGCGTACCCGTCCGGGGTTCCGCCGGCGTCCCGGTGGACGGCGACGTGACGCGGCGCCGGGGCGACCGGGGGCCGCCCCGCCCGCAGGGCCCACCAGCGGGGCGGCCGGGACAGCGCGCCGGGCTGTGTGCGGCGGTACCGGTCGTAGACCGCTTCGAGGATCTCCCCGCACTCGGCGCGCCGCAGCACCTCGACCGAGCCGGTGTCCGCTCCCGCCGTCGTGGCGCCGGCCGCCCCGAGCGCCCGGGGCGGGGCGAGCGCGGCCCGCCCGCGCGGCACCGTCAGCCGCCGCGTGGAGGTCGCCGGGCCGTAGCCGAACCTGCCGTAGATCGTGGCCTCGGAGGCCAGCAGCACGGAGAGGAGGTCCCCCCGGGCCCGCAGCTCGGTGAGCTGGTGCCGCATCATGGCACTGAGCACGCCACGGCGCCGGTGCGAGGGCAGCACACCGACGGCGGTCACTCCGCCGACCGGCACGAGGACGTCACCGGGCAGGGTGAGCTCGAAGGAGTACGAGGCGGCGGTGCCGACGGGCCGTCCGTCCCGCTCCAGGGCGAGCAGGCCGCGTTCCATCTCGAGCGCCGACCACCAGACGCCTCCGCCGTCCTCGTCCGGCGTCTCGGGGAAGAGCCCGAACGCGGTGTGCATCGTGTCGACGAAGACGCCGCGGTCCTGCTCGCTCGTGGGACGGATCTCCACCGGTACTGTCGCCTCCCCGGAACACCGGCACCACCACCCGTGGCGCCCCGCACAGTGCAGTCCCGTCCCGGCGGCAGGTCAAACGAATTTCCGCTCCGGAACGGAGACCGGCGGCACAACGAACCCGTCCCACCGGTCCGTTCGCGGCGCGGATGGGGGAGACTGCTCCCGTGCGTGGACATCTGCCGGACGAGAACCCCGGTTTCGTGGGACGCCGCACGGAACTGGAGCGCGTGTCCGCCGCGTTGGCGGACCACCGCCTCGTCACCGTGACCGGCGTCGGGGGAGTCGGGAAGACCCGGCTCGCGCTGCGCGCCGCGCACCGCGCCGCCGACGGACACCCCGACGGCGCCTGGTGGGCCGACCTCGCCCAGCTCGACGGCGACCGGCTCCTCGTCCCCCTCGTCGCCGACTCCGTCGACCTCGCCGACCACGCCCCCGGGATGGCCGTCACCGGCCTCTGCCGCCGCCTCGCCGACGACCGGCTGCTCCTCGTCCTCGACTCCTGCGAGCACCTCGCCGAACCCTGTGCCCGGCTCGTCACCGAACTCCTCGCCGCCGCCCCCGGACTCACCGTCCTCGCCACCAGCCGGCGCGCCCTCGGCGTCCCGGGCGAGCGGGTCGTCGCCCTCGACCCGCTGCCGCCCGCCGGGGACGACGCCCTGGAACTCCTCCGCCGGGCCGCCGGCGAGGACTTCCCCGCGGCCGGGCCCGCCGGCGAGATCTGCGTACGCCTGGAAGGCATTCCGCTCGCCCTGGAACTGGCCGCCGCGCAGATCCGCCTCCAGGGCGTCGAAGCCGTCCGCGACCAGCTCGGCACCCGCCTCGAAGCCCGGCCGGGCGCCCGCTTCGACCTGCTCGCCCACACCGAGCGGGTCTGGCCGAGCCGCCACCGGACCCTGCGGGCCGCCATCGGCTGGAGCCACGAGCTGAGCACCCCCCTCGAACGCCTCCTCTGGGCCCGGCTCTCCGTCTTCCGCGGCCCCTTCGACCTCGCCTCCGCGACCGCCGTCTGCGCCGGCGGGCCCCTGGACCGCGCCACCCTGCCCGGCGCGCTCGACGGGCTCGTCCGCTCCTCCGTGGTCCGCCCGCCGGACGCCGCCGGCGGGCTCCGCATGCTCGACACCGTCCGGGAGTACGGGGCGACCTGGCTGGACCGCACCGGCGAGACCGCGACGGTCGCCGAACGGCACGCCGCCCACTTCCGGGGCCTGGCCCGCCGGGCCGAGACCGCGTGGCACGGCGCCCGCCAACTCCGCTGGTACCGGACCGTCGACGCGCACCACACCGACCTGCGCACCGCCCTGGACCGGCTGCTGCGCACCGACCCCGACGCCGCCCTCGACCTCGTCGGCTCCGTCGCCTTCGCCTGGTCCTGCCGAGGCCGTCTCCACGAGGCCCGCGACGGCCTCGAACAGGCCCTCCTCCTCAGCGAGACCCGGGGCCGCGTCCGGGCCCGCGCCCTGTGGGCCCTCGGCGTCACCCTGGTCCTGCAGGGGGAGCCCGGCCCCGCGCAGGAGGTGAGCGAGCGCTGCGCCCGCGAGGCCAGGTACGCGGAGCACGTCGAGTCCCCGACGTACGAGGGGGCTCCGCGCGGCGACCGCGACCGTGACCGGGATCGTGACCGGGATCGTGACCGTGACCGTGACCGTGACCGTGACCGTGACCGTGACCGGGATCGCGACCGCGGCCGCGACCGGCCCGGCGACCTCACCCTCGACGCCGCCGCCCTCGCCGGGCTCCTCGCCCTGACCACCGGCCGGCCGATGGCCGCGTACGTCGTCGTGGACCACGTCCTCGCGGCCGCCCGGGGCGGCTCCGCCGACTCCGCCGCCCGGCTCCGCTGCCACCTCGTGCGGGTCTTCGCCCTCACCGGCCTCGGCCGCCTCGCCGAGGCCCGGGAGCGGGCGCTCCGGCTGCGCGCCCGGTGCGAGGAGCTCGACGAGCACTGGATCCGCACCGCCCTCGAGTACCAGCTCGCCCTCACCGGCCTCCTGGAGGGCGACCCGGCGGCCGCCTCCGGCCACGCCCGCGCCATGCTCGAAGGCACCCGCAGTCTCGGCGCGAGCCTCGGCGTCGCCCTGGGCCCCGTCTTCCGGAGCATGCCGGGCTCGCGGGGCCTGACACGCGAGCTCGCCGCGTTGTCGTCGCTCGCCGACTCCTCCGGCCACCACCGGGAGGCGCCCCCACCGCGTTGACCCCCTCCGCCCGCGCTCGCACGCACCGGGCCCCGCTCCCCGGGAGGCCCGGCGGGCTCGACGTGCCGGGGCCCCCGCCCGGGCGGACGATGAGGGCATGGACGGATCCCTGAGCGGTCTGGGCGACATCAGCGCACCGGGACGCGTGGCCGGACCCGACGAGGGCGTCACCGCGCAGGAGCTCGCCCTCGCCGCCCGGAACCACGGACTGCCCCTCGAAGCCCTGCGGTACGACGTCACCCCGCCCGGACTCCACTACGTCCTCGTGCACTACGACATCCCCGCCACCGACGCGGACGGCTGGCGGCTCACGGTCGGCGGCCGGGTCCTCCGGCCGCTCGACCTCGACCTGGCGGCGCTCCGCGCCCGGCCCGCCGTCACCCGACGGGTGACCCTGGAGTGCGCCGGGAACGGCCGGGCCCGGCTCGTGCCCCGCCCCGTCAGCCAGCCCTGGCTGGTCGAGGCCGTCGGGACCGCCGACTGGACCGGAGTCCCGCTGGCCGCCCTCCTCGCCGAGGCGGGCATCGCGGAGGACGCGACCGACGCGGTGTTCACCGGTGCCGACCACGGGGTCGAGCGGGGCGTCGAGCAGGACTACCGCCGCGGCCTGCCCCTCGCCACGGCCGCCGACCCCGCCCGGGACGTCCTCGTCGCGTACGCGATGAACGGCGCGCCCCTGCCGCCGCAGCACGGCAGCCCGCTCCGGCTCGTCGTCCCCGGCTGGTACGGCATGGCGCACGTGAAGTGGCTCCGCGAGATCACGCTCACCGACGCCCCGTACACCGGCTTCCAGCAGAGCGTCGCCTACCGCCTGCGCAGGGAGGCGGACGAACCGGGAGAGCCCGTCACGCTCATCGCGCCCCGGGCCCTGATGGTGCCGCCGGGCTTCCCCGACTTCATGTCCCGCACCCGCGTGGTGCGCCCCGGCCCCGTGCCGCTCACCGGGCGCGCCTGGTCCGGGCACGGCCCGGTCGCCCGCGTCGAGGTCAGCGAGGACGGCGGGGCGGCCTGGACCGACGCCGAGACCGAACGGGACCCCGCGCACCCCTGGGCCTGGTCCGCCTGGCACGCCACCTGGAACGCGACGCCGGGGCTGCGCCACCTGACCGTGCGGGCCACCGACGCCGAGGGGAACGTCCAGCCGCTCACCGCGCCGTGGAACCGCGGGGGCTTCGCCAACAACCTCGTCCAGCGGGTCGAGGTCCTGTGCACCCCCGACGGCTAGGAGGCGCCGTGCCCTCCCCGCCCGCCCGGGACGGGTCCGCGACCCCGGCGGGCGGCGCGTAGAGTCGACTCCGGTGCACCCCGTACCAGCGGGTTCACCGTCGACCGACCCCGACGAGGAGACTTCCGTGACCGACCCGGCCTCCACCGCCCTCCAGCAGCAGATCGCCCGGGACCTCCAGGTCGCCGACGCCTTCGACCCGAAGGCGGAGATCGAGCGCCGGGTGGCCTTCCTCACCGAGCGGCTCGCCTCCACCGGGCTGCGCTCCCTGGTCCTCGGCATCAGCGGAGGCGTCGACTCCACGACCGCCGGCCGGCTCTGCCAGCTCGCCGTGGAGCGGGCCCGCGCCGCCGGCCACGACGCCACCTTCTACGCGATGCGCCTGCCGTACGGCGTGCAGGCCGACGAGCGGGACGCGCAGACCGCCCTCGACTTCATCCGCGCCGACCGGGTCCTCACCGTGGACGTCAAGGCGGCCAGCGACGCGGCCCTGGCGGCCTGCCTCGCCGGCGGGGTGACCTTCCGCGACGCGCACCACCAGGACTTCGTGCAGGGCAACATCAAGGCCCGGCAGCGGATGATCGCCCAGTACGCGGTCGCCGGCGCCCACCACGGCCTCGTGGTCGGCACCGACCACGCCGCCGAGGCCGTCTCCGGCTTCTTCACCAAGTTCGGCGACGGCGCCGCCGACGTCGTCCCGCTGACCGGCCTGACCAAGCGGCGCGTCCGCGCGCTCGCCGACGAGCTGGGCGCCCCGGCCGAGCTGGTGTGGAAGACCCCCACGGCCGACCTGGAGACCCTCGCCCCGGGCAAGGCCGACGAGGACGCGCTCGGCGTCACGTACGACGACATCGACGACTTCCTGGAGGGCAAGCCCGTCGAGGAGGCCGCCTACGCCACGATCGTCCGCCGCTACGAGCTCACCGAGCACAAGCGACAGCTGCCCATCGCCCCCTGAGCACCCGCCGCGGCGGCCGGACCGCCCCCGAACGGCCCGGCCGGAGGCGACTCCGAGAGGTCCGGCCGGGGGCGGACCCCGAACGGTTCGGCCCGGGGCGACTCCTGACGGTCCGGACCGCCCCGCCCGCGCCGACGACGGCGGGGAATCCCGTCCCGGACACCCCCGCCGTGTGATCCACTGTCCGCGCGGGGGGCGTACCGAACAGGAGCAGGAGCAGCGTTGAGCACCTACCGGCAGCCGGGCCTCGTCCTCACGGACCACCGCTTCCCCGTCCCCCTCGACCACGCCCGCCCCGACGGCGAGCGCATCGAGGTCTTCGGCCGTGAGGTCGTCGCGAGCGGCCACGCCGGATCCGGCCGCGAGAAGCTGCCCTGGCTGGTCTACCTGGAGGGCGGACCCGGCTTCGGCGCCCGCCGCTTCATCGGCCCGCAGGCCTGGCTCGGCCGCGCCGTGAAGGAGTTCCGCGTCCTCCTCCTCGACCAGCGCGGCACCGGCCGCTCCACCCCCGCCAACCGCCAGACCCTGCCGCTGCGCGGCGGCCCGGCCGAGCAGGCGGACTACCTGGCCCACTTCCGCGCCGACTCCATCGTCAAGGACTGCGAGCTGATCCGGCGCCGCCTCACCGGCGGCGCCCCCTGGACCGTCCTCGGCCAGAGCTTCGGCGGATTCTGCGCCACCCACTACCTCTCCACCGCCCCCGAGGGCCTGGACACCGTCCTCGTCACCGGCGGCCTGCCCTCCCTCGACGCCACCGCCGAGGAGGTCTACCGCGCCGCCTACCCGCGCGTCCGGCGGAAGAACGAGGCCCACTTCGCCCGGTACCCCCAGGACGCCGAACGGGCCCGCGCGATCGCCGCCCACCTCCTCGACCACGAGGTCACCCTTCCCGGCGGCGGCCTCCTCACCGTCGAGGCCTTCCAGTCCCTCGGCATCCTCCTCGGCTCCGGCGAGGGCACCCACCAGCTCCATCTGCTCCTGGAGGGCGCCTTCGTGCCCACCCCGGGCGGGCCCGCGCTCGCCGACGCCTTCCTGGAGCAGGTCCAGGCCCACCTCTCGTACGCCGGACACCCGCTGTACGCCGTGCTCCACGAGGCCATCTACGCCCAGGGCCAGGGCCCTACCGACTGGGCCGCCGAGCGCGTGCGCGCCGAGCACCCCGAGTTCGACGCCCGCACGGCGCTCGCCGAGGGCGCGCCGCCGCTCTTCACCGGCGAGACCGTCCACCCCTGGCACTTCACCACCGACCCCGCCCTGCGTCCGCTCCGCGAGACCGCCGAACTGCTCGCCGCGCGCACCGACTGGACCCCGCTGTACGACCCCGAGCGCCTCGCCGCCAACCGGGTCCCGGTGGCGGCCGCCGTCTACCACGACGACATGTACGTGGACACCGCCCACTCCCTGGAGACCGCGCGCGCCGTACGCGGCCTGCGGACCTGGGTGACCGACGAGTTCGAGCACGACGGGGTGCGGGCCGGCGGGCCGCGGGTCCTGGACCGGCTCCTCGCCCTCGCCCGGGACGAGGCCTGACCGTCCGGCCCCGGAGGAACGGGCATAGGATGCGGCGCGCGATCGACCGGCGACGGCCCCGGGGCGGGGTCCCGGTGCGCAGGAGGGGGCCCGGATGGCGGCACGCGAGACACCGGCCTCCGGCCGGGAGCTGAAGTTCCGGGCCCTCATGGCGGAGCTGCGGCGCGGCATCCTCGACGGCACCTGGCCCCCCGGCGGCAAGCTCCCCACCGAGCGGGCGCTCGCCACCGAGACGGGCCTGTCCGTCACCACCGTCCGCCGCGCCTACGAGGACCTCGTCGCCCTCGGGCTCGTCGAACGGCGCCGGGGCGCGGGCACCTTCTCCGCCCACCGGCCCGAGCGGAGCCGGACCGACCGGCGGATCGTCGGCGTCCTCGTCCCCGACACCGCCTTCTACTACCCGCGCGTCCTCCAGGGCATCGAGAAGGAGCTCGCGGCGGCCGGCGCCCGGCTCGTCCTCGCCTGCTCGCACTACGACCCCGCCGAGGAGGACGCCGCCGTCGAGCGGCTCCTCTCCGCCGGGGTCCACGGGCTCCTCCTCGTTCCCAGCCTGCACACCGCGACCGACCCGGGGCGCCGCGCCGAGGAGCTCCTCGCCCTGCCCGTCCCCGCCGTCCTCGTCGAACGCCGGCTCGCCGCCCACGGCCCGGGCGATCCCACCGAGCACGTCTGCACCGACCACGAGGGCGGCGCCTACGACGCCGTGCGCCACCTGCGCGCCCTCGGCCACGAGCGGCTCGGGCTCGTCGCCCGCACCGACGCCCCCACCGCCGCGCCCGTCGAGTCCGGCTTCGCCCGCGCGCTCACGGACCTCGGACTGCCCGCCGCCCCGGCGCCCGAGCGGGACGTGACGGCCCGCTGGGACCCGGACCGCGCCGACCGGGCGCTCGCCGCGCTGCGGGACGGCGGGGTGACGGCCGCGCTCTGCTTCGGCGACCGGGAGGCGGCCCTGATGCTCGGAGCGGCCCGCCGCGCCGGGCTCCGGGTGCCCGAGGACCTCGCCCTGATCAGCTACGACAACGAGTTCGCCGATGTCGCGGAGACCCCGCTGACGGCCGTCTCGCCCCCCAAGTACCAGCTCGGCCGCCTCGCCGCGCAGATCCTGCTCCGGCGGCTCGCCGAGGGGGACGCGGTCCCGCTCCACCAGGTGCAGCTGAGACCGCGCCTCGTGGTCCGGACCTCCTGCGGCGGGCGGGCGCCGGGGGAGCCACAAAAGTCCAAGCGATGAGTTCGGATTGCTCATGGTGTGCTCTCCCCGCGTACGGATACAACTCGGTCCGGGCCCGTGAGGGCCCCTGCGAGGAGAGGACCCGGACCATGAGCACCCACGTCAGCGCGGAGATCGCCGGCCAGCCCGACTGCTGGCGCCGTGCCGCCGAGATCGCCGACCGCGACACCGGCCTGCTGCCGGCCCGGGGCGAGCGCGTGGCGGTCGTCGGCTGCGGCACCTCGTACTTCATCGCCCGCGCCTACGCGGCCCTGCGGGAGTCCCTCGGCGCGGGCGAGACCGACGCGTTCCCCGCCTCCGACGGGACACCGCTCGGCCGCGGCTACGACCGGATCGTCGCCCTCACCCGCTCCGGCACCACCACGGAGGTCGTGGACCTGCTCGCCCGTGCCGCCGGCCGCGTCCCCACGCTCGTCGTCACCGGTGTCCCCGCCGGCCCCGCCGGGCGGCTCGCCGACCGGATCGTCGACCTGGGCTTCGCCGACGAACGCTCCGTCGTCCAGACCCGGTTCGCCACCACCGCCCTCCAACTCCTGCGCGCCGGGCTCGGGGTGGACCTCGGTCCGGCGATCGCCGACGCCGAACTCGTCCTGTACGAGCGGCTGCCCGCCGCCTGGGAGCGGCGCGGGCAGTTCACCTTCCTCGGCACCGGCTGGACCGTCGGGCTCGCCGACGAGGCGGCACTCAAGCTGCGCGAAGTGGCCCGCGCCTGGACGGAGTCGTACCCGGCGATGGAGTACCGCCACGGTCCGATCAGCATCAGCGACCGGGCGAGCCTGGTCTGCTGCCTCGGCCCCGCCCCGTCCGGCCTCCGGGACGAAGTGGAGTCCACCGGGGCCCTGTTCGCCGCCGACGCGATCGATCCGGTCGCGGCCCTCGTCCGCGTCCAGCGGCTCGCGGTCGCCCTCGCGGACCGGCGCGGCCTCAACCCGGACCGTCCGCGCCACGTTTCGCGCTCGGTGATCCTCGCCGGGGCGTTCCGCCCGACGGTGTCGGACGCGACCCGTATCCTGCGGTCATGATCGATACGGATGCCCCGGACCTGCTGGAGATGCCCGGCGACTGGCAGCGCGCGCTGTGCGTCGTCGCCCACCCCGACGACCTGGAGTACGGCTGCGCGGCGGCGGTCGCGGCCTGGACGGACGAGGGGAAGGAGGTCGCGTACGTCCTGGCCACCCGGGGCGAGGCCGGCATCGACACCCTCGCCCCGGACGTCTGCGGCCCGCTCCGCGAGCGCGAGCAGCGGGACAGCGCCGCCGTCGTCGGCGTGAACGCCGTCGAGTTCCTCGACCACCGCGACGGCGTGATCGAGTACGGGCTCGGCCTGCGCCGTGACATCGCGGCCGCGATCCGCCGCCACCGCCCGGAGCTCGTGATCACCCTCAACCACCGCGACACCTGGGGCGGGGACCCGGGCGCGCCCTGGAACACCCCCGACCACCTGGCCGTCGGCCGCGCCACGCTGGACGCGGCGGCCGACGCCGGAAACCGCTGGATCTTCCCCGAGCTGACCGAGCGGGGCCTGGAGCCCTGGAACGGCGTCCGCTGGGTCGCGGTCGCCGCCTCCAGCACCCCGACCCACGCGGTCGACGCGACCCCGGGCCTGGAGCGCGCGATCCGCTCCCTCCTCTGCCACCGCGCCTACATCGAGGCCCTGACGGACGAGGACCCGGAGGAGTACGTCCGTACCTTCCTCGCCACCACGACGGCCCGGTCCGCGTCCCGCTTCGGCGACCGCCCGGCGGTGAGCTTCGAACTCTTCGGCCGCCAGGTGTACTGACCCGGGGTGTCGTCGACGCGGCTGACCGGCGGGTGTCGACCGGTCACCGGCTCGGGGCGGGCCTCATCGCGGCGAAGACCGCGCCGGAGGGGTCCGCGAGCCAGGCGATGCGGCCGACGTCCGGGACGTCGGCGGCGGGCATCACGACCGAGCCGCCGTTGCCCTGGGCCCAGCGGGCCGTCGCGTCGACGTCCTCGACCGCGAAGTACGGGATCCAGCGCGGGGTGTCGCTCTGGAGCTCCGCCACGCCGCCGAACGAGGCGTCCTCCTGGTCGCCCTCGGCGGTGGAGACCACCCGGTACGTCATGCCGGGGGCCTTCATCTCCGTCCAGCGCCACCCGAAGAGCTGCCGGTAGAAGCCGAGGACGGCCTCGGGGTCGGCGACGTGCAGCTCCACCCACAGCAGGGTGTTGGTGGTCGAGGTCCGTTCCAGGCCCCGCACGGCGGCCGGCTGCCAGACGGCGAACTCGGCGCCGCCGGGGTCCGTGAGGTTGGCCATCCGGCCCGCGTCCATGACGTCGAAGGCCGGGCTGCGCACGGTGCCGCCCGCCGCCGCGGCGGTCTGCAGGGTGGTGTCGGCGTCCGGCGTCTGGAAGTAGACCGTCCACGCGCTGTGCGCGCCCGTCTCGGTGAGGGGGCCGAGCGCGCCGACCGTGCGGCCCTCCTGCTGGAAGAAGCCGTAGCCGCCCGCCTCGGGGCCCAGTGACCGGAACTCCCAGCCGAGGACGGCGCCGTAGAACGCGGCGGTGACGTCCGGGTCGGGGCTGCCGAGATCGATCCAACTGGGGGAACCGGTGGTGAACTGGGTGCCGAGCATGGGGGCTGTTCCGTCCTTCCGTCGTCCGTGACCGCCGTCCTTCCGGCCACCATGGCCGATCCTCGTCCCTCCGCCCGGGCGACGCAGCCGCAGACGGCCGGGTTCATCCGACCGGCCGACGGGTCGCGGCCGTCTCCGGATCCGCGGTCGACGGCCCGTCTCCGATCGCCGCGCCCGCCCGGTGGTCCGGCTCGCCGCGTCGACCACCCCCTCCCGCCGCACCGTGGCGCTCCCGGCCGCCCGGACGCCGGGGCCCGGGGGCGAGCGTGGTTCCGTCCGTGGATCTTCCGCAAGGAAACTTGCCGTTCCTGCAAGACTGGTCGCATGACTCGTATGACTGAAGACGACCGCATCGACGCGGTGCTGACCGAGGTCGGACCCCGGCTCCGCCGGGTCCGCCGGGACCGCGGGGTGACGCTCGCCGAGCTCTCCGCCGCCACCGGGATCTCCGTGAGCACCCTGTCCCGGCTGGAGTCCGGGCAGCGCAAGCCCAGCCTCGAACTGCTCCTGCCGCTCGCCCGCGCCCACCAGGTCCCCCTGGACGAGCTGGTCGGGGCCCCGCCGGTGGGCGACCCCCGGGTCAAGGCGAAGCCCATCGTGCGCCACGGGCGGACGATGTACCCCCTGACCCGGCAGCCCGGCGGGCTCCAGGCGTACAAGGTGATCCAGGAGAAGGCGCACGAGGCGCCGGAGCCCCGGGTGCACGAGGGGTACGAGTGGTTGTACGTGCTCTCCGGGAAGCTCCGGCTCGTCCTGGGCGAGCACGACGTCGTCCTGGCCGCCGGTGAGGCGGCCGAGTTCGACACGCGCGTCCCGCACTGGTTCGGGCCGACGGCCGAAGGGCCGGTGGAGTTCCTGAGCCTGTTCGGGCCGCAGGGAGAGCGCATGCACGTCAGGGCGCGTCCCAAGAAGTCCGGCCGAGCGGTTCCCCCGGGGCAAGCGACCGCTTAGTATGCCACCGACCGCTCGGTACGGAGGAGGCATTCCGGATGCAGGCATGGCGTGTGCACGAGAACGGCGAACCGCGCGCGGTGATGCGCCGCGAAGAGGTGGAACGACCCGCGCCCGGCGACGGCCAGGTCCTCCTCAGGGTCCGCGCGGCGAACGTCAACTTCCCCGACGCGCTGCTCTGCCGCGGCCACTACCAGGTGCGGCCCCCGCTGCCCTTCACCCCCGGCGTCGAGGTCTGCGCCGAGACCGAGGACGGGCGCCGGGTCATCACCACCGCAGCCCTCCCGCACGGCGGCTTCGCCGAGTACGTCCTCGCCGACGCCGCCGGGCTCCTGCCCGCCCCGGAGGCGCTCGACGACGCCGAGGCCGCCGCGCTGCACATCGGCTACCAGACCGGCTGGTTCGGCCTGCACCGCCGCGCCGCCCTGAAGGAGGGCGAGGTCCTCCTCGTCCACGCGGCGGCCGGCGGCGTCGGCAGCGCCGCCGTCCAGCTCGGCAAGGCGGCCGGTGCCACCGTCATCGGCGTCGTCGGCGGTCCGGAGAAGGCGGCCGTCGCCCGCACCCTCGGCTGCGACCTGGTGATCGACCGCCGCTCCGAGGACGTCGTCGCCGCCGTCAAGGCCGCGACCGGCGGCCGGGGCGCCGACGTGATCTACGACCCGGTCGGCGGCGAGGCCTACCAGCAGTCCGCCAAGTGCGTCGCCTTCGAGGGGCGGATCGTGATCGTCGGCTTCGCGAGCGGCACCGTCCCCGCCCCCGCCCTCAACCACGCCCTGGTGAAGAACTACTCGGTCCTCGGCCTCCACTGGGGCCTGTACGCGGCGAAGGACCCGGCCTCCGTCGGCCGCTGCCACGAGACCCTGACCGCCTGCGCGGCGAAGGGGCTCATCAAGCCGCTCATCGGCGAACGCGTCCCCTTCGCGGACGCGGCGGACGCCGTCCAGCGCGTCGCCGACGGCACCACCACGGGCCGCCTGGTCGTCCTCCCGGAAGGAGCCCGTGCATGATCGGCTCCGAGGAACTCCGTTCCCGCACACGGCGGTTGCTCGCCGAGCATCCGCCCGCCACGACCGACCGGACCGACTTCCTGAAGGCCCGCTTCGACGCCGGGCTCGCCTGGGTGAACTATCCCGTGGGCCTCGGCGGACTCGACGCGCCCCGCGCCCTCCAGGCCGTCGTCGACGCCGAACTCGCCGCCGCGGGCGCCCCCGACAACGACCCGCGCCGGATCGGCATCGGCCTCGGCATGGCCGCCCCCACCCTCCTCGCCCACGGCTCGGAGGAGGTCAAGAAGCGCTTCCTGCGACCCCTCTGGGCAGGCGAGGAGGTCTGGTGCCAGCTCTTCAGCGAGCCCGGCGCGGGCTCCGACCTCGCCGCGCTCGGCACCCGCGCCGTACGGGACGGCGAGGACTGGGTGGTCGACGGGCAGAAGGTGTGGACCTCCAGCGCCCACATCGCCCGCTGGGCCATCCTCGTCGCCCGCACCGACCCGGACGCCCCCAAGCACCGGGGCATCACCTACTTCGTCTGCGACATGACCGACCCCGGGGTCGAGGTCCGGCCGCTGCGCCAGATCACCGGCGAGGCCGAGTTCAACGAGGTCTTCCTCACCGGCGTCCGCATCCCCGACGCCCACCGCCTCGGCGAGGTCGGCGACGGCTGGCGGGTCGCCCAGACCACCCTGATGAACGAGCGGGTCTCCATCGGCGGCGCCCGCATCCCCCGCGAGGGCGGCATGATCGGGAAGCTCGCCACGACCTGGCGCGAGCGCCCCGAACTGCGCACCCACGACCTCCACCGGCGCCTCCTCGACCTCTGGGTCGACGCCGAGGTCGCCCGGCTCACCGGCGAACGGCTCCGTCAGCAGCTCGTCGCCGGACAGCCCGGCCCCGAGGGCAGCGCGATGAAGCTCGGCTTCGCCCGGCTCAACCAGGCCATCAGCGGACTGGAGGTCGAACTCCTCGGCGAAGAAGGCCTGTTGTACGGCGAATGGGAGATGCGCCGCCCCGAACTCGTCGACTTCACCGGACGGGACGCCGGATACCGCTATCTGCGCTCCAAGGGCAACTCGATCGAGGGCGGGACCAGCGAGGTGCTCCTCAACATCGTCGCCGAGCGGGTCCTCGGCCTGCCGCCGGAGCCCCGCAACGACAAGGACGTCGCCTGGAAGGACCTGACCCGATGACGGCACAGACCGATCTGCTGTACTCCGAGACCGAGGACGACCTGCGGGCGGCCGTCCGCGCCCTGCTCGCCGACCGGGCCGGCCACCGGACCCTGCTCGACCGGATCGAGACGGACGACCCGTACGTCCCCGACCTCTGGAAGTCCCTCGCGTGCGACATCGGCGCCGCCGGACTCCTCGTGCCCGAGGAGCTCGGCGGCCAGGGCGCGAGCCACCGCGAGGCCGCGGTGGTCCTGGAGGAGCTGGGCCGCGCGGTGACGCCGCTGCCGTACCTCACGAGCGCGGTGGTGGCCACGGAGACGCTGCTCGGCCTCGCGGGGCGGGGCGACGGCCCGGCCGTCGAGCTCCTGGCGGAGCTCGCGGGCGGCCGGACGGTCGCGGTGCTCGCCGTACCCCTGTCGACCGCTCCGGACGCGGAGCCGTTCCCGCGGGGAACGACGGACGGGGAACCGTCCCCGCCCGCCGTGACCGGCGCCGGGCCGCTGTCCGCCTCCACCGTCGCGGGCGTCGCCGACGCCGTCGCGGCCGACGTACTCCTCGTCCCGCGTGCCGACGGCCTGTACGCCGTACCGGCCGGAGAGGCGACCGTCGAGCCGCAGACCCCGCTCGACCTCACCCGCCCCCTCGCCCGCGTCACCCCGCGGCCCGGGAGCGGCACCCGGCTCGCCGACGGCGGGGCCGCCCGCGCGGCCGTCCGGCGCGGGCTCCTCGCCGGTGCGGGACTGCTCGCCTCCGAGCAGCTCGGCCTCGCCGCGTGGTGTCTGGAGGAGACCGTCCGGTACACCCGCGAGCGCCACCAGTTCAACCGGCCCGTGGGCTCCTTCCAGGCCCTGAAGCACCGCATGGCCCAGCTCTGGCTGGACCTCGTCGGGGCCAGGGCCGCGGCCCGCGCCGCCGCCGACGCCCTCGCCACCGGCGCCCCGGACGCCCCGCTGACCGTGGCGGTCGCCCAGGCCCACTGCTCCAAGGTCGCGGTCCGCGCCGCCGAGGAGTGCGTGCAGCTGCACGGCGGGATCGGCATGACCTGGGAGCACCCCGCGCACCTGGCACTGAAGCGGGCCAAGTCCGACCAGGTCGCCCTCGGTTCGCCGGGCCGGCACCAGGACGCGATCGCGGCTCTGGCGGACCTGCCCGCGCCCGTGTGACGGAGCCGGGCCCGCCGGGCCCGCGCCCGTGTCCGCACCCCTCCGCGCACTGCCGGACCGACCTTCGCGAGGGGTGCGGACGCGAGCGGAAGGGCTGCCCGTCGGCCGCCCCGGCCGAATCTCACCCGTATGGCCGCCCCGCCATACGCCCGTACGGACCGCGCATTCCGCCACACTGTCCGCCGAACGCCGCAATTCCCGTGCGGCGACGGAGGGACGTGAGAGCGATGGCCGTTTCCATTTCTGTCGTGCTGCTGCTGTTGGTACTGGCCGTGATCTTCCTGCGGAACGGCGGCCTGAAGGTCACGCACGCCCTGGTCTGCGCCCTGCTCGGCTTCTTCCTCGCCGGCACCGGCATGGCGCCCACCATCCACAACGGCGTGGCCGCCACCGCCGACGTGGTCTCCAGCCTCAGACCGTGACCCACCGCGCCCGGGGTTCGGATATCCGAACCGCCGGTTCGGGGGCGAGCACGATCGACCCGCCCCGCCCCGCCCGCCAAGGATGGGGGCATGGCTGAGACGACGAATGACACGCGGGCGGCGACCGCCGCCCGCGCCGAGGACCTGCACCGCGCCTACGGGCGCGGCGCCGCCACCGTGCACGCGCTGCGCGGTGTGTCGGTGGCCCTCGCACCCGGCACCTTCACCGCGGTGATGGGCCCGTCCGGATCCGGGAAGACCACCCTGCTGCACTGCCTCGCCGGAATGGACCGGCCCACCCGCGGCGCCGTGTGGTGGGGCGACACCGAGGTGACACGGCTGCCGGAACGGAGACTGGCGGAACTGCGGCGCACCCGGATCGGTTTCGTCTTCCAGGCGTTCAACCTGATGCCCGCCATGACCGTCGCCCAGAACGTCGAGCTGCCCGGCCGCCTCGCGGGCACCCGGCCGGACCGCGGCCACGTCCTCGACGCGCTCGCCCGTGTCGGCCTCGCGGGACGCGCCCGGCACCGCCCCGGGCAGCTCTCCGGCGGCCAGCAGCAACGGGTGGCCATCGCCCGCGCGCTCGTCTCCCGGCCCCGGGTCCTCTTCGCCGACGAACCGACCGGCGCGCTCGACCGGGCCACCGGCCACGAGATCCTCGCCCTGCTGCGCGCCGGAGTCGACCAGGACGGCCAGACCTGCACCATGGTCACCCACGACCCCGTCGCCGCCGGATACGCGGACCGGGTCCTGCTCCTCGCCGACGGCCTCGTCGTGGACGAACTGGAACGGCCCACCTCCGCCGAGGTCGCCGCGCGCCTCGGTCGACTCGGCGGGTGAGCGCCGTGGCCCTCCTCGCCCTCGGACAGCTGCGCCGGCGTCCGGCGGCCTTCGCCGGACTCGCGGTCGCGCTCTTCCTCCTCGTCGCCACGACGACGCTCTTCGGCTCGTTGTTCGCCACCGGGGCCACCGCCCCCGAAGCCGTCCGCCGGACGCCGGTGGCGGGACCCGGCCTGATGGTGATCGCGGGAGCCTTCGGCGAGATCGCCGTCCTCGTCGCCTTCTTCGTCGTCGCCAACGCCGTGGGCTTCGCGCTCCGCCGACAGCACCGGGAGCTGGCGCTCCTGCGCACCATCGCGGCCACGCCCCGGCAGGTACGGCGCCTCGTCCGCGTCCAGACCGCCGTCACCGCGCTCGTCGTGGCCGCGCCCGGCGGGCTCGCCGGGGGGTACGCGGCCCGCCGCTTCCTCCTCGCCCTGCAATGCCGGGGGATGGCCGCGCCGGACCTGCGCGTGCCGGTGACACCGCTGCCCGCCCTCGTCGCCGTGGGGATCACACTCGCCGTCGGGCTCGCGGCAACGGCCGTCGCGGTCCGGCGGATCTCCCGGATCGCGCCCGCGGCCGCGCTCACCGCGACCGCCACCGAGCAGGGCCGGACCGGGGTGCCGCGCCTGCTCGCCGGCGTCTGTGCCCTGGTGGGCGGCGGCCTGCTGCTGCGGCTCGCCGCGACCAGGCCGGCGGAGGAGCCGGACAAGGCGGGGCAGGCGGCACTGCTCGGCTCGCTGGTGCTGCTCGTCGCGCTCGCCATGACGGGGCCCCTCGCGGCGCGCGCCCTGGTGACCCTCCTGGGAGGGCCCGCGCGGGCCCTGATGCCCGGCACGGGCTGGCTCGCGCAGGCCAATCTGCGCGGATACGCCCGGCGGCTGACGTCCGCCGTGGTGCCGGTCGCACTGCTCGTGGGCCTGTCGGCGACCATGATGATCATGACACG
The DNA here is from genome assembly GCF_055582805.1 of Streptomyces sp. NPDC107498. Lineage (NCBI taxonomy): Bacteria > Bacillati > Actinomycetota > Actinomycetes > Kitasatosporales > Streptomycetaceae > Streptomyces > Streptomyces sp. NPDC107498. Next base: position 218,900 of record NZ_JBVJPE010000002.1, on the reverse strand, counting down.
CACCGCAGAGCACGCGGCAGGCACGACCGGCGCCGCCTCCGCCACCGACGTCTGGCTCCGCCAGGCCGAACTGGCGCTGCTCACCTCCTTCGCCGCCGTCTCCACGATCAACACGGTCATCGCCGTCACCGGGGAGCGGCGCGGCGAGTTCGCCCTGCTGCGGCTCGTCGGGGCGACCAGGCGCCAACTGCTGCGCATGCTCACGGCCGAGGCCGTGCTGACCACCGCGGTCGGCGTCCTGCTCGGCGGCGCGGTCGCCGCCCTCGCCACGGCCGCGTTCAGCACGGCGGCGACCGGCTCCGCGCTGCCGTCCGTCCCGGCCGCGTCCTGCGCCTGGATCGTCGCGGGCGCGGCGGCACTGACCCTCCCGGCAACCCTGGGCGCGGGCCTCCGGGCGATCTCGGGCCCCGCGACGCACCTCGTGGGCGGCGACCGTGACTGATCCGGGTGCCGGGGCGATGTCCGAGAACCGTCCGCCGCCCGGCACGCCCGCGTCGTGCCGCACCCCGGGGCTCGACGGCAGACCGGACGCGGACGCGCCCGCGGTGGGCGGGGCGCGGGGTGCCGCCGATGCTCCGGCGGTGAGAGGTGCGTCCGGGGACGACGTCCGGCAGCCGGGCGGTGAGGGCACCGCCGCAGGTGTGGCCGAGCCCCCTGGTGTGGCCGAGCCCGCCGGCGGGGCCGCGGCCGGGGCGGTGGCTCGCCGCTACTTCACCGTGCGGGCGGGGGAGTGGGCGTTCGCCGTCGTGGGGCTGCCCGTCGCCGTGGTCTGCGGCGTGTACGCGCTCGCCGTCCTGTACGCGGGGACCCTGCTCTCGCTCACCGTGCTCGGCCTGCCCTTCGTGGTCGTCGCGCTCCTCGGCGCGCGCGGCCTCGGCGTGCCGCACCGGCGACTCGTCGGTGCGCTGCTCGGCGCGTACGTCGAGACCCCGGCCGGGCCGCCCCGCCCCGACGGGCTCCTCGCCCGTGGCCGTGTGGTGCTGAGCGACCCGGTCGCCTGGCGGACGCTGCTCTACCTGGTCCTGCGACTGCCGCTCGGCGTGCTCGGGTTCGTGGTCGCCGTGGGGCTGCCCCTCGGGTGCGGCTGGCTGATCGGCTTTCCGCTCTGGGGCCGCCTGATGGAGCCCGGTTCCCCGCCGGCCGCATGGCTGAACGCCACCTCCGTCCTGCTCGGCCTCGCCCTGCTCGCAGGCGCGCCCGGCGCGCTGCGGGCCGTGACCAGGGTGAACCGACGGCTCGCCGCACTGCTCCTCGGGCCCGCCCGGTCCCAGCGCCGGGTGCGCGAGCTGGAGGCGGCCCGCGCCGCGCTCCTCGCCGACAACGGCGACCGCCTCCGCCGCCTGGAACGGGACCTGCACGACGGCACCCAGGCCCGGCTCGTGGCCCTGGCCATCACCCTCTCGTTGACCGAGGACGCGCTCGATCCGGCCTCGGGCCCGGACCTCACCCGGCTGCGGACCCTCCTCGACCGTGCCCGCGGGCAGACCGAGGAGACCGTCGCCGAACTGCGGCTGCTCACCCGGGGCATCCACCCCGTCGCCCTGGACGGCGGTCTCGGCGAGGCCCTGCCGGGACTCGCCGCGATCTCGCCCGTCCCGGTGACCCTCCGGACGGACCTCGCGGAACGCCCCCACGAGGCGATCGAGCGGGCCGTCTACTTCTGCGCCGCCGAACTGCTCACCAACGTCGCCCGGCACAGCGGCGCGCGGACGGTCCAGCTCGCGGCCACCGTGCGCGAGGGCCGGGTGCGCCTGACGGTCCGTGACGACGGCCGGGGCGGCGCGGCGCCCGGCGGCGGCACCGGTCTCGCCGGTCTCGCGGAGCGGCTGGCGGCGGTGGACGGCCGCCTGCGGGTGGACAGCCCGCCGGGCGGGCCGACCGAGATCACCGCCGAACTGCCCGCCCGGCTGTGACAACCGGTCAGCCGCCGGTCCCGGACGTCTCGGACAGATAGGCGAGCACGGCCTTCACCCGCCGGTTGTCCGTCTCCGTGGCCGGCAGGCCGAACTTGGCGAAGACGGCGGCGACGTGCTTCTCCACCGCCCGCTCCGAGACCACGAGCCGCTCGGCGACGGAGCGGTTGGAGTGCCCCTGGGCCATGAGCTCCAGGACCTCCCGCTCGCGCGGTGTCAGGGTGTCGACCCGACCGACGCGGTCGCCGTGCACCAGCCGGTCGACCACCTCCGGGTCGAGGGCCGTCCCGCCGCCCGCCACCCGGCGCAGCGCGTCCACGAACTCGGAGGTGCGGGCGACGCGTTCCTTCAGGAGGTAACCCACGCCCGTCGCCCCGCCGGAGAGGAGCCGGGAGGCCCAGACGGTCTCGACGTGCTGGGAGAAGACGAGGACGCCGACCCCGGGCGCGGTCGCCCGGATCTCCACGGCGGCGCGGATGCCCTCGTCGGTGTGGGCGGGCGGCATCCGGACGTCGACCACGGCGACGTCCGGCAGGTGCCGGGACACCGCGGCGAGCAGCTCGTCCGCCGTTCCCGCGGTGGCCACCACCTCGCAGCCGCGGGCGCCGAGCAGCTCGACCATTCCGTCCCGGAGGACGACGGAGTCCTCGGCCAGCACCACGCGCAGGGGTCGTTCGGTCACCCCCTCATTATCGGCCCCGGTCGGGGTGCCTCTCGGACCGCTCGTGAACGGCCCGTGAAACCCGGGGCGGTTCCATGCACTTCTCCTCTGCTCCCGCCTAGCGTCGGCCGCCGGCGCGACACACGTCAGGACCCGAGGAGCCGCCTTGACCTCCCCACCGCCCCGCAGACGAGCACGCGCGCCCACGCCGGCCCCCGCGCTCGCGACGACCCTGCCGGCGGGCTCCGCGCCCGTCGCCCAGGCCGAGGAGATACCCCTCGCCCCCGGTCACCGTCTCGTCGCCCCCCACGAGGGCGCCCCCGCCACCGCCCGGTCCGTGCCCGGCAAGGGCCCCGCCCAGCACCCGTACCTCGCCCCCAACGGCCGCAGCGGCATGCACGCCGACGGCGCCCGCCTCGTCCACGGACCTCTCTCCCTTCCGGATCGCCGTGGCTCTGGAGGGCTCGCTGGATGACGTGCTGAGAGAGTGCAAATTCATCTGACAGTTTCCATTGGAACCTTGCAACCTTGCTGCCGAGGCGAAAAGATCGGGCGGTCAGTAGACGTCTTGACGTCTCTGATCGATGTCCGGTCCCTCCTACCAGGCGCTCGGGAGTCTCGTGAGCACGGCAGACCTCACCACCGCACCGCCTCCGCTGACACTGCCCGACGGCCGTCCTGCCGCCGCCGCGTGGTCGCTCGACCCGACGGTCAAGCACCTGAACCACGGATCGTTCGGGGCGGTTCCACTCCTGGCGCAGGAAGAGCAGAACCGGCTGCGCCGACAGATGGACGCCTCGCCCGTGGAGTGGTTTCCCGAGTTGCCCCGGCGAGTGGCGGTCGCACGGGGCGCGGTCGCACGCTTCCTCCGGGTGGAGGCAGGTGATCTCGCCCTCGTGCCCAATGCCAGCGCGGGCGCGAGCGTCGTCTACGCCAATGCCGCGGCACGACCCGGCGGCGAAGTCGTGGTCACCGACCACGGCTACGGCGCCGTGACCATGGGGGCCGAGCGCCTGGCCAGGCGCTGGGGCGGCCGGGTGCGCACGGCACACGTGCCGCTCGACGCCGACGCCGACACCGCTTGTGAGCGCGTCATCGGTGAGCTGAGCGAGGCGACCGGCCTCATCGTCCTCGATCACATCACCTCGTCCACGGCGCGCTGGATGCCGGTGGCGCGGATCGCCTCCGAGGCCGGCAAGCGCGGCATCCCCGTCCTCGTGGACGGCGCGCACGTACCCGGACTGGTCGAGCGCCCCCTCGACGGCCTCCACTGCGATTTCTGGGTCGGCAATCTCCACAAGTTCGGCTGTGCCCCGCGGGGCACGGCGGCGTTGGTGGCGCGCACCGAACTGCGCGACGGTCTCTACCCGCTGATCGACTCGTGGGGCGCCCCCGAGCCGTTCCCCAGCCGTTTCGACACCCAGGGAACCGTCGACGCCACGAGCTACCTCGCCGCGCCCACCGCTCTCGGCCTCATCGAGGACACGTGGGGATGGGAGACGGCCCGCACCTACATGCGCGAGCTGGCCGACCACGCGGAGCGGATCATCGCAGCCGCGTTCTCGGAGATGACCGGCGAGGACTGCCGCGTGGACCCGGGCATGCCGGTCAGCGCCATGCGGCTGGTGCGGCTGCCCGCACCCCTGGCCGCCACTCGCGCCGACGCTGACGCTCTACGTGACCGGGTGGCTCGGGAGTTGGGGGTCGCCGCGGCCTTCACCAGCTTTGAAGGTGTCGGTTATCTGCGCCTCTCGACGCACGTGTACAACACGGCCGCCGATTTCGAGCACTTCGCCGAGCGCTGCGTCCCCGTGCTCGGGGCGTGGTGTCGCGACCCGTATCAGGGAGGGCATTGAGGTGGCGCAGTCCTGGAGCGGGAGGACCGGCGGGCGCCCCCGGCGGGGACGCCCGCCCCACCGGGCAGGAGAGGCCTCCGGGCTTCAGCCGACCTCGGCCGTCACCGTCCGGCCCGGCTGTACGGAGATCTCGGCGTAGGTGTACGTCGTCCCGTTGACCGTCCCGGTCCTCGTCTTCCAGGTCGCACCATCGATCCTGACCGACGGATGGAGGCCGGGGAACCGGGCCTCCCACGTGTACGCGGAGGGCCCGTTGTTGGTCAGCGTCGACCGCGTCGCACCGTCGTGGCGCAGTGCGAAGGCCTGGCCGCCGATCTCCAGGTGGTCGATCTTCAGCCAGTCCATGCCCGACGGCAGCCGCGACTGCGTGGTGAGTCGGCGGTCGGGGGCGTCGGGCTCCACGCCCATCAGGCCCTTCACCGTCTGGCCGACCAGGGTGTACGAGACCTCCGGGTAGTCGCCGTTGGGGCCCTGCCCTGACACCGGGTGCTGGACGTCGCGCTGGTCGTAGACGTACTTCATCCACTTCCACGCGGTGTCGTCGCGGTTGTGCGCGAAGAAGGTGTCGGGCAGGTACGAGATCGCCTCGACGTTGCTCGGCTTGCCGCTCCCGCTCGCCTGCCGGTCGACATAGGAGAGGTAGGCGTCGTTCCGTGCTCCGGGGGCGATGATCTGCTTCATGGGCATGAACCAGCTGTTCTCCTTGCCCCAGCCGGTCAGCGCCTGGCCGTCGACGGTGTAGCCCCGGACCATGGCGTCACCGGACCCGGTGCCGCTCCAGGTCGTGTTGAAGTACTCCTTGAGATCGGCGGCCCTCTTGGCGAAGCGGGTGGCCAGTGGGTCGTCGCCCTTGCTCTTCGCGAGGGACGCCATGGCCAGGTACGCCTGGTACTGGGCGCCGATGGCGTCGCCCGACTCCGCGAGTCGTTCCTCGCCGACCTCGTTGTAGCTCGCGGCGCCGGCGAAGATGCCGTCTCCCGTGCCCTCGGCGACGCCGTTGGGCTTCTTGGCGTCGTGGAGATCGATGAACTCCTCGGTGGTGTGCCGGTAGAAGTCCCACAGGACGCTGTCGTCCAGGTACGCGGGGTCGCCGCTCCAGCGGTAGGCCTCGTTGGCCTTCTCCACGAGTTCGAAGGGGGCGGGCACCTCGCGTACGTAGCCGGTGGGACTGCGGTAGTCGATCGACAGGTAGGTCCTGTTGTCGAAGTTGACGGCCCACACGGGGAAGTACTTGTGCTTGGCCGTGGACGACGCGGCGAACGCGCGCAGCATGTTCTTGTTCTCGTCGTGCAGGCCGAGCACGGCCGCGCCGTCCAGCTGGTGGACCATGTCGCGTGAGTAGTAGGCGCTGCGGTGGGCGTAGCCCGCCCAGTAGGAGGGGCCGTACGTGGCAGCGCCGGAGCCCGACGGGTAGCGCTCGTCGACGTTCAGGGGGCCGACGGTTCCCGGCAGGTGGACCCAGCTGTTGGCCTTGCGCTTGGCCCAATTGAACATCTCGACGATCTTCGGGTCGGACGAGGTCACGATCGGGTCGGCCGGGGCGGCCGGTGAGACCATGACGTCGTCGGCGTTGACCCAGCCGGCGCCGGATTCGAAGGCGATCTCCAACCGGTCGCGGGCCTTCAGCTCGACCCGGCTGACTGTGTAGCGCGCGTACGTGGAGCGGCTCGGCAGGTCGACTGCTCCGGCGCTGGTGCCGTTGACCCGGACGACGAACTTCGCTCCGGTGCCGTTGGTGGCGATCCAGGCGGAGAAGTCGTAGGTGCCCGGCCCGCGGGCGGTGACCGTCTGTGAGACCTTCCTGCCCGGGCCCGCGTCGAGGTAGGCCAGCCTGGTGCCGCCGTGCGGGATGTTGGTGGCGACGCCCGTGTCCGGCGTGAAGGTCCAGCCGGTGGATCCCTGCTCGAAACCGGGGTTCGCGACCGTCAGCGGGAGCTGCGTCGCCACGGCGGTCTGCCCGCCCAGCGCCGTCAGGGCGAGTGGGGTCGGCAGGGTCATGGCCGCGATGAGGGCCAGGCGTGCGGGTCGAGTGCGTCTCATGGGCTCTCCGAGCTCGGTGGGCCGTGCGGGTGGCCCGGACGCTAACAGCGCGCTTTGCCACCTTGCAATACTCATGCACCGTCGATGTGCCGGATCAGGCAGAAAGTTTTCAATTAAGTATTGCAAGTCTGGTGGCTGATTGTTAACGTCGCGGCTCGTCAGCCCGGCGCCCGCCGGCTTGGCCCTTCGAGCTGTGAGGCAAGGGGTTGTGTCATGGTCATGAACCGTCGCGATGTTCTGCGGGTGGGCAGCGTGCTCACCGCCGGCGCCGGGCTGGGCGGACTCGTCGCCTGTTCCGGTACAGGTGGTGCGGGGAAGGGGAGCGGCGCGGCCGGCGACGCAGGGAAGGGTGACATCACGGTCTGGAGCTGGGCGGGTCCGGCCGCCGAGATGAAGGCGCTCGTGCCGGCGTTCAACAAGCAGTTTCCGGACATCAAGGTCACCGTCCAGGACATCGGCAACCCGGCCATCTGGGACAAGATCACCACGGGCCTCGCGGCCGGCGGAGGCGGCCTCGCCGACGTGCTCCACATCGGCGTCGACTACCTGCCGGGCTATGTCGAGAAGTTCCCGAACGGCCTCGCAGACCTGAGCGAACTGGGGGCGGACACCTACAAGGACGCCTTCGCCGCAGGTCTGTGGCAGACCGTCTCGACCAAGGACGGCCGGGTGAACGCCCTTCCCTGGGAGGCCAACTCCGCCGGCTTCTACTACCGGGCCGACGTCTTCGAGGAGGCCGGTGTCGACGTCGACGCGATCGACACCTGGGACGACGCCGTCGAGGCCGGCAAGCAGATCAAGGCCAGGACCGGGAAGTACCTCCTGGGCATCGACAAGCCCGCCTCGCAGGCCGACTCCGCGAACTTCTTCCAGATGCTGCTGCAGTTGCAGGGCGCCTTCTACTTCAATGTGGACGGGGAGATCACGCTCGACTCTCCCGAGGCCGTCAAGGCGATGACGGTCATCAAGCGGATGAACGACGCCGGTCTGGTGAACGACATCTCCGGCGGCTGGAACGCGCTGATCAGCTCCATCAAGAAGGGCACCGCCGCCGTGGTGCCCTGGCCCACGTGGTTCGGCGGCATCATCGAGGAGACCGTCCCCGACGAGGCCGGCAAGTGGGGTGTGCGCCTGCCGCCCGCCGTCCGCCGCGGCGGGTTGACCAGCGCCACCGTCAACTCGACCCACCTCGCCGTCGCCGGCAGCAGCAAACAGCAGGCCGCCGCTTGGAAGTTCGTCGAGTTCGTCCTCACCCGACCCGAGAACCAGGTGAAGATCTACAAGGGGAAGGGCATAGCCCCCGCCCTGATGAAGGCGTACGACGACCCGGTCTTCCACGCCGGTTCGAAGTTCTTCGGTGGCCGGAAGACCGGCGAGATCTTCCTCGGCGCGCTGAAGGCCGACTCGCCGGCGTTCAACTACACCGCCGACTACGCCCGCGCGCTCAAGGCCACCACCGACGCCCAGACCAAGGTGCTCCTCAACGACGCCGACCCGGCCGAGGTGCTACGCGAGGCAGCCGACCAGCTCGCCCAGCAGACCGGTCGTAAGAAGGCGTGATGACCGCTCTCGTCACACCGACCCGCACGAGGCCCGCGGCGGCCGGGCCCGAGGGGACCCGCCCGCCGCGGCCCACCGCCCGGCGGCTGGCGCCCTACGCCTTCGTCCTGCCGGCCCTGCTGTTCTTCGCCGCCTTCAAGCTCTACCCGATCGCCTGGTCCTTCGTCCTCAGCCTCCACAAGACGGTGGGAGGCGTCGAGACCTTCGTCGGCGCCGACAACTACACCCGGTTGCTCCACGACCCGCTGTTCTGGACCGCCATGGGGAACACCGCGGTGATCCTCGTGGTCCAGGTGCCGGTGATGCTGGTCCTGGCCACCGGCCTGGCCGTCGCCTTCGACTCGGCGGCGCTGCGCGCCCGCCCGGTCTTCCGGCTCGGGTTCTTCCTGCCGATGGTCACCGGCCTGGTGGCGTACGGCATCGTCTTCTCCGTCCTGCTCAACGAGCAGTACGGGCTGGTGAACTGGCTGCTGGGGCTGGTGGGAATCGACCGGGTGCCCTGGCTCGTCGACCCGCTGTGGGCGAAGATCTCCCTGGGCCTGGCCCTCACCTGGCACTACACCGGCTACAACGCGATGATCCTGCTCGCCCGACTGCAGTCGATCCCCGGCGAGCTGTACGACGCGGCCTCGGTCGACGGCGCCGGCGGGTGGAAGTCCTTCCTGCACGTCACGCTGCCGGGGCTGCGGCCGGCGATCCTGCTCACCACGGTGCTGTCCACCATCGGCACCCTGCAGATCTTCGACGAGCCCTACGTCCTCACCCACGGCGGCCCGGACAACGCCACACTCACCATCGGCGTGTACCTGTACCAGAACGCCTTCACGTACTTCGACTTCGGCTACGCCTCCGCGATCGCCTACGCCCTCGCCGTACTGATCGGCATCCTCGGACTGATCCAGTTCCGCGTCCTGGGAGACAGGAAATGACCACCACCACGACCGGAACCCACGCAGTCCGTGGCACGCGCCGTCGGCGAGGCCGGGGCAACAGCATCATGCTGACCTCGGGGCTGGCGATCGCTCTCGCGGCGGTCCTCATCCCCTTCTACTGGCTCGTCATCGCCGGCACCCACAGCTCCCAGGAGGTCTTCGACTCCCCGCCCCCGCTGCTCCCCGGCGGTCATCTGGCGGAGAACCTCACCAGCCTCCAGGAGACGGTGTCCTTCGGCCGCGTGGTGCTGAACTCGCTGGGCATCGCCCTCGTCTACACGCTGTGCGCGGGAGCGGTGTGCACCCTGGCCGGCTACGCCCTCGCCAAGTACCGCTTCAGGGGCCGCGATCCGCTGTTCGGCGTACTGATGCTGGGCCTGGTCATCCCGGCCCAGGTCACCCTGGTCCCCCTCTTCAAGCTGATGGCCGAGCTGGAGTGGCTCAACACCTACCAGGCCGTGATCATGCCCAACCTCGCCCTGCCCTTCGGGATCTTCCTGATGCGGCAGTCCATGGCGGCACTCCCCGACGAACTCCTCGACTCGGGCCGCATGGACGGCTGCGGAGAGTTCCGGCTCTTCGTCACGGTCGTCCTGCCCCCCATGAGGCCGGCCCTCGCCGCCCTGGGAATCTTCCTCTTCCTCTACCAGTGGAACGACTTCATCTGGCCCCTGATCGTGCTGCGCGACGGAGCGTCGTACACCCTCCCGGTCGCCCTCGCCTCCCTCCAGGGAGTCGACGACACCGACTACGGCGCCATCCTCGCCGGAACGGCCGTCGCGGCGATCCCCATGACCGTCGTCTTCCTCGCCCTGCAACGCCACTTCGTCTCCGGCCTGCTCGCCGGCGCCGTCAAGGAGTAACGTGAGCGCCCTGACCCACGACGCCGTCACCACCGCCGAGCTGGCGCCGGCGACGTACGAACCCCTGCTCGACGCGGTCGAGATCGCCGTCCTCGCCCCCGACGCCGAACCGGCGTGGACGCTCTCCGAACTCCCCGACGGCCTGCGCATGCTGCACGTCGACGCCGACGGTGCACCCGTCGAGATCCGCCTGTCCCTCCCTCTGGGCGACGCCGCGGGCTACTGGCATCCCAAGGCCGGGTGGTCGCGCACCATCGTCGCCGACTGGGAGGGGCGGTCCACCGTCAGTCTCGTCGACGGCTTCGCCGCCGGTTGCCTGTACGACCACGTCGGCGCGACCCTGCTCACCTTCGCGGCGACCGACCCCGTACCCGAGGTCCGGATCCGCTTCGGGGTGTCCGAGGAACACGACACCTACGTCGTACACCTGCGACTGCCCGCGTCCCGGGCTCCGCATCGCATCCTGTTCGTCCCGCGCAGCCCTTCCGTCGCCTCGGCGCTGGGGGCCCTGCGCGACTGGTTCGCCGCCGGTACGCGGGCGATGCCCGTCCCCGAAGCGGCCCGGCTGCCCGTGTACTCCACCTGGTACGCCTTCAATCAGCAGGTGGACGCGGTCTCCGTCGAGCAGCAGGCCGAACTCGCCGTCGAGGTGGGCTGCGGGGTCCTCATCCTCGACGACGGCTGGCAGCGCCTGGGCAGCGGCCGCGGCTATGCCGGCTGCGGCGACTGGACGCCCGACACCGCCAAGTTCCCCGACTTCACGGGGCACGTCGACCGCGTACGCGGCACGGGCCTGCGTTACATGGCCTGGATCGCCCCGCTCCTGCTCGGCCCCAGGGCGGAGTGCTACGACCAGTGGTCCTCCCGCGCACCGACCGCGGCGACGGTGCCGGGGGCGTACGTCCTCGATCCCCGCCTGCCCGGGGTACGCGCCCATGTGGTCGACGTGTGCGTGTCCCTCGTTCGTGACCACGGGCTCGACGGGCTCAAGATCGACTTTCTCGACCAGGCCATGGTGTACGCCGGTGACGGCGGCGGCGATGTCGGACATGCCCTGACCCTGCTGCTCACCGAGCTGCGGTCCGCGCTGGAAGCGGTGCGCCCCGAGCTGCTGCTCGAACTCAGGCAGCCCTATGTCGGCCCCGGCATGGTCGCCTTCGGCAACATGCTTCGGTCCTTCGACTGCCCGGGGGACGCCGCGGCCAACCGGGTGCGCACGATCGACACCGCCCTGCTCGCCGTGGGCGGAGCCGTGCATTCCGATCCGCTGCTGTGGAGCGCGACGGCGCCCGTGGAAGCCGCGGCACGGCAGCTCGTCGGGGCTCTGCACTCGGTGCCGCAGATCTCCGTCCGGCTCGACCGGCTTCCGTCGGACCACAGGGAGGCGCTGCGCTTCTGGCTCGCCCAATGGCGACGGCTGCGTCCGCAGCTGCTCGACGGGACCGTCCGGCCCGGCCGCTCCGACGACCTGTACACGCTGGTCCGCTCGGAGGCGGACGGGGTGAGCGTGGTGGACGTCCACAGCGAGCGCGCGGTGCCGGTCCTGCCGGCCGCTTTCACGGAGACCGTCCTGGTCAACGCCTCGGACGTGGACCGGCTCGTACTCGAAGTCGAGGGCGCCGAGGGCGCCGGGGGCGCCGGGACGGCTGTGGACGTCGTGATCCACGCGTGTGACGGCCGTATGATCGAGCGGAGCCGGCTCACCCTCCGGTCCGGCCTGCGGAGCCTCCCCGTTCCGCGGATGGGGCTGGCAGTGGTCAGGAGCATCGGATGAACGTCATGACGAAAGGGGACCGGTGAAGGTCGGCATCGTCGAGATCGCGGCTCGCGCGGGAGTGAGCGAGGCGACGGTCAGCCGGGTGATCAACCGGCGGCAGGGGGTGGCGAAGAAGACGCGGGACGCGGTCGAGGGCGCCATGGCCGAGCTCGGTTACGAACGGCCGGTGCAGGGCCAGCTCGTCGCCGTCGTCACCGAACGCGTCTCGAACCCGTTCTTCGCCGACGTCGCCGAGCGCATCGAGTCCGCCCTCGCCCCGCACGGGCTGAAGACCGTGCTCTGCCCGGCATTCCCCGGCGGTGTGCAGGAACGCGAGTTCCTCACGTCCATCGTCGACAAGGGCATCGCCGCCGTGGTCTTTCTCTCCGCGTCCAACACGCTGGAAGGCGCCGACACCGACACGTACGAGCTGCTCCGTGCCCGCCGCATCCCGTACCTCGGCGTCAACGGCGAGTTCGCCGACGGGGTGCCCGCCCCCGTCTTCAGCACGGACGACATGCTCGCCGCCGACCTGGCCGTCGACCATCTCCACCAGCTCGGCCACCGTCGGATCGGCATGGCCTCGGGCCCGACGGGCAACCACCCCGCCGACCGGCGCGTGCGCGGTTTCGTGGAAGCGATGGCCAAGCGCGGCGTCGAGGACGCGGAGCAGTGGGTGATCCGTCAGTCCTACACCGTGGAGGGTGGTCAGGCGGCTGCCACGTCCCTGCTGGGCCTCGGTGCGACCGCGATCGTGGCCGCGAGCGACTACATGGCGCTCGGAGCGATCCGCGGCATCCGCCGCCAGGGGTACTCCGTACCCGGTGACGTTTCCGTCGTCGGCTACGACGGGACGATGATCACCGAGTTCGTCGACCCGCCCCTGACGACGGTGCGGCAGCCTGCGGACCGGCTGGCCCTGGAGGTCGGGCGGAGCGTCCTGGCGCTCGTCACCAACCGGGACGTACCGACCGGGGAGCTCCTCTTCGACCCGGAACTGGTGATCCGAGCCTCCACCGGTCCGGCCCCGGAAGCGTAGACGGCCGGCACCGCCCCGTCGCCCAGGATCGTGGTGGACGCGACGGTGCGGGACCACGTGCTTCCCGGCGTCACCCGTGTGCGCGGGTGGGCGACAGGTGCCCCCCGGCCGCGCCGCAGCGCGGTCAACCGCCGCCGGACATTCGGTTCCGGTCCGGCGGTTGTCCGTGTTGTGCCGTGACGAACGAGTGCCGTCGAACCGCGCGGGTGAACCGAAGCACGAGGGTCGTCGTACGGGCGGCCATGCGGTCACCGCCTGCGCGGCCGGGCTCCGTCGTTCTCGGGCCGGCCCGACGTCACCGGTACGGGCGCACCGGTGACTGGGTGAGTGGCCGCCTCCCGCGGGATCTCTCCGTCTCCGGCTCAGGGGCCCGTTTGCGCGACCCGCGCGATTCCGCACTTCCCGCCTCGACCGGCCCCCACGTCCCCATCCACGTCACTCGCGCCGCCGCGGCGACCCCTGCAGCCACCCCGCCGACCACAGGGGGCGCGCCCGCCGGAAGCGGTCCCGTCGGGGGCGGGACATGGCGCGGCTCCCAGGGACCACAAGCCGGCGGGCTGCCCGGGGGCTCCCGCCGGCTTGGGCGTCGGTGCTACCGCACCAGTCTGGCTGCGGCCCAGTCGGCGTGGTCGCTGTTGATGCCGTCGCCCGCGTCCGTGACCTTGAGTTCCAGCGTGTTCACGCCGGTGATGCCGACGTCGATGGACCGCGTCGGGCTCGACGGTGTCATCGCCGTGGGGCTTTCGTACAGTTTGACGCCGTCGCCCCAGACCTCGAACCTGACGGTCGCGTTCGCGCCGACCTCGTCGTCGACACCGACGTCCGACTGGAACCGTGTGTAGGCGCCGTTCAGGGCGTAGGTGACGGTGCCGTTGGCGTGGGTGCCGATGCCCTTGTTGTAGGTGGCGCCGTTCAGCGTGATGGGGTTCGAGTCGACGCTCCTGTCCTTGTGGACGGTGCCGAAGTCGCTTCTCGCGCCACTCCAGGTGAGATCGCTCAGGTCGACCGTCTGTCCGCTTCCACCGGTGGCGGTGGTGGCGGTGACGGAAGCGCCACCGGCCACCGGCACGGTCACGTAGGAAACCGTCTTGCCGTACAGCGACTTGGTCTGCGGCGTGTACGCGGTGCCGTTCACGGTGATCGTGGCGGGGGTCCCGTAGAACTGGGCTTCCCAGGTGACGGCGGAGCCGGAGTTGTTGGTCAGCGTGGAGCCCGTCGTGCCGGTGTGCTTGAGCTTCAGGTCGCTGTCACCGACTTTGAGGTGGTCGATCTCCACCCACGGCGTTTCGGAGGTCAACCGTGAGACGGTGGCCACCTTGTCGTGCGGGGCGTCCGGCTGCACCCCCATCACGCCGTCGATGACGCTGCTGACCGCCAGGAACGACACCTCGGGGTAGCCGTTCTTGCCGGTCATGAGCTTCTTGAGCCACGCCCAGCCCTCCGAGGACCGGTTGTACTGGTAGTACATCTCCGGCAGGTAGGAGGTCGCCTCGACATTCAGGTCGTCATCGTTGGCGGCGATGAAGTCCAGGTAGCCACTGGTCCTGGGGCCGTGGTCGCCCAGCCCGGTCAGCATCATCAGGAAGCTGGCCTCGTGCCCCCAGCTGCTGTAGCCCGTGCCGCCGGCGTCCTTGCCGCGGATGTACCGGTTGTTCGACGCGTCCCACCAGTTCGCTTCGAAGTGGTCGCGCACCCGCTTCGCACGGGCGGCCCACTTCGCGCTGCCGGCGTCGTCGCCCTTCGCCTTCAGGATCTCCGAGTAGGCCAGCATCGACTGGTACTGGTACCCGAGTGAATCGGCCGCGGAGACGAGGTTCTCGTTCGGGAACTCGAAGAACGTCGCCGTGTACTCCCCGGGCTGCTTCCTCGAAACCGGCTGCTCGGCGGCCGGGTTCGTGTCGTTCCACGTCACCTCGTGGCCGGTCAGGAAGGACCCCATGGTCGAGTCGTAGTACGCGGAAAGGGTCGGATCGTTGATCCAGTCCGAGTTGCCCGTCCACTGGTACTGCTTGTACGCCTTGGCCATCAGGTTGAACGGTGAAGGCAGTTCCCGGAAGCCGGTGCCGTCGATGTAGTACATGGCCCCGTGGGAACTGTGCGCCCACAGCGGCCAGCCGCCCTGACCGGGATCGTCGGCGTCGCCGGCGAACATCCTCAGCATGTTGAACGTCTCGGCATCCAGGCCGAGCGCGTGCGCGCCGTCCGACTGGTGGGCGATGTCCCGGTTGTAGAAGGACTCCCGGTTGGTGTACGCGCCCCAATAGCCCGGTGTCACCGTCTTGTGCGTGGAATCCTTGAGACGCCACCACTCGGGTTCGTGCCCCATCATCGGGTTCCCCGGATAGAACGTCATGCCCAGGGCACGGTCCTTGCCCCAGTTGAAGCCGTCGTTCAGCGTCCCGTTCGGTGAGGCTATGGTCAGTGTGCTGGTCGGCGGCCCCACGTGTTCCTGGATCGTGATCCTGTCGACGCGCGGCACGTCGCCGGCTGACGTGGCCGTCAGCTCGACGGTGTCACCGGCCTTGAGTGCGATCCTGCTCGACGTGCGGGTGTCGATGTTCATCGGATCGGTGTAGTCACGGCCGTACCGCTGGGACGTCGCCCACGAGTCCACCGTGGTGGAGTTCACGGAGATCTTGTACGTCACTCCGTTCGCGGTCTTGCCGTTGTAGCGCGTGACGAGGTCGTAGGTTCCGGCAGGGCCGTTGAAGGTCGTGCGGGCGGTGCTCGTCTGCCCTGCCGCACCGCGGGCGTAGGTGACGTCGTCGACCGGCGTCCCGTTCCAGGTGTGGTTGACGGCGTCTGTCGCGAAGTTGGTCAGCGACATGTTCTCGACTTCGATCACGTACGGTTCCGCGGTCGCCTTCGCCGCAGCGGGTGCGCTGGGAAGGGCGATCGCGGTGCCGGCCGAAGCCAGTACGGCGGACAGTGCACAAGCAAGACGACGCATGTGCGATCGAATCCTTTCGCGTGGGGGTGTTCCGCGTTTCGGGAACGGTCGGCGACCGTCCGTCTGAGGAGGTGTGGATCAGGCAACGTCCTTTCATCGACGCCCTGTTGGAAGACGTTGAACTGTGTTGCCTATTGAGTACTTCGTGAGGGGTGGTGTCAATGCTTATGCTCGGTTCGATCGTGATGTTGCAGCATGGCGTTGGTGGCTAGAAGGAAAATTTTCATCGATGCATTGCAGGTCGAGCTTGGCGTGAGTAGTGTCCTGGCGCAGAAGCCGGAGCGGGTCGGCGGACCGGCGATCCTCGTCGACCACTCCTGGGGAGGCACGGTCATCAGCGCCGCCGGCAACCACGAGAAGGTCGCCGGTCTCGTCTCCATCGCCGCGATCGGCCCGGAGGCCGGTGGGAGCGCCCAGGAGCAGATCGGGAAGTTCCCCCAGCCCGAGCCGTTCTCCTGCTCTGGAGCCTGATCCGCAAAGCGGCCGACGCCGTGGCGTAGGTCCGCGGGATCGGCTGCCGCAGCGGCCCTTCGTCGCTCCTCGCGACTGAGACGATGGGCGACTGTTCTCCAGCGAACACGGCGGAATTCTCAACTACCGCCTACCGCCTACCGCCTACCGCCTACCGCCTACCGCCTACCGCCTACTGCTAGGTCTGGTGCGAGTCCCTCGGCCCCGTCGGGTGGGTGAGAAGGCAGGGCGGTCGCCGGTCGCCGGGGCGAGCCGGGGTGGAAACGCCCGGTCGCCTCCGATGCCTGCGGTGTTCCGCCCGGGGTAGTCGCCGGCGGCGCCGACCGGCACGACTCACCCCTGTTCGGGCCGCCCCGGAAGCCGTGAAGGAGCGGGTCGTCAACTCGCCCACCGGGACAGACGTCTTTGACCAGCGGTGATGGCGAACTGCCACGGGGGTGGTAGATCAATTCGATTCATCCGATCGGTGCGGGGGACTCTCCTTCCCTGACACCGGCGCACCCTTTTCGCACACTGTCCCGAACAGTCCCGAACACCCTCCGGTCGTTGTCACCGGCCGAGGCTCGGCGAAGACTCTGTACCGCCCCGGCCGACCGGACAGGGAGCTGACCGATCGACCGGCGGGGCGCATTCCGTACCAGGGGAGGACCTCCGCGTGCGGCCCGGCGCCCCGACGCAATCGCCAGACCGGAGAAGGACCGACAGAAGGGACATCACATGAAGACCGTACGTGGATTGGCCGACCGCATGCTGGAGCGCCTGGTGCCGCAGGAGGCGGCGAGCGCATGCACCGGCTACTGGATCTACCGGTGCATCAACAGCGCGTGCGGCAGCTTCGGCAACTACACGCAGCGCGTCTGGTCCTGTGACCTCAACAGGCGCGAGTTCATGAGCTGCGGCTGCTGAACCGACCCCGGCCCGTCCGGCTCCGTGACCCTCTGCGGGGCGTGGGGGAGTAGTTCTCCGGCGCCGTGACCCGTCATCACCCCGGGGGCGGCGCCCTCCTTCGGGCACCGTACGACTCGACTCGTGGCCCGGCCTGTACCAGGGCCGGGCCACTGATCTCTCCCCGGGAGACCCAGTGGAATTCTTCTCGACCGTGAGCCGGATCGTGCTCGTCCTGGTCTTCACGGCGGCTGTCCTCGGAAAGATCAGGAACGCGGAGTCCTTCCACGCCTTCGCGTACTCCGTGGAGACGCTGGGGCGGGTGTCCGCCGCCCGGGCGCCTGTTCTCACGGGGGGCGTCGTCCTCGCAGAAGCGGCAGGCGCCCTGCTCCTGGTCTGGCCCGCGGCGTACGGCGGCCGGCTTCCGGCGGTGATCGGTCTTCTGACGGTGACCGGTCTGCTGGCTTCGTTCACGTACGCCGTCGTCCGCGCCCTGCGCGCCGGGAAGCAGGTGGCATGCCGATGTTTCGGCACCTCGGCAGGCCCTGTCGGCCCGCTCCAACTCGTGCGCAACGCCCTGCTTCTCGCGGTCGCGGCGACGGCCGCCCCCGGCGTGTGGGAGAGCGGGCATCTCTCCTGGCAGGCCCGATTCGCCGCCTGGCTGTGCGGGGCGACGGCCGCTCTCGTCCTGGTGGTCGGAGACGAACTGGTGACGCTGCTGCGACCCACACCCGCCGCCCCGACCCGTACGAGCATCTGATCCCTCTACCGAGAAGAGGCCTCCCATGATCTACCTGGCCATAGCCCTGGTGGTCGTCGGCGCGCTCTGCGCGCTGGACCTCATGCTGACGCTCGCGGTTCTCCGCCGACTCCGGAACCGGTCCTCCGCCGCCCCGGTCCTCACCGAGGACGGCGGCATCTCCGTGGGCGCGGCCGTGACGCCCTTCAGCACCCGGTGCCTCGAGGGCATGCCACTGACGGAACGTGATCTCACTGACGGCGCCGTGGTGTCGTTCTTCACCCCGGGCTGCAAGCCGTGCCGGGACAAGCTGCCCCGCTTCGTCGAGCAGGTCGGCGCACTCCAGGGGCGGCGCCAGGTGATCGCCGTCGTGGTGGCGGGGAGCCGCGAGCAGCGATACGAGGACGAGGCTCAGGCGATTGCGGAGCAGCTCTCTTCCGTGGCACGGGTCATACGAGAGACACCGGAGGGGCCCTGCGTGAGCGCGTTCGAAGTCAACGCCTTCCCTTCCCAGTTCGCCATCGCGGCATCGGACGGGGAGCCGCCCACCGTGGCCGCGGTCGGGGACCCGGCCCTCACCGCCGTGCCGGCCGGGTGGGTATGAGCCCCGCCCCGGGTACCACCGCGCCACCCCGTGCGGTGCCGCTCCACCGCGCCGTGATGTCGGCTCTCGGGCTCGGCCTGAGAGCCACTCCCGCCGTGATGGCCGGATTTCTGGCGGTGACCGTTGTGTCCGCCGCGGCGCCCGTGGTGGTCACGTGGCTGGTCAAGGACATCCTGGACGGGCTCGCGGCAGGCGGCGGTACACACGAGGCCTTCGGCCCCGCCGTCGCGCTGGCCACCGCCGGCGCGGTGATGGCCGGCGCCCCCCAGCTCGCCGCCTACCTCCAGTCCAGGATGACCCGTGCGACCAGTCTTCTGGTCCAAGAACGGCTGCACACCACCGTCGACGGCTTCGTGGGGCTGGGCCGTTTCGAGAACCCGGAGTTCCTGGACCGACTCAGGATGGCGCAGCACGCCGGCGGGCTCGCCCCCTTCCAGGTGGTGCAGGCGGTGGCGGGCATCGTCCGCAGCTGCGTCCTCCTCGTCGGTTTCGTCGGTTCCCTCGCCGTCCTGCATCCTCTGCTCGCCGTCGTCGTGTCGCTGTCCGGTGTCCCCGTGCTCTGGGCGGAGATCATGCTCAGCCGTCGGCGTGCCGCCACCTTCTGGGAGATCAGCCCCACCGAGCGGCGGGAACTCTTCTACGCGACGCTGCTGTCGAGTGTGGAGGCCGCCAAGGAGATCCGGCTCTACGCCGCCGGACGCTTCTTCCGGGAACGTCTGCTGGCCGAGCGACGCAAGGCGGACGGACTTCGGGAGCTGATGGACCGCAGAGAACTGCGCGTGCAGACGTCCTTGCAGGTAGCCGCCTCCGTCCTGGCGGGGGCCGCACTGCTGTGGGCGGTCGAGTCCGCCGCACGGGGAACCCTGACGGTCGGCGGCGTTTCCCTGGTCCTGGCCGCCATCCCCGCCGTGCAGAGCGGTATCGCGGGACTGGCCGGTGAGACCGGGCAGGTGCACCACTCCCTGATGATGTTCGATCACTACGTCACCGTGGTGGGGCTCGGCCCCGACCTTCCCACCGCCCGGCGGACCACGGCGGTTCCGCCCCTGCGGGACGCCATCGAACTGCGGGACGTGTGGTTCCGCTACGACGAGGGCACGCCCTGGGTGCTGCGCGGCGTCGATCTGCGCATCGAGGCCGGGAAGGCACTGTCACTCGTGGGGGTCAACGGCTCGGGGAAGTCGACGCTGGTCAAGCTGATGTGCCGGTTCTACGACCCCACCCGTGGTCGCATCCTCTGGGACGGCGTCGACCTGCACGACATGGACCCGGTGGAGCTACGGCGACGTGTCGCCGCCACCTTCCAGGATCCGATGCGCTACGAGCTCACGGCCCGGGAGAACGTCGCCGTCGGCGACCTGAGCGCCCTCGACGTGCCTGACCGGTGTGAGAAGGCGGCCCGGCTGGCGGGTGTGCACGAGGACGTCGCACGGCTGCCCCACGGGTACTCCACCCTCCTCAGCCGCACTTTCCGGGGCGAGGACGACCACGCGTCCGGCGTGCAGCTGTCCGGAGGACAGTGGCAACGGATGGGCCTCGCCCGCTCGTTCCTGCGTGCCGACGCGGACCTGCTGATCCTGGACGAGCCCAGCTCCGGTCTGGACCCGGCCGCCGAGTACGAGATCCACACCCGGCTGCGGGCCCGCCGCTCCGACCGGACCAGCGTTCTGATCTCGCACCGGCTCGGCGCGGTCAAGGACGCCGACACCATCGCGGTCCTTCAGGACGGGCGGATCACCGAACTGGGCGACCACGCCGCCCTCATGGGCCGCGAAGGGACCTACCACCGGCTGTTCACGCTGCAGTCCCGTGGCTACCGCGAACGGGCGGACGACTCCGCGGACGAGGAGGCGTACGTGACCTACCCGCCTTCCCCTCCTGGCCCGAGTGCGTGAGGCGGCCGGTGAGGAGGCGTTCCGTGCACGTGGCGGTGAGGAGTGCCACCGGGCTGGCGGCCTTGGGCGCCGCGGTGGCGGTCCTGCTCCGGCGCCGCTGCGTCCTGCTCGATGTCAGCGGCTCCAGCATGGCCCCCACCTACCGTGACGGGGACCGGCTGCTGGCGCTCAAGGTACCGGCACGCCTCGTGCGCAGAGGGGCGGTCGTCGCGATCCGGATGCGACAGGCGGAGGGCGCGGAGGGGAAGGACGCCACGCCCGAGGGTCCCCTGCCCACGGCCATGATCAAACGCGTTGCCGCCCTTCCCGGAGACCGGATGCCCGGTCCGCCTTCCTCGACGGACGTCGTGCCGGCCCGGCACGCGTATGTCCTCGGTGACAACCATGAGGTCAGTTACGACTCCCGCCATACCGGGCCCGTGCCGTTCGACCGGCTTGCCGCGGTGGTTCTCGGTCGGATCCGCCACGGCGTCGGGACCGGGGGTCGCTGACCACCGCGTGCGGTGAGGCTGCCGGTCGCCGCCGGCCGCCCCCGCCGGCCGTCAGCTGCCCTGCGCCGCCGGCCACGAGCCGTCGCCCCGGACCACCCACGGGCCGACCACCGCCCGGTCCGGCGCCTCGCGCGGAAGGATCACGGCTCCGAGCCGGCTCGGAGCGCCCGGGTCGCCGTGGCCGCCTCGCGGGTCCGGGCCGCCGCCGCGTGGTCGCCGGCCAGGGAGTGGGCCCTGGCCAGCGTGTCGAGGCCGGTGGCCAGCCAGGTGCGGGCGCCGATGTCTTGCCACAGCCGGATGGCGGCCTCGGCGCGCCGACGAGCGTGCTCCGGCCGACCGGCGGACAACTGCGCCTCCGCCAAGGCGTTCAGGGCGGCCGCCTCGCCCCATATGTTTCCGAACTCGCGGTAGGTCCAGAGGCTTTGGGCCAGCAGTCGGCGACCCTCGCGGGGGGAGCCCTGGCGTACCAGGATGTCCCCGAGCCAGCAGGTCGCGTGCGTGGCGCCGAGCCGGTCGCCGAGGTCCGTGCTGATCGCGGCGGCCAGCCGGAAGGACTCGGCGGCGGGGGCGTGGGCCCCGAGGGCACGATGGCTCTGCCCCAGGCACCGCAGGGCCTGCGCCTCGCCGGGGCGGTAGCCGCCGCTCCGGCTCACGCGCAGACCCTCCGTGAAGCGCTCCACGGCCGCCGCGACCCGGCCGTGTTCGAGTGCGATGACACCGATGCCGGTGGTCGCGTAGACGAGACAGTTGACGTTCCCCGCCTTCCGGGCCAGCTCGGCGGCCTCTTCGAAGCGCCGCACGGCCGCCTCGTACTGTCCGAGGAGCCGGTGTACGTACGCGAGACCGGCGGTCGCGCTCGCACGGTACGACGGTCCCAGGCCTTCGGCGAGCAGCAGGGCCCGCTCGAAGTGGGTCAGCGCCTCCGGGTACCGGTCGAGAATGGTGGTGAGCTCGCCCAGGCAGCGGTGGAGCTGCGAGGCGCTGCGCCGGTCGCCGACGTGCGTGGCGGCCTTCAGCGACCGCTTCTGCAGCCGCTCCCAGTCGTCGAAGTGCCCGCCGACCTGGAAGAGCGTCGTCAGCGTGGTCGCCAGCCCCGCCGCCGGTGCCACCTCCGAGCGGTCCAGTGCCTGGTCCGCCACCTGGATGAGGAACTGCCGCTCCTCCGTGAACCACGCGAGCGGTGCGGCGAGCAACTGCTCCGTGTCCGCGAGAGAGGGACGCCAGGAGACCAGGTCACTCTGCGAGACGCCCTGGAAGTCGACGCTGAGCGTGTCCGCGGCGCGGTCGGCGAGGTGGAGGGCGGCGCCGAGGAGCCGGGTGAGTGCCTCGGCGCGCTCCTGCCGTCGCAGCTCGTCGCCGGCCCGCTCGCGCGCGAGTGCCCGTACGAGATCGTGCAGTTGGTAGCGGATGCCGGTGGTGCCGACCGCGCAGACCCCGACGAGGTGAACCTCCACCAGGTCGTCGAGCACCTTCTCCGCCTCCGCCAGGTCCACCTCCAGCAGGGCGGCCAGGGCCCAAACCCCGAAATCGGTCGCGGGCAGAAGGGTGAGCAGGCCCAGGGCGTGCTGAGTGCCCGGCGTCATCCCCTGGTAGGACAGGCCGAGGCTGGCGCGTACGGCGATGTGACCGACGGCCAGTTCGTCAAGTCTGCGCTGTTCGTCGGCAAGCGCCCGGGCGACCTTCCGCAGCGGCCAGTGCGGCCGTGCGGCGAGGCGCGCCCCGGCGACCCACACCGCGAGGGGGAGCCCACCGCAGGTGTCGACGATGGAACGTGCCGATCCCGAGTCCTCGGCCGTCCGGTCCGTGCCCAGCATCTCGCGCAGCAGCGTCAGACCGGTCACGGAGTCGAAGACGCCGAGCGGCAGCCGGTGACCGCTCATGTCGGCCAGGGTGGTGCGGCTGGTGACCATGACGGCACAGCGTGCGCCGTTCGGGAGGAGGTCGCTCACCTGCCGGGCGTCGGCCGCGTTGTCCAGGATGATCAGGGTCCGCCGCTGGGCCAGGAGGGTGCGGTAGAGGTGGACGCGGTCGGTCATGTCGGAGGGCACGGCGCCGCCGCGTACGCCGAGGGCCCGCAGGAACGCCCCGAGGACCGTGAACGGCTCTGCCGGTTCCGCGTCGAACCCCCGCAGGTCGGCGTACAGTTGACCGTCCGGGAAGCGGGGGGCCAACAGATGGCCGGCGCGTACGGCGAGAGCGGTCTTGCCGACCCCCGCGGGACCGGTGACCAGGACGACCGACGGCCCGGGCCCCGGTTGGTCCAGCATCCGGCAGGCGGTGTCCGACTCCTCCCGGCGTCCCACGAACAGCGACAGATCGGCCGGGAGCAGGCAGGGCGTGAGCGGCCAGCGGTCTGCTGTTCCCTTCTCCTCGGCATCGCCTGCGGCGAGGGGGGCCCAGGGCTCCTGGGAGGGCCGGGTGACGGCCTCGGTCACGGTGTCCTCCCGTCGGGCGAGCGCCTCGTGCGCCGCCAGCCATGCCCGTACCGCCGCAGGGTCACCGCCGCAGGCCCGGACGAGCGCCGCCACCACCTCAGGTCTCGGCAGCGACCCCCGGCCCAGCGCGTTCGCCATGGTGCTCACCGGCAGGTGGTCCCCAGCCTTCCGGGCCTCGCGCTCCAGCGTGCGGTAGGAGAGACCGGACCGGTTCTTCGCGGTCCGCAGCAGGGCGACGAACTCGGCGGCGGTCCGGGCTTGGTCGGGCCGCGGTAACGGTGTAGTCACAGGCGGGCACACTACCCATTCCGTAATTGGCTGACAGCCGTCGATATCGGCCAGACCCGGTCCTGTCCTGATCCAGGGCGGTCCGGGACACGGGCACGCCGCTGTTCGGACACCGGGGCCGGGAGGGACGGCGTGTGCCGCGCGGACCGGTGCGAAGCGGAGCGACGGGGGATCGGCCACGGTCTCCGGGACACGACTCCCGCGTCCCGGACCCCGACTTTCCGTTCCCTCGCCCTCTCTGGTGTTCCAGGCCGGTCCCGATCGCGACGGTCGTTGCCCACGGTCACGTACGCTTCCGCACCGGGCGGCGCGCCCTCTCGCGCTTCACCGGCACCGGTCCCGCCTACGACGACAACTGGGCGCCGATCACCATCCGCCCCGACGGCACCGCGTACGTGGGGGTCTTCGACGGAATCGTCGCCGTCCGCGACGACGCCTGACGCACGGCGGCGCGGCGCCCCCGTGGCGCCGCGCCGCACCGCTCACTCGAACTCGGGCACGTCCCCGACCGTGGTCTTCTCGTCGATCACCGCGAACGCGGCGCCGTGCGGGTCCACGATCGCCGCGAACCGGCCGAACGGGCTGTCCATCGGCCCGAACACCTTCCGCCCGCCCAGGGCCTGGGCCCGGTCGACGGCCAGGTCGCAGTTGTCGACGGCGAAGTAGACCTGGACGTACGGCGGGACCTCCGGCGGGAAGTCCTCGTCCGACATCACCATCCGCCCGAGCACCGGCTGCGGGCCGCCGAGGTCGAAGACCCGGTAGTCCATGTGCTCGTCCTTGATCTTCTTGGAGCCGTAGCCGAAGACCTCGGTGAAGAAGGCGTCGGACCTCGCCGGCTCCCGGGTGAAGACCTCGGCCCAGGCGTACGAGCCGGGCTCGCCCTCCCGCTCGAAGCCCTCGTGCTCGCCCCCCTGCCAGACGCCGAACGCGACGCCCGTCGGGTCCTGGGCGATGCACATCGAGCCGAAGTCGCCGACCCGCATCGGCTCCATCAGGACGGTGCCGCCCGCGGCACGGATCTTCTCCGCCGTGGCGGCGACGTCGTCCGATGCGAGGTACAGACACCAGGCCGACGTCGGCTCCCCGTCCTGTCCCGGCATCGGCGGGACCACGGCCGCGACCGCCTTGCCGCCCTTGTACGCCTGCGTGTAGTTGCCGTGTTCCGTGGAGGCTTCGCCGAAGGTCCAGCCGAGCACGTCGCCGTAGAACGTCTTGGCGCCCTCGACGTCGGTGTACATCGCGTCGGTCCAGACCGGTGTGCCTTCAGGTCGTGCGGCCATGACGGTGACTCCCACTTCCGATTCGATTTCCGATTTCGATGACGTGTTCCTCCGGGCCACGCTAGCCACGCTCACCGGGGCACGCGCGGTGACGCACCGCACCGGCGCGGCCTCAATCGGGCAGCCGGCCCAGGGCATAGCGGTGGAACGGGCCGCCGGGGATCGGGAGCCCCGGCCGCCACATCCGCAACACCTGCGCCGACGGCAGGAACAGGGCCTCCGGAAGGTCCTCCGGGGCCGTCCACTCCCAGCGCTCGATCTTGTCCGGCTCCGCCACCGCCGGCACGCCCCGGAAGCCGCGCACGGCCGTCGCCGCGGTCATCCGCGTCATCCGCGCCGAAGTGACGGAATCCAGCACCAGCCCGAGGACCTCGACGTCGGCGGCGTCCGCCACCAGCGTCGTCTCCTCGGCCAGCTCGCGGACGGCGGCGGCCTCGATCGACTCGCCCGGCTCGACCATGCCGCCGGGCAGCTCCCACACCCCGGAGCGGTGCAGGCCCAGCAGGACGCGGCCGGACTCGTCGGTCACCACCACCCCCGCGCCGAGCGAGGCCCGGGCGGGCGGCGGCTGGACGTTGCGGGCGGCGGTGGCGGCGTGCTCTGCGGTCGTCATGGGACCTGTCTACCAGGCCGCTCCGACAGCAAAGAAAAACCAGGAAAACCCTTGAAAAGGGTGAAAAGGGGAGGAGACTTTTCCTTACACCGGACAACCGGAGAGAGCCGCACCCGCCGACGGAGACGTCCGAAGGCCCGCGTGACCCTGTTCTCGGCTCTGGCCAGGCCCCCGGCGGGGCCGGTCGGGCACGGAGCCGTCGGCGACGGCCGACGACCGCGCGCACCGACACGGACCGCCGGGGACTGTCACGTCCGGGGCCCCGCGGGACCGGGCGGCACCACCGCCACCGGACAGTGCGCGTGATGCAGCACCGCATGGGCGACGGAACCGATGAGCAGCGCGCCGAAGCGGTGCCGGTGGTGCCGCCCCACCACCAGCAGACCGGCGTCCCGCGAACCCTCCACGAGCCGGCCCGCCGCGTCCCCCGGCACCACCTCCCGGAGCAGCTCCACCCCGGGCCACCGCACGGCGAACGGCCGCAGCCGCTCCTCCTGCTCCCGCTCCGCGGCCTTCTCGAAGTCCTCCGTGTCGTCCCCGAGGGGCAGCGGCGGCGGCACCTGGAGCGCGGGGGAGGGCGCCGCGAGCAGCGCGCCCTCCGGCGGCGGCAGCCGGAACGCGGTCACCGCCTCCAGCGGTACGCCCCGGTGGTGCGCCGTCTCGAAGGCGAAGTCCAGCACCTCGTCCGAGGTCTCCTCCGTGTGCACCCCGACCAGCACCCGTCCCGCTCCCGCCCCCACCTCCAGCGCCGCCACGCGGGCCTCGTGCGGCACGACGACCAGGGGGCAGGGCGCCGTCATGGCCAGCGTCCGGCCGGTCGAGCCCAGGAGCAGGCTCGCGAAACCGCCGTGCCCCCGGGAGCCGGTCACCAGCAGCCGCGCCCCCCGCGCCGCCGCCGGCAGGGCCTCCGTCACGGACCCGTCCAGCGAGTCGTACCGCACCGGCACGCGGTGCCCCCGCTCCTCGACCACCGTCCGTACCGCCCGCGCGACCGTGTCGGGAAGCTCTTCGGGCACCGTACCGAGCGAGGCGATGCGGGCCGCCCCCAGCTGGAGCGCCTCGGAGCGGACATGGGCCACCACCAGGGGCGCCCCCAGGTCCTCGGCGGCGCTCAGCGCCCACTCCAGGGCCCGGAGACTGTGCTCGGACCCGTCCACGCCGACGACGACCGGCGGCTCGTACGCGGTGCTGGTGTCACTCATGGGGAGATGACTCCCTCGCGCGGGGAGACGCCACGCCGGTCCGTACCGAAGCGCTTCGGTACGGACCGGCGTGGGGGGAGGCGGTCGGTCGGGCGGGGAGCCGGTCAGGCGCCCTGCTGCCGGCGCGCCCGCTCCTCGTCGCGCTCCTTGATGCGGACGGTCTCCTTGCGGACCTCCGCCTGGGTGGCCCGCTCCTTCTGGAGCCACTCCGGCGACTCCTGCTTGAGCGCGTCGATCTGCTCGGTGGTCAGCGGCTCGGTGATGCCGCCGCGCGCGAGACCGGCGATGGAGACGCCCAGCTTCGACGCGACCACCGGGCGGGGGTGCGGACCGTTCTTGCGCAGCTCCTGGAGCCAGGCCGGCGGGTTGGCCTGGAGCTCGTTCAGCTCGGTGCGCGAGACGACACCCTCCTGGAACTCTGCGGGGGTGGCCTCGAGGTACACACCCAGCTTCTTCGCCGCGGTCGCGGGCTTCATCGTCTGGGTGTTCTGGTGCGACGTCATGGTGTCAAGGGTATCGAGCATGCGGGCGGGCTCCGACCACGGCGGCTACCGGTAACCTGGCGGAGTGACAGGCACGGACGCTTCCCCCTCATCCCCCTCCTCCTTCCGGCTCGCCTACGTGCCGGGAGCGACCCCCGCGAAGTGGGTGCGGATCTGGAACGAGCGCCTGCCCGACGTACCCCTGACGCTCCTCTCCGTGACCCCGGCCGAGGCCTTCGGCGCGCTCCGGGAGGGCACCGCGGACGCCGGCCTCGTCCGGCTGCCCGTCGACCGGGACGACCTCAGCGCGATCCCGCTCTACACGGAGACGACGGTCGTCGTCGTCCCCAGGGACCACCTGTTCGCGGCGGTGGAGGAGGTGTCGGCCGAGGACCTCGCCGACGAACTCGTCCTGCACCCCCTCGACGACACCCTCGGCTGGGAGCAGCCGCCCGGCCGCCCCGCCGTGGAGCGCCCGGCGACGACGGCCGACGCGATCGAACTGGTCGCCGCGGGCGTCGGCGTGCTCGCCGTCCCCCAGTCGCTGGCCCGGCTGCACCACCGCAAGGACCTCACCTACCGGACCCTCGTCGGCGTCCCCCAGTCGCGGGTGGCCCTGTCGTGGCCGGCGGCGGACGAGGCGCCCGACCTGGTGGAGGAGTTCATCGGCATCGTGCGCGGTCGCACCGCGAACAGCACCCGGGGCCGCCGCGCCGAGGAGAAGAAGGGCCAGAAGCAGCCCAAGCAGCAGAAGGCCGCGAAGCCGGCGAGGACCGCGAAGCCGGGCGGCGGCTCCCGCACCGGCGGCAGGCCCCCGGCGTCCCGCAAGGGCGGTCAGGGCGCCGGCCGGAGCGGGAAGCCGCGCCGCGGGCGCGGCTGAACCGTCCGCACGGCGGACGCCCGGCGCCCGGTCTCCGACACCTCGGCATACTGACCCCTCCTGATCACCGAGATCATCCAGGAGGAGCTTTGGCCGCCAGTTTCAGGACCGTCGTCGAGGTGGCACCGGACCACCTCGCGCAGGCCCGGTCCATCGACCGGGTGTTCCAGGAGGCGATCGCCCCGGCGACCGTCAACTTCGACTTCGAGGCGATCCACCGGGCGGCCTCGGCCGTCCCGGACAGCGACGTGGTGAGGATGGTCCGGGGCTGGGGGCTCCGGGAGCACGCCCCCGCCCTCGTCATGGTCCTCTCCCTCAAGGAGGCCGTCCGCCAGGCGCTGCCGCCGGAGTGCGCGGAGGCCGGCTTCTGGGCCACGGTCGAGCGGGAGCTCGTCCAGGCCTTCACCGGGCTCGCCGCGCAGGAGGGGCAGCCCGGACTCTCCTTCTACGAGGAGTCCGGGGACCGCACCCGCTTCTACCGGGACCTTTTCTTCGCCCTCCAGGACGAGGAGACCGGCCACCACATGTACGCCCTGGCCTTCTGCGTCGACGTGACCGTCGAGCTGCCGAAGGCCGAGGTCCTCGCGCTCGACCTGACCGACGTCGTGCCCTTCGCGGTACGGCTCAACGCGATCGTGCTCCGCCAGGCGCTGGGCGCCCCGGTCTCCGTCTGACCCGGACGACCCGCTCCGCACCGGCCCGCCGTCCCGGGCCGGATCCGAGGAGCGCGGACGCCCTCAGCCCCGCAGCCGTCGGCTGCCCCGCGCCGCCGCGACGAGTTCCGGCACCGTGGCGAGCTTGACCCGCGGACGCCCCGCGTCCCGGCCCCGCGCCCGCTCGGCCCGGTCGATGGAGGCGAGCCCGCGCGCGTCGACGAGCCCCCGTCCGCTGCGGCTCCGCGCGAGACGGCGGAACTCCTGGGAGGTGCCGGTCGGTTTCGGCAGCGTCCCGGCGACCGCGTCCGCCAGCAGCGTCCCCACGGTCTCCCTCGCACAGGCCCGGTTGGCCCCGATGCCCCCGGAGGGCCCGCGCTTGATCCAGCCCACGACGTAGCTGCCGGGCAGCCCCACGACCCGGCCGGCCTCGTGCGGCACGGTGCCGGTCGCCTCGTCGAACGGCAGCCCCGCGAGCGGCACGCCCCGGTAGCCGATGGCCCGGACGAGGAGTCCCGCCCCGATCTCCGTGCCCGACGGCTCTCCCTCCTCCGTCACCCGGACCGCCCGCACCCCGTCGGTGCCGAGGGCCTCGACCGGGGCCGAGTGGAAGCGCAGCACGATCCGGCGCCGGCCCTGCGCCGGGGCCCGCGTCCAGTCCACCGCCTCCCGGACGACGCCCTTCAGGAGCGCGGCCCTCGTGCCGGGCGCGGCCGCGTCGAGCGCCGCGCCGGTGCGCGGATCGCGGTCGTCGACGACCAGGTCGACCCCGGGCAGGTGCTTCAGGGCGAGCAGTTCGGAGGTGGTGTACGCGGCGTGCTCGGGGCCCCGGCGGCCCAGGAGCACCACCTCGCGGACCCGCGCGTCCCGCAGGGCGGCCAGCGCGTGGTCGGCGATGTCCGTACGGGCGAGGGCGTCGGGGTCCGTGACGAGGATGCGGGCGACGTCGAGCGCCACGTTGCCGTTGCCGACCACGACGACCCGCTCGGCGGAGGGCCGGACGGCGTCCGCGCCGGTCTCCGGGTGCGCGTTGTACCAGGAGACGACGGAGGTCGCCGGGACGCTGCCCGGCAGGTCCTCGCCGGGGATGCCGAGCCGCCGGTCGGAGGGCGCGCCCACCGCGTACACCACCGCGTCGTGGTGCGCGGCGAGTTCCTCGGGGGTGACGTCCGTGCCGATCCGGACGCCGAGCCGCATGCGGACCCGGGGGTGGGAGTGGAAGCGGGCGAAGGTCTCCCCGGCCCCCTTGGTCGCCGGGTGGTCCGGTGCCACGCCGTACCGGACGAGACCGCCGGCGACGGGCAGCCGGTCGATCAGCGTCACCTCGGCGTTGGTGTGCAGGAGGAGGTCCTCGGCGGCGTACATGCCGGCCGGTCCCGTGCCGACGATCGCGACGCGGATCGGGGCGAAGTCGGCCGGGATCGAGCGGTCGAAGACCGGCTCGCCCCAGCGGTGGAAGGTCGGGGAGGCGAGGACCGGCGCGGGCTCGCGGTCCGCGTAGTAGGCGGCGTTGATCCCCTCGTACTCCCGCAGCCGCTCGGTGAGCCGGTCGGCCGGGAGGATCGCGTCGACGGGGCAGGCGTCGGCGCAGGCCCCGCAGTCGATGCAGCTCCTCGGGTCGATGTAGAGCATCTCCGTGGTGCCGAAGTCCGGTTCGTCCGGCGTCGGGTGGATGCAGTTGACCGGGCACACGGCGACGCAGGTGGCGTCGTTGCAGCAGGTCTGGGTGATGGCGTAGGTCATGTCGTCGGCTCAGCTCGGATCCGGGGAGGGGGGTCAGATGAGGTTCGCGCGCTTGTAGAAGAAGAGCGCGGGCCGGGTCAGCAGGCGGACCGAGGCCAGGAACTCCATGAGGCCGGCGCAGCTGGCGCGGATCTGCGCCTTGTAGTGCTCGTTGGCGGCGGCCTCCCGCCGGGCGCGGACCGGGTCGAGGCCGGCCTTCGCGTAGACGTCGGGACTGACCAGGCTGGTGACGATGTAGTACGCGGCGACGGCGACGACCAGGGCGTGGAAGGCGCGGCGGGCCCGACCGGCGTGGGCCAGGCGGCGGCGCGTCTCGTCCCGGGCGAACTTCATGTGCCGGGACTCCTCGACGACGTGGATGTTGTTGATCGTGCGGACGAAGGGGACGACCCGCTCGTCGCGCATCCAGTCGCGCTGCATGACGTCGAGGACCTCCTCGGCGACGAGGATGCCGGCGTAGGCGGCCTCGCCGAAGCCGACGGTCTTGAAGGCCCTGCCGAGTTCGAGCACCGCCCGCCTGGGCCGGTAGGCGGGGGCGCCGAGCTTCCGGGCACCCCGGGCGAACATGATGGAGTGGCGGCACTCGTCGGCGATCTCGGTGAGGGCCCACTGGAACCGGGGGTCGGTGGGGTCCTTGGCGTACATGTCGCGCAGCACCATCTGCTGGAGGATCATCTCGAACCAGATGCCGGTGCTGGCCACCGAGGCGGACTCCTGGCGGGTCAGCTCCTTGCGCTGCTCCTCGGTCATCTCGTGCCAGTAGGCGGTCCCGTAGAGGCTGTTCCACTCCGGGCTCTGGCCGTGGAAGTCCTTGTCGAGGGGGGTGTCCCAGTCGACCTCGGAGGCGGGGTCGTAGGAGAGCTTCGCGGCCGACAGGAGCAGCCGCGCGGCGACGTCGTGGTCTTCGTTGTCGGGGCGAACGGTGCTGCTGGCCATGGTGCGGCTCCTCGGGGTCGCTCGGCGGCTCGGGCGCTTGTTAGACGTCGCGTCTAGCAAGCTTGTTAGACGGAACGTATAGCAAGGGCCCCGGGACGGCCTACCCCCCGTACGGACTTTCTTGCCGCCGGAGTTGCCCCGGGTGTGCGAACGGGGCCGGAGCCGCGTGGCGGCTCCGGCCCCGTCTCCCGGGTCGGGACGTGCTAGAAGGTCAGGTTCCAGGCGTCGATCCTGCCCGTGTCCGCGCTCGCGTTGTCGCTGACGCGGAGCTTCCAGACGCCGTTCGCCACCTCGGAGGAGGCGTTGACGGTGTACGTCTGGACGATGTTGTCGGTGCCGCTGCCGGTCCGGTTGTGCAGGTTGTAGACCGAGCCGTCGGGGGCGATCAGGTCGACCTTGAGGTCACCGATGTAGGTGTGCTTGATGTCCACGCCCACCTTGAGGGTCGCCGGCGCGTTGCCGGTGACGCCGCTGACCGTGAGGGGGCTCTCGACCGTGGAGTTGTCCGCGATCGCGTAGTCCGCGAGGTTCTCGAAGTACTTCCCGGTCGGCGGCGGGGTCGAGCCGCCGACGGCCTTCAGGGCGTCCACCCGGCCCTCGCCGAAGAAGCTGTTCTTCGCCGTGGTGCCGGTGCAGCGGGCGTCCGCCGGGCAGGCCAGGTCGGTGGCCTGCTCGCCGAGCTTCGCCCGGATGTCCGCCGGGGTGTACGCCGGGTTGGCGCTGGCCAGCAGCGCGGCCACGCCCGCCACGTGCGGGGAGGCCATCGAGGTGCCGCTCAGCGAGGCGTACTTGCCGCCGGGGGCGGTGCTGTAGACGGACTCGCCGGGGGCCGAGACCTCGATGACGTCGCGGCCGTAGTTGGAGAAGGACGCCTTGGAGGTGCCGCTGGTGCCGTTCGCCGCGACCGTGACGACGCCCGGCAGCTCGGCCGGGATGTCGAGGCAGTCGTTGGTGAGGGACCGGGTCACCGGCGTCGAGTCGTTCGGGCTCGACGAGTCGGTGGTCTTGTTGGCCAGGTCGACGTTGGAGTTGCCGGCCGCCGCGACCTGGAGGGAGCCCTTGCCCTCGGCGTACGCCTGGGCGCGGCCCACGCCCTCCAGGATGGCCGCCTGGTCGAGGTCGTTCGGGCAGTTGAACTGCCACGGGTCCGTGTAGTAGCTGTTGTTGGTGACCTTGAAGCCGTGGTCACCGGCCCACACGAGGCCGCAGACGGTGTTCTCCGCGAAGAACAGCGTGGTGCCGGGCTCGGCGATGCGCACCGAGGAGATCTTCACGCCCGGCGCGACGCCGATGGCGCCCTTGCCGTTCTTGGCGGCCGCGACCGTGCCGGCCACGTGGGTGCCGTGCTGGTCGACGTCGCGCCAGGCGCCGACGCGGGTGTCGGGCTTGCCGTACGCGCAGGAGACCGAGTCGGCGGCGTTGAAGTTCGGCGCCAGGTCCTGGTGCTGGTCGTCCACGCCGGTGTCCAGGATGCCGACCTTGACCGCGGCGGAGCCCGGGTTGACGGCCCAGGCCTGGTCGGCCTTGATCTGGGTCATGTCCGAGCGGACCGGCTCCGTCGCGGGCGCGGCGGCCTGCGTCGGGTTGGCCGGGAGGGCCGGGTTGTAGGCGTCGGCGGGGACGTCGGAGGTCCGGGTCGCGCCGACCTTCTGGACGCCGGAGACGCCGCGCATGGTGGCGGCGAAGGAGGCGGAGGTCGAGTGCGCGACGATCACGCCGATCGCGTCGTACGAGGCGAAGACCGAGCCGCCGTTGTTCGCGACGGCGGTGCGGACGGCGGTGGTGTCGCCCGGGGCCGTGATGACCAGGTAGGCGCGGGTGCCCGCGGCCCAGGCGGCGGGCGCCGCGGCGGTCGCGGGAGCGGCGGCGGCCGAACGGGCCGCGAGGGGCTCGTTGTCCAGCGGCGCGGCCTGCGCGAGGCCGACGGTCGTGCCGAGCGCCAGGGTCGTGCCGAGCGCGAGGGCCGAGAGTCTCATGCGGCCGGATATGTGGGAAAACAATGCGTCCTCCGATGACCCGGCGGCGCGGGTGGCGCCGACCGGGCCCTGTGATGTGTGGGGTGGACGCAAGATCGCAGACAAACGGTGCGGAAGGAAGTCTTCTGTCCG
Organism: Streptomyces sp. NPDC107498; assembly: GCF_055582805.1. Lineage (NCBI taxonomy): Bacteria > Bacillati > Actinomycetota > Actinomycetes > Kitasatosporales > Streptomycetaceae > Streptomyces > Streptomyces sp. NPDC107498. Next base: position 185,622 of record NZ_JBVJPE010000002.1, on the reverse strand, counting down.
ACAAGCCCGTTCGCGTAACAAAATCTTGACTTGAACATGGCGACGAGGGGGTGGTTTTCCGGTCTGCCGCCCCTCGTCGGGATGTGCTACCTCAGGTACGGACCGGCCGTGCCGATCCTGCCGGGACCGTTCAGGACGTACACCCGGAGGTTGCCCTTGCCGGGGGCGGCGACCGAGAGGGTGCCGTTCGTGACGGTGCGGACGTCACCGGTCACCGCGTCGGTGTAGGTGCCGTTCGGGACGCCGGAGAAGGTGGCGCCGCCCGAGACCGTGACGAGCGCGAAGCTGTCCGTCGAGCCGCTCGTGTAGCGGCGCTTGAACGCCATGCCGCCCGAGACGCCCTCGGTGGAGTACTGGCCCGTCTGCAGGGCGGGGATCGCCCGCCGGATCTGGTTGAGCCGCTGCACGTGCCGGACCAGGGGCTGCTGGAGCGTGGTCGCGACGGGGCCGGAGGCCGAGGCGACCTGGGAGAAGTCGGAGGCCGTGACGGAGCCGGCGACGTGGTCGCCGTAGTAGGCGCGGCCGGTGTCGGCGAGCGGGCAGGTCGGCCCGCAGTCGATCTTCCTGCCCTTCTGGAACTCGATCTCCGAGCCGTAGAAGAGCGTCGGGATGCCGCGGAAGGTCCACATCAGGGACATGTTCTCGGCCCAGGCGTCGGTGCCGCCCGCGTACCGCTCGCTCGACTTGTTGGGACCGTAGTCGTGGCTGTCGACGTAGACGACGTTGTAGGTGGCGTCGTTGTAGCTGTCGTCCGAGTCCTTGCCGTTGGAGAAGGCGTTCTGCGCGTCGCCGAAGTTCATGTGCATGCGCATGTCGATGACGTTCATGCCGGAGAAGCGGCTGTGGTCGGGGGTGTGGTAGCCGTTCCCGTCCAGGAAGGCGTTCGTGGAGGTGGGCTGGTTGCCGGTGCCCTGCTGCTGCTCGTAGTCGTACATCTCGAGGGCGGCCCTGGCGTCGTCGGCGTCGTACTCCTTGCGCTCCTTCCAGGTGTAGAACTGCGCCGAGTGGTTCACCGAGCCGCGGTTCCACTTGTCGTTGACGAAGGCCGCCACCTCGCCGAAGACGAAGAAGTTCTGCGCGGCCTGCGCGCCGTGCCGCTGGGTCACCCGCTCCTGGACGGCGGGCAGGAAGCGGCGGTTCCAGGTCGTGCGCGGGATGTGCACGGCCGTGTCGACGCGGAATCCGTCGACGCCCATGTCGATGTACTTGTCGTAGGCGCCGATCAGGTAGTTCTGCACCCTGGGGTTCTCGGTGTCGAAGTCCGCCAGGTCCTCGTGCAGCCAGCAGGAACGCGAGTCCTCGCCCTCCCAGTTGCCGATCCAGCACGGGTGGTAGAGCTCCTTGGGGAACATGCCCGAGGTGGGGCTCGGCCACTGGCAGTTGTAGACCGTGTAGCCCTCGGCGCTCTTCCCGCCGGTCGGCTTGCCCCAGTTCACGCAGGTGTTCCCGGCGGGCTCGGTCGTCGACCACAGGTCGCCGTTGTAGTACGACTTGCCGGTCTTCGCGTCGACGGTCAGGCCGTCGTACTCGAAGCCGGGCTGCTTCTCGTCGTAGTACCAGCTCCACTGTCCGTCCCGCACGCCGTAGACGGTCGGGACGAAGAGGCCCTTGGCGCCCCAGCGGGAGGAGTGGTTGTAGACCACGTCCTGGTAGATCTTCATGCCCTTGGCGTGGGCCGCGTCGATCAGGTCCTGGTAGGAGGCGCCGGCGGACTCCAGCCGCGGGTCGACCTCGTAGAAGTCCCAGCCGTGGTAGCCGTGGTAGTCGTAGTCCGAGCGGTTGAGGACCACCGGGGTGACCCAGACGGCGGAGAAGCCGAGGCCCTTGATGTAGTCGAGCTTCTGGATCAGGCCCTTGAAGTCGCCCCGGAACATGGGGTCGTCGTTGGCCGCGTTCCCCGACTTCACGTGCTGGCTGCCGCCCCGGTCGTTCGACGGGTCGCCGTCGTTGAAGCGGGCGGTGAGGACGAAGTAGATCGGGTCCTTGCGCGGGTCGGTGCCGAGCGGCTTCCCGGTCGCGGGCGTGGCCGGCCTGTCGCCGGTGGTGGCGGTCGCGGCGGGCGAGGCGGCGGAGACGTTCCCGGCGGCGTCCACGGCCCTCACCGTGTAGGTGTACGAGGTCCGTTCGGCCAGGTTCGTGTCGGAGAACACCGTGGAGCCGACGTCGGTGACGACCGTGCCGCCGCTGCCGCCGGTCCGGGTGACCTGGTATTTCGTCACGCCCCGGTCGTCGGTGGCGGGGTCCCAGGTGAGCAGTACGGAGACGCCGTCGGCGGTGGCGGTCACCCGGGCCGGGGCCGTCGGGGCCCGGGTGTCGGGCGGGGTGGCGGCGCAGGGGTCGGTCGCGTTCGCCGTCACCACCCGGTTCCGGACCGTGGAGACGCCCGTGCCGAGGGTGTAGTCGGCGCCGCCGTTGTTGTCCCAGGTGCCGTTGCCGTTGTTGAAGGCGGCCTTGAGGGAGGCGGCCGTCCCCAGGTCGACCTCCCGCTTCCACCAGCCGGTGCAGGCGGTCTGCATGCCGACGCCGGGGGCGGTGGTCCAGGCGCCGCCCGCGGGTCGGTAGTGCAGGTTGGCGGTGGACCAGCCGAGGGACTCGGTGGAGTAGTAGACCGTCGCCTTCGCGGCGGGGGTGGGCGTGGTGTCCGCGCAGGGGTCGGAGTGGGCGACGACCCCGTCCTTGACGGTGATGTTCCCCGTCCCCAGGGCGTAGTTCGCTCCGCCGTTGTTGTCCCAGGTGCCGCTGCCGTCGTTGAAGGCGGCCCGGAGACCGGCGGCCGTGCCGAGGCTGACGGTCTTCTTCACCCAGTCCGTACAGGCGGGCTCCATGGCGACGCCGGGGACCGTGGTCCAGGAGCCGCCGTCGGGGGCGTAATGCAGGTTGTGGGCGGCCCAGTTCTTCGTCTTCGTCCAGTAGAAGACCGTCGCCGTGTTCTCCGCGACGGCGGCCGCCGGGGCGGTGCGGGGCGAGGGGGCGTCGGGCGGGGCGGCGAGCGGGCCGAGCAGGCCGGCGGCCACGGCCAGGACGGCCACCGGGCGCGCCGGCAGCGGGATGCGGGTGCGGCTCATCTGATGCTCCAGGCGGAGGCGCGTTCCGTACGGGCCGGTGGGGCGGGCGGGGATCGGCGCCGCTGGAAACGCAGTCGGAAAGTTTCTGAAATTCCTTGCTTCGGCGGGAAGTTACCGCTGTCGGGTCCCGCGGTAAAGACTTCTGACCGAAGCGGCCCCTGCGCTCGGGGCGGTCGCCCGTGTGGTCGACCTCGAGAGGTCCCGATGAGGCTGCCCGCGTCCCCGCACGCGCCGAACGAGGGGTCGGCGTTCCTGCTCGAACTCACCGCCCCGGCGACGGCGGACCGCCGGACCGTGGTGCGGCAGGGTGCCCGAGGGGCCGCGGGGTGGGCGTCACGGACGCGGCCAGGGGCGCCCTTCGAGCCGCTCGATGTCCCGGTTGAAGCGTTCGAGGTAGGCGGCGAAGCGGGCCACGTCCTCCGGCGACCAGTCCTCCATCACCCGCTCCAGGCCCTCGACGTTCGAGGCCCGGTCGGCGTCCAGGCGGCGTTCGCCCTCCTCCGTGATGCGGAACTTGCGGGCGATGCCGCCGTCCGGGTCCGGGATGCGCTCCACGACCCCGGCGCGCAGCATCGCGGCGGTCTGCCGGTTGAGGGTGGAGGCGTCGAGGCCGAAGGCCTCGCTGAGCTGCCCGATGGACATCGGCCCGTGCATCCGGATGCGGGTGAGGAGGACGTACGCGCTGCGGTCGAGGTGACCGCCGGCCGCCCGGGAGCGGGGCCCGTACAGGTGGGCGTGCCGTCCGAGCAGCATGCTCTCGAACTCGACCAGGTGGGTGGGCTTCTCCATGAGGGCATTCTCTCCTGTCGCGGAACCATGTGCACGATGCACAGCTTGTGTATGCAGCAATTGATGTGCATCATGCATATACCTGGTTCCGGAAAACCGAAGAAAGCACGAGGAAGAACCCGTGGACGGCTCCAAGCCCGAGGCCCGCCCCGGCGGCGTCGTCGGCGTCCTCGCCCTGGCCGGCATCGTCGCCGCACTCATGCAGACCCTGGTGGTGCCCCTCATCGGCGACCTTCCCAGGCTGCTCGGCACCACCGCCTCCAACGCCTCCTGGGTGATCACCGCCACCCTCCTCGCCGGAGCCGTCGCCACCCCCGTGGCCGGCCGGCTCGGCGACACCCTCGGCAAGCGGCGCGTCCTGCTCGTCTCCGTGGTCCCGCTCGTCGCCGGCTCGGTCGTCTGCGCGCTCGCCCCCTCCGTCGTCCCGATGATCGTCGGACGCGGGCTCCAGGGCCTCGGCATGGGCGTCGTCCCCCTCGGCATCAGCCTGCTCCGCGACATCCTGCCGCCCGAGAGGCTCGGCGGCTCCATCGCCCTGATGAGCGCCTCCATGGGCGTCGGCGGCGCCCTCGGCCTGCCCTTCTCCGCCGCCGTCGCCGAGAACGCCAGCTGGCGCGTGCTCTTCTGGGTCGCCGCCGGACTGAGCCTCCTGGTCGGCGCCCTGATCTGGCGCCTCGTCCCCGCCGGACGGCGCGCCGCCGCCCCCGGCCGCTTCGACCTGCCGGGCGCCCTCGGCCTCGGCGTCGGGCTCGTCGCCCTGCTGCTCGCCGTGTCCAAGGGCGCGACCTGGGGCTGGGGCAGCGGCACCACCCTCGGGCTGTTCGCCGTCGCGGTGGTCGTCCTGCTCGCCTGGGGCGCCTGGGAGCTGCGCACCGCCGACCCGCTCGTCGACCTGCGCGTCACCGCCCGGCCGGTCGTCCTGATGACCAACGCGGCCTCGGTCCTGGTCGGCTTCGCCATGTACGCGCAGTCGCTGGTCGTCCCCCAGCTCTTCCAGCTGCCCGAGGCGACCGGGTACGGCCTCGGGCAGTCGATGATGGCCATGGGCCTCTGGATGGCCCCGGCGGGCCTGATGATGATGATCCTGGCACCGCTGGGCGCCAGGCTCTCGGCCGCCCGCGGTCCCAAGGTCACGCTCTCGGTCGGCGCGCTCGTCATCTCCGCCGGGTACGGCTCCTCCCTCGCCCTGATGGGCTCCACCTGGGGCCTGCTCGCCGTGACCCTCGTCTGCAACACCGGTGTGGGACTCGCCTACGGGGCCATGCCGGCCCTCATCATGGGCGCGGTGCCGCAGGAGGAGACCGCCTCGGCCAACAGCTTCAACACGCTGATGCGCTCCATCGGCACCTCCGTCTCGGCCGCCGTCATCGGCGTCGTCCTCGCCCAGATGACCACCACCCTCGGCGGCCACGTGCTGCCCTCCGAGGACGGCTTCCGGGTCGCGATGCTGATCGGCTGCGGTGTCGGCCTCGTGGCGGCGGTCGTCGCCGCGCTGATCCCCGCGAGGTTCGCCGCGCCGGCCGCCGGAGACGCCCCCGGCACCGGGCCGGGCGCCGGTCCGCGCGCGACCTCGCGGGCCGGCACCGCCTGAGCACCGCGCCTCCGGGCCCGTACGTCCCGGACCGAGGGCCTCGCTGGGCCGCCGTGCCCGCCCGGGGAACGGCGGCCGGGGCCGGTCGGGTGGGTGCCAGTGGCGCTCGTGACGACCGAGTGCAGACTGGTCCGGGCGGCGATGAAGAGCCGATTGCGCCCGTCGCCGCCCCAGGCGGTGTCGGCGACGGGCTCCGGGACGTCCAGCCGTCCGATCAGGGTGCCGCCGGGGTCGTAGCAGTGCACGCCGTCGCTCATCGCGGCGGCCCGGAGGCGGCCGTCCGCGTCGGGGCGGAGGTCGTCGAAGCGGGCCTTCCCGCGGGCCGAGGCGTCGGCGAAGACCTTGCCGCCGGAGAGCGTGCCGTCCTCGCGCACGTCGAAGACCCGGATGAGGCCGGCCCGCGTGTCGGAGACGAACAGCCGCTTCCCGTCATGGGAGGAGACCAGTCCGTTCCTGCATCCCTCGCGCATGCCGAACCCGATCCTGCATGCAAGGAAGACCGCAGGACCATCCACGGTCTCCACGAGGAACTTTCGAACGGAGAGCGGTGGATCACACGGCCCCGGCCTTCCCCTCCTCCTCCGCCTCCAGCGTGAACAACGCCCCGTCCGGGTCCCGGACCATCACCCGGCGCTCCTCGTCGCCGCCCGACGACCGCACGTCGGCCCACTCGCCCCCCGGCAGCACCGTTCCGCCGTGCGCCACGACCGCCTCCCGGGCCGCCGCCAGATCACGCACCCGGAACCGGACCAGCCAGCGCGGCCTCGACTGCGGCCGGGGCGAGGCGGATTCGACCGGTCCGCTGTCGAGCCGGGCGACGGCCTCGCCGTCCCGCCGCAGCACCACCCGGTCGTGCTCGTACGACACCTCGCAACAGCCGGGGCTCCCGTCCGCCCAGCGGAGCACCCCGCCGTAGAACACGGCCGCGTCGAACGCGTCGCGGGTGTGCAGCTCCACCCAGGCCGGGGCCCGCCGCTCGCCGACGTGCCAGCGGGAGACCAGCCGCCCCTCCCACACGCCGAACGCCGCACCCTCCAGATCCGTCGCGATCGCCGCCCGGCCCCGCAGCGGATACGCCAGCGGCCCCACGCCGATCGTGCCGCCGCGCTCCCGGATCCGCGCCACCGCCGCGTCGGCGTCGTCGACGGAGAAGAACACCGTCCAGGCCACCGGCACCCCCGGCTCGGCGGCCACCGCCGCGATCCCGGCCACCGGCACCCCGTCCCGCTCACCCACCACGTGCACGTCGTCGCCGAGCGCACCCCGACGGAACGTCCAGCCGAGCACCGCCCCGTAGAAGCGCTTCGCCGCCTCCAGATCGCGTGCGGACAGATGCAGCCAGCACGGTGCTCCCATCCCGGTCGTCGGCCCCGACACCGGCACCACCTCCTCGTCGTCCTGAGTCCGTGCGCCCCTTCCCCGCCCGACTGCCCCGCAAGCGCCCACTCACCCACGTGCCGCCGATCACCCCGCCCCGGGTACCCCGAACGGGTCAGCGGGCCGCGCGGGACGCGTACGCGCGGACGTCGGCGTCCGCGTCGTCGGCCGCCCCGACGAGCGCGGCGCGCGCCGCCGGTTCGGTCCGGTGGGCGAGGAGCGACAGGACGGCGGCCTTGCGCACGTCCGCGTTCGGATCGGCGAGCGCCCCCGCGAGCGCCGGGACGGCGAGACCGGGCGGCGCCGCCCGGAGCGCGGTCGCCGCCCCGGACCGCACCTGCCAGGCACGGTCGCCGAGCGCCGCGTCCGCCCCCGCCGCGTACGCCGGCGGGCAGCCGGTTCCCGCGAGCGCGGCCAGGGCGGCGCCCCTGACCAGCGGATCGGGATCGTCGAGCAACGGCGCCAGCGGCTCCGGCGCCGGGGTCCGCACGGCCGCGAGACCACGGGCCACCGCGACCCGGACCTCGCGCGCCGGATCGCCCGCGGCCCGCGCGAGCTCCCCGACCGCGTCCACCGAGACCAGGGCCCGCACGGCCTGGACCCGCACCTCCACGGAAGGGTCCGCCAGCGCGCCCGCGTACAGTCCGGCGGCCCCGAGCCGCAGCGCCCGCAGGGCGTCGAGCGCGGCGGCCCGCACCGCCGGATCGGGCACGCCCAGGGCCTCCCGGAGGCCCTCCGCGAGCACCGGCTCGGCGGGCAGCACCTCGACCAGCTCCCGCAGCGCCGCCGCGGCCGCGGCCCGGACCGGCGCCGCCTCGTCCCGCAGCCGGGCGGCGAGCACCGGACCGGTCCCGGCCGGCGCGGTCTCCCCGAGCGCGGTGACCGCGGCGGCCCGCACCGCCGGGTCGGAGTCCGTCAGGTAGGGGCCGAGCGCGTCCAGGTCGGGGGAGTCCTCGACGAGCGAGAGCAGCCGCAGCAGCCGGGGGTGGGGCGGCGCGGGCGCGGGGACCCCGGCCGGCGCGTCGGCGGCGGCCGCGGGGCGGGCCGGGACCGCCGGCACCGCGTCCCGCGCTCCGGCCGTGGCCACCGGTACGAGCGCCACCTCGCCGAGGAACCGCTCGGGGCCGCCGGGCGGCGAGAACTCCGGCACCGGCACGACGTACGGCTCGACCGGCCGGGCCGTGAACTCCATCGCCCCGGAAGGCGACTTCCGCAGGTCCAGGTGGTGCAGCCAGTCCGTGTCGTCCCGCTCGGGGTGGTCGAGCCGCTCGTGGTAGAGGCCCCACCGCGACTCCGTCCGGGCGAGCGAGGCCCGCGCCGCCATCTCGGCGCAGTCCCGGATGAACGACACCTCCGCGCAGCGCATGAGCTCGTGCGCCGTGCGCGCGCCCATCCCGGCGATCTCCGTCGACATCCGGTCGAAGGCCTCCACGGCCAGGGAGAGCTTCGCCCCCGTCTTCGGCGGCGCCACGTAGTCGTTGACGAACCGGCGCAGCTTGTACTCGACCTGGGGCTGCGGCGGACCGTCGGGGTTCCGCAGCGGCCGGTAGACGAGCTCGTGGGCGGCCGCGAGCTGCTCCCGGTCCAGCTCGCCCTCGTACGCCCGGTACCGGGAGGCGTCCTCGCCCGCCAGGTCGCCGAAGACGAACGCCCCGATCATGTAGTTGTGCGGTACGGAGGCCAGGTCCCCGGCCGCGTACAACCGGGGCACGGTCGTGCGGGCACGGTCGTCCACCCGCACCCCGGAGGCCGAGTGCCCGCCGCACAGGCCGATCTCCGAGATGTGCATCTCGATGTCGTGGGTCCGGTAGTCGTGCCCCCGGTTCTCGTGGAAGGTGCCCCGGGTGGGCCGCTCCGTGGTGTGCAGGATCGACTCGACGGCGCCGATGGTCTCCTCGGGGAGATGGCTCAGCTTCAGGTACACCGGCCCCCGGTCCGAGGCGAGCTCGGCCGCGAACTCGGCCATCATCTGCCCCGACCAGTAGTCCGACTCGACGAACCGCTCGCCGTGCCGGTTCACCTGGTACCCGCCGAAGGGGTTGGCGACGTAGGCGCAGGCCGGCCCGTTGTAGTCCTTGATCAGCGGATTGATCTGGAAGCACTCGATCCCGGTGAGCGCCGCGCCCGCGTGGTACGCCATGGCGTAGCCGTCACCGGCGTTCGTCGGGTTCTCGTACGTCCCGTACAGATAGCCGGAGGCGGGCAGACCGAGCCGCCCGCAGGGGCCGGTGGCCAGGATCACGGCCCCCGCGCGGACGACGACGAACTCCCCGGTGCGGGTGTGGAACCCGGCCGCGCCGACGGCCCGGCCGTCGTCCGGGTGGGTCAGCACCCGCACCGGCATGACCCGGTTCTCGATCCGGATCCGCTCCCGCATCTCGCGCCGCCGCAGCTGCCGGTAGAGGACCTTCTTCACGTCCTTGCCCTCGGGCATCGGCAGCACGTACGAGCCGGACCGGTGCACCTGCCGGACCGCGTACTCCCCGTGCTCGTCCTTCTCGAACTTCACCCCGTACGACTCCAGGCGCCGGACCATCGCGAAGCCGCGGGTCGCCGTCCGGCGGACGGTGGACTGGTCGACGAGGCCGTCGTTCGCCCGGGTGATCTCGGCGACGTAGTCGTCGGGTTCGGCCCGGCCGGGCACGACGGCGTTGTTGACGCCGTCCATGCCCATGGCCAGGGCGCCGGAGTGACGGACGTGCGCCTTCTCCAGGAGCAGGACGTCCGCCCCGCGCTCGGCGGCGGTCAGCGCCGCCATCGTGCCGGCGGTGCCGCCGCCGATCACGAGCACGTCGCAGGAGAGCTCGGTCGCGTCGGCGAGATCGGGGACGGTCAGGGGGGTGTCCACGGGGTGCCTTTCTCGGGGGGCCTACGGGAGAGGGGACGGAGGGTCAGAGCGAGTCGAGGACGCGGCGGCGCAGCACCGCCGTGGCGGGCGCGTCCCGGGCGTCCCGCGAGCGCGGGTGCGGCACGTCCAGAACCTCGCCGGACGCGAACAGGACGACCCGGTCGCCGAGGTGGAGGGCCTCGTCCACGTCGTGGGTGACGAAGACGACGGTCGCGCCGGTGCCGCGCAGGATCTCCACGAGCAGGTCCTGCATCCCGGCGCGGGTCGTCGCGTCGAGCGCGCCGAACGGCTCGTCCATCAGGACCGCGCGGGGCCGCCCGGCGAGCGCCCGGGCCAGCTGGACGCGCTGCCGCTGCCCGCCGGACAGCCGGCCCGGCAGCCTGTCCGCGTGCCCGGCGAGCCCGACCCGCTCCAGCCACTCCTCCGCCGCTCGGCGCCGCTCGGCGCGCGGGACGCGGCGGATCGCGAGCGGCAGCTCCACATTGGCCCGGACCGACCGCCAGGGCAGCAGGGCGTCGTGCTGGAAGACGAACGCCCGGTCGGCGCCGGGCCTCCGGACCGGCTCCCCGTCCTGGGTGACCCGTCCCTCCAGCGGGGGCAGCAGCCCGGCGAGCGTCCGCAGCAGGGTCGTCTTCCCGCAGCCGGAGGGGCCGACCACGGTGAGGAGTTCACCGGCCGCGATCCGCAGTCCGAGGGGACCGGACACGGCGGCACCGCCCGGGTGACCGAGCCGGACGCCGTGCAGGGCGAGTTCCGCACCGGTCGGCACGGCGGTGGTGACGTGCGGGCTCGCGGTACTGGTGGCGCTCACGGCACCGGCTCCTTCTCCAGCGGGGGGACGAGGGGCGTACGGGCGGGGACGGGGGCCGCCGAACGGGCCGGGCCGGCCGCGCCGCGCTCCACGGCGCTCGGCAGCCAGGCGGTGACCCGGCGGCCGAGCGCCTCGACCGCCGTGGAGGTGAGCCGGCCCAGGACCCCGATGGTGGCCATGCCGACGAAGACCCCGGGGTAGTCGACGACCGTGTAGTCCTGCCAGGTGCGGTAGCCCACCCCGTACTCGCCGGAGATCATCTCCGCCGAGATCACACAGATCCACGCGACCCCGATGCCCACCGAGAGCCCGCCGAAGACGCCCGGCAGGGCGCCCGGCAGGACCACCGAGAACAACACCCGGGCCCGGCCCCCGCCCATGGTGAGCACGGCCTCCTCCCACGCCGGGTCCAGGGCCCGCACCGCGTGCCGGGTCGACACGAGGACGGGGAAGAACGCGGCGGCGCAGGTGATGAAGACGATGCCCTGCTCGTTGGTGGGCAGCAGCAGGATCGCGACCGGCACCAGGGCGATGGCCGGCACCGGCCGCACCACCTCCACCAGCGGGCCCAGGACGTCCGCGGCCCACCGCGACCGGGCGACGGCCGTCCCGGCCGCCACCCCGAGGACGGCCGCGAGCAGGAAGCCCAGCGCGATCCGGCGCAGACTGTGGCCGAGGTCCTGCCAGTACGCCTCGGTCCCGATCCGGTCGGCGAGCGCGGAGGCCACCTCGACGACCGTGGGGAACTGCTCGAACCGCAGCCACAGGTTGACGTCCAGGGAGGTCAGCAACTGCCAGACGCCGAGCGCCGCGAGCGGGGAGGCCACCCGGACCAGGCGGCGGCCCCAGCTCATGACGCGAGCCTCACGGCGTCCGCGTACCCGACGGTCCGGGAACCGGCGTGCCCCGCGACGTACCGCTCCGCGCCCTCCCGCGTCACGAACGCGCGCCACTGCCCGCCGTCCTGGACCCACACCGCGCGGTCCGCGAACCAGAGCGTCCCCGTCACCGCGTCCGGCACGTACGCGGCCCGGACCGCCGCCCCCCTGACGGCCTTGAGCAGCGCCCCGGGGCTGTCGAAGGTACGGGTCGACCCCCGCCCCTTCAGCCAGAGCTCGGACCTGGCGGCGCCCGCCTTCGGGTACGGGGCTCCCGGGACCGCCCGCCGCAGCGGGGCCGCGTCGACGAAGGCGTCCACGTCGACGTCCTTCACCAGACCGGCCTCGGCCAGGACCGGCACGTCCTCCTTGAGCGCGGCGACCAGCTCCGGACGGAGCGCCGGGTCGAAGGTGGCGATGCCCTGGGCGCCGTTGTAGAGGTAGACCACCTCGGCGGGCAGCCCCGTCTCCTTCGCGACCGACTCGGCGGACGCCACCGGACGGCGGCGCAACTCGTCCGTGGCCCGCCGCTGCGCACGCAGGAACGCGTCGAGGACCTCCGGCCGCCGCTCGGCGAACCGCTCGCGGACGGTGACCCCGTGGAAGGTCGGCAGGTTCAGCTCGGCCCCGTCGTACAGCGCCGTCGCCCGGCCCTGGAAGGCGAGCAGACCGGGCCAGGCGACGAACTGGGAGAGCGCGTCGGCGGTGCCCGCCGTCAGGGCCGAAGCACCCACGCTCGGCTGCTGGTTGACCTTGTCGACGTCCTTCGCCGGGTCGATCCCGGCCCGTCGCAGGGCCCGGACGAGCGTGCCGTCGGCGGCCGAACCGACGCTCGTGGACACCTTGCGGCCCTTGAGGTCCTTCAGCGTCCGCAGCGGCGAACCGGGGGCGGTGACCACGGTGTTGAGGCCGCCGCGCAGGTTGTACCCGGTCACCGCGACGAGCCGCGTCGGCTCCTTGAGCTGCTTGCCGCGCGCCGCGTTGATCAGCAGCGGGAAGTCGCCCATCGAGCCGATGTCGATCTTCCCCGCCGTCATCTGGGCGGTGATCGGCGCACCGGTCGCGTAGTCCTGCCAGACGACCCGGTAGGCGACGCCGTCCTTCTTTCCGCGCGCCGCGAGCTCCTCCTCGAAGTAGCCCAGGGAGCGGAGCAGCGTGCCGGCGGTGACGGTGTTGATGGTCTTCGACTGGTATCCGACGGTCACCGTGACCGTCCCCCCGTCCGCCGGATCGTCGGCCCCGCCGCCGCAGGCGGTGGCGAGCGGAAGGAGCAGGGCGAACGGGAGGGACAGGGCGAGTCTTCGTGCGCGCATGGGAGTTCGGCCTTTCACCGGAGCAGGTAGGGCATGTTGACGGTCACCGCGCCGGTGGGACAGCGGGCCGCGCACGGGCCGCAGTACCAGCACTCGTCCACGTGCATGTACGCCTTGCCGTCCTCCTCGCGGATCGCGAGCGAGTCGAGCGGGCACATGTCGACGCACAGCGTGCAGCCGTCGATGCACTTCGACTCGTCGATGGTGACGGGCACGTCACCGCGCTGGGGGACCACAGGCATGGCTGTCTCCGGGAAAGGGGGGTACGGGGAAGCGGGAGGTCAGAGGGAGCGGCGGAGCACGCCGCTCATGGTGATGCGGTCGCCGCGGAACCGGATGAACTCCAGGTCCACCGGCCGTCCGTCGGGAAGCCGGGTCAGTCGCTCCAGCATCAGGACGGCGGCACCGCGCGGCGCCTGGAGGACGGCGGCGGAGTGCGCGTCGGCGTTGACGGCCTCCAGGGTGATCTCGGCGTGTCCGAGCGGGCCGCCGGTCAGCTGCTCCAGGAGCCGGAACACGTCCGTGTTCTCCAGGTCGCAGCCGAGGAGCTCGCCCCCGATGTCCATCGGGAGGTACGACAGGTCGAGCGAGAGCGGCAGTCCGTTCAGCCGGCGCAGCCGCTCGACGCAGAGCACGTCCGCGTGCTCGGGCAGGCCCAGCCGGTGCGCCACCGGCCCCGGGGCCCCGACCGGGCCCATGGTCCGGACCTCGTTGGTGACCCTGCCGTGCTCGTGCAGTGTCTCGGCGAGGCCCTGGAGCCGGTCGAGACCGTGCGGGTACTTCTCGCAGACCACCACCGTCCCGACCCCCGGCTGCCGGTCGACCAGCTGCTCGCCGCGCAGCAGGTCGAGCGCCTGCCGCACGGTGTTGCGGCTGGCCCGGTAGTCGGCGGCGATGACGTCCTCCAGGGGAAGGACGCCGCCGGGGAAGCCGCCCGCCAGGATCTGGTGGCGCAGCAGGTCGGCGAGCTGCCGTGCCCGGTCGGCGCGCAGCCGCCGACGGCGGGCGGCTGCGACGGGACGGGCGGCGGAAGCGGGTTCGGCGGGCATGGCACGGAACGTAGCGGCGGACCGGCCCCGATGGTGTTGCCGCAACATTGCGCCACCTGACGCCCCCTCCGTACGCCTCTGACCTGCGGCGACGCGAGGAAGGTGACGAGATCCGCCACTCCGGCGCCCAGCACGTGGACAGCCGGGCGCCCACCATGTGGGAGGGGTCAGCCGGTCGGGCCGTGGACCTGGACCCGGAGGGCCACCGAGAGGTGGTGGTGCAGCATGCCGAGGACCGGCTCGTCCGGGGCGAACAGGCCGGCGGCCAGCTTCCAGTACCGGGGGAGCACGGGACCGTCGTCCAGGGCGAGCAGCCCGAGGAGCCGGCGCCGGAAGTCCGGCGTGTCCGGCTCCCCGCGCGCCCGGGCGTAGGCGGAGACGAAACAGTCCAGGGCCCCGCCGCCCTGCGGGGCCCGCCCGGCCCGCACCTCGGCCGAGGCGAGTCCGTACGCCTCGGCGAGCCCCTCGTAGAGCACGACCGGACGGTACGCGCCGTCCGGGAGCGGCGGTGCGGGCCGGAACTCCGGCCGTTCGAGGCGCGGATCGGTGACGAGGGCGTGCAGCCGGGCGAACGCGAGCACCTGCTCGGGGCCCGGCTCCTCCGGAGGCCGCGGCACCACCGCGTCGAGGACCGTGGCCACCACCCGCCCCGGCAGCCGCGCCGGCAGGGCCCGCCGCCAGAACCGGACCAGGGCGTCCGTGTCCGGAGGGGCGGGCAGCGCACCGAGCAGCCGCAGCCGCTCCGCGCGCTCCCCGGCGGCGCACTCCCGGAGCAGCCGCAGGGAGGCCTCCTTCCAGCGCAGTGCCACCAGTTGGGAACCCACGTCCCGCAACCGCCCCGCGACGGCCTCCTCGAGGACCGCGTCGGCCCCGTCCCCCTCGAGGACCCGCTCCACCTCGGGCACCGGCAGGTCGAGCGCGCGCAACGACCGGATGAACCGCAGCCGGTCGAGCGCCTCGGCCCCGTACCTGCGATGCCCCCCGGAGCTGCGGGCCGCCTCGGGCAGCAGACCGCGATCGGAGTAGAACCGCACGGTCTTGACGGTGACCCCCGCCCGCGCGGCCAGCTCCCCGATGCTCCACAGACCGTCGGACGACACGGGTCGAACCTCCTTCGACGGGATCCGGTGATCTTCGGGCCCGTCCATTCTGCCGCCCGGTTCCCGACCGGCGGACTTGAATCTCCCGCAGGGGGAGTTCCTAGCGTGACCGCGGGACATCCCCGAGGAGCGACGAGGAGACGGTCATGACGACGTTCGTACTGGTGTCGGACGCCTTCACCGGCGGCTGGGTGTGGGAGGAGACCGCCGCCCGGCTGCGGGAGGCGGGAGCGGAGGCACACCCCGTGACCCTGACCGGGACGGGGGACCGGCGCGCCGGGGCCGGACCCGACACCGGCCTGGAGACGCACGTCGAGGAGCTCGTCCGGCTGCTCGACGGGATCACGGCGGCCGAGGTGGTCCTCGTCGGGCACGGCTACGGCCTGCACCCGGTGTTCGGCGCCGCCGACCGGCGGGCCGGACGCGTCGCCCGGATCGTCTCCGTGGACACGGGACCCCCGGAGGGCGGCGAGCCCGCCGTGCGTTCCGTACCCGACCCCGAGGTCCGGGAACTGCTCGCCCGGCGGCCCGAAGCGGCGGTCCCGCCGCCCGCGCCGGGCACCTGGTCGCGGTGGGGCAGCGTCGAGGGGGTCCCCGCCGACGCCCTCGCCCGGCTGGAGCGCGAGGCCGCGCCCCAGCCGGCCCGCACGCTCACCGAGCCGCTCCGCCTGACCGGCGCCACGGACGCCCTGCCGAGCACCGGCGTCCTGTGCGCCGCCAACGGGCAGAGCATCGCCATGGTCGAGACGGCCGTGGCCTCGGGCCCGCCCCAGTTCAGGGTGCTGACCGAGGACCGGTTCCGTTTCTTCGAACTCGCCACCGGGCACTGGCCGATGCTCTCCGCGCCCGGGGAACTGGCCGAGGTGCTGCTCCGCGCGGCGGCCGGCGAGGGCCACCGGGTGGCGGCGCCCGAGGGCGCGCACGAGGCGCCGCCCCACCTCCGGCCCTTCCTCGTCGACGTGCCCGAGCGGCCGCGCGAGCGCGTCGGACGGATCGACCTCCACCTCCCGGACGCCGAGGGGCCCCGGCCGGCGGTCGTCTTCGTCCACGGCGGCCCCGTCGAGGCCGACCGGCGGCCCACCCCGCGGGACACGCCGTTCTTCCTGGGATACGGCCGCTGTGCGGCGGGCGCGGGCGTCGTCGGGGTCACGGCGGACCTCCGCCTCCACGGCCTCGCCGACTACCCGCGGGCCGCCCAGGACCTCGCCGACGCCGTCGAGCAGGTGCGGGCCGACCCGCGCGTCGACGGGGACCGGATCGCGCTCTGGTTCTTCTCCACCGGCGGGCTCCTCGCGGCGGACTGGCTGGCCGCGCCCCCGCCGTGGCTGCGGTGCGTGGCGGCGAGCTATCCCGCCCTGGCGCCGCTGCCCGGCTGGGGGACGGTGGAACCCCGCTTCCGTCCGGTGGACACCGTGGGCACGGCGGACGGGCCGCCGGTCGTCCTGGTCCGCGCCGGCCTGGAGCACGAGGTCTTCGCGGCGACCGTCGAGGAGTTCCTGACGACCGCGAAGGAGCGCGGGGCCGACGTCGAGGTCGTCGACGCGCCGCACGCCCCTCACGCCTTCGAACTGGTCGACCCCACCGACGAGTCCCGAGCGGTCCTGGAGCGGTCGATGCGCGCGGTCCTCGCCCGGCTCCGGGACTGATCCGCCAGGAGTCCGCCGGGCGGACCGGGGAGGGGCAGGGGGCCCCGCCCCGGTCCGCCCGGCCGCCGCCTACGAGGAGCGCGCCGCGCGCCGACGCCGGAAGGGCCCGTTCACGTCGGCGACCGTGCCGGACGCCCGGTTGGACTCCGGCAGCCGGCCGTCGCGCACCGAGGACGGCTCCGTCCGTAGAGGTTGGTGGGCCGCTCGCCCCGGCCATCTTCTTCGTGCAGCCGGTGGCCTCGGCGGCGAGTGCCTCCAGGTGCGACAGGTCGAAGCCGATGTCCTGCTTCAGGGGCGGCGGCGCGTCGAAGTCGCCCTGCCCGTGTCGCGCCCGGACGTGATGTCGTCGTCGATCTCCAGCGCGCCGGCACCGGAGCCGACCGACTTGGTGACGATCTGAAGGGGCGGTGATGATGCGGCATCGGACGGCGTACCCCCCCGAACGGCCCTCCGGGGAACGTGAGTTCGCTCCGCACGGATGATCAACAGCCTCTCGCGGCGTGTGCGGGATTGACCGGGGCGCTTTATGGAGGGGCGGATGATCGGCCGTCCTGGGACGGTACGGCGGTGGCGGCGGGACGTCCCCCGGGGAGGGCCCGCCGCCACCGCGGTTCACCGGGGGTCCGGGCGCCGGCCGCGTCGGGGCACGGAATTCAGGAGCAGCCGGGTGTACGGGTGTTCCGGCGCGTCCAGAACGCGCTCGGTCGTGCCCGTCTCCACGACCTGGCCGGACTTCAACACCAGGACCTCGTCCGCGACGTGCCGGACCACGGCCAGGTCGTGGGTGACGAACAGGTAGCCGATGCCCGACTCGCGGCGGATCGCGCCGAGGAGTTCGAGGATCTGCGCCTGGATCGACACGTCGAGCGCGGCGACCGCCTCGTCGAGGACGAGGACCCTGGGCTCCACGGCGAGGGCGCGGGCGATCGCGACGCGCTGGCGCTGCCCGCCGGAGAGGCCCCGGGGGAGGGCCGCGGCCTCGCGCGCGCCGAGACCCACCTGGTCGAGGAGCTCGGCGACCCGGGCCCGGCGCCCGTCCCGGTCGAGGCCGGTGTGGAGGCGCAGGACCTCGTCCAGGCAGCCCGAGACGGTCACCCGGGGATCGAGCGAGAGGTACGGATCCTGGAAGACCATCTGGATCTCCCGGGCCCTGGCGAGCCGTTCGGCCCGGCCCCGGGCCCGCGCGGAGCGGTCCCGGCCGTCGAGGCGGACCGTGCCGCAGTCCGGGCGCTCCAGGCCCACGAGCATCCGGACCGTGGTCGTCTTGCCGCTGCCGGACTCCCCGACGAGGGCGAGGCAGGACCCGGGCGCGAGCGCGAAGGACACGCCGTCGACCGCCGTGTGGTCCCCGTACCGCTTGCGCAGTCCGTCGACGACCAGGCCGTCTTCGAGCAGGACGGTCACAGCGTGATCCCTTCTTCGGCCCGGTGACAGGCGGCGAGCCCGTCCCCGTGGCGTACGAGCGCGGGCGCCTCCTCGGCACAGCGCGGCACCGCGTGGGCGCAGCGCGCGGCGAAGGAGCAGCCGGGCGGCGCCTCCGCGAGGGAGACGGGACGGCCCGGGACGGGCCGGGGGGCCGGCGCGCCCGCTTCGATGCGCGGGGTGCAGGCCAGCAGGCCCGCCGTGTACGGGTGGCGCGGCGCGTCGAACAGCTCGTCCGTGGACCGGGTCTCCACGATCCGGCCCGCGTACATGACGTACACCCGGTCGCAGACGGCGGCGGCCAGTTCGAGGTCGTGGGTGACGAACAGCATGCCGGTGCCCCGTTCGGCCCGCAGCCGGGCCAGGATCGAGACGACCTCGGCCTGGGTGGTGACGTCGAGCGCCGTCGTCGGTTCGTCGGCGACGAGGAGGGCCGGCTCGCTCGCGAGGGCCGCCGCGATGACGACCCGCTGGAGCATGCCGCCGGAGAACTGGTGCGGACGGCGGCGCAGGGCGCCGCGCGGGTCGCGGATGCCGACCGCGTCGAGGAGTTCCTCGGCGCGGGCGGTCGCCTCGGCGGCGGGCGTCCCGGCGGCGCGCAGCCCCTCGGTGAGGAAGTCGCCCACCCGCCGCAGCGGGTTGACGGAGGCGCGCGGGTCCTGGAAGACCATGGAGACCCGCCGGGCGCGCAGCGCGGTCAGTTCCGCGCGGTTCATCGCGAGGACGTCCCGCCCGGAGACCCGTACCTCACCCTCGGTGCGGGCGCCGGCGGGCAGCAGCCCGAGGACGCTGCGGCAGGCCACGGACTTGCCGGAGCCGGACTCGCCGACCAGGCCGACCGTCTCCCCGGGCCGCACGGTCAGGCTCACCCCGTCCAGGATCGGACGGGCGGCCCGGTCGCCGGCCAGGCGGACGCCGAGGCCCTCGATCTCCAGGACCGGCGCGGTCCCTCCGTGTGCGCGCATGCCGTTCACCGTTCCCGCTTCGCGATCCGGTCGGCGAGCCCCTCGCCGACGATGCCGAACGCCACCACCGCGAGCACGATGCACGCGGAGGGCGCGAGGGCCGGCAGCATCGCCCCCTGCAGGACGGCCGCCTGCCCCTCGTTGATCATGGCGCCCCAGTCGGCGGCCGGCGGCTGCACCCCGAAGCCGAGGAAGGACAGCGCCGCCAGGTCCATCAGGGCGTACCCGAAGTTCATCGCGGACTGGGCGAAGACCGTCGGCGCGATGTTGGGAAGCAGATGGCGTACGGAGACGGTCCAGCCGGACCAGCCCTGCACCCGGTACGCCTCGATGTACGGCCGGGCCTTCTCCTGCCGCGCGACGCCCCGCACCAGCCGGCCCACGTACGGGGTGTAGGCGACGGACATGGCGATCACGGGCGCGGTGAGACCCGGGCCGACGACCGACACGAGCAGGATCGCGAGCAGCAGGCCGGGGATCGCGAAGACGAGGTCCATGGACCGGGACAGCAGCGTGTCCGTCCAGCCGCCGCGCCAGGCCGCCACCACGCCGAGGAGGGTGCCGAGCAGGGTGGACGCGCCGACGACGAGCAGCGGCCCGAGCAGCCCGGTGCGGGCGCCGTGGAGCAGCCGGGACAGGATGTCCCGTCCCGACTGGTCCGTGCCGAGGAGATGGTCGCCGGTGGTGCCGACGAGACTCGCCGACAGGTCGAGCGCCTCGGGGTCGTACGGGGCGAGGACGGGCGCGAGCAGGGCGACCAGGACGAGCGCGGCGAGCACCGCGACCGAGACCGCGAAGAGCGGCCCCCGGCCGAACGGGCGCAGGGCGCGCAGCCCGGGCCTGCGGTACGGCACCGCGGAGGTGGTGGAGGTCATCAGGAGCCTTCCCCGAGGGAGAGACGGGGGTCGATGAGCGGGGCGAGCAGGTCGACGACGAGGTTGACGAGGACGAAGGCCGCGACGCTGAGCAGCGTGACCGCCTGCACGACCGCGAAGTCCTTCGCGGTCACGGACTGCACGAGCAGCGAGCCGAGCCCGGGGACGTCGAAGGCGGTCTCGACGATCGAGGTGCTGACGAGGAGGCCGGCGAGCATCGTGCCGCCGACGGTGACGACGGGCCCGAGCGCGTTGCGCAGCACGTGCCGGCGGACCACGGACCGGCCCGCGACGCCCCGGGCCCGCGCCACCTCGACGTGCTCGCGTCCCAGTTCGTCGAGCATCGCCGAGCGGGTCACCCGGGCGAGGAGGCCCGCGAAGGACAGGGCGAGGGCGAAGGCCGGCAGGGTCAGCTGGTACAGCCGCTCGGAGAGGCCCGCCGGGGTGCCGCCGCCCGGTCCGGGGAACCAGCCGAGCTGGACGGAGAAGAGCGAGACGAGGGCGATGGCCGTCACGAACGAGGGCGTGGCGGTGGCGACGCCCGTGCCGATGAGCACCATCCGGTCCGGCAGGCCGGGGCGCAGGGCGCCGAGGATCCCGGCGGTCACCCCGAGCACCGCGACGAGCACGGCCGCGTAGCCGACGAGCAGGGCGGTGCCGGTGAGGCGCGAGCCGATGAGCGAGGCCACGTCCTGGTGGTACTGGGCGGAGCGGCCGAAGTCGCCGCTCAGCACCCCGCCGAGCCACTTCGCGTACTGGGTGACCAGCGGGTCGTCGAGGTGGTGCTCCGCCCGCAGGGCCGCCACGGCCGAGGGGGTCGCGGGGCGGCCGTGCAGGAGGAACGACACCGGGTCGCCGGGGGCCAGGCGGACGGAGCCGAAGACCACGAGGGAGGTCGTGAACAGCACCGCCGCCAGGCCGAGGAGCCGTCCGACGAGGTAGCGCGTCATCGCTTCGGGGCCCCGATCGTCGCGGCCCACGGGAAGTAGAGCTGGGCGATGCCGGTCGGCGCGCCGGTGATCCGCTTGCCGAGGAAGACCGAGTAGGGCGCCTCGTACACGGGGATGACGGGCAGCTCGTCGAGCGCGATCCTCTGGAGCCTCGCGGTGAGTCCGGCGCGCTCGGCCGGGTCGGGCTCGGAGTTCGCCCGGTCGAAGGCGACGTCGAACTCGGCATGGGACCAGCGGCCGTAGTTCCCGAAGTCGCCGGTGCGCAGGTACTGGTAGAACTCCAGCGGGTCGGGCGTGTTGTCGTAGCCGTTGGTGATGACCAGGTCGAGGCCCTCGCGCGCGTCCGGGTCGACGAAGATGCTGCTGTACGCGTCCGGCGAGACCGGCTTCAGGACGACGTTCAGGCCGATCCGGCGCCCCGCTGCCTGGACGGCGTTGGCGACGACGCTGATCTCGGGCGCCATGGTGCTGGTGGCGAGGGTGACCGTCCGGCCGTTCGCGTGGGCCTCCTGGACGAGCTCCTTCGCCGCCTCGACGTCGTACGCGGGCTCGGGCAGCGTGTCGAAGAGCTCCGCCGTCCTCTCCGGGGCCAGCGCCCAGGCGCCGCGCGCGACGGGGGCCTTGGCGGGGACGCCGACGCCGCCGGCCGCGGCCTTGATGATGTTCTTCCGGTCGAGGGCCATCGACAGGGCCTTGCGGACCTTGAGGTTGCCGAGCGCGCCGTGGAAGTCGAGGACCGCGAGGTTCGCGGAGGCGGTGTTGGGGCCGAAGAGGAGCGAGCCCCTGCCGCTCGCGCGCAGCTGGGCGAAGGACGAGGACGGGACCATGTAGCCGCCGTCCGCGGTGCCGGAGAGGAAGGCGTTGGTGCGGGCCGCGACGTCCTCGACGAAGGTGAACCGCACCTTCTCGGACTTGGGGGAGAGCCCCTCGTCCCAGTAGGCCGTGTTCTTCTTGAGGGTGATGCTGTCGCCCTGCGCCCAGCTGTCGAGGGCGTAGGGGCCGGTGCAGTTCAGCCTGCCCCTGGGGGTGCCGTAGTCCTTGCCCTCCTTCGCCAGCGAGGCGGCGCTGACGACGGTGCCGGGGGAGGCGGCCATCAGCTCGTGGAAGAGGACGTCGGCCTTGCCGAGGCGGATGGTGACCTCCAGGGGGCCGGTCTTCTCGACGGCGTCGACGGTCTTGAAGGAGGAGCCCCAGGGGGAGCCGGTCCGCGGGTCCATCTGGCGCTCGAGGGAGGCGACCACGTCGTCGGCGGTCATGGTGGTGCCGTCGTGGAACCTCACCCCGGGGCGCAGGGTGTAGACGAGGGTGCGCGGGTCGGGCCGCGACCACTTCACGGCGAGGCCGGGGACGATCCTCATGTCGGGGGTGACCCGCAGCAGTTGCTCGCACACGTTGGCGAGGACGGTGTTCGGCGGGTAGTCGTACGCGAGGGCGTAGTCCAGCGTGTACGGCTCGGCGTACAGGGACCAGGTGAAGGAGTCCAGCGGGCCCTGCGCGGGCGGCGAGGTGGGGCCGGCCTCGAAGTGCGGGCCGCCGCCGGCCACGGGCGGGGTCGTGGCGCCGGAACAGGCGCCGGTGGTGGCCGCGAGCGCGGCGGTACAGACGAGAAGCGCGATGGCTCTGGGCATGCGCATGGGACCCACCCCTTTACGGGTGTAGTGACGGGCTCGGGGGGATGGAGCGAGTATTGGTGCGGGAACGTTCCCGCACAAGACCTGCGGCCAACTTTGCGGGAACGGTTTTGCGCAGGTCGCGAGGGTGGCAGCATCACCCCCATGACCGAAGCATCACGGCACGGCGGGCAGCCCTCGCCGCCCGTTCCGCGCGTTCGCCTCGTCGACGTGGCCCGTGAGGCGGGCCTGTCCAAGACGACCGTCTCGGCGGCGCTCAACGGCACCGGCAGGCTCTCCCCCGAGGTGCGGGAGAAGGCCCGCGAGACCGCGCGCAGAATGGGCTACCGGCCCAACGCCGCCGCGCGCCACCTGCGCGCGGGACGGGCCCGGCTGATCGGGTACGTGGTCGGCGAGTTCGCCGCCACTCCCTGGGCCACCTTTCTCGAGTCGCCGTACTTCGCCCGGCTGACCGGCGTCACCGCGGCCACCGCGCTGCGCCGCGGCTACGCCGTGGTGCTGCTGCCCGCCGGCTCCCTGCAGAGCGAGTGGGCCGACCTGTCCCTCGACGCGGTGGTCGTCGCCGACCCCGTCGCCGACGACCCGGTCGTCGAAAGCCTCCTCGCGGCCGGCATCCCCGTCTTCACGGACCGCTCCGTCGAGGGGACGGCGGGGGCCTACTGGGTGGACGTCGACGCGGGCGGCGTCGTCCGCGAGGCCCTCGACCACCTCCACGAGCAGGGGGCCAGGCGGCCCGTCGTCGTGGTGCCGGACAGCACCACCCGCTTCCACGCCGAGGTGTACGCCGCCCACCGGCAGTGGTGCGCGGCCCACGGCCTGCCGGAGCGGGTGGTACGGGTCGGGGAACCGGGCAACGGGCCGGTCGTGCGCGGCGTCGAGGCCGCGCTGACCGCCGACGGGCCGGAGCGCCCCGACGCCCTGCTCGTGGTGGCCGAGGCGAGCCCGCCCCTCGTCCTGGAGGCGGCGCGCCGCCACGGGTACGGGGTCCCGGACGACCTGTTGGTCGTCCTGGTCAGCGAGGACGCCACGGCCCTCCTCACCGACCCGCCGGTGACCACCCTGAGCCTGCGGCCCGAGGCGATCGCGGAGGCCGGCGTCGAGCACCTTGTCGCGGTCCTGGAGCACGGCCGCCGGGAGCCCGCCGGGACGCTCGTCCCGACCCGCCTCGACGTCCGGGCGTCGTCGGTGCGACGGAAGGCGTAGGGCCCGGTCAGACCGCGTGGACCAGCCGTCCGCCCACGTACGTCCGCTCCACCCGGGCCTCGGCGATCTCCTCCGGCGGCCCGGTGAGGACGTCCCGGTCCAGGACGACCAGGTCGGCGAGGTGGCCGGGGCGCAGGCTGCCGGTGTCGTCGAGGCCGTTCACATGGGCGGTGCCCGCCGTGTAGGCGGCGAGCGCCGTGGTGAGGTCGAGGCGCTGCTCGGCGTAGAAGACCCGGTCGTCGGTGGCCTCGGGGTCGCGGCGGTTGACGGCGACGTGGATGCCCGCGAGCGGGTCCGGGCTGCTGACCGGCCAGTCGCTGCCGGCGGCGAGGGTGGCCCCGGCCCGTACCAGATCGCCGAACGGGTACTGCCAGGCGGCGCGTTCGGGGCCCAGGAACGGAATGGTCAGCTCGTCCATCTGCGGTTCGTGCGCGGCCCACAGCGGCTGGATGTTGGCGATGGCGCCGAGCGCCGCGAACCGGGCCAGGTCGTCGGGGTGGACGACCTGGAGGTGCGCGAGGTGGTGCCGGTTGCCGCGCCGCCCGTTCGCGGCGATCGCGGCCTCCAGCGCGTCCAGGGCCTCGCGCACGGCCCGGTCGCCCAGCGCGTGGAAGTGGACCTGGAAGTCGAGCGCGTCGAGCTCGGTCACGTACCCGCGCAGCGCCCCGGGATCGACGAAGCTCAGCCCGCTGTTGGCGGTGGCGCAGCCGCAGCCGTCCAGGTACGGGGCGGTCATGGCCGCGGTGAAGTTCTCCGCGATGCCGTCCTGCATGATCTTCACCGATCCGGCCCGGAACCGGCCGAGGCTGAACTTCTCGCGGCGGGCGACCAGTTCGGGGATCTGCTCGGAGCCCCGCTCCCGGTCCCACCAGAGCGCCCCGGTCACCCGGGCGGTCAGCGAACCGTCGCCGGCGGCCGTCAGGTACGCCTCCGACGGGTCGGCCATGCCGCCGAAGGAGCCGAGCAGCGCGTCCTGCCAGGCCGTGATGCCGAGCGAGTGCAGCAGCTTCTGGGCGCGCAGCAGACCGGCGAGGCGGTCCTCGGCGGTGGCCTCCGGCACCAGTCGGCCGACCAGGCCGATCGCGCCCTCCTGGAGCATGCCGCTGGGGGAGCCGTCCGCCTCCCGCTCGATCCGCCCGTCGGCCGGATCGGGAGTGCCGGCGGTGATCCCCGCGAGCTCCAGGGCGCGGGAGTTGGCCCAGGCGCCGTGGTGGTCCCGGTTCGACAGCAGGACCGGCCGGTCGGGGACGACGGAGTCGAGCAGCCGCCGGGTGGGCAGTCCGCCCTCGAAGCTCTCCATCGACCAGCCGCCGCCGGTGATCCAGGCGCGCTCCGGGTGGGCGTCCGCGTACTCCCGGATCCGCTCCAGGTAGTCGGCGACGCCCACCGTTCCGGTGAGGTCGCACTCGGCCAGCTCCTTGCCGCCGCCGACGGCGTGGATGTGGGCGTCCTGGAAGCCGGGGAGCAGCAGCTTCCCCGTCAGGTCGACGACCTCCGTGCCGGGCCCGACGAGGTCCCGCACCTCGTCGTGGCCGACCGCCGCGATCCGCTCGCCGACGACGGCGAGCGAGGTCGCCCGGGTGCGGGCCGGGTCCGCCGTGAAGACGGGCCCGCGGGTGAAGACCAGATCGGCCGTGGTCATGGGCGCTCCAGAACATGTGGTGTCGGTTGGTGGGCGCCATGCAAGCGGGCGGGTCGTTTACACGTCAATGGTGTTGACGTAAGGTTCCGGCCATGTCCGAACGCGTGGTTCCCGAAGGTCGGCGGCAGCGCCGCCGCCCCACCAAGCAGGGCGCCGTCCTCTCGGAGCGGCTCATCGTCGAGACCGCGCTGCGCCTGATCGCCCAGCACGGCGCGGAGGCCCTGTCGGTACGGAGACTGGGGGCCGCGCTCGGCGCCGACCCCACGGCCCTCTACCGCTACTTCCGGAACACCGACGCCCTGCTGCTCGCCGTCGCCGACGAGATCATCGGCCGCGCGCAGGAGGGCTGGACGGCCACCGGGGACTGGCGAACGGACCTCCGTGAGCTGGGACTTCGCATCCACGGCTGCTACCAGGCCTATCCGCAGGCGGCGGCCCTCGCGGCCCACCGCACCACCGGTCGGCCGTACGAGACCCGGGCCGTCGAGCGGATCCTCGGCGTCCTGCGGGCGGCCGGCTTCCCGGACGCCCTCGCCGTGCGGATCTACCACGCCTTCGTCGACCAGGCCCTCGCCTTCGCGGCCCAGGACGCCGCCGCGCTCGCCCTGCCGCCCGCCGCCCAGGACAAGGAGGCGGAGGTCTGGCACGCGGTCTACGGCAGGTTGTCGCCCGACACCCACCCGAACATCGCCGCGACCTTCCCGCTGCTCGCCGCGGACATGCGCGACAGCGGCTATCCGTTCGCCCTGGAACTGATGCTGAGCGCGGTGGGGGCGCTGCGCCCGGAGCCGAGCCCGGACGGGTGACCCGGCGCCTACGTCAACACCATTGACCTTGTTCCGCGCGGCGGAGTCTCATGGGCGGCACTTCGGAGGCTTCCCGCGCTCGGGCGCCTCCGCGACCCCGAAGGAACACCCATGGACCACCTCGGCGCGCTCCGGGACGTCGACCACACTCCGTTCTGGCTCGACGACCCCCGCCGACCGCAGCCCGCCCCCGCCCTCGTCGGCGGCACCACCCGTGACCTCCTCGTGGTCGGCGGCGGCTGCACCGGCCTGTGGACCGCACTCGTCGCCAAGGAGCGCGACCCCTCCGCCGACGTCGTGCTGGTCGAGGCCGACGGGGTCGGCGGGCCGGGCGGCGCCGCCTGACCGGGCGCCGCCCGGGATCCGCCAGTACGTCGAGCGCGACGCCCCTCGCGGCTGACCCCTTCCCCTAGGAGAGGGACCGCCACGCCCCGATCAGCGCCTCCCTGAGCACGTCGATCTCCTCGGCACTCAGACCTGCGACCATGCGCTCCTCCAGCGCGCGGGCCGGCTCGGCGTACTCGGCGAGCAGTCGCCGTCCCGGGTCGGCGATCAGGATGAGGCGTTCGCGACGGTTGGCGGGGTTGGGCTCGCGGCGGATCAGGCCCCGGCCCTCCAGGGCGCGCACCATGTCGGCCATCGACTGGGCGGTGACGAAGGAGTCGCGGGCGAGCTGGGCGGCGGAGACGCCGTCGTGCCGCTCCAGCACCGTCAGGGCGGTGTACTGCAGGGCCGTGATGCCGGCGGGCTTGACCAGCTCCTCCAGGCGGGCCCGCACCGCCAGCTCCGTCCTCTTGAGCAGGTAGAGCAGTGAGGTGCTCACGTTCGTCCTCCCGTGGTGGGTGCGCCCGGGACGGTCGTACCGCTCCCGGACCGGCTGCCGCCGGGGTGACGGCACCCCCACCCTAAAACATTGACAGGAATCCTGTTGATGCCCAGACTGGCGTTCATCAGGATTCCTGTCGATCCTGGCTCGTACCGGGACTTCGGCACACCCCCTTCCACCCCCTTTGCGAGAGGCACCCCTCATGGATCTTCACGGCAAGGTCGCCGTCGTCACCGGCAGCGGACGCGGTCTCGGACTGGCCTACGCACAGGCTCTCGCCGCGGCCGGCGCCGCCGTCGTGGTCAACGACGTCGACCAGGTCGTCGTCGACGGCGCCGTCGCCGCCATCACGGCCGAGGGGGGCCGGGCGGCCGGCGTCGTCGCGGCGGTGGGCGACAGTGCGGCCGCGCAGGAGCTGGTGGACGCGGCGGTGCGGGAGTTCGGACGCCTGGACGTGCTCGTCACCAACGCCGGCATCCTGCGCGACCGCGTGCTGTGGAAGATGACCGACGAGGACTTCGACGACGTGGTCCGCGTCCACCTGCGCGGCACCTTCACCTGCGCCCGCGCCGCCGCCGTCCGCATGCGCGAGCAGGGCACCGGCGGCCGGCTGGTCCTCATCTCCTCCCCGGCCGGCCAGCGCGGCAACTTCGGCCAGACCAACTACGCGGCAGCCAAGGCGGGCATCGTCGCCATGGCCCGCACCTGGGCCATGGAGCTGGGCCGCGCCGGCATCACCGTCAACGCCGTCGTCCCGGTCGCCGCCACCGAGATGACCAAGACCATCCCGGCCTTCGCCCCGGTCATCGAGGAGTCCGAGCGCACGGGCAAGCCGCTTCCGGACTGGCTGCGCAAGGACGAGGGCCTCGGCACCGTCGAGGACGTCGCCGCCCTGATCGCCTTCCTGGCCTCGGACGACTCCGACGGAGTGACCGGTCAGGCCATCGGCATCGGCGGCGACCGACTCGCCCTGTGGGCCCACCCCAAGGAGAAGTCCGTCGCCTTCGCCGACGGCGGCTGGACGGGCGACGCCATCGCCGCCGAGTGGCCGGGCGGCGTCGGGGCCGAGCCCGAGACCTACGGCATCCCCGCGCCCCAGGCCCCGGTGGCGTGACATGAGCGACCTCGCGCTCGACCTCGACCGGCTCACGGCCATCGATGTCCACACGCACGCGGAGATCTCCAAGGACGGCCACGGGGCGCTGAGCCCGGAGCTCTTCGGAGCCTCCGAGGAGTACTTCAAGGCCCACGGCCACCGGCAGCCGACCATCGACGAGATGGCCGACCACTACCGGGAGCGCCGCATGGCGGCCGTGGTGTTCACCGTCGACGCCGAGCACGCCACGGGCCACCCGCGGATCTCCAACGAGGAGATCGCGGAGAGCTGCGCCGCCCACGCCGACACGCTCATCCCCTTCGCGAGCATCGACCCGCACAAGGGACGCGCGGGCGTCCGGGAGGCCCGGCGCCTGGTCGAGGAGCACGGCGTCCGCGGCTTCAAGTTCCACCCGAGCATCCAGGCGTTCGCCCCGAACGACCCGCTCGCCTACCCCCTGTACGAGGCCGTCGAGGAGCTGGGCGTTCCCGCGCTCTTCCACACCGGCCAGACCGGCATCGGCGCCGGCGTCCCGGGCGGCGGCGGCATCCGGCTGAAGTACTCGAACCCGATGCTGGTCGACGACGTGGCCGTCGACTTCCCCGAGCTGCGGATCATCCTGGCCCACCCGTCCTTCCCCTGGCAGGACGAGGCCCTGGCGGTCGCCACCCACAAGCCGCACGTCTACATCGACCTGTCCGGCTGGTCCCCGAAGTACTTCCCCCCGCAGCTCGTCCGGTACGCCAACACCCTGCTCAAGGACAAGGTGCTCTTCGGCTCCGACTACCCCGTCATCACCCCCGACCGGTGGCTCGCCGACTTCGAGAAGCTCGACATCAAGCCCGAGGTCCGGCCGAAGATCCTCAAGGGGAACGCCGCCTACGTGCTGGGCCTGACGGCGGACCGAAAGGGACAACCATGTTGAACCAAGGCATCGGCTCCTGGCCCGCGCGCCGGGCCCGCAAGACGCCCGACCGGGTCGCCGTGGTCCACGAGGACCGCACCCGGACCTACCGCGAGCTGAACGAGCGCGTGCTGCGCCTCGCCCACGCCCTGCGGGCACTCGGCGTGGCAGGGGGGGACCGGGTCGCGTACCTCGGCCCCAACCACCCGGCGTTCCTGGAGACCCTGTTCGCCGCCGGGGCCCTGGGGGCGGTCTTCGTCCCCCTCAACACCCGGCTCGCGGCGCCGGAGCTGGCCTACAATCTGGCCGACTCGGGCAGCACCGTCCTCGTCCACGCGCCCGAGCAGGCCGCCGCGGCCCGTGCCGTGGTGGCCGAGGCGGAGGTACCGCACCGGATCGCCCTCGCCGGCCCCGACGAGGACGGTGGCCTCGGCTACGAGGAACTGCTCGCCGGCGCCGGGACCGACCCGCTGGACGAGGCCGTGGCGCCCGAGGACCCGTGCATGATCATGTACACCTCCGGGACCACGGGCCGCCCCAAGGGCGCCGTCCTCTCCCACGCCAACATCACCTGGAACAGCGTCAACGTCCTCGTCGACACCGACCTGTCCGGCGACGAGGTCACCCTCGTCGTCGCCCCGCTGTTCCACACCGGCGGCCTCAACATGACCTGCCTGCCGACCCTCCTCAAGGGCGGCCGCGTGGTCCTCCTCGGAGCCTTCGACGCCGAACGCGTCCTGCAGCTCGTCGAGGACCTGGGGGTGACGTACATGTTCGGCGTCCCCACCATGTACGACGCCATCGCCGCCCGGCCCCGTTGGGCGACGGCCGACCTGTCGAGCCTGCGCACTCTCAACTGCGGCGGCGCCCCCGTGCCCGCCCGCACCATCGCCACGTACCTCGACCGCGGCCTGGCCTTCAGCCAGGGCTACGGCATGACCGAGGCGTCCCCCGGCGTCCTGTTCCTGGACCGGGAGAAGGCCTCGGAGAAGGCGGGCTCCGCCGGAGTGCCGCACTTCTTCACCGACACCCGCGTCGTCGGGCCCGACGGCCGGGAGGCGGGCCCGGAGGAGCGCGGCGAGGTCCTCGTCCACGGCCCCAACGTCATGACCGGCTACTGGGAACGGCCCGAGGACACCGAGGCCGCCTTCACCGACGGCCGCTGGCTGCGGACCGGTGACATCGCCCGGACCGATGCCGAGGGCTTCGCCTACATCGTCGACCGGGCCAAGGACATGTTCGTCTCGGGCGGTGAGAACGTCTACCCGGCCGAGGTGGAGGACGCGGTCCTCCACCACCCCGCCGTCGCCGAATGCGCGGTCATCGGTGTGCCCGACCCGGTCTGGGGCGAGGTCGGCCGCGCCGTCGTCGTCCTCCGGCCCGGAGCCGACGCCGACCAGGACGACATCCTCGGCCACCTCAAGGGCCGGCTCGCCAAGTACAAGATCCCCAAGTCGCTCGTCGTGACCCGGGCGCTGCCCCGCACACCCTCCGGGAAGATCATCAAGCCCGCCGTGCGCGAGGCCTACGCCACCGGCCCCACCGAGCGCCCCCACGCGTGACGGACGGGGGAGCAGCGCTCCCGAGAGCGCTGCTCCCCCGTCACCCCCCTGCCGACGAAAGGAACTTCCATGTCCACCACCGCCAACGGCCTCGCCGAGCTCACGTCCCTCAGCGGAGCCGACCTCGGCCGCACGCGATGGCTCGAGATCACCCAGGACCGGGTGAACACCTTCGCCGACGCCACCGACGACCACCAGTGGATCCACACCGACCCGGAGAAGGCCAAGGACGGGCCGTTCGGCGGCCCCATTGCCCACGGCTACCTCACGCTCTCCCTCGTCATCCCGCTCTTCGGAGAGCTGCTCAGCATCACCGGCACCAGGATGAGCGTCAACTACGGCCTGGAGAAGGTGCGCTTCCCCAGCCCCGTCCCCGTCGGCGCGAAGATCCGCCTCCACGGCGTCGTCGGCACGGTCGAGGAGGTCAAGGGCAACGGGGTGCAGATGCCCCTGACGTTCACCGTCGAGGTCGACGGCCAGGACAAGCCGGCCTGCGTCGCCGAGGCCGTGTACCGCCACTACGCCTGACAGGACCACCCGTCGTGCCCGCACGGGGGGAGGCCTCCGTTCACCGCACGGGCGGAGGCCGACTGCGGGCCGCCGGGGCGGGCGGGGCGACGAAGACCCCGCCCGCCGGACGACGCGTGACGAAGGGGCGGTACCGACCACGAGGTCGGTACCGCCCCTTCGTCACGCGTGTCAGCCCGCCCGGCCGCAGCGCCCGGTGTCGGTCTCGGCGAGCGTGGACTCGCCGTAGCGTGCCCCGTGGACGGTCGTGGCGTTCAGCAGCCGGTCCGCCGCGTCGAGAGCCTCGCCCGGAACCTCCGGGCCGAGCACGGACAGGTTCTCCCGCAGATGCGAGACCGACCGCCTGCCGGGGATCGCCACGACGCTCTCCTCCACCGGGACCCGCCGGTCGACCCGGTGCAGGTAGGAGATGTCGATGACATCGGTGCGAAGCCGGGCCGGCGACCCGTCCACGGTGCGCCGGAGGACCTCCGGCCGCCCGTCGATGACGCGCCGGCCGTCGACCCCGGTCATCCCGCACTTGCCGGCCGGCACGATGCGGTCCCGGTGCCGGGCCGGCACCCGGCCGACCAGCTCCTCGTTCGCGCCGAAGCCGTAGAGGGCGGCGGTGTCGAAGAGCGCGACGCCCTCCTCCAGCGCCGTCAGCAGCACCTCCTCGGCGGCCTCCTGCGTCGGCGGGACACCGTACGCGTGGCTCGGGTTCATGCAGCCCAGGCCGATGGCCGGGACCTCGAACGGACCGACCCGGCGCGGGGCGAGCCCCGCGCCGGGTCACGAAGCGGCGGTCACGAGCCCGCGACGGCGTTCAGCTGCTGCTCCAGCGCCGCCAGGGTCCGGTAGCAGGCCAGCACCCGGGCGATGGAGGAGTTCGGCTCGCGGCCCTCGCGGACGGCGGCGACGAACTCGCGGTCCTGGAGCTCGATGCCGTCCATCGACACGTCGACGCCGCTGACGTCGATCGGCTCCTCCTTGCCGGTGAACAGGTCGTCGTACCGGGCGAGGTAGGTGCCGGTGTCGCCGATGTAGCGGAAGAACGTGCCGAGCGGCCCGTCGTTGTTGAACGACAGCGACAGGGTGCAGAGGGCGCCGTTCTCCGCCCGCAGCTGGATCGACATGTCCATCGCGATGCCCAGCTCGGGGTGGAGGGGGCCCTGCACGGCGTTGGCCTGCACGATCGGCGAACCCGCCTGGTACGCGAACAGGTCGACCGTGTGCGCGGCGTGGTGCCACAGCAGGTGGTCGGTCCAGGAGCGCGGCTCGCCGAGCGCGTTGAGGTTCTGCCGGCGGAAGAAGTACGTCTGCACGTCCATCTGCTGGATGTGGAACTCGCCGGCCTCGATCCGCTGCCGCACCCACTGGTGGCTCGGGTTGAACCGGCGGGTGTGGCCCACCATCGCCACCAGGCCCGTGCGCTCCGCCGCGGCCTGGCACGCCTCGGCGTCCGCGAGCGAGTCGGCGAGCGGGATCTCGACCTGGACGTGCTTGCCCGCCTCCAGGCACGCCAGCGTCTGCGAGGCGTGCAGCTGCGTGGGGGTGGCGAGGACGACGGCGTCGATGTCGTCCCTCGCGAGCACCTCGTCCAGGGAGGCGACGGCGCGCCCGACGCCCTGCTCCGCGGCGAACTTCTGGGCGCGTTCGAGGCTGCTGCTCACCACGGCGGCCACCTCGACGCCCTCGATCCGCTTCAGCGCCGCCGCGTGCTTGGCACCGAAGGCACCGCCGCCGACGAGGGCGATCCGTAGGGTCCGGTCGTCAGTCATGTCACTCCTTCACGGCGGGCTCTTCGGCCCGGGGGCGGTTTTCCAGGATCAGGTGTCCGACGGCCGTGTTGGACGCCGGCACATGGTAGAAGCGGTGCTTGACCTCGACCTCGCCGGAGCCGTCGACGTCGCTCAACGCGCCGCGGGCGATCAGCCACATGACCAGCTCGATGCCCTCGGAGCCGGCCTCCTCGACGTACTCCAGGTGCGGCACCTGCGCGAGGCCGGCGGGGTCCTCGACCAGCCGGTCCAGGAAGGCGTTGTCCCACTCCCGGTTGATGAGGCCGGCGCGCGGGCCCTGGAGCTGGTGGCTCATGCCGCCGGTGCCCCACACCTGCACCTTGAGCGGGCGGTCGTACGACTCGACGGCCCTGCGCAGGGCCTGGCCGAGCTCGAAGCAGCGGGCCCCCGAGGGAACGGGGTACTGCACCACGTTGACGTGGAAGGGGATGACCCTGCACGGCCACTCCTCGACGTCGCCGAACATCAGCGACAGCGGGACGGTCAGACCGTGGTCGACGGCCATCTCGTTGACGAGCGTCAGGTCGAAGTCGTCCCGGATCAGCGAGTGCGCGATGTGCGCCGCCAGGTCGGGGTCGCCCTCGATGCCGGGCACGGGGCGCGGCCCGTACCCCTCGTCGGCGATGGGGTAGGAGGCGCCGGTGCCCAGCACGAAGGTCGGGATCATCGACTGGTCGAAGGCGCTGGCGTGGTCGTTGTAGACCAGGAGGACGACGTCGGGGACGTTCTCCTTCTCCCACGCCTTGGAGTACTCGTACCCCGCGAAGAGCGGCTGCCAGTACGGCTCCTCGGTCTTGCCGTGGTCGAGCGCCGCACCGATCGCCGGCACGTGCGAGGTGAAGACGGCACCGGTGATCCCGGCGTGTCCGGCGGGGGCCGCCGGGGCGTGGGCCGCTTCGAGGACGGCGTGGTCGATCCGGTTCCCCTCGATCGAGCGGCCGCCGCCGACCATCATCGCGCGGTACTCCTCCTCGGTCATGCCGGTCATCGAGCCCGCCATCTGCTGGAACGAGAAGCCCAGCGTGGCACCCCACTTGGCGAGGAAGTAGATGTTCCCGCCCTCGCGCATCGCCGCGTTCAGGTCGCGGTCGAGCAGCGCCTGCTTCTGCTCCTCCCGCAGCGGCCAGGCGTCCAGGTAGGCGCGTTCGTCGGCGAGGTAGCTCGCGCGGTTCTCCGCCGTCATCAGCGACATGCAGAACTGGTTGAGGTGGTAGCCCTTGGCCGACTGCTCGGCGTCGAAGACGGTCGTCCCCGGCACCAGCTTGTAGGTCTTGTCCAGCGACATGCTGGGACTCCAATCGGGGGAGGGTCAGTCGGCGTCGGGCCAGTACAGGCGCATCGGGTTGTCGACGAGCAGCTTCCGCTGGAGCTCCGGCGTCGGCGCGACGTGCGGAAGGAAGTCGACGAGCAGGCCGTCGTCGGGCATGTGGTCGGTGAGGTTGGGGTGCGGCCAGTCGGTGCCCCACAGGACCCGGTCGGGGAACTCCT
Organism: Streptomyces sp. NPDC107498; assembly: GCF_055582805.1. Lineage (NCBI taxonomy): Bacteria > Bacillati > Actinomycetota > Actinomycetes > Kitasatosporales > Streptomycetaceae > Streptomyces > Streptomyces sp. NPDC107498. The sequence goes on along the minus strand of NZ_JBVJPE010000002.1, from coordinate 151,476 downwards.
CGACCACCCGCCGGGCGAACGGGACGACGTCCCGGTAGGCCCGCTGCTCCCCGTCGAGGGCCGGCGGGCCGCTCACCGAGAGGCGTTCCGGGCACGTCACCTTGCACCAGATGTCCGGCCGGGCCCGCATGAAGTTCAGGAACGCCTCGAAGTCGGGCCCTTCCGGGTCCTTCGCGGTGTCCGGCCGTCCCATGTGGTCGACGACCAGCGGCACCGGGATGGACAGGAAGAACTCCCGCAGGTCGGCGAGGTCGGCCGCCTCGAAGTAGACGACGACGTGCCAGCCGTACGGCGCGATCTTCTCGGCGATGTCCAGCAGGTCCTGCTGCGGCGCCGCGTCCACGAGGCGTTTGACGAAGTTGAACCGCACCCCGCGGACACCCGCCTCGTGCAGCTCCCGCACCTGGGCGGCGGTGACGTCGGGGCGCAGCGTCGCCACGCCCCGGGCCAGGCCGTCGGAGGCCCGCAGCGCGTCGACCATGGCGGTGTTGTCGGCGCCGTGACAGGTCGCCTGCACGACGACGTTCCGGGCGAAGCCGAGGTGGTCGCGGAGCGCGAAGAGCTGGTCCTTGGACGCATCGCAGGGCGTGTACTTGCGCTCGGGCGCGTACGGGAACTCGGCGCCCGGTCCGAAGACGTGGCAGTGCGCGTCCACGGCGCCGGAGGGGAGCCGGAACTGCGGCCGGCTCGGACCGGCGTACCAGTCCAGCCAGCCCGGGGTCTTCTCGAAGGTCGTCATCCTCAGTCCTCGTACCGCAGGCCGAGCTCGGCCAGCGGGCCGCGCATGTCGTACACGTCCAGGCCGAGCCGGCCCGCGCGGAACTGCGCGCGCTTGCCTTCCTCGTTCGCCTCGCGGGCGGCGGAGGCGGCGGCCACCTCGGCGGCACGCTCGCGCGGCACCACGACGACGCCGTCGGCGTCGGCGACGATCACGTCACCGGGGCGCACGAGGGCGTTGCCGCAGACCACGGGCACGTTCACGGAGCCGAGGGTGGCCTTGACGGTGCCCTTGGCGTTGATCGCGCGGGAGAAGACGGGGAAGTCCATCCGCTCCAGGTCGGTGACGTCGCGGACGCCTCCGTCGATGATCAGGCCCCGGCAGCCGCGGGCGCGGAACGACGTGGCGAGCAGCTCGCCGAAGAAGCCGTCCTCGCTCTCGGTCGTGCAGGCCGCGACGACGACGTCGCCGTCCTGGATCTGCTCGGCGGCGACGTGGAGCATCCAGTTGTCGCCGGGCTGGAGCAGCGCGGTCACGGCCGTGCCGCACATCCGGGCCTGCGGGTAGGCGGGGCGCAGGTAGGGGCGCATCAGCCCCACCCGGCCCATGGCCTCGTGGACCGTGGCGACGCCGTACTTCGCCAGCTCCGCGACGGCCTCCGGGTCGGCCCGGTCGACCTTCGTGTGGACGACGCCGAGTTCGGTGTGTTCCATGGGTGCTTCTCCTGGGGTCAGCGGCCGGCCGCGGCGAGGCGGGCGGCGAGTCGGGGGTGGACGCGCAGGGCGTTGCCGGAGTACACGGCGGCGCGCTCCTCGTCGGAGAGGTGCGGGGTGGCGTCGACGTACCGCTTCGTGTCGTCGAAGTGATGACCGCTGTGCGGGTCGATGTCGCGGACCGCGCCGATCATCTCGCTGGCGAAGAGCACGGACCGGCTGGGCACGACCCGCGTCAGCAGGTCGATGCCGGGCTGGTGGTAGACGCAGGTGTCGAAGAAGACGTTGTCGAGCAGGGTCTCGGGGTCCGGCCTGCCGAGCGCCATGGCGAGGCCGCGGAACCGGCCCCAGTGGTACGGGGCGGCGCCGCCGCCGTGCGGGATCACGAACCGCAGCGTCGGGAAGTCCGTGAAGAGGTCGCCCTGGAGCAGCTGCATGAACGCCGTGGTGTCGGCGTTGAGGTAGTGGGCGCCGGTGGTGTGGAACGCCGGGTTGCACGAGGTGCTGACGTGGATCATCGCGGGGATGTCGTACGCCGTCATCGCCTCGTACAGCGGGTACCAGCTGCGGTCCGTCAGCGGCGGCGCGGTCCACCTGCCGCCCGACGGGTCGGGGTTGAGGTTGATCGTGACCGCCCCGAGCTCCTCGACCGCGCGGCGCAGCTCGGGCAGGCAGGTCGCGGGGTCGACGCCCGGCGACTGCGGCAGCATCGCGCCCATCGCGAAGCGGTCGGGGTGGAGCGTGCTGACGCGGTGGACCAGGTCGTTGCAGATCCGGGCCCACACCGAGGAGACCTCGAAGTCACCGATGTGGTGGGCCATGAAGCTGGCACGCGGGGAGAAGATCGTCAGGTCGCTGCCGCGCTCGTTCATGAGCCGCAGCTGGTTGCCCTCGATCGCCTGCCGCAGGTCGTCGTCGGTGATGACCAGCTCGTCGGGGTCCGGGACGGGGCCGCGGCCCTCGGCCGCCGCGATCTGACGGTCGCGCCACCGGCCCAACTGCGGCGGCGCGGTGGTGAAGTGACCGTGGCAGTCGATGATCATGGATGTGCTCCTGGGAGTCGTCGGTCGTCAGCCCTGGGCGCTGACGGGCCAGCCGGTGTACTGCTCGGAGAGATAGGTGCGTCCGGCACGCGTTCCCACCACGTTGTCGAGCTCGGCGAGCCGGCGGCGCCGGTCGAACGGCGAGGCGCCGGGCGGCGTGTGCAGCAGCTCGGTCAGCCAGTGGGAGAAGTTCTGCGCCCGCCAGATCCGCTGCAGGGCCTGCGGCTGGTAGTCGTCGAGCGCGGCCCCGCCCCCGTCGCCGAGCGCCCGCAGGAGGACGTCGGCGAGCACCTTCACGTCGTGCAGGGCGAGGTTGAGCCCGCGGGCGCCGGTCGGCGGCACCGTGTGCGCCGCGTCTCCCGCGAGCACCATCGAGCCCCAGCGCATCGGCTCCTGCACGAACGACCGGAACCGCAGCACCGCCTTCTCGAGCACCGGCCCCTCGGCGAGGCGGAAGCCGTCCTCGCCGGCCACCCGGGCCTGGAGCGCCTCCCAGATCCGGTCGTCCGACCACGCGTCGACGGACTCGTCGGGGTCGCACTGGAAGTACATCCGCTGCACGGTCTCGGTCCGCTGGCTGATCAGCGCGAACCCGTGGTCGGAGTGGGCGTAGACCAGCTCGGGGGCGCTGCGCGGGGCCTCGGCCATGATGCCGAACCAGGCGAAGGGGTACTCCTTGCCGTACCGCACCCGACGGTCCTCGGGGATCAGGTTGCGGCACGTGCTGCGGGAGCCGTCGGCGCCGACCACGTAGCGCGCGCGGACCTCGTGGCGGGAGCCGTCGGCGGCGGTGTAGCGGACCCGCGGGGCGTCGGTGGTGATGTCGAGGACTTCGGTGTCCTCGACGCCGAAGTGGACCGTGCCGCCGTCCCGGTCCCGCGCGTCGGCCAGGTCGATGAAGACGTCGGTCTGCGGATAGAGCCACACCGACTCGCCCACCAGCGCCTTGAAGTGGATCCGGTGCGCCCGGCCGCCGAACCGGATCTCGGTGCCTTCGTGCTCGTGGCCCTCGCGCAGGATCCGGTCGGAGACGCCGGTCTCGACCAGGTCCCGGGCGACGTCCGCCTCCAGGACGCCGGCCCGCTGCGTCGTCTCGATCTCGTGCCGGGTGCGGGTGTCGAGCACGATCGTCTCGATGCCCGCCCGTCCGAGCCGGTGGGCCAGCATCAGGCCGGCGGGGCCGGCGCCGACTACGGCGACGGGCACCGAGGTGACGGTGTCGACGGGGGCATCGGCCATGGCATCTCCTGCGGGGGTGCGAACGTTCGGGGTGACCCGAACGTTGACACCCGGAGCGGCGACCGGTCGCCGGCGTTTCCGTCAGGCGGAAGTGCCTCGGAAGTTCCCCCGGAGGTCAGAGCGCCGTGCGGGCTCGCCGGCCGAGCTCCTCGGAGATTCCGTGGACGGCCCTGAGCAGCGGTTCACGCAGCCCCCGCGCACGGTTCGCGCTGCGCGCCGCGACGACGATCCCCAGAGCCGCGCTGACGGGTCCGGTCCGGCCGATCCGTACGGGCGCGGCCACCGCGACCGTGTCCTCCGAGAGCTGGCGGTCACTGACGAAGACCTGCTCGCGGCGGATGCGGTCCAGCTGCGTACGCAGCGTCTTCGGGTCGGTGACGGTGTGCGGGGTCCACGCCCGCAGCGGCGATTCGAGGACCTCCTCCTGGATGTCCCGCGGCGCGTGCGCCAACAGCACCCGGCCCATTCCGGTGGAACCGACGGGGAACCGGGACCCGACCATCGTCAGCAGCTGCACCGACCGGTGCCCGGCGATCCGCTCGACGAACACCAGCTCGGTGCCCTCGCGCACCGCGAGCTGGATGTTCTCGTGCGTCACCTCGTAGAGATCCTGCATGAACGGCAGGGCCACATCGCGCAGGATCTGCGTACGGGGGCATCCCGAGGCGATCTCCCAGAGCCGCAACCCGACGTGCCACGACCCGTCTTCCGCACGTTCCAGAGCTCCCCACGCCGCCAGTTCCGCCACCACACGGTGCGCGGTGCTGAGCGCCAACCCCGTTCGCCGGGCGACGTCCGACAGGGTCTGCGACGGGTGCTCGCGGTCGAAAGCCGACAGGACCAGAAGGACCTTTCCCGCCGCGGTGCTCTGGGTCGTGCTCACACGATCAGTCTCGCAGACCCGCGTCGGGGCATCCGACCGCGGCCCGTACCATCTGCCGCACACCAAGGAGGAGACGTGAACCGAGAGATCTCAGGGCTGTCCTCGATGGCGACCCGCCCCGTACTCGCCGAACTCACCGAGCACGTCCGGCTCACCCATGGCATCCCGGTGCGCTTCGATTCCGCGGGCGGCGTCGAGATCGCGAGGAGGGTGCGGGACGGCGCCGAGTCCGACGTGCTCGTGCTGGCCGAGGGCGCGTTGGCCGGGCTGACCGAGCAGGGACACGTCCTCGGCGACACGGTGCGTCCCCTGTGGGTCTCAGAGGTCGTCGCCGCCGTGCCCGAGGGAACACCGGTCCCTCCGCTGCGCTCGGAATCCGATCTGCGGGCCGCACTGCGGTCGGCGAAGAGCATCGCCTACTCCACAGGTCCCAGCGGTACGGCCCTCGTCGATCTGATCGCCCGGCTGGACCTCGCCGACGAGCTGCGGGACCGGCTCGTCCAGGCGTCACCGGGCGTGCCCGCCGGCAGCCTGCTGTCCTCCGGCCGGGCAGATCTGGCCTTTCAGCAGCACAGCGAGCTGATGGACCTGCCGGGCGTCGTCGTCGCCGGCCCGCTGCCGGGCGACACCGCGATCACCTCGACGTTCAGCGGAGGCGTACTGGCCGTCTCCTCCCGGCCGGCCCGTGCCCGCGAAGTCCTCGGCCTCCTCGGTTCCGACGAGGCGTCGAAGGCAGCCCTCGCCAGGGGCATGCGGGCTGCCGGGGGCACGTCCGGCCCCGTCACGCGTGCGTGAACACCCCGACCATGCCGGTGTCCGGGTTGCTGCTCATCCCGACGATCGCGCCGCCGTCGGCACGGTTGACGCGTGCGCGCCCGCCCGCGTAGCCGTCGTCGGTGAGGAAGGACCCCAGCGCCGCGATCCAGTCGTCCACGGTTCCGGTCGCCGGGTCGTACACGGGCTCGGGCCGTGGCACGACCCGCTCCTGCGCCACGTAGCCGCCGCGCTCGACCGCGAGGTCCAGGGCCTTGTGCCACTCGGCGTCGGTGCACTCCCGGCCGACGAACGTGTCCGGACCGCCGTACCCGGCCCCGGGCTTGAGGATGAGCCGCTCCCGCCGCTCACGGCAGAGCTCGACCGGCCCGGAGGAGCGCAGCACCCGGCTCCACGGCAGGACCCGCTCGATCAGGGCCCGCTCACCGGTGTCGAAGGCGTCGTCCGACCGCGGGTCGGAGAGGAGGGCGAGGGCGCTCCTGTGGGAGTAGAGGCCGCTCTCCAGCGAGGTGAACAGCACGGTCCTGCCCGCCTCGTGGGCGCGGAAGAACGGCTCCGCCACGCCCGGCCCCTCGGGGTCGTCGAGCAGCTGGCTCGCCGCGAAGTTGCGCAGCACCAGATCGAGCGGGGTGCCGTCCAGGGTGAGTTTTCCGTCGGCACGCGCGCGTACGTCGCCGATCTCGCCGATCCTCACGTCGAAGCCCTGCTCGGCCATCGCCTCCTGGACGGCGCGCATCAGCCGTCCGTACGGGCCGATGCCGCCGCGCCCCTCGATCAGGCCGATCACCGGTTCCGAGGAGCCGGACAGCGCGGGGCGGGCGCGGTCGCGCAGGACGGCGGCCGTCCGCCCGGCGATGTCCACGTGGCCCAGGCCGTGCTCGCGCGCGAAGGCCGCGAACTCGGGGACCCGCAGCAGCGCCCGGTCGAAGACGTCCATGTCGAGGCCGCCGACCTCGCTGCCGGGGTTGAACTCCAGGAGCCCGAACGAGGTGCCGTCGTGGTACGCGTCGGCACGGCCCATTTTGGCGGGGACGCCCGACCCGGCCCGGCGGAGCAGGGCCACGAGCGCCGGTTCGAGCCCGATCTCCGCCGCGTACCGCTCGACGTCCCCGTCGAAGAGCCGCTCCGGCAGCGACAGGAGCAGGTCGAACAGGCCCTCCAGGTCCCGGGCGAACGCGGCCGTCTCCGAGTCCCGGACGAACCAGGGCCGGGGCAGCAGGTGCGGGCGCCAGGCCTCCTCGAAGGCGGGGGGCAGCCGCGCCCGCACGACGGCCGTCGCGAGACCTCCGTCCCCGCGCAGGCACTCGTCCACGTGTATCCGGCCCAGTCCGGTCATCGGTGCCGCTCGCTCCTTCTGAGGGGGTCGGGTACGCGCTCCGAGGGGCGAGCAGGGCACCTCAGTAACCGATCCGCACTCCCGTGACGGCATGACGATCCGTCAAACCACCCGTACCGCCGGAGAATCCGACCAGGAGGTTCTTGGGGAGCACCAGTGCCACGTCGATCACCTGGACGCCGTCGACCAGCACGACGAGCCGGCCGGCGGCGGTGGCGTTGACGTCGATCACATGGCTGCCCGTACGCAGCGCGGGCACGGCCGCCGAGGTGGCCGCGTACCGGAGCGTGGAGCCCGAGCCGCCGGTGGCGACGCCCACGAAGTTCGACGCGGGATCCCCGGGGTTGAGGTGCGTGTCCAGGGTGACCGCCACTCCGGTCAGGCCGCTGAAGCCGAGCCCGCCGCCCCCGCCGCCGAGGGCGGCGGGGGTCGAACGGGCCGCGTCGAGCAACAGCAGCGCCATCCCGTCGCCGCCGCTGACGCCGCCGCCCGAGAGGGTGGCGGTGAAGCGGGCCCTCAGCCGGGCGGAGGGCACGACGGCCGCCTGGACCGCCGAACCCCGCAGGGACGGCTGGGCCGGGGTCAGGACGAGCGCGGTGCCCGAGAGCGCGGCACTGCCGTTGTACTTCCAGCCGTTGGGGCCCGGCGGCGGCACGGCGTACGAGGCGGCGGTGATCGACGCGCCCCGCACGGCGTGGATGTCGGTCACGCCGCCCGACCCGCCGGTGAAGGCGAGCAGAGCGGCCGGGGGGAGCGAGACGACCGTGGTCCGCAGCCGCTGGGTGCCGTCGACGGAGACCGTGACGGTCTTGCCGGTGACCGAGACGGAGACCGTGTGGGTGCCCGACCGCAGGTTCGGCACGCTCGACGTCGTCGACGCGTAGGTGAGGGCCGAGCCGCTGCCCCCGGTGGCGACGCCGACGAAGTTGGCGGACGGGTCGCCCGGGTTCCGGTACGTGTCGAAGGCGACGGCCACGCCCGGCAGGCCGACGTAGCCGAGGCCGCCGCCGACGCCGCCGAGCGCGGAGGGCGTGGTCCTCGCCGGGTCGAGCAACGAGAACGTGAGGCCGTCGCCGCCGGTGCCGCCGCCGATCACCGTGGTGAAGGAGGCCTTCAGCCCGTCGGTGAGCACGGGCACGGGCCAGACCGCCGTACCCCGCTGGGAGGCGCTCGCCTGGGTCAGCTGGAGGTCGTTGCCGGAGATCCGGGTGGAGCCGTTCAGCTTCCAGCCGCCCGCGCCGGGCGTGGGGACGGTGACCGTCGTCCCGGCGACACCGGACCCGGTGAGCGCCTCGTCGTGGGGACCGCTCCCGTCGTCGGCAGTCAGCTGGTAGGCGGCCGTCGCCGCACCGAGGGACGTGGGGGAGAAGGTGACGGCCTGGTGGACGACGTCCTCCGGTCCGAGCACCTGTCCCTCGCTGATCGGGTTGGTGACGTGGAAGGGGGCCGCCGGAGGCTTCGCCTTGGTGATGGTGAGGGGGATGTTGCCGGTGTTGCTGATGTCGAAGGTCTTCGTCACGGACTCGCCGACCCTCACCTGACCGAAGCCCGTGGAGGTCGGCGTGACGGTGAGCTGCGCCCGTCCGGTCACGGCGGCGGCGCTGAGGGCCACGGACACCGTGCCGTTCGTCCCGGTGACGGCGAGCGTCCCGGTGTGCCGCCCGGCGGCCGTCGGCGCGTACGCCACCTGCACGGTGACGGACTGCCGGGGCGGGACGACCGCGCCGGCCGCGGGCAGGTCGGAGGCGGTGAACGGGCCGCCCGGCGGGGAGACGGAGGAGATCCTCTCGTCGGCCGTGCCCGTGTTGGTGAACGTCACGCCGAGCGTCTTCCGCGTCGTCGTGGGGACCGTCCCGAAGTCCAGCGCGGCCGGCGACGCGACGAGGCCGGGCCGCGTCCCGTACCCGGTGAGTCCGAGCGCGCTGTCGCCCAGATCGGTGGCGAAGGTCAGGGCCGAGGCGTCGGGCCCCGGCGCGGTCGGTGAGAAGGACACCCGGGCCGTGTGGGTCTCGCCCGCCCGCAGCGCCCGGGGCAGACCCGGGGAGGACACCGAGAACCTGCTGCCCGCCGGTGTGCTCACCCCCGTGAGCGTCACGTCCCGGGTCGCCGTGACGGTGGCCGTCACCGTCCTCGTCGCACCGACCGCGACCTCCCCGGCGTCGACCGGCTCGGCCGTCAGCGCCGCGTTGGCGGGGCGGCCGAAGGCCATCACGTGCCCGTCCCGCGTCCCCACGTAGACCCGTCCGCCGTCGGTGGCCGGCACCGCGAACTTCGAGGCCGTGCCGATCGGTGCCGACCAGCGCAGCCGCATCTCCCCGTTCACGGGCACCGCGTCGTACGCGCGCAGCTGCCCGTTGGCCCCGTTCGCCCCGTCCGACGCGACGGCCCACACCAGCGCGGAACCCGGGTTCGTCCCCGTCGACGTCACCACCGGCGAACCCGAGGTGTAGCCGAACTGCTGCGCGCTGCTGCCCGTGTTGGCGAGCCCCGGCAGGCCCGAGCCGGTGAGTCCGTACGCGAACGCCCGCAGCGGCCCCCGGCTGCCGATGGTGTACACGTAGCCGCCCTGCCCGCCGTACACCGCGGGATGTCCCCAGACGCCCTCGTACGGACCGAAGGCGCCGAGCACCTTGTCGGTGCCGCCGGGCCCCTGGCTCCGGCCGCCGAGGTCGTCCCGGTTCAGCAGGAACAGCCGCCCGTCCTTGCCGGTCTGGACGAGGAGCCGCGGATACCGGGTGGTCCCGAAGGCCGGTTCGGGAAGGGCCACCGGACCGCCGGAGCCCAGGTCCGTGTCGTTCAGGTCGAGCATCGGGGCGTCGGAGGGGCTGAAGAAGTCCTGCGCCGACATCGTGCCGTCGCTGTTCACCCCGAGCCGGACCACGGACTCCGCCAGCTGGCCGGGCGGCCGGTTGCCGGGACCGGGCGCGGGCGAGACCCCGTTGCCCGTCGAGAAGATGATCCGGCCCGGTCCGTCGGAGACCAGACCGCCCCCGCTCATCCATATCCCCGCCATGCCGTTCGCGGCGGAGTCCTCGGTGGCCCACAGGGTCGTCCTCCGCGTCGAGGTGCTCACCCCCATGACGTAGCCGACGTACGGTCCCCGGTCGCAGTGCGAGGCGAACGCCGCGTACACCGAACCGCCCATCAGCAGCAGTCCGGGCCGCTGGGCCGCGGTGTACGGGTCGAACGCCCGGCCCGGGTCGTTCACCGGCGCGCCGGCCACCTTCACCGGCCAGCCGGCCCGTTCGGCGCCCGTCGCCGGGTCCAGCGCGTGCACGTACCAGTTGGGGTGCTGGACGTCCGGGCCGTCGTTCACCTTGGCGGTGAGGTAGACGGCGTTGCTCGCCGGGTCGTACACCGGCGTCGAGGTGACCCCGATGTTCGGCACCAGGTCCCCGCAGCTGACGGCGGACGCGGGCCAGGGGGTGCCGAAGTCCTTCTTCCAGGCGACGGCGCCGGTGGCGGCGTCGATCCCGTACACCTTGTCGTTCTCGGTGGCCGCGACCACGGTGCGTCCCACGACCAGCGGCTGGGCGTAGACCTGGCCGTCGACGGCGGTGGAGAACTGCAGGCCGAAGTCCGAGCTGGACACCTGGTCGGGGGCGAGCCCCGGTTCGTCCCGGTCCCAACCGGTGCGCAGGTCGTCGTGGGAGACCGTCGTCAGACCGGCCGGGGCGGCCGGTTGTCGGGTCCCGGCGGGCACGACTGTCCCGGCGGGCACTGCCGCCCCGGCGGGCACTGCCGCCCCGGCGGACGCTCCGCCGATGAGGCCCGCCGTCAGGGACGTCGTCAGGAATCGGGCGATCGTCCTGCGTCGGCCGGCCATCTCTCCCCCTCGCGTGGACGCACGGGGACCGGGACCGGAACGGTTCGCCGGCCACGTCGTGAACCTGCCCTCTCGCGCGAACGCCATCGTGGCGGGTTCCGTCTCCCGAATCCACCCGAACGGCGGTGTTCGGCAAGCTTTCTCGCCGATCCGCCAGGTCCCCGGGCGTTAGCGGAACGTGAGCGAGACGTGAGTGGCACACGGCAGGCTGAGGGGTGTCGGCAGGCCGGGGAGGGTCGACCACCGCCCGGCACGCCCGCCGGTGTGCTCCGAGGAGCGGACCGGAACGAGCGGGACCGGAGCGGGCGCCGTGGCGTCCGTCGTCCCGGCGGGTGCCGTCGTGGGGGCGGCAACCGCCGGGACGGGTCGGCCCGCCGGACAGGCGGCGCCCGGACCGGTCCCGACCGGTCGGGACCCGGGGCGGGCCGTGGGGGCCCGCCCCGGGCTCCGGCGGCCGGGACCGCCCCGGCGGCTCCGGCCGCCGGTTCGTCACCGGGACCGCCCGTCCCGGTGCCGGGGCGCCCCGGCACCGAACCGGCCCCGCGCCGGAACGTCCCTGGTGACAGGGCGCAGAACGACGACTTCCCCTACTTCCAGGAGACGACATGCGACGACGTACCTTCCTCAAGGGCTCGCTGCTGGGCACGGCTGCCGCCGCCGTCCCGCTCGACGCCCTGCTCGCCACGGGCGCCTCGGCGGCCGAACCGGCACCGGTCACCTCCCTGAGCGCGCTGCAGAGCGCGATCGACCGCGCGGTCCCCGGCGACCGGATCGTCGTCGCCGACGGCACGTACACCGTCCCCTCGGGCGGGGCCGTCGACGTCTCCGGGCGCAGCGGCATCACGATCGTCTCGCAGACCCGCGGCGGTGCCGTCCTGCGCGGCGAGCGCAGCTTCGTCCTGGACGGCGCGAGCGCCGTCACCATCAGCGGCTTCGCGCTCCGCCAGAGCGGCACCCTGGAGATCCCGGCCGACAGCACGGGCATCCGGCTGACCCGCAACGACATCCGCTTCGCGGACGTGGACGGCCTCGACTGGGTCCTCGTGGAGGGCGACGACGCCAAGATCGACCGGAACCACTTCCACGAGCGCACCACCCAGGGCATCTTCCTCGTCGTCGACGGCCCCGGCACGACCGCCGTGGCCCAGCGCCTCCACGTCTTCAGGAACCGCTTCTCCGACCACGCCTACACCGGCGCCAACGGCGGCGAGTCGATCCGGCTCGGCGTCAGCAGCCGGGCGCTGTCCACCGCGGACGCGATCGTGGAGTACAACCTCTTCGAGCGGTGCAACGGCGACCCCGAGGCCATCTCGGTGAAGTCCTCCGGCAACACGATCCGGTACAACACGATCCGCGACAGCCAGGGCGGCATCGTGCTCCGCCACGGCAACGGCTCGACCGTCGAGGGCAACTGGCTCCTCGGCGGCAAGGAGGGCATCCGCCTCTACGGCAACGACCACCTCGTCGTGAACAACCACCTCGCCGGCCTCACCGGCCGGGCCCTGGTCATCGGCAGCGGCACCACGCGCGACCACCACGAGGGCGAGAGCACCGCGGAGCGGCGCGGCAACGACGCCTGCGACCGCGCGGTGATCGTGCACAACACCCTGCGCGCCAACAGGAGTTCCCTCTCCGGCGAGACCCGGACCCACGAGCCGCGCGACGTGGTCGTCGCCGACAACATCATCGTCGGGGACAGCGGCAGCCTCGTCGCACTGGACGCGAACACCGGCTTCGTCTGGCAGGGCAACATCCTCTGGGGCGCGGCCTCCGACGGCACCCTCCCCAACGCCGGCTACACCCGCGTCGACCCCCGCCTGGCGCAGTCCTCCGACGGCGTCTTCCGCCTGACGGCGGGCAGCCCGGCGATCGGCGCCGCGACGCTCTCCACCACGCCGGTCCCCGAGGACATCGACGGCCACGCCCGCGGCACGGCGCGCGACATCGGCTCCGACGAGTACTCGACCCTGGCGCCGGTCCGCCGCCCGCTCACCCCGACGGACGTGGGCCCGAACGCCTCCTGACCCCTCTCCCGGGCGCGGTGCGCGCCGCACACGGCCCCGTATGATCGTCGAGAACGTGATCGACTTTGCGATTTCCCGGGGGAACGTGCACGTGACCAGGTTGAGGACAGTCGTCGCCGCGGTCGTTCTGGTGTCGGCGGCGGCGGCGGGCTGTGGCTCCGGCGAACCGGCGGACGGCACGCGGCGGGCGGACAAGCCCCCGGCGGAATCCTCCGCCGGGGGCACCGGACGGCCGGAGGCCGAGAAGCTCGCCGCCGACCCCGGCATCCGCTACGCCACCGTCGTCGTGCCGGCCATGCGGGAACTCGTCTGCGACGAGGGCGACGGCGGCTTCCACTTCGGCAGCGACCTCGACATGACGGTCACCGGTGACGACGACCTGAAGGAGATCGAGGGCGACGGCGAGGACGTCGCCGACGAGGCGTCCTGCTTCGGCAGCCCGCGCATCGTCCTCCGCAAGGGCACCATGTCCGCCTCGGCGCCCGACTTCACCGCCCGGACCCACCTGTACGAGAACGTGCCGGACCCCACCGCCGCGCTGAACCGCATCTTCGACGCCTCCACGAAACTGGAGACGGGCTACGGCCGGAACTTCCACGGCGACACGAAGACCGTCACCAGCCGCACCCTCGTCGTGAAGTGCCGGCAGAACGTCACCGACACCTTCCCCATGACGACCTGCTTCTGGGCGAACTACGGGGCGGCCGGAGTCCTGGACTTCTTCCCCTTCGACGACCAGTACGTCCCCCTCGCCTCGGCCGTGTCGCGCACGCAGGAATTCGTCGCCGGCGCCCTGAAGGAGTAGGGCCGGGCCCGGGGCGGTCTCACCCCTCTCCGAGACCGCCCCGGGCGATGACCCCCGCGTACCAGCGGGCACTGTCCTTCGGGGTCCGCCGCTGCGTCGCGAAGTCCACGTGGACGATGCCGAACCGCTTGCTGTAGCCGTACGCCCACTCGAAGTTGTCGAGCAGCGACCACAGGAAGTAGCCGCGCACGTCGACGCCGTCCGCGAGCGCCCGGTGCACCGCCGCCAGGTGCGCGTGCAGGTACGCCACCCGCTCCGGGTCCTTCACGTTCCCCGAGGGGTCGGCGTAGTCGTCGTACGCGGCGCCGTTCTCGGTGATGACCAGCGGTACGCCCGGCAGTTCGTCCCGCAGCCGGACCAGGAGCTCGTGCAGTCCGTCCGCGTCCACCGGCCAGTCCATGGCCGTGCGCGGCCCGGGCGCCGGCTCGAACCGCACGTGCCGCTCGGCGCCCGCCCACGGCGACGGCGACGCGGAGGCACCGGCCGCGACGACGGTCGGGGAGTAGTAGTTGATCCCCAGCGAGTCGATCGGCGCGGCCGCCGTCGCCAGGTCGCCGTCCCGGACGAACGACCAGTCCGTGACGGCCGCCGTGTCACGGACCAGGTCCTCGGGCAGCCGTCCGTGGAAGACCGGGTCGAGGAAGATCCGGTTGCCGACGGCGTCGATCCGGCGGGCCGCGTCCAGGTCCTCAGGGGCCTGCGAAAGCGCCCGTACCACATGGAGGTTGAGGGTCAGGGACACCTCCGCCGAACCGGGCAGCGCACCGCGCAACGCCCGGGCCGCGAGGCCGTGCGCCAGATTGAGGTGGTGCGCGGCCCGCAGCGCGGCGAGGTCGCTGGTCCGGCCCGGGGCGTGCACGCCGTTCCCGTAGCCGAGGAAGGCCGCGCACCAGGGCTCGTTGAGCGTGGTCCAGGTGGCGACCCGGTCGCCGAGCGCCTCCGCCGTCATGCGCGCGTACTCGGCGAACCGGTACGCGGTCTCCCGGTGCGGCCAGCCGCCGACGGCCTCCAACTCCTGCGGCAGGTCCCAGTGGTAGAGCGTCGCCACCGGCCGGATCCCGGCCTCCAGGAGCGCGTCGGCGAGCCGCCGGTAGAAGTCCAGGCCCTTGCGGACGACCGGGCCGCGCCCGGTGGGCTGGACGCGCGGCCAGGAGATCGAGAAGCGGTAGTCGGTCACGCCGAGCCGCCGCATCAGGGCGACGTCCTCGTCGACCCGGTGGTAGTGGTCGGCGGCGATGTCACCGGTGTCGCCGTTGCGCACCTTGCCGGGCGTACGGCTGAAGGCGTCCCAGATGGAGGGGCCGCGGCCGTCCTCGGCCGCGGCCCCCTCGATCTGGTACGCGGCCGTGGCCGTGCCCCAGCGGAAGCCCTCGGGGAAGCGGAGAGAGGCCCTGAGGCCGGAGCGGGCGTCGAGCGCGGTCATGAGCGGGGAACTCCCTGGAGTGAGAGGTGTGGGAAGGGCGGAGGGGGCGACGGACGTCATCCCTTGACCGCGCCCTGCATGATCCCGCCGACGATCTGCCGGCCGAGGAGACCGAAGACGAGCAGCACCGGCAGGGTGCCCAGCAGGGTGCCCGCCATGATCACGGACTGGTCGTGGACGTAGCCGCCGCCGAGCTGGCGCAGCGCGACCTGGACGGTGGGCTCGGAGGAGGAGAGCGCGACGACGGGCCAGAAGAAGTCGTTCCACGCGGCCATGAAGGTCAGCAGGCCGAGCACGGCCATGCCGGGCCGGGCGATCGGCACCACGATCGACCAGAAGATCCTGGCGGTGGACGCGCCGTCGACGCGGGCCGCCTCGATCAGCTCGTCCGGCAGCGACTGCACCAGGTACTGCCGCATGAAGAACACCCCGAACGCCGATACCAGACCGGGCAGGATCACCGACTGGAGCTGGTTCACCCAGCCGAGCTGGGCGACCAGCATGAACAGCGGGATCACCCCCAGCTGCGGCGGGATCATCATGGTGCCCACGGTGACCGCGAGGAGCGCGCCCCGGCCCCGGAAGCGGAGCTTCGCGAAGGCGAAACCGGCGAGCGTGCAGCACAGGACGGTGCCGAGGGTGATCGAGCCGGAGACGAGGAGCGAGTTCAGCAGGGCCTTGCCGATGTCGGCCTCTTCCAGGACCGCCTCGAAGTTGCGCATCAGGTGCGGGCCGGGCAGCAGGGCCGGCGGGACCTTCGCCAGGTCGGCGTTGGAGCGGCTCGCGGCGACGATCGTCCAGTAGAGGGGGAAGGCGGAGAGCAGCACGGCGACGACGAGGATCGCCTGGGCGAGCGGCCCGGCGTGCAGGGTGCGTCCCGCCCTGCGGGTGCCACGCGCGCGGACGGGGGCCGGGGGAGCGGGCGGCGGACCGGCGGGCAGGGCCGGCCCGGTGGCCTTCGCCGGGGCGGTGGGCGCGGTCATCGGCCGGCCTCCTTGCGGGAACGGCGGCGCGCGACCAGGGCGTTGAGCCCGACGAGCACCACGATCAGCAGGAACATCACCCAGGCGACGGCGGCGGCCCGCCCCAGGTGGAAGAAGCCCCAGCCCTGCTCGTACAGGTAGAGGCCGAGCGTCTGGTACTGGTGCGAGATGCCGCCCGAGATCGAGCCTTCGAGGAGCAGCGGCTCGCCGAACAGCTGGGTCGCGCCGATCGTGGAGACGACGACGGTGAAGAGGATGGTGGGCCGCAGCCCCGGCAGCGTGACGTGGAGGAACTGGCGCCACCGCGAGGCCCCGTCCATGGCGGCCGCCTCGTACAGCTCGTCCGGGATGGACTGCATGCCGGCCAGGTAGATCAGCGCGTTGTATCCGGTCCAGCGCCAGATGACGACCGTGGACACCGCGATCTGCGAGGCGACCGTGCCGTTCTGCCAGTCGACGGGGTCGACGCCGACGAGGCCGAGCGCGTAGTTGATCAGCCCGAAGTCCCGGCCGAAGAGCTGGGCGAAGACGAGGGTGGCGGCGGCGACCGAGGTGGCGTACGGCAGCAGGACCGCCGTCCGCAGGAAGGTGCGGCCGCGCATCCGGTAGTTCAGCAGGTGCGCGAGCCCGAGGGCCATGACCAGCTGCGGCACGGTGGAGAGCACGCCGATGGTGAAGGTGTTGCGCAGCGACAGCCAGAAGTACTCGTCGCCGAGGAGCGCGGTGTAGTTGCCGAGGCCGCGCCACTCCATGGCGCCCGGGGCCTGCAGCTCCACCCGGTACAGCGAGACGAAGGCCGTGTAGAGCAGCGGGAAGAGGCCGAACGCGGCGAACAGGGTGAAGAACGGGGCGACGTAGGCGTACGGCGAGACCGTCCGCCGGATCCGCCGGGCGCCCCCTGGCCGGGGCGGCGGGACGGCGCGCGGCGCGGCCGGTGCCTGGGGTGCGGTGAGGGTCACGATGCCGGCCCTTCGAGGAGAGGTCGGAGCGAGGAGGAGACGGTACGGGGACGAGTGGTGGGGGCGGGACGGTGCCGGACGGCGGGCGCGGCGTCCGGCGGGCCCGCGTCAGCCGATGGTGTTCTCGACGCCCTTCCTGGCGTTCGACCAGGCCTTCTCGGGCGAGGTGCCCTTGCGCTCGACCTCGCTCAGCGCGTTGGTGATCTGCTGCGCGATGTTCTGGTCGTGCACGCCGAGGACCTGCACCGGGGCCGCCTTCGCCGCGTCGCCGAAGATCTTCCCGATCGGGGCGCCGGAGAAGAACGGGTCCTTCGCGCCGGCGACCCCGTCGATCGCGCCGGTGGCGGAGGGGAAGTTGCCCTGCTTCTCGAAGAGCCGGGTCTGCTGCTCGGGCGCGGTGAGCCACTCGATCAACCCGTACGCCTCCTTCTTGTGCTTCGCCGCCCTGGGCACGGCCAGGTAGGAGCCGCCCCAGTTCCCGGCCCCGCCGGGGAGCGCGGCGACGTCCCACTTGCCCTTGCCGGCCTCGCCGGTCTGGCCCTTGATGTATCCGAGCATCCAGGCGGGGCAGGGGATCGTGGCGAAGGAACCGGCGGCGAAGGCCTGGTTCCACTGCGGGGACCACTGGTCGAGCTTGGCGCTGAGTCCGCCCCGCGCGGCCTCGACGGCGTGGTCCCAGGCGGCGCGCAGGGCGGGGTTGTCCTCCCAGATCAGCTTCCCGGAGGCGTCGTAGTACCGCTCCTCCTCCTGCCCGATCATGATCGAGTACAGACTGCCGACGCTGTCGATCCACGCGCTCCTGCCGGGGGCCTTCGCCTTGTACCGCTTCCCGAGCTCCAGATAGCCGTCCCAGGTGGCCCACTTCTTCGCCAGTTCCTCGCGGTCGGTGGGCAGTCCGGCCTGCTTGAACAGGTCCGTGCGGTAGCACAGGGCCTCCGGGCCGACGTCGGTGCCGAGGCCGAGGACCTCGCCGCCCCTGCCGGTGGCGGCGGCCCACTTGGCCGGCGCGAACCGGTCCTCGAGCGCGTCCGCCCCGTACGCCCTGAGGTCCTCGAAGCGTTCGGCCTGCTGCTGGGTGACGGAGGCGATCCGGCCGACCTCGATGCCCTGCACGTCGGCGAGGCCGCCGCCGCCGGCGAGCCGGGTCTGGAGGGACTTCCAGTAGTCGGCCTCGTCCTCGGTGTCCGTCTGCTTGATCGTGACGCCGGGGTGGAGCCTCTCGTACTCCGCGTACAGCCCGGCCTCCTTGTACCCGAAGGAGCCGAAGAGGTCCACGGTGATCGTGACCTCGCCCCCGGCGTCGTCCCCGGACGCGCCGTCCGTCGAACTTCCGCAGGCGGCGAGCAGTGCCCCGGCGAGAACGACCGCCCCCAGGCGGGCGGCGGTTCTTCTGGCGGCTCGGGCGATGGGCATGGGAGGCCTCCTTGGCTGCGGTGGTCGAGCGAGAGCGTTCGTCGCACGCGGACGAGAGCGACGAGCAGATTCTGAGAGCGCTCTCAATCCCGCGGGGGGAGCGTGCCCGTGGAGAGGGGTTTCCGTCAAGGCTCGAAGGCGTATCGGACGAGCGGGCGGCTCAACTCCCGCCCGTGTTCAATCTATTGACACAGTCGTTTCGCGAGTCTTACGTTTCCGGCGATCTGAGAGCGCTCTCACACGTCCTGTGTCCCGTCCCCCCATCCGTCGCGACGACATGAGGTGCTCCTTCATGCCAGCCCCCCGCAGCAGGCCGGCCGCAGCGCTGGTCCTGGTCTCCGCCCTCGCCGCCCTGGGACTCGGCCCCGCCGCCGGTCCCGCGGCGGCGGCCACCGTCCCGGCGGGCGCCGGAAGCTACTCCGACACCCGCCCCGCCGGCACCTCCGGCCCCACCACCGACACCGGCACGCCGGTCACCCCCAAGGTCACCCCGGCCGCCCAGGGCAAGCCGGTCCCCACCAACGACTGGTGGTCCTCCCTCGCCTTCCAGCGGTACGGGGGCAACCCGTACTCCACCCCCATGTACGGCCATCCGCTCACCTACCAGGCCGTCGCCGGCGGCCTGGACATCGGCTACCCCACCAGCCCCGCGATCGTCGGCGACGGACGGCAGTACGAGTTCGCCCACAAGCGCGACCTCACCCTCGGCCTCACCGGCCTCAACTCGCCCGACACCAAGGCCGACGCCTGGTCCGACTGGACCGTCACCCCCTACTGGTCCGACGGCACCCGCACCCTGCGCACCACCATCGGCCACGGCCTGCCCTTCGTGTACGCCAAGGGCACCGGCGGCGACGCCAGGATCACCACCGCCGAGCCGCCCACCGTCTTCGCCGACCAGGGCAACGTCCTCGGCATCACCGTCGCGGGCCACCACTACGCCCTCTTCGCGCCCACCGGCACCGACTGGAACGTCTCCGGCTCGACCCTCACCGCCGGCCTCGGCGGCAAGGACTACTTCTCCGTCGCCGTCCTGCCCTCCGCCGACGCCCTCGCGACCTACCGGAAGTACGCGTACAGCTTCGTCACCGGCTCCACGGTGAACTGGAGCTACGACGCGGGCACCGTCCGCGCCACCTACGCCCTCACCACCGAGGCGAAGGAGGGCACCGAACGCGGCACCCTCCAGGCGCTCTACCGCCACCAGTGGCTGCACACCGCCGACCCGCTCACCCCGTACGCGTACGTCTCGCCCCGCGGCACCATGAAGGTCCGCGAGTCGGCCTCCTTCACGACCTCCCAGCGGGCCGCCGCCACCCTGCCCGCGCTTCCGGGCGCCGGCGTGGACCCCGCCCGGCTGCGGGCCCACCTGAACGAGGTCGCGAACTCCGCCGACCCCTTCTCCGGCGCCGTCGACACGTACTGGACCGGCAAGGCGCTCGGCAAGCTCGCCCAGCTCGTCCCGCTCGCCGACCAGATCGGCGAGGGCGCGATCCGCGACAAGCTCCTCGGCCTGATCAAGGGACGGCTCCAGGACTGGTTCACGGCCGGCGGGGCCAACGAGTTCTCGTACGACCGGACCTGGAAGACCCTCACCGGCTATCCGGCCTCCTACGGCAGCGACACCGAACTCAACGACCACCACTTCCACTACGGCTACTACGTGTACGCGGCCGCGATCGTCGCCCAGTACGACCCGACCTGGGCCGCCGACGCGCAGTGGGGCACCATGGTCAAGACCCTGATCCGGGACACCGCCGATCCCGACCGCGCCGACGGCGCCTTCCCGTTCCTGCGCGGCTTCGACGTCTACGCCGGGCACAGCTGGGCCAGCGGTCACCAGGGCTTCGCCGCCGGCAACAACCAGGAGTCCTCCTCGGAGTCGACCAACCTCAGCGCCGCCCTCGTCCTCTGGGGCTCGGCCACCGGCGACACCCGGCTCCGCGACCTCGGCACCTACCTCCTCACCACCGAGGGGGAAGCCGTCGCCCAGTACTGGTTCGACGCCGACCAGCAGGTCTTCCCGACCGCCTTCCAGCACGACACCGTCGGCATGGTCTGGGGCAGCGGCGCCGCCTACTCCACCTGGTGGACCGCGAACCCGGAGGAGATCCACGGCATCAACGCCCTGCCGGTGACCGGCGGTTCGCTCCACCTCGCCGGACACAAGGAGGCCGTGCGGCGCAACATCGCCGAGATGGAACGCGAGAACGGCGGCCCCGCCGTCGAATGGCGCGACGTCCTCTGGGAGTTCCAGTCCCTGGCCGACCCCGGCACCGCCAAGGCCAAGTGGGACGCGGGCAACGCCGGGTACACCCCGGAGGCGGGGGAGTCCAGGGCCCACACCTACCACTGGCTCACGGCGCTCGACGCCCTCGGCGCGCCCGACGCGACGGTCACCGGGTCCCTCCCCACCTCCGCCGTCTTCACCAAGGGCACCACCCGGACCTACGTGGCCCACAACCACGGCACGGCCGCCCGCACGGTCACCTTCTCGGACGGCGCGTCCCTCCAGGTCCCCGCCCGCTCCACCGCGACCGGCACCGGCGCGGGCAGCCCCGACCCGGGCCCGGGACCCTCCACGGGCAACACCTTCCAGCTCCGCACCGGCGGCACCCTCACCACGGCCACCGGGGCCACGGAGGGCAGCGACACCGTCCTTTCGGCGCAGGGCGCCAACCACGACGGCACCCCGAGCCGCCCGCTCGTCTACGAGGCCAGGAACGTCAACGGCACGCTCAGGTCGGGGGGTTCGACCGCCTTCCGCCTCCAGCTGGACGCCGGCACGACGGTCGGCCTCGGCCAGCAGGCCCGCGTCAGCTACGACCTCACCGGCGACGGCACCTTCGACCGGACGGAGACGTACCAGTACTTCGCGACCGACCCGGTCGCCGGCTGGGAGGAGTACGCCCAGTCCCGCGGCCTGAGGTCCGCCACCGGGACGCTCGGCGACCTGCGCGGCGGCACGGTCCGACTGGAGGTCTGGAGCGCGATCGGGAACGGCGACTCCCGGCTCCGGACGGGCACGGACCGCTCCGTCCTCGTCATCCCGTACGACTGACGCCCGGCCGGGAGGGCGGAGGGTCCGGAAGCCACCCGGGCCCGCCGCCCTCCCGTACGAGGTCAGGCGGAGGCGCGCCGGACGAGGGAGGTCGGGGTGATCACGGAGGCCGGGATCCCGGCCCCGGTCCCGTCGAGCAGCCGCATGAGCAGGCGCACCATCAGCCGGCCCATCCCCTCGATGTCCTGGTGCACGGTGGTGAGGGCCGGGACGGTCCTGTCGACCACCGAGGCCATGTCGTCGAAGCCGACCACCGCCACGTCCTCCGGAACCCGCACCCCGCGCTCCCGCAGGGTCCGCAACGCCCCCGAGGCCATCAGGTCGTTGGCGACGAACACGCCGTCGACGTCGGGCCGCCGGTCGAGGAGCTCCGCCATCGCGCGGGCCCCGCTCTCCTCCGTGAAGTCGCCCCGGCACAGCAGCGCGGGATCGGCGTCGAGGAGGACGTCCCGATAGCCGTGGATCCGGTCGGTCGCGGACGTCTGGTCGGGGGGACCGGAGATGTGCGCGACGTTCCGCCGCCCGAGATCCACCAGGTGCCGCACCGCCTCCCTGGCGCCACCGCGGTTGTCGCAGTCGACGAAGGGCACGGTCGGATCGGTCCCCGGCGCGGGCCGCCCGCCGAAGACCACCGGGATCCGTGCCCGCTCGATCACGGCCGGCAGGGCGTCGTCGCTGTGCAGCGAGAACGCCAGCGCGCCGTCGACGTGGCCGCCGCCCAGATAGCGCGAGATCCGCTCGTGGTCCCCGGGCCCCTCCACCCACAGGAGCACCAACTGGGAGTCGTGGGCGGTCAGTTCCCGGCTGATTCCGCGCACCTGCTGCTCGAAGAACGGGTCCGAGAAGATCCGGAACTCCGGCTCGGCGATGATCACGGCCACGGCGCCGTTGCGCCGGGTGACCAGGGTGCGGGCCGCGTGGTTCGGCACGTATCCGAGCTCCTCGACGGCCCGGCGCACCTTCTCCACCAGCGGAGCGCGCACGCCCGCGCCTCCGTTGACGACCCGGGAGGCCGTGGCGCGGGAGACCCCGGCACGGTCGGCGACGGCTTCCAGCGTGGGGCGGGACCCCGTGCTCTGCTCGGGCAAGGCGTGCGCTCCTCTGTCTGGTGTCGGAATCGGCGTGCGGGCCTGAGGGGACCAGGGTATCCGCACCCACCACTCTCTGAGAGCGCTCTCATTTCCCCGTTCGTGCCGGTGCCGCCACGGCACCCCTGCACGAGGTGTTCGAGGAGGCCCGGGACCGGGAGTCCTGTCCGGTCCCGTCCGGAGGGACCGGACAGGACCGGGCAGGAGGCCCTCAGGAGGCGGGGGCGGGCCGGTGGCGCGTCACGCGCCGGGGCCGACGTATTCGTACACGCCCCCGTGCGGGTGCCGCAGCACCGCCCGCCGGCCGTTGGGGGTGGCCTGCGCCGGCACCACGACGGTGGCACCGGCCGCCACCGCTTCGGCGACGGCGGCGGCCAGGTCCGCGACCGTCAGGGTCGCGCCCACCCCGGCGACCCTCCGTACCGCTTCGTCCGGGCCGCTGAACAACAGGAAGGGCCCGACGGCCGCGAGGCGCACCCCGGCGAAGGCGAAGCGGTCGGCCGTTCGACCGGTCAGCCGCTCGTAGAAGGGGACGGCCGCCTCCAGGTCGTCGACGCGCTGTCGCGCGACCACGGAGACGATCACGGGGCCGGTCGTGGGACCGGCCACGGGGTCGGTCACGGAGCCGGTCACGAAGGCTTCACCCCGCCGCGCTGACGCAGGGAGATCCGGTTGCCGTCCGGGTCCACGGCCTCGACGCGGATCCCGAACCCGTAGTCCTCCGGCTCGGCCCGGTCGAAGGTCACGCCGCGGTCGCGCAGTACCTCGAAGTCCGCCCGGAGGTCGTCCGATTCGAGGAACAGCGGACCGGGCGCGGTGCCGGGCGGCGCCCCGACCGGCTGCCCGGCCGACGCCTCGTGCGGCCAGAGGATGATCTCGGTCGCACTGCCGGGGACGCCGACGGTGAGGAACCGTCCCTCGGCGCCGGAGTGGTCGACGCGCGTCTCCAGGCCGAGCCGTTCCGTGTAGAACCGCAACGCGCGTTCCTGGTCGGTGACGTAGAGCGTCACGTACATGATGTTCGACAACATGGTGGTGTCCTTCCGTTCGTGGGTCCTGCCTCACCGACGGATCCCGGCGGGAGAACGTGACGGACGGACGGTCCACCGCCCCGACGGGCCGTCGCCGTGGGCGCGGGAGGCCGGAACGACGACGCCGCCCCGCCCACCGAGGGGGTGGACGGGGCGGCGCCGTGGAAGGGGCCGGCGGTCAGCCGGCGGGGGCTCCGAGCGGAACCTCCCGGTCGGCGGCCGACCGGGGCGTCAGCGCCTTCTGGGCGAGGACGCCGAAGACGATCCCGAACGCCGCCCACAGCACCGCCTGGACGGCCAGGGAGGCGAGCCTGAACTCCCAGAGGAGCCCGGCCGGGAAGCCCGTCGCGACGGCGTCCTCGTTGCCCGGCAGGACGGCGAAGGCGACCGCCGTCACGACGACGAAGCCGGCGCCGGCCGCCAGGGTGGCGTTCCAGTTCCCCAGGCGCGGCGCGAGCCGCCGCCCGGCGATCAGGGCGGCGATCCCGAGCAGCACGCTGAGCAGGATCATCAGGAAGAACAGGGTGGTGCGCTTCCCGATGGTGTCCGGATTGCCGACGGCCGGAGGGGTCGCCGGATATTTGAGGAACGGCACCAGGTAGACGGTGGTGAACGCGGCGGCGGCCGTGAGCGCCGCCGTCGCCCGGGGGCCGAAGCGGCCGACGCGGCCCAGCGCGAAGGAGAACGCCAGGGACGCGATGCCGCCGAGCGCCACCCCGTAGACGAGGACGCCGGTGGCGAGGCCGACGGTCGACTGGGTGGAGCGGCTGATCCCCTCCTCCTCTTCCCCGGCGGCCTCCACGGCGACGGTGCCGCCGCCGTGACCCACGTGGGACCCGTGGCCGGCCGGGGCCTCCCCGGCGGCCCCGGCCTCCTCCACGGCGATCGCGCCGTTCACGGGGGGTTCGCCCACCGCGTAGGCCACGGCGAAGGCGAACAGCCCCGCGATCAGGCCCGCGAGCATGCCGCGGACCAGCAGGGATCGAACGGTCGAAGCGTGCATGTGCCGGTCGCCCCTCAGTGGCAGGGGAAGCCGAGCAGGTGGCGTCCGTCGTGCACCCACTCGTGCACGTCAGTGCCGGCGAAGACGGAGGTGGCGCCCTGCTCGGCACCGACGAAGTACAGCGCGATCAGCGCGAGGAGCCCGACGAAGAAGGCCCAGGGCAGCACCGCGCGGACGGGCAGCGGAGCCGGTACGGCGACGGAAGGGGTGGAAACGGCAGCGGAGACGACGGCCTCGGCCATGATGGAACCTCCTGTTGGGAACTCGCGTCCCAGACGGTGGTGCAGGACGACGGTCCACGGGTCTGACTCGCCGTGACGTCACCCTGGGGGCGCCGCGGCTCACAGTGGCGCGACCGTGCCGGATTCTCACCGGGCTTCCGTCTCGCCGTCGTCACGCTGTTCAAATGTCGCCCGACCGTACCGCGCGGGGGAGCCGCCGCCAAGGGTGTGAGGCCCGGATCACCTCCGTACGCCCCCGGGTAGAGTCCCGCGCACCACTCCGGCCACGACGGCCCCGTCCCGTCCCGCCGTCCCGCCCGCCGCAAAGGATCCCGATGACAGTCCGGTTGACGCTGATCTCGCCCGCGACGGGCGAAGCGCTCCGCGAGGTGCGGTTCGACGACGACGGTCCTCTCGATCCGGCGGGCATCGCCCGCGCCGAGGCCGTCGCCCCCACCGTCGACCCGCCCCCGCGCGCGTACGCCTCCCCGTCCCGGCGCTGCCGTGGCACGGCACGTGCCCTGGGCCTGCGCGCGGAACCCCTCGACGAACTCGCCGGCTGCGCCATGGGCCGGTGGCGCGGACGGACCCTGACGGACGTGGCCGCCACCGAGGAGGCCGGGGTCGCCGCCTGGCTCTCCGACCCGGCGGCGGCCCCGCACGGCGGGGAGTCCCTGAGCGAGCTGCGCGCCCGCGTCGGCGCCTGGCTCGACGGCCTCCGGGCCGGCTCCGGCCGCGTCACCGCGGTCGCCGAACCGGACGTGATCCGCGCGGCGATGGTCCACGCCCTCGCGGCACCGGACGCGACGGCCTGGCGCCTGGACGTCCGCCCCCTGACCGCCGTCCACCTCAGCGGCCGCGCCGGGCGCTGGAACCTGCGCCCGGGCGAGCCGCTCGTACCGGGGCGGTAGACGCCCCGTCAGGCGAGGGCCCCGGTCGGGCCGGCCCCGCTCGGGCGGACGCCCATCGGGCCGGACCCCGATCGGGCGAGATTCCGGTCAGGCATGGCCCCGGTCCGGCAGGGCCCGGTCAGACATGGCCCCGGTCCGGCAAGGCCCGGTCAGGCCGGGCGCTTCCACTCCCGCAGCAGGAGATGACCGAGGTACGCCCCTCCGACGGCCATCGTGTACAGGCCGACCGGAAGGTTGTCGAAGAGCGGCAGCTGCTGGGCGGCGAGGTCGGCGAGGACCAGCAGCAGGGCGCCGAGCAGGGTCGACATGACCAGGTGCGGGCCGCCGCCCCGGGTGACCCGCTTGGCGATCTGCGGTGCCGTCAGGGAGACGAAGGCGATCGGCCCGGCGACGCTGACCGCGCCGGCGGAGAGGACGATCGACAGCGAGACCGCCGCGGTCGCCGTGCGGGCCGGACGGGCACCCAGACCGGTCGCGAGGTCGTCGCCCATCTCGGCGATGCCCAGCGGCCGGGCGAGGAGCGCGGCGAGCGGCAGACAGACGAGCAGCACCAGCCAGATCGTCCGCGCGTCCTCCCAGGAGCGGGCGGCCAGGCTTCCGTTGATGTAGGCGGTCAGCGCGCTCGCCTTGTCCCGCTCGACGGCGTAGACCACGTACTGGGTGAGGGCGGTGGACATCGCGGCCACGCCGATGCCGGCCACCACCAGGCGCCCCGGATCGCGGAATCCCGACCCCGTGGAGAAGTAGACGACCGCCATGGCGATCACGGCGCCGAGCAGCGCGCCGACGGGGACCGGCACGAGGTCGGGGAAGAACAGCGCTGCGGCCGCCGCACCCGCCCCGGAACCGGCGCCGAGCCCGATGACGTCGGGGCTGCCCAGCGGGTTGCGGGTGACCGACTGGAAGAGGGCCCCGGACAGGCCGAAGGCCGCGCCGGTGGCGACGGCGACGACGAGCCGCGGGCCGCGCAGCCGGTTCAGCACGAAGGCGTTCTTGCCCCTGGCCTCGCCCGCCAGCGCCGACGGAAGGTCGGGCAGGTCGATGCCGAGGCGGCCCAGGGAAAGGGTCGCCACCGCCGCCGCGACGAGCAGCAGCAGCGTCACCGCGGCGGCGATCGCGGTGCGGCGCCGTACGGGGACGGCGACCCACGGGCCGATCCGCAGGAGGCCGCGGCCGGCGGGCCGTACGGGCCGCGACGCCGTCACGGCCGGGATGTCGATCCGCTCGGCGGTCTTCATGCCGCTCCCCTCATGCGACGGACGGCGAACAGCAGCGCGGGCGCGCCCACGAAGGCGGTGACGACGCCGACCATGAGCTCCTGCGGACGGAGCAGCACCCGGCCGACGACGTCGGCGAATAGCAGCAGGACGGGTCCCACGAGCGAGGTGAAGAGGATCTGCAGGCGGAAGTCGGCGCCCACGAGCACGCGCACGAGGTGCGGGACGGCGAGCCCGACGAAGGCGATGGGGCCGACGGCGGCCGTCGCGGCGGCGCTGAGCAGCGTCGCCGCGAGGAGACCGGCGCCCTTGACGCGGGCGGGGCTGATGCCGAGGGAGGCGGCCTTGTCGTCGCCCATCGCCATGGCGTTGAGTCCCGGCGCGAGGAGGACGGCGAGGACGAAGCCGGCGGCGGCGAACGGCAGGACGGCCCAGAAGGCGTCGAAGCCGCGCCCGCCGAGCGAGCCCACCACCCAGTAGCGGTACGTGTCGAAGACCCGCGGCCGGGACAGCGCGACGGCCTGGATGAACGCGGCGAGGACGGCGGAGAGCACCGCGCCGGCGAGCACCAGGCGGACCGGTCCGCCACCACCGCCGGCCGTGCCGACGAGGTGGACGACCACACCGGTCGCCAGGGCACCGGCGAGGGCCCACCAGATGGTCTCGTGCTGCCCGGAGGCGCCGAGGAACGCGGTCGCGGCGACGATGGCGGCGGACGCGCCCGCGTTGATGCCGAGGAGTCCCGGCTCGGCGAGCGGATTGCGGGTGACGCCCTGCATCAGGGTGCCGGCGACCCCGAGGCAGAGACCCGCCAACAGGCCGAGCGCGGTGCGCGGGTAACGGCTCTCGACGACGGTGCGGAGGTAACCGTCGTCGTCACCGGTGACGACCCGGAGGACGTCGGCGGCGGAGGTGGGCCTGCTGCCGAACATCACGCTGGCGAGGACCGCCAGGGCGAGCAGGACCAGGCACAGGGCGGCGGCTGCGAAGTGCCGGGCAGGGCCCCGCCGTACGACGGCGGGGCCCTGCCCGATCCGGGAGAGAGTGGTCACGCCGGGGACCCGCCGCTACTTCCCGGCCTTGGCGACGGCCTTGTCGATCATCGGGAGGTACCGCTCGATGCTGTACGGCACCGTCAGCGGGTTGATCATCGACGAGGCGGTGACGAAGGGCTGGTCGTTGCTGTACACGAGGGCGCCCTTCTTGACCGCGGGGATGGCCGCGTACAGCGGCTGCGCCTCGATCTCCCTGCGGGACTTGTCGTCCATGTAGAAGGTGAAGGCGATGTCGCTCTTGGAGAGCTTGTTGGCGTTCTCCAGGCCGATGAGGGCGGAGTCGGTGCCCTCGGTCTCCTTGAAGGTGTTCACGACCGGGTCGACCTTGAGGCCCAGCTTGGAGACCATCGCGACGCGCTGCTCCCCGGGCTTGAAGACGCCGAGGGTGCCGGGGCCGGTGTTGTAGATGTACGAGAACGTGACGTTCTTGTAGTTCGGGCGCGTGGCGGCGGCGTCGGCGAGCTGCTTGTCGATCCTGGAGGTGAGCTCCTCCGCCTTCTCCGGCCGGCCGAGGGCCTTCGCGACGATCTCGATCTGCTGGTCCCAGTCGGTGCTCCACGCCTTGTCGGGGTAGGCGACGGTCGGCGCGATGTCCTTGAGGAGGTCGTACTGCTTCTGCGTGATGCCGGACCAGGGGGCGAGGATGACGTCGGGCTCGAGCTCGGTGATGGCCTCGATGTCGAGCTCCTCGCCGCCGTCGAACTGCTTCGGCAGCGTGGCGCCGGCCTTCTTCACCGCGTCGTGGATCCAGGGCAGGTAGCCGGTCTTGTCGCTGCCCCACGGGTAGCTCTCGATGCCGACGGGGACGTTGCCGAGGGCGATGGCCGTCTCGGCGGAGCCCTGTCCGAGGGTGACGACGCGCTTCGGCTTCTCCTTGATGACGGCCTCGCCGAGCGCGCTCTTGAGGGTGACGGGGAACGCCCCCGCCGGAGCCTTGGCCGCCGTGTCCTTCGCGTCGTCCTTTTCGTCGTCCGAGCCGCACCCGGTCACCATGAGGCCGAGCGAGACCGCGGCGGCGCCCGCCACGAGAACGCGGCGGCGGAAGGGGGTGAACACAGAAGGCATGACGGATCCTTGTCTCCGGGCAGAGGTGTGCTGACGCCCCACCCGACGCCCCTCCAGACATGGGAATGCCGAGGCAGCGGCCATCGCGAGGCGCTTGTTAGGTGAGCCTAACCTATCCCCGTTCGACGTGGGGCGCCAGGTCCCGACCGCCCGGCCGCGGCGTGAAGCGCCGTCAGGCGGACGCCTCCCATGCCGTCGTCAGACCGTCCAGCCACGCCGGCGGCAGCTCGGCGGCGTCCCACTCCTCGTGCAGGTCCGCCGGGGACGTGGCGAGCCGTTCCAGGACGGCGACGCTGGTGGGGGAGTGGATCAGGGAGTACCGGCCGTGGATCGCGATCGCGCTGCCGGGCCCGTACTCGGAGTACAGCCGCTCCAGGCGCGCACGGTGCGTCGAGGTGAACTCGGTGAGCCGGCCCGCGTACCCCGCCCGCTGGCGCGAGCTCATCGTGCCGAGGAGGGCCCGCAGCACCTGCTCGGTGACCTCCGGGTCGAGATCGGAGACGTCGGCGAAGGAGAGGTAGAGCGGAGTCACCGCCACCTTGGTCCGCTCCAGCTCCGTCCGTCCGACGGGCGGGCGGTCGTCCGGAGAGGCGGCCGACGGATCCGAGGCGACGGCGTGCCTCAGCGCCCGCTCGGCGACGGCGCCCAGCTCGTCGGTGACGGCCCGCGCCCCGTCGAGCCAGCCGGAGGCGTACGGCTCGCCCTTCCCGTCCGGCGCGCTCCGCCCGGCCCCGCCGACCTCCTCATACGCGAGGGCCAGTGCGCCCGCCTCGACGAACCCGATCAGCTCCTCCGCGTCACCGGACCAGACGCCCGCCCGGGCGAGCAACTGGAGCAACGTCCTCTTCGCGTTGAGGACACTGGCCTCGTCCAGCTGCTGCCGTCCTTCTCCGGCGGTGCTCACAGGGTCCTCCTCGTCGTAGGGACGGCGCGGTGCTTCGGCCACACGGAACGCTCCGTTCGAGCCTACGCAACACCCGCCGTCCCGACGCACCCTTCCCGCCCGCGCCGCGTCCGCATCGTGCCCGTACCGCGGCCACGTCGACGGCGGAGGAGGCCGGGCACGATCGTTCAGCGCCGGTACACGCGCAACTCCGCCACCTCGTACGACATCTCCGACGCGTCCGGGTCGGGCGCCGGGTGGTACCGGCCCGCGCAGACCGACAGGTTCACGATGAGGTGGGCCCGCCAGGAGCGCCCCACCCCCCGGCGGTCGTCGAAGACGCGGGCGCCGTTGACCCACCACACGACGGACCGCGCCCCGAACTCGACCCGGAGGTCCACCCACGCCCCGGGCCGGACGGCCGGATCCCGGAAGTAGAGGTGCCGGCCCCGCACCCGGTTCGACAGCTCCAGGAGGTCGGGGTTGTCGGGGTGGTACTCGAAGACGTCGACCTCCTGCCCGCCGTCGCGCCAGGTCCAGATCGCCGGCCAGGCGCCCGTCTCCTCCGGCAGGCGCACCCGGGCCTCCAGGACGTCGCCCGCCCGTATCTGGAAGTCCTCCGCGCTGCCCTCCGTCGTGAGCAGCCCGGCGTCCCAGTAGCCGTCGCTCCTGCGGGTGGCCCGGAACGTCCCCGTCCGACTGTACGAGGGGTCCTCCACCAGATGATCGAGCTTGTTGTCGCCGGGGTTCGTCGGCCCGCCGTCGGGATAGGCCCACGAGCGGCCCGCCACCCACTGCTCGACCGAGGAGAAGTCCGCGTCGAGGACGAGGTCGCCGGGGGACGACGCCGGACCGCCCCCACCGGAACGCCCGCCGCCCCGCCGGAGCCGCTCGAAGAAGTCCTTCAGCACGGCACCACCCCTTTCGTACGGACCTCCGTCGGCCCACGGGCAATCTGCCCCACCTTGTCCGGCGCAAGCCTGAAGAACGGCCGATGGCGACAAGTCGTCATCGGAGGCTCCGACGGTTTCGACGGCTCCGACGGCGGCGCGGGGTGCGTCGTCCGCGCCCGGTGACGCCCGGTCAGGGGACCCGGTCGTTCCGGCGACGCAACGGTCTCCACGAGGGCTCGTCGACCACGCCGTGAAGAACGCCGACACCGGGCGACGCGCCCGCCTTCTCGCCCCGGCCGTCGCCGCCCTGCTGCCGGGCGTCGCGAGTGCGCCGAGCACGTACGCGCATCCCGAGGCGGAGCGGGTGGTCCGCCTTGTCCCGGCACGGTTGATCAAGTAGCGTCGCCCGTCATGAACACCGGACCGGCGACACGCCATGCACGGACGGGCGATCCGGTGGAGGACTGATCGCCCGGCGGGTGCGCGACGGGCACCCCGGAGGTTCGGCACGAGGACCCCCAGTGCGACGGCACTGCGCATCCCCTTCACGTGTCGAATCAACAGCGAGGTCATCCACATGGCAGTCACGTTCAACCACACCATCATCGCGTCCAAGAGCCGCGAGGAATCCGCGCGCTTCTTCCGCGAGTTGCTGGAACTCCCCGAGGCGCCGTCCTGGGGGCCCTTCCTCAACGTCCAGCTCGACGACGGCGTCCTGATCCAGTTCGCCGAGCCCCCGGTGGACATCCAGATGCAGCACTACGCGTTCATGGTCGACGACGAACTGTTCGACCGGGCGTACCGGCGCCTGTGCGACGGCGGCATCGAGCACTGGGCCGACCCGCAGATGAGGCGTCCCGGTGAGACCAACACCGAACACGGCGGGCGCGGGGTCTACTTCAAGGACCCGTCCGGGCACGCGATCGAGCTGATCACGCGCCCTTACCTGTAGTCCGGTGGCCCGGGGCGAAGGGCCGGGACGTCCCCGGCCCTTCGCCCCCGCGTCCGGCGTCGCCCCCGCGTCCGGCGTCGCCCCCGCGTCCGGCGTCGCCCCCGCGTCCGGCGTCGGGCGCGTCAGGCGAGGAACTCCCCGTCGCGGGCCACGACCGCACCGCCGTGGACGACCACGTCCCGGCGCGGCATGTCGACGACGACCTGAGGCAGGCACTCGCCGTGCACCAGGACGAAGTCGGCCGGGGCGCCCGCCCGGAGGTCGGCGTGCGCGAGGCCCATCACGTCCGCGCCGCCGTGGGTCGCGACGCGGTAGCACTCCGCCAGCTCGTCGTCGAGGCGCACGTCCGTCACCCAGCCGAGGAGGTGCGCGCGGTGCATCATGTCGGCGTCGCCGAACGGACTCCACGAGTCCCGTACGCCGTCCGAGCCGAGCCCGACCCGTACGCCGTGCTCGCGCAGCCGGGCGATCGGAAGCACCAGGGAGTCCGAGGGCGCAACCGTGGTGAGCGCGATGTCCTGCTCGCCCAAGTCGGTGGCAATGGAACCGAGTTCACGGTCCGCTAGCTCCGGCAGGCAGAAGACGTGGCTGACCGTGACCTTGCCGGCGAGGGAGAGGGCGCGGGTGCGCTCGACGATGCCGCGCATCGCCCGCATGCCCTTCTCGCCGCGATCGTGCAGGTGGATGTCCACGCCGACGCCGTGGCGGTCCGCGATGCCGAAGACGACGTCGAGCTGCTCGTCGAGGGCCTGGTCGAAGCCGATCGGGTCGATGCCGCCGATCATGTCGACGACGCCCTCGCGCGCCGCCTTCTCCAGGAGCGCCGCCGTGCCCGGGGTACGGATGACGCCGTGCTGCGGGAAGGCCACGATCTGGACGTCGAGGGCGTGGCGCAGCCGCTCGCGGGCCTCCGCCACGCCCTCCACTCCGGCAAGGCCGTACGCCGGGGCCACGTCGGCGTGGGCGCGCATGCCGCGGGTGCCGCGGGCGACGGCGTGGCTCATCAGGCCGTGGGCGCGCTCGGCGACGGTGCGGTGCCGGCCGCGGAACAGCTCCACGTCCTGCGCGACGTAGTCGGCGATGCCGGAGGCCGGCCGACGGGACACCCAGGAGCCGCCCCAGGTGGTCTTGTCGGGGTGGACGTGCGCGTCGACGAGGGACGGGAGGGCGATCCGGCCGCCGCCGTCGACGACCTTCGCGCCGTGCGGCGCGGGGCCGTCCGAGATCCGGCCGTCGACGACCACGAGGTCCGTCGCCTCCGCCGCGCCGAACGGGCGCACGTTGCGGAACACGACGGTCCTGTCGCGGCGGCCGGCGGGGGTGGAGGCCGCGGCTCCGGTCACGGCGGCCGGTGCGGTCACCGCCTGCGCGGTTCCGGCGGTGGCGGCCGCCGTGGCCGTGGCACCGGCGAGGGCGGCGGCGCCGGCGAGCACGGTGCGGCGGGAGAGGGCGGAGGGGCTGGAGACGGTGGACGGGGACTGCACGGGGGCTCCTCGGGGGCTGTGGGGAGGGGGAAGGTCGGCGGGTGGTACGGAGGCGGGGGTGGGCGGGGGCACCGCACCGGCGGGCGCGCCCGCGCGGTGGGTGGCGGCGGGTGCCGCCCGGTGGGTCAGAGGGGGAGGCCCGCCCGCACCACCCGGGTCGGGTGCTTGAGGAGGGTCACGTCGGCCAGGGGGTCTTCGGGCACGAGGATCGCGTCGCCCGCGCAGCCCCGGGCGAGGCGGCCCACCGTGCGGTCCACGCCCAGCAGGCGCGCGGCCCCGGTGGTGGCGGTGCGGATCGCGTCGAGCGCGGACAGCCCCGCGGCCCGCATGAGTTCGACCTCGCGGCCGATCGGGCGCACGGTCCCGTGCTCGATCACGACGACGGCGTCCTCGGTGACCTCGCCGGTGGCGGGGTCGGGGAGGGTGCCGCCCCGGATCACGAGGTCGCCTCCGGCCGGGGTCCTCCCGCCCCGGTCCGCACCCGCGGAGGAGGCCGTGCCCGTCGAGGAGACCGCGGCCGCCGCCGTGCCGGACGCGGCCACGGTGCCGGCGAGCGCGGCCGCACCCGCGAGGACGCCGCGGCGGGTCACCGAGGGGGAGGGCGGCGGGGTGGCTTCGAGGCACAGGGGAGCTCCTGGGGGAGTGGGCCGGCTACGGCTCCCCGTTTTGTATACCAAATCGAGTGGGTGGGCAAGGGTGGAGGTTTCCAGGCGAGGGATATCCATGTCGTGCCGAGAAGTGGGGTTTCATGGTTCGCAATTTTGGTATACGAATATGCCCACCGGGGTCGTTCCGCTTCCGTGCGGTCCCCGGATATTCGGGTGCGTCGGGCCCGCCCCGATGGTGCAATCGCCCGATGGGACGAGCGATGACCATGACGGTCGACCGCGGGCAGTTCGCCGACGCGGTCACCCCCTGGGAGGAAGAGGCCTGGCGGGCGGCGGCCCTCGGCTGGTCGGAGCGGGAGCTCGGCCGGCACGGCCTGGAGGAGACGGGGCCCCGGGACGTCAGGGTCCGGCCCTGGTCGATCCTCGTGCGGTTCCGGACCGGGGCCGGCGAGCGCGACGCGGTGTGGTTCAAGGCGAGCGCCCCCGACGCCGCCTTCGAGGCCGCGCTCGGCGGAGCACTCGCCGACTGGGTGCCCGAGCACGTCGTGACACCGCTCGCGGTCGACGCCGCGCGCGGCTGGTCGCTCCTCCCCGACGGCGGGCCCCTCTTCCGGAACGTCCTCGACGCCGGCGGCGCCGGGCCGGAGTCCTGGGCGCGGGCACTCGGCCAGTACGCGCGGATGCAACGGGCACTGACCCCGTACGCGGACCGGATGACCGCCCTCGGCGTGCCCGGCGGCCGCACCGCTCAGCTGCCGGAGATCTTCGACGGCCTCGTCGAGGGCAACGCCACCCTGGAGCCCGACGCCCGCCGAGCCCTCCGGGAGGGACGTCCCCGGCTCCTCGACTGGTGCGCCGAGCTCGACGCGTACGGGATCCCGGACTCGCTCGACCACTGCGACCTGCACGACGCCCAGCTCCTCGCCCCCGCCGCCGACCGCTTCACCTTCTTCGACTGGGGCGACGCCAACGTCGCCCATCCCTTCACCAGCCTGCTGGTCCCCGCCCGCGCCGTCCGGGAGCGCCACGGCCCCGAGCACGTGCACCGGCTGCGCGACGCCTATCTGGAACCCTGGACCGACCTGGGGCCCTCCCTGCCGGAGCTCCGCCGCGCCGCGGCGCTCGCCACGCGGCTCGCCGCGCTCGGCCGGGCGGTCTCCTGGTTCCGCCTCTTCCCGGGCACGCCGGCCACGGGGTGCGCGGAGGCGAGCGCCCACTGGGTGAACGAACTCTTCGCCGAATCGACGGTGTTCTGAACACCCGGCCGCGGTCCCGGCCCTCAGTCCCCGTCGGCGGAGTGGGAGCGCGTCCACAGGGGCAGGGCGAACCAGCAGAGCAGGTACCAGGCGAGGACGCCGGAGACGAGCCAGGGGACGTACGCGTCGTGCGTGACCACCCGCAGGACGAGGAAGAGGGCCGACGTCAGGGTCGCCAGGAGCAGGACGAGACCGGTGAAGGTGAGGCGTGAGGCCCAGACGACCGCCTGGGGCTTGATCCGCCGCCCCGCCACGATCCGGTGGAAGGCGACGGGACCGATCAGCGCGCCCGTGGCCAGGGATCCGAGGACGACCGTGACGACGTAGATCGTCTTGTCCGTCTGGTCGAGCCCCTGGAAGTGCGGGGTGAAGACCACGGTGAGGAGGAAGCCGAGGAGGATCTGCACGCCGGTCTGCGCCACCCGGATCTCCTGCATGAGATCCGCCCAGCGCCGGTCGGCCCGCTCCTCCTCGGTCTCGTCGCGCCCGTGGCGACGCCCGTCCCTCCGGTTCGGCTCCGCCTCCATGAGGGGTCTCCTTCCCCGGGAGCCCGGTGGTCAGGCGCGGCCCGCGGCCTTCTGGCTCCGGCGGGACAACGAGTCGACGACGACGGCGGCCAGCAGCACCGATCCGGTGATCATGAACTGGACGGCGTTGCTGACGCCCATGATGTTCATGCCCGACTGGATCGATCCGATGACCAGGGCGCCGAGGAGGGCGGACCAGACCGAGCCGCGCCCGCCGAACAGGCTCGTACCGCCGATGACGGCCGCGGCGATGACGTTCATCAGCAGGTTGCCGCCGCCGGAGGTCTGGCTCGCGGACTGGATCTGGCCGGCCAGGAAGAGGCCGCCGACCGCCGCCATGGTCCCGGAGATCGAGAAGACGCTCATCCGGACGAACGGCACGCTGATGCCGGCCCGTCGCGCGCCCTCGATGTTCCCGCCGACGGCGAAGATCCGCCGCCCGTAGGTCGTGCGGCGCAGCACGAAGTCCAGGACCACCAGCAGGATCAGGAAGATGAGGAGCGCGAGCGGAAGCCCCTGGTAGCGGTTCAGGATGTACGCCGCGACGAACGCGATCGCGGCGATCACGGCCGTACGGAGCACGATCTCGGCGACCGGCCGGAACGGCACCCGGGCGGCCCTGCGGCGCCTGGCGTCCAGGAGCGAGGCCGCGAGGAAGAGCCCGACCCCCACGGCCGCGGTCACGTAGGCCGCTGCGGGGCTGTGGAAGATCGTCGAGTAGAGCTTGGAGACGATGCTCTCGCTCGGGATGTTGACCGTGCCGCTGGACCCCAGGATCTGGAGCATCAGACCGTTCCAGGCGAGGTTGCCCGCGAGGGTGACCACGAACGCCGGCACGCCGACCTTCGCGAAGAAGAAGCCGTGGATGAGCCCGACGGCCGCCCCGCCCGCGATGGCGACGAGGAGCGCCAGCCACTCGTTCATGCCGTTCAGGACGTTGAGCACGGCGAAGATGGCGGCGCACAGGCCGCTGACCGAGCCGACCGACAGGTCGATCTCGCCGAGCAGCAGGACGAAGACGATGCCGACGGCGATCATGCCGGTGCCGACGATCTGCTGACTGAGGTCGGAGAGGTTCTGGGCCGAGAGGAAGGTGCTGTCGAGGCTGCCGAAGACCGTCCAGATGATGATCACCGCGACGATGACGGGCAGCGACCCCAGCTCTCCGCTGCGGATCTTGCGGCGGAACTCCCCGAGGTACCCCTTCAGACCCTCCTCGCGCACGAGCAGCCGGGTGTCCACCGCGGGCATCGACTCGGGCGCCGGCTGCTGGGCGGCGGAATCGCCGGAGGCGCGGTCACGTCTCATCCCTCCTCCTCCCGCTTGCGGGCCTGGCGACGGGTGACGGCGCTGTCGGTGGCCCCGGTGATGGCGGAGATGATCTCCTCGGTGGTCGTGGAGCGCTTGTCGAAGAGGCCGTTGTTCCGGCCGAGGCGCATGACGGCGATGCGGTCGGCGACCGCCATCACGTCCACCATGTTGTGGCTGATCAGAATGGTGCCGAGACCGTGCTCGCGGAGCCGCTCGACCAGGTCGAGCACCTCGGCGGTCTGCTCCACGCCCAGGGCGGCGGTGGGTTCGTCCAGGATGACGATCCGCGGGTCGCCGATCAGGGAACGGGCGATCGCGACGGTCTGGCGCTGGCCGCCCGAGAGGGAGGCGACCGGGATCCGGACGCTGGGGATGCGGATGGAGAGCGTGTCGAGCAGTTCGCGCGAGCGCTGCTCCATCCGCACCTCGTCCAGGACGCCGAAGCGGCGCAGTTCGCGGCCGAGGAAGAGGTTGCCGACCACGTCGAGGTTGTCGCACAGGGC
This sequence comes from Streptomyces sp. NPDC107498, assembly GCF_055582805.1. Classification (NCBI taxonomy): domain Bacteria; kingdom Bacillati; phylum Actinomycetota; class Actinomycetes; order Kitasatosporales; family Streptomycetaceae; genus Streptomyces; species Streptomyces sp. NPDC107498. The sequence continues at coordinate 114,268 of NZ_JBVJPE010000002.1, read as the reverse complement.
GAGGTCCTGGTAGACGGTGGCGATGCCGAGGTTCTGGGCGTCGTGGGGCCGGTTGACGGAGACCGCCCGGCCCTCCCACTCGATGACGCCTTCGTCGGGCGGGTTCACCCCGGCGATCGACTTGACGGCGGTGGACTTGCCGGCGCCGTTGTCGCCGACGAGGGCGACGACCTCGCCGGCGTGGACCTCCAGGTCGAAGTCCTTCAACGCCTGGACCGCGCCGAACCGTTTGGAGATCCCCCGCAGGGTGAGCACGGCTGGCTCCGGCAAGGGAACCGCCTCCTCCGCTCGCGCGAACCGCTCCGCGGCTGTTCGAGACCGGCTTCTTCGAGACCGGCTTCTTCGAGGCCGGCTGTTCGAGACCGGCTGTTCGAGACCGGTTTATTCGAGACCGGCGTCCTTGCAGGCCGCCGCATAGGTCGGGGTGCAGATCTCCTGGACCGTGTAGAGCCCGTCCTTGACCACGGTGTTCTTGATGTTGTCCTTGTTCACCACGACCGGGTCGAGCAGCCGGGCCGCGACCTTGCGGTCACTGTCGCTGTTGACGCTGGTGGGGACCAGGTCGGACGACAGCTTCTTGCCCTCCGCCAGGTCGACGGCCATGGTGGCCGCGATGTCGGCCTCCGGCTTGTACGGCTTCTCGACCGTGATCGTCTGGGTGCCCAGCAGGAGCCGCTGGATCGCGTCGAGTTGGGCGTCCTGGCCGGTCAGCGGCACGTTCATGCCGGCCGCCTTGAGGGCGGTGGCGATGCCGGCGGCCAGTCCGTCGTTGGCCGAGTAGACACCGACGATCTTGTCCTTGCCGAGGGAGCTGATGGCGCCGGACATCTGCTGGTTGGCGTTGTTCGGGTCCCAGTTGGGGGTGTCGTACTCCTTGCCGATCTTCACCTTGCCGTCGAGGACGGAGTGCGCTCCGGCCTTGAACTCGGCGGCGTTCGGGTCCGTCGGCGACCCGTTGTGCATCACGATCTCGCCGCTCTCGGCCTTGTCGCCGAGCGCTGCGAGGAGCGCCTTGCCCTGCAACTCGCCCACCTTGTGGTTGTCGTACGAGACGTAGGCGTCGACGGGGCCCTGGGCGAGGCGGTCGTACGCCACGATCTTGACGCCCGCGTCATGGGCCTTCTGCACGGAGGACTGGATGGACTTGGCGTCCACGGCGTCGAGGATGAGGACCTTGTCGCCCTTGGCGAGCGCGGTGTTGACCTGCTGTTGCTGGGTGGTGGCGTTCTCGGCCGCGTTGTAGTAGTCGATCTGGGCGTCGGGCGCCAGTTCCTTGATCTTCTGCTCGATGTAGGGCCGGTCGAACTTCTCGTACCGGGTGGTCTTGCTCTCCGGCAGCAGCAGACCGATCTTGACGTCCTGCTTCTCGCTCCCCGCGCCCAGGGCCGTCGCGCTGGTCGCCGCCACTCCGAGGGAGAGGGCTGCGGCTCCGGCCAGGGCTATCGCGCTCCGCAAAGTACGGGTCATCGGAGGCTCCTTTCGTACGCCCCCTCTCCCTCACCTCCTGCGTGCGGGAACGAGGATGCACATATGGCCTATATATCGACATTAGCGGCAACCTGGGGACCGGCAAGCGGGTGGGACCCGGAGCCGGACCCCGGCCCGGATGCCGCCGCGCGGACCGAGGCTGGCGGGACGCTGCCGGGAGTGGGACGATTTGTACGAAGCGACAACGGGCCCGCGCCGGCGCATCGGCTTCCGGCGGGGTCCCCCGTCGAACGAAGAGGGCGACATGCCTGTCATCACCGAAACCATCGACATCTCCCGCAGGCCCGCGGAGGTCTTCTCCTACGTGACCGACCCGACGCACCTGACCGAATGGCAGGAGAGCGCGGTCTCGGTCCACAAGATCGGCGACGGCCCCCTCGCGGTCGGCTCCAAGGCCGCCGTCACCCGGCGGATCGGCAGGCGGGAATTCACCTCGACCATGCAGGTCATCGGGTGGGAGCCGCCGAGGCACTGGCACGTGCACGGCATCGACGGCCCCGTCCGCGGCGACGTGCAGGGCACCATCGAGCCCCTGGACGACGGCGAGCACTGCCGTCTGACGCTCTCCCTCGACTTCGAGGGACACGGCGTCGGCAAGGCCCTGATCCCCCTCGTCGTCCGCCCGCAGGTGCGGAGGGAGACGCCGAGGGACGAACTGACCCTCAAGGGCATCCTGGAGAGCGGCACGGGCGGCACGGGCGACTGACGCCGGACGGCGGGGCGTCAGCCCGTGGAGACCGGCCGCTCGAAGAAGGTCTCCGGGGACACCGTCGCCTGCGTGCCGCTCGCGCCCTCGATCGCGTACAACCGGCGCAGCACCTGCTGGAGCCGCACCGTGGTCGTGGTGCGCACCTTCACCAGCACCGAGGCGCTGCAGGCGATGACGTGCGCCTCCCGGATCTCGGAGATCGCGGCGAACGCCGCCGCGCTCGCGCAGCTTCCGCACCCGCTCGTGCGCGGCGCCGGCCGACAGGCCGACCGCCCTGCCGAGCACCGCGTACGCCTGAGTGGCGTCCCGCTGCGGCTCGGCGAGCAGCGCCCGGTCGATGGCGTCCGGGCTCCCCTCCGTCGTCCCCGGCTCCCCTCCGTCGTTCCCGTGCCGGAGAGACACGTCAGTAGTGGCTGTTCATCGCCGTGCGCACCTCGGCGAGGGTCGCGTCGGCGACCGCCCGGGCCCGCTCGTTGCCCTCGCGCAGGACCCGGCGGAGGTACGCGCGGTCCCGTGCGTACTCCGCGCGGCGGGACCGGATCGGCGCCAGGTACTCGTTGACCGACTCCGTCACGGTCCGCTTCAGCGCGGCGGCGCCCGCGGAGCCGATCTCGGCGGCGACCTCCTCCGGGGCACGGCCCTGGCAGAGGGCCGCGAGCAGCAGGAGGGACGACACCTCGGGCCGGCCGGCCGGGTCGTAGGAGATGTGGCGCTCGGAGTCGGTCTTCGCGCCCTTGACCAGCCGGGCCGTCTCGTCGGCCGTGGCGGCCAGGGCGATGGCGTTGCCCCGGCTCTTGCTCATCTTGGTGCCGTCCGTCCCGAGCAGCAGCGGGGCGTCGGACAGCAGGGCGTCCGGCTCGGGGAAGACGGCCGCACCGCTGCCGTAGCGGTCGTTGAACCGGCGGGCGACGGTCCGGGTGACCTCCAGGTGCGGCAGCTGGTCCTGGCCGACGGGGACGAGGTTCGCCTTGCAGAACAGGATGTCGGCGGCCTGGTGGACGGGGTAGGTGAACATCAGGCCGCTGACGGCGGACTGCCGGGAGTGGGCGATCTCGTCCTTGACGGTGGGGTTGCGGTTCAGCTCGGCCACCGACACCAGACTGAGGAAGGGCAGCAGCAGCTGGTTCAGGGCGGGGACGGCGCTGTGGGCGAAGACCGTGCTGCGCTCCGGGTCCACGCCGATCGCGAGGTGGTCGAGCACCAGCTCCTCGACGTGCTCGGTGAGGTGGTCCGCCACGTCGCGGTCGGTCAGGACCTGGTAGTCCGCGATGATCACGAACAGCTCCACCCCCAGGTCCTGGAGCCGGACTCGGTTGTGCAGGGTGCCGAAGTAGTGGCCCAGGTGCAGCCGCCCGGTGGGCCGGTCGCCGGTCAGGACGCGGAACCGCCCCGGGGCTTCGAGGACCCGCTGCTCCAGGACCGCGCTGCGCGTCCGCGCGGCGGTCGTCCCGAGGGCGTCGTCGGTGGGGAGGTCGGTGGGAGCGGGGATGGTGGGGGCGAGGGTGGTCATGAGGTCTCCTGGTCCGGGTCGGTGGCGCCGTCGGGACGACAGGACCCATGAGCAGGAAACGCGAAAGGGCCGTTCGTCCGAACGGCCCGGTCGTGCGCGAGGGGTGGCCGCTCCTAGGAGGAGCGCCACCAGCTGGGACACGACGACAGATGCATGGCGCCAGCCTAGCGCCCCGCGGCCGGGGCCGCGGGGCGTTTCGGGCGGGACCCGCCGGGAGCCGTCAGGACAGCAGGACCGGGAGGTCGAAGAGGTCGTTCTGGGTGACGACCGGCTTGTTGCGGAGCTCCTCGCGCGGCACCGCGAGGCGCAGCTCCGGGAAGCGCCCGTACAGGGCGGGGAGCGCCACCGACGCCTCCAGGCGGGAGAGCGCCGCGCCCGGGCACACGTGCGGGCCGTGACCGAACGAGATGTGCCGGTTCGGCGTCCGCGTCACGTCGAACTCGCCCGCCGTCGGACCGTGCTGCTCCTCGTCCCGGCCGATCGCGCCGAACGACACGATCAGGGCCTCCCCCCGGGGCAGGACCCGGTCGCCGACCTCGATGTCCTCGGTGGCGAAGCGGATCAGCACGTGCGAGGTGGGCGTCGACCAACGCAGGGTCTCCTCGATCACGTTCTCCCACGGCACCTCGCCCTTGAGCACCAGGGCCCGCTGCTCGGGGTGGGTCTCCAGGGCGACCACGGCGTTCACGATCAGGCTGATCGTCGTCTCGTGCCCGGCCGCCACCATCAGCTGGAGGGTGTTGGTGATCTCTTCCGTGGTCAGCCGGTCACCGTTCTCCGACGCCTCGATCAACGCGCTCGTGAGGTCGTCGCCCGGACGCTCCGTCCTGCCCGCCACGATCCCCGCGAACAGGGTGCCCAGGTCCGCCATCATCTGCGGCACCTCCTCGGGCGGCGTCTGCGTCGAGAAGAACTTGTCGAACAGCGCCTTCATCCGCGGGTGGTCGGCCGGGTCGACGCCCATCAGCTCGCCCACCACGTTCATCGGCAGCGGGTACGCGAACTCCGCCTTCAGGTCCACGACCTCGCCGGACGGCCGCTCGGCCAGCCGGTCGAGCATCCCCGCGGTGAGCGCCTCGATGCCCGCCCGCAGCCGCTCCACCCGACGTGCCGTCAGCGCCTGCGCGACCAGCGAGCGCAGCCGCCGGTGCTCCTCGCCGTCGACGGTCAGCATCGACCGCCCCGGGTTCGCGAGCCCGATCAGCGGCCAGTCCAGGGGTATCTCGCCGCGCTGCCACGCACCCCAGACCTCGATGTCCTTGACGAGCCGGGCGTCGGTGAGCAGCTTGCGCGCCTCGGCGTGCCGGGTGACGGCCCAGCAGGGCACTCCGCCGGGCAGGACGACGCGGGCCAGCGGGCCGGCGGCGCGCAGCCGGGCGCTCTCGCCGTCGAGGTCGCCGACGAACGGGTCGAGGGCGATCGCGTCGGTGCCGGACGTGGCGGTGTGGTCGTACGGGCAGCTCATCCGAGGGCTCCAAGGGCGGGGGTCGGGGTGTACGTCACGGGGAGCGCGGTCAGACCGCGCAGCCAGGGGGAGGGGCGGCGGGCGAGGGCGCCCTCGGCGACCGCGAGGTCCACGTCCGGCAGCCGGTCGAGCAGCACCTCGATCCCCGTCCGGGCGATCGTCTCGGCGACCTCCTGCGCGGGGAACGGGCAGCGGTGCTCGCCGTGACCGAAGGAGAGGTGGGCGTTGTTGCCGCCGGTGAACGCGCCGGAGTCGGTGCGCACGTGCGGATCGGAGTTGGCCGCGGCCAGACCGAGCAGCAGCAGGTCGCCGCGGCCGATCCTCCGCCCGCCGAGGCGGGTGTCGCGCGAGGCCCACCGTCCGGCGACGTTCTGCGTCGGGGTGTCCTCCCACAGGACCTCGTTCATCGCCTCGCCGACGCTGTGCCGGCCGCCGGCGAGCGAGGCCGCGAACCGGTCGTCGGTGAGCATCAGGCGCAGCGAGTTGCCGATCCAGTCGGCGGTCGGCTGGTGGCCCGCGGCCATCATCACCATGAGGTCCTGGGCGACCTCCTCGACGGTGAACCCGGCGGTGTTGGCGAGCATCCGGGAGGCGACGTCGTCCCCCGGCGCCTCGGCCTTGGCGGCGAGCAGCGCGAACATGGACTCGGCCAGGTGGCGCTGGCCCTCCAGCGCGCCCTCCTGACCGTTGATCATGTCGTTCATGGCGGTGACGAGCCCGGGGCCCTGCTCGTCGGCGAAGCCGTAGCAGCTGGCCAGGACCCGTACCGGCAGGAGCATCGCGTACTCGGCGATGATGTCGCAGGAGCCCTTGCCGCACAGCCCGTCGATGAGCTCGTCGGCGAAGCGCTCGGTCCGCTCCCGCAGGACGAACGGGTCGACCCCCTCCAGGGCGTCGGAGACCACCCCGGCCCGTTCGCGGTGCCGCTCGCCGACGGTGTAGAGGATGGACGGCTGCTTGCGGCCGATCATCGGCAGCAGCGGCCAGTCCGCCGGAACGGCGTCCCACAGGTTCCACAGCTCGGAGTCGCGGGAGAAGAGGACCGGGTCGCTGGTGACCTGGTGCAGCTCGCGGTAGCCGAGGACCAGCCAGGCGGGCACGTCCCCGTCGAGCAGGACCGGGGCGACGGCCCCGTGCTCGCGTCGTATCTGCCGGTACAGCTCGGTGGGGTCGGTCTGGAACCGGGGCCCGCTCAGCGGGACCGGCTGGGGCTCGGGGAGGGTCACGGGGTGGGCTCCGGGATCGGGTGGGGGGTCGGTCGCGAGGCCGCGACGACGGACCGCAGGTGTTCCACGAGCGAGATCAGCACCTGCTTGCTGGACTCGCGCGACCGGGCGTCGCAGAAGACCAGCGGCACCCCGTCGGCGAGGTCGAGGGCCTCGCGGATCTGGTCGGGCGTGTGGGCGGGGCCGCCGAAGTCGTTGCAGGCGACGACGAACGGCGTGCCGTGGTGCTCCAGGCGGTCGATCGCGTACCAGGAGTCGGCGAGGCGCCGCGTGTCGACGAGGACGACCGCGCCGAGCGTCCCGGAGAACAGCCGGTCCCACAGGAACCAGAAGCGCTCCTGGCCGGGCGCCCCGAACAGGTACAGCACGTTGTGCTCGTCCAGCGAGATCCGGCCGAAGTCGAAGGCGACGGTGGTGGCCGTCTTCGCGGCGACGCCGACGGTGTCGTCGACGCCCTCGCCGGCCTGGGTCATGGTCTCCTCGGTGTTCAGCGGACGGATCTCGCTGACCGAGCGGACCAGGGTGGTCTTGCCGACTCCGAAACCGCCGACGACGACGATCTTCAGTCCGTTGTCGGCGGTGCTGTGCAGGGTCCGGCGCTGTTCAGAGGTTACGGAGTCCAACGAGCACCTGCTCCAGGATGTCGTGATCGGGAAGGCGGTACGAGGCGCGGGGGTGCCGTGCGCTGATCCGGCCGGTGTCGTGCAGGTCGGCGAGGAGGATCCGCGTGATCGACACCGGCAGACCGAGCCCCGCCGCCACCTCCACCACCGCCGTGGGGAAGCGGCATATGCGCAGGATCGCGGCGTGCTCGGACTGCATGCCGGCGACCGGATCGCTCTCGGAGACCACGAGCGTCACCAGGTCGAAGGCGTCGGACCCGGCGCGGCTGCGGCCGCCGGTCAGGGTGTAGAGCCGGTCGGGAGAGTCGTCCCGGCCCGGCCTGCCGCGGCTCATCCCCGGGGCCTCGCGACCAGGTACTCGCCCAACTGCTCCACCAGTTCGGACATGTTGTGGCCCACGAGCCCGGCGTCGGCGTCCTCGTCGGCGACCAGCGCGAGGTGGGCGCCCTCGCCCGCCTCCACGATGAACAGGATGCCGCCGTAGAACTCGGCCATCGCGGAGCGGACCCCGCCCGTGCCGTCGCCGAACTCCACGGAGGCACCGTGCGACAGGCTCTGGATGCCGGCGGCGATCGCGGCGAGCTGGTCGGCCTGGTCGACGGAGAGCTCGGGGGTGCGGCAGAGCTTGAGGCCGTCCCGGGAGAGCACCAGGGCGTGGCGGGTGCCCGGGGTGCGTTCCAGCAGGCCCTCCAGGAGCCAGCTGAGCTTCTCGTCGGTGGTGGTGCCGGTCATGACGGGGTGCCTTCCGGGTGCGGGGAGTTCGAGGACGGCGGCGAGGTCCGCGGTGCGGACGGCCGGGCGTCGGCGGGATCGGACGGTACGGCGGGGGCGGGCCCGGCGGCGGTGGCCCCGGGGACGGCGTCGGAGGCGGCGGCCTCGGGGGGAGCGGCCTCGGCGGCGCCGCGGACCGCCTGGCGGAAGGTGCCGAAGCGCGTGGCCGCGCCGGCCGCGGCGCCGGTGCGCGGGCCCGCCGCGCGCGGCTTCACGGCGGCCTCCGGCCCCTCCGGGTGGGCGGCGGCCATCGCGCGGCCGCGACGGCGACGGGGCAGGCCGCTCTCGCCGAACCGGGGGTGTTCGCCGGTGCTCTCGGACGCACCGTCGTGGACGGTCTCGGGTTCGACGGCCGCGGCGGTGGCCGCAGGAGCCTCCGGAGGGACCGGCGCCGTCGGTCCCCGGCCCGTCACGGGCGGCAGGGCGGCGGGCGCGGCCGGAGTCTCGGCGGGCGCGTGGCTGATCAGGTCCTGGGGCAGCATCAGCAGGGCGCCGGTGCCACCGCGCGCCGAGGGACGGAACGACACGGTCAGACCGTGCTTCCGGGCCAGCCGGCCGACGACCGCCAGACCGAGACGGGTGCCGGAGAGGCCGGCCAGGTCCTGGGCCGTCGAACCGACCGCGGCCTCCGCGCGGCGCAGCTGCACGTCGCTCATCACCAGACCGCTGTCCTCGACCGAGATGATGACCCCGGCCGGGACCTCCTCCACGTAGACGTGGACCTCGGCGGTGGGCGGCGAGAAGTTCGCCGCGTTGTCCATCAGTTCGGCCAGCGCGTGCATGACGCCCTCGGCCGCGTGCCCGGCGACGGCCGCGTCGCTGCTGGAGTGCAGCCGCACCCGCTGGTAGCCGCCGATCCGCCCCATGGCGCCGCGGAGGATCGACTCCATGACGATGGGGCGGGCCCAGCGCCGGCCGGACCGGGCTCCGGTCAGTACGGCGACGGAGTCGGCGAGCCGTCCGGCCTGCGCGGTGCGGTGGTCGAGGTGGAGCAGGTCGGTCAGGACGTCCTCGTCGGCGTGCCGGTGCTCCATCTCCCGCAGGTCGGCGAGCATGCTCGTGGCGAGGGCCTGCATGCGGCCGGCCGCGTTGGCCGCGGCGGCCATGGCGGCGGACCGGCCGGACTCGGCGCGGCGCAGTTCGGCTTCGAGCCGCCGCACTTCGGCGGCCCGATCCGCCGTCAGCTCGGCGATCCGGGCGGTGTGGGCGCGGATCAGCTCCTCGGTCCGCGCCCGGTGGGCCGCCTCCGAGGCGGCGGCCTCCGTCTCGTACCGGTCCTTCGCCCTCGCCGCCCCGTCCGCCCAGTGGGCCGCCTGTCGGGCGGCCCGGGCCTCCTGGGCGGCGAGTTCGGCGGTGAGGGCCTCGACCCGCCGGCTCAGGGAGCGGGAGGTCCGCCCGTACCAGGTGACCGCGAAGGCGGCGGCCGCGAGGAGCAGGACGCCGCCGCCGGCGAACCAGCCGAGTGCGGGACGGACTCCGGGCGGCGCCGCGGCGGTCGCCGCGACGGCGATCGCACCACCCGCGGCGGCTGTCAGCAACGAGGCGAGCAGGGCAGGGCGGAAGGGGGTGGACGGCGCCGACATCAACCAGACTCTCGAGAACGGGGCACGCGGGGTGGGGAGTCGTAACGACGGCACTATAGATCCGATCTTGATCGGTTTGGAACCTCCCTTGATCGGATCGGTATTCAGATCGCGGAATACGTCGGCAAAAGCGATCAGCTCGATGACGCCGAGGGAGCCGCGTTGCGCCACACCGTCAGATCGAGCGTCATGTAGGTGCTCGGCGAGTCCTCCGGGGAGAAGGCCCTGACGGTGAGCAGGCCGAGGTGGCCCGTGCCCGTCGTGACGCAGACCTGACGGCCCGGCGACAGCTTGTTCACGTAGATGTTCTGGGTGAACCGGGTCTCCGCGCGGCACGCTTCGAGGGAGCCCTCCTGGCCCGGGTCGAGCAGCACCAGATTGCCGCCGCTGCTCTCGGCGTCGAGGTAGCCGCCCGTGTCGTAGGAGAGTTCGTAGTTGTTGTCCTCCCCGTCCTGCGGGCGCACGTTCTCGTCCCCGAGGGTCAGGTGGTAGCCGGCCGTGAGGTCGATGTCCTTGTACGTGGCCGCCTGCGGGGCCGGCGCCGTCGAGGGCTTCGGTGCGGAACTCCCGGCCCCGGTGCCGGTCCCCGTGCCCGTCCCGGTCCCCGTGCCTCCGGAGCCGCCCGCGTTCGCCGAACCCTTTCCGCCGGGCTTCCCGCCGGCGTTCGAGGACGCCTGCCCGTCCTCGTCCTTCAGCACGACGTAGGCGGTCGCACCGCCCGCGACGGCGAAGGCGAGGACGGCGGAAAGGACGACGACGAGACCGCGCCCACCGCCCTTCCTCCGCTGCTGGGACGGCTGCTGCGGCTGGTGGCCCGTCGGCCCCGGCCGGCCCGGCCAGGGCTGCTGCGGGTAGGCGGGAGCGGCGGGGCCCTGCGTCGGCGCGTACGCGAAGGCGGGCGTCGGAGCGGCGGCGACCGGGCCCGAGGGAGCGACGGGTCCCGACGGGGCGCCGGGGACGGTGCTCGGCGGCGGGCCGTAGCCGGGCGGCGCGGAGGGCACGGTCGGAGCCGTCGGCGAGTACGCCACCGGCGGCGCGGACGGCACGGAGGGCACGGCCGGTGCGACGGTCGGCGGCGGGGGCGTCTGCGGGGGAGCGGGCGCCGCCGCCCGGGCCGTGATCTCGGCGGAGACCGCGCCCGGCAGCCAGTCCTCGGGCCGGCGCAGCACCGTCGCCGCGTTCGCGGCCTGGCAGAGCCGGATGATCTCGGAGAGCGTCGGCCGGGCCTCGGGCTCCTTCGCGAGGCAGCGCGTGACCAGCTCGGTGAGCCGTTCCGGCACGGCGCTCAGGTCCGGCTCCTCGTGCACGATCCGGTACAGCACCCCGTGCCCGGTCCCCTCCCCGAAGGCCGGGACGCCCGTCGCCGCGTACGCCGCGACCTGACCGAGCGCGAACACGTCCGTGGCCGGGGTGACCGGGTGGCCCGCCGCCTGCTCGGGAGCCATGAACGACGGTGTCCCTATGGTGACTCCACTGCCCGTCAGGGAGGTCGCGTCGGCGGCGTACGCGATGCCGAAGTCGATGACGCGGGGCCCGTCGGCGGCGAGCAGCACGTTCGACGGCTTCAGGTCGCGGTGCACGATGCCCGCGCCGTGGATGACGTGCAGGGCCTCGGCCATGCCCGCGACGAGCAGCAGCACCGTCTCCACGGGCAGCGCGCCGTGCGCCACGACCGCGTCGGCGAGCGACGGTCCCGGCACGTACGCGGTGGCCAGCCAGGGCTGCGCGCCGTCGGGATCCGCGTCGATGACGGGGGCGGTGAACAGCCCTGGACGCGCTGCGCCGAGCGCACCTCCTGGGCGAACCGGCGGCGGAACTCCGCGTCCTCGCCGAACTCGGGACGGATCAGCTTGATCGCTACCGGCCGACCGCCGGGCGTGTACGACAGGTACACCTTGCCCATGCCACCGGCGCCGAGCCGGGCGGCGAGCCGATATCCGGCGACCGTCGTCGGGTCGTCCGCCGACAGCGGCCGGAACACCTCGGAGCCGCCCCGGTCCGCTTGCTGACCGCCCATGAATCCATGTCTCCCCACGCAGAACACCGTTTTCCGGAGGGCACCCTACCGGTGGGACGCGTTCCCGGCCGCGTCCGTCGTGGCCTCCGCGTCCGCGAGCCCGGCACGCTCCGCGAGCACGCCCCCGGAAGCGGCTCTCCGCGCCCAACTCCTCCGGCGGGTCGGAGATGTGACGGCGACGGGCACGCGGCGACGTCCCCGTGCGTCCGGGCGCGCGAGGCGGGTCTCGCGGGCGCGGGCGTGTTCCGCGGGACCGAGGGCTTCGGCGCCTCCTCGCCGATCCACGCGCATGCTCACGCAGGCGTGATCGCCGAGAGGCCCTTGCGGAGGTCCTCGGGGTTCATGACCGGTGAGTAGTGGACCTTGGCGCCCATCTCCATGAAGAAGGGCTCCGAGATCTTCGGCAGGTGGGAGGGGTCCTCCAGGTCGAAGAAGAAGTATCCGGTCCGGCAGCCGTTCTCGACGGTGAAGTACGCCGCCTCGGGGCGGAGTTGCTCGAGGGTCTCCTCCACGGTCCTGCCCAGGTTTCCCCGCTTGATGGCCTCGTTGGAGGCCGCGGTGTCCATCTCGACCTTCAGCAGCATGCGCATGGCGCGGCCTTTCCCGACCGGGCGGGCGCTCCGTTCGGGACGCCCGGGGCCCCGGACGTGCTCAGTACCAGCGTCCTCCCTCCCCTCCGGTGGGGCCACTCGGCAGGGCCCTCGGCGAGGCGGTCATCCCGGGCCCAGGTACCGCACGGTCGTTCCGTCGGCGTGCGGGGCCAGGAGGTCCCGGAGTTCGGTCACGGCGGCCTTCAGCAGGGGGCCGTCCCGCCCGGCGTCGAGGGTCTCCAGGACGAAGGTGACGCGGGTGGAGTCCTCGGTGACGCGGGTGCGGTGCGCGTCGCGGTGGTTCCAGTGCCGGGTCAGGACGCCGAGGGCGTCGGCGTAGACGATCTCGCCGGGCCTCGGGTTCTCGACGGTGTCCGGTTCGCCGAGCGGGGTGAAGACCTCGGTGCCGTCGGCGGGACGGATCGAGACCTCGCCGGTGACGTGGTCCAGGTCGAAGGCGCCGGCGGGCAGGCCGTGGCGCACGGAGACGGCGTTGTACGAGTCGACGGCGGGGTTGACGCGCGGCAGGGCGCCCTTCTTCGCGAGGCGGCGGCCGAGCGCGTCGACGCTGGGGCGGACGCGGCGCGGGTTGGTGCCGAAGGACCGGTAGGCGGTGTGCCAGTCCTCGATGCGGGGGTCGGTCTCGTCGGCGGGGCGCCAGGTGCCGTCGGCGAACCGCCGTTCCAGTTCGGTCAGGGCGGCCGCGGTCCGGGGCCAGGGCTCGCGGCCCCGCAGGCCGGTGGCGGTGACCAGGGCGACGAGGGAGCCGGGGAAGGCGTCCGCGACGGTGGGGGCGAGGTGGAAGTCGGTCACGGGGGAGTTCCGTTCGTGCGTGCGGACGAGAGGGGTGCGGTCAGGTCAGCGCCAGGAGGCCGACGGCCACGGCCGCCGTCCCCAGACCGAGGAGCTGGCCCCGGTGGATGCGCTCGGCGAGCACGCCACGGGCGAGCAGGACCGTGCCCGCCGGGTAGAGGGCGGTGATCACGGCGACGACGGCGAGGTCGCCGCCCCGGGCGGCGAGCAGGAAGAGCAGGTTCGCCACCGAGTCCAGCACGCCCGCCGCCGCCGACAGGGCGTACGCGGGCCGCTCGGAGCCCAGCCTGCGGTACAGCACCGCGGCCGCCGCGAGGGTCACGGCCGAGGAGACCGCGCGGCCCACGATCAGCGGCGCCACTCCGCTGTCCGGAGGCGCCTGGTGCAGGAAGACCAGCTGGAGGGCGATCGCGGCGCCCGCGCCCAGGGCCAGCAGCAGCGCCGTACGGGACGGGCGCGCGGTGCCGGAGCCGTGTCCGGCACTGACCAGGACCACCGCCGCCAGGGCGAGCGGCAGCCCGACCAGGCCGGCCGCGCCGAGGCGCTCGCCCTGGAGCAGGCCCACGCCGACGGGCAGCATGGCGGACACGAGCGCGGTCACGGGCGAGAGCACGTTCATCGGCCCGATCGCCAGGGTCCGGTAGAGCAGCGCGAAGGCCGCGGCGGAGGCGACGCCGGACGCGGCGCCCCAGCCCAGGACGCCCGCGTCGAACGAGGCGCCGAGAAAGGGCCAGAGCAGCAGCTCCACCGCGAGGGAGGCCGGCGCCGCGATCAGCACGGTCCGTAGGACATGGGCCTTGCGGGCGCCGAGGCCGCCGAGGAAGTCGGCGCACCCGTAGGCGAGGGAGCTGCCCAGGGCCAGCAGCAGAGCGATCACGGCACATCCCTTACTATGTCATCGGAACGACCAGACCGTACAACGAACCGACCGTGCTGTGTCAACCGAACGACCGGGCGGTGCATTCCATTGCTCCATGAACGCAGCTCCACGACCCCTGCTCCACTCCCGAGAACGGTGATCGGATGGCCGAGACAGAGGCAGCCCTGCGGACCCTCGCCCGCAACGTGAGGACGGCCCGCAACCGCGCCGGCCTGTCCCTGGACGAACTCGGCAGACGGGCCCAGGTCAGCAAGGGCGCCCTGGTGGGCCTGGAGAAGGCCCAGGGCAACCCGAACTTCGCCACCCTCGTCCGGCTCGCCGACACCCTCGGCGTCTCCGTCTCCGCCCTCCTCGAGGGTCCGGCCGAAGGCCGCGTCCGGGTCGTTTCCGCCGACGCCGTCGCGCCGCTCTGGGCCGGAAGGCTGGGCAGCGAGGCCCGGCTCGTGCTCACGACCTCGGGCCCCGCTCCGGTCGAGGTCTGGCGCTGGACGCTGGAACCGGGCGAGGAGTACCCCAGCCACCCCCACCAGGCCGGAGTCGTGGAGACCGTCAGCGTCACCGCGGGCCGGATGACCCTGGTCGTCGACGGCACGGAACACCCCGTCGAGGCCGGGCAGACCGCCACCTTCGACGGCGACGCCGCCCACGCCTACCGCGGCGCGGGAGAGACGACCTGCCACCTGATCATGACCGTCCACCTGCCGCCCGGCCCGACCGCCTGACGCGGCGTCGGCCTCATCGCTCCCGGGCGAGGAAGGCGGGGCGCAGGGACGCGTCCACCGGGTCGTAGTACCGGTGGAAGACCGGAGTCGTGGAGCCGGACACGGGCGGGACGATCCAGCTCCAGTCGGCGGGCGTGGGCCTGCCGTGCCTGCTCTCCCGCGCGATGTGCCGCAGGAAGCGCTCGGACTCGGTGTGATGGTCCGCCATCGTCACCCCGGCCTCCTGGAAGGAGTGCAGCACCGCCACGTTGAGCTCGACGAGCGCCCGGTCCCGCCACAGCGTGCGCTCCGAGGAGCGGTCGAGGCCCAGACGGTCGGCGACCACCGGGAGGAGGTCGTAGCGCTCGGCGTCGGCGAGGTTGCGGGCGCCTATCTCCGTCCCCATGTACCAGCCGTTGAACGGTGCCGCCGGATAGCGCACCCCGCCGATCTCCAGCGTCATGTCGCTGATCGCCGGCACCGCGTACCAGCGCAGCCCCAGTTCCACCGCCCACTCGTGGTCGGGGTGCCGGAGCGGCACCTCCAGGACGGCGTCCTCCGGAAGCTCGTACCACTCCGGTCGCGCGCCCGGGCGCTCCTCCACCATCAACGGAAGCACCTGGAAGGCCTCTTCGGCACGCTTCCAGCCCAGGCTGCGGGCGCGGGCGGTCGGCGAGGCGCCGCGCGGGTCGCCGACCCAGCGGCCCTCGGGGGTGTCGTGCCCGGCGTAGCGCACCAGCTGGTCGTTGACGATCCGCGGCGCGGGGCGCCCCGGCCGGTCGGGGGCGAAGACCGAGATCACCGGGCGGATCCGGCCGCCGTTCCCGGCGATCCGCAGGTGTTCGAAGCAGGCGGCGGCGATGCCGTCGGCCGAGGCGACGTGCCGGAGGTCGCGCACCACGAGGCTGCTCCAGTAGAGCCTGCCGATGCAGCGGGCCGCGTTGCGCCACGCCACGCGGGCGCCGAAGGAGAGTTCGGCCGGGGTGTGCTCGTACGTGCCGGTCCGGTCGATCTCGGCCAGCACCTCGCGGACCCGGCGCTCCACGTCCCCGGCCTCGGGCTGCTCGTGATGGAACTGCCGGACGAAGCCCTCCGCCTCCCGACGGTCCGTCACCTCCGGTGTGCGCGGGTGCGGCGGGGCCTGCCGCGCGTCGGACGGGGGCTCGGACGTGAACGGACAGGCGCTGACGGCGGCGGCCTTGCGGCGGCGACCCAGACTGAAGACCAAGGTGTTCCCTCCCGTCCCCATGACTACCGCACGCGTCCGCACGGTTGTGGAGAGTGGCGGGAGTCCGGGGTGGGAGGGGTGCCGGGCTGATAGGGTGCCCGGCGCCGAGGCCCCGGGGAGGGCCGTCGGCACGACGCGGGGCGAGCCGGTGGTCCCCGCCTCGGATCCAGCCGACGGTCCCCGGCTCAGATCCCCCCGACCCTGGCCGTCGCCGAGAGCTCGTACACCAGCGTGACCGTCCGCCGGCCGCCGGGCGGCAGGGCGACGTCCCAGCGCACGATGCCCTCGGCGTCGACCGCGTCCGGAGCGGGGGAGCAGGCCTCCTCGCGCAGGCGCACCTCCACCGCCGCGACCTCGGAGACGGGGATCCGCTCGCGGAGGACGACCACCCGGTCGTCCCGCTCCCCGGGCGGCGAGAACCGGGACAGGTGCAGCCGGACCGTGCGGGTGACCACGGTCCGCTGGGCGAGGCCCACGGTGTCGCGGGACTCCTCGGCGTGCCGGACCACCCGGTGGTCGTCACGGCTGCCGAAGGCGAGCTCGACGGCGGCGCCGGGAGCCGTGAAGTCCAGCGTGCCGCGGCCGGTGAACCCGCTGCCCCGGACGAGGTCCACCGGGCCGGCGAGCAGCGCGTGGCCGGACAGGTTGTCGAACCGCACCACCTGCGTGACCAGCGGGGAGAGCTCCGGCGCACAGGCGTACTCGCTGTCGGCGGCCGTCGTGAACGCCGAGACCGGCACCCGGTGGGCGCGCCCGTCACCCGGCACGGAGACGGGCGCGGGGGAGTGCAGCACCCGCGCCTCGCCGCCGTCGTCCACGCCCGGCAGGCCGAGCACCGGGGCCGGCCCGAGCGTCGAGATCTCCTCCTCGCGCACCTCGACGTCGATCGCGCGGCGCTCCGCCGACGTCCGGTCCTTGAGCGTCAGCCGGTCCTCGACCAGCCGCGGCGGATCACCGGCCAGGGCCGACCGCGCGGTCGACAGCGTCAGCCGCACGTCCGACCAGTCCTCGCCGGTGCGCTGCCAGACCACCGCGTCCGTCTCCAGCGTCAGGGACTTCCCGTCGAGCACGGCCCGGTAGGCCGGCCGCCACAGCGCGCACGGGGTGAGGTGGCTCAGCCGCAGCCGCGCGGGCCCCGCGGCCCCGGCCTCCACGGTCAGCTCGACATGGGCCACGAGCTCGGCCGGCTCCTCCTCGGCGAGGTCCACCGCCCGGCGGACCTCGGAGAGTTCGGCACCGAGGGCGGTCAGGCGCGCCTCCGCGGCGCGGAGCTCCTCGCCGTACGTGTCGCGCTCGGCGTCCACCCGGTCCAGTTCGCGGCTCCAGCGGGACCCTTCGGACTCCCCGGAACCGGCGCCCTCGCCGATCTCCCGCAGCAGGTCGGCGGCGAGCCGGCCCAGCAGGTCGAGGCGGGTCCGCAGCCGGTCGCGGCGCTGCTCCAGGGAACGGCGCTCCCCTTCCAGGGCGTGGGACCGGTGGCGGAGCGCGGAGTCGTCCTCGGCGGGCGGCACCGGTCCGCGCGGCGTCCAGTCGCGGACGAGCCGCACGTCGAGGACGGCGGCCGGATGCCCGGGGGCGAACTCGGCGTGCAGGGTGCGGTCGACGGCGAGCGCGCTGACCGGCCCGAGGCGAAGGCGCTGGACGCCGGCCTCCAGGTCGAGCACGGCGGTGCGCTCGACGTGGGCGCGGTCCTCCAGACAGGTGACGGCGGTGACGGGGAGGGCGATCGGCCCGGTCTCCGTGGACATGGCGTGTGTCAGCTCCTGCGGTTGCCGTCGACCAGGGCCTTGCCGGCCGGTATGCGGATCTCGTAGCCGCCGTCGAGCACGGCGGTGCCGCCGGCGGGCAGCTCCACCCGCCAGACGCGGGTGCCCGGGGCGTGGGGCTCCGGTGCGGTGCCGTCCTCGGGCACCGTCCAGTCGGCGCGTTCCTCGATGCGGACGTCCGGTTCGGAGGAGACCGGCACCCGCTCGTGGACCTCGACGGTGACCGGCCCCGCGAGGCGGTTGGCCAGCTCCACGTGGACGCGGTGGTCGAGCACGGTCACGTTGTTGCGCAGGCCCGCCGTCGACTCCTTCAGATGGGTGCGGCGGGTGACGCGGACGCCCTCGGCGGGACCGAGGCCCAGTCGGCGGACGCCGCCGGGCGCGAGCGTGGGCAGCGCGGCGGTCAGCAGGAAGTCGTCGTCGACGGTGACCTCCACCGGGCCGGCGAGCAGCGCCTGACGGGTGGTGTTGGAGACCGTGAGGGTGGCGTACACGGTCTGCTCCACGGACGGCACGCAGAGGTGCTCGGTGCCCAGGACGACCGGGATCTCGCCGACGGTGACGGTGTGCCAGGTGCCGTCCGAGGGCACGTCGGCCCGGGCCGGGGCGTCGAAGCGGTGGTCGAACGAACCCGCCGACGCGCGGGGGCGCACCGCGTGGCTGGGCAGCGGCAGCGCGGCGACCGCCTCGGCGCGGCGGCGGTACTCGGCGGCCACCGCGTCGGACGAGGAGCCGGGGAACAGCCGGCCGCGACGATCGCCCGGCTCCTCGGGGCCGGACAGCACCAGGGAGGCGTAGTCGAGTTCGGCGCCGCTCGGCCGCGGCGGGCCCACCGGCGGTGGCGGTGGCGGGGCCGCCGCGCCCGGAGCCCCGGGAGCCGGGGGCGGGGCGGCTGCGACGAAGCCCGCACCGCCGCCACGCGGCGGGCCGCCCGGCGGGGCGGCGCCGAAGGCCGCCGGAGCGGCGCCGTACGCGCCACCGGGCTGCGGCGGCCCGGTGAACGCCGGAGGCGAGAACGGCGCCGGCGCCGGTACGGGGGCGGGCGCCGCCACGGGAAGGGGCACGGAACCGGCCGCGGCGCCCCCGGCCGCGGCGCCCGGCGCACCGCCCCCCACCGCGGAACCGCGGTGGAAGGGCGCCGGGCCCGCCGCCGCGTACCCGGCGAACAGGTCGGCGAGCCCCGTCGGGGGTTCGCGCCAGCCGGACGGCGCGGGCGCGGCCTGACGGCGTCCGATCCGGATCGAGCGGAGCGCCGGCAGGTCGGTGCGGCGCCCCAGGTCGGCCGTGGCCAGGGCGAGGCGCACCCCGGTCCAGTCCTCGCCGGTGCGCTGCGCGACCGACGCGCGCAGCACCAGCCGGCCGCTGCCGTCGCCCCGGCGGTGGGCGAGGCGGTAGGTCGGCACCCAGACGGCACCCGGCACGCCGTACTCCAGCTCCAGCTCCACCTCCTCCGCCTCCCCGGCGCCGCCGAGGGCCAGCACGGCGGAGACCGTCGTCCCGACGTGCGCCGACGGCGCGTCGGTGGAGGCGCGGTCGAGCCTGTCGTGGGCCACCTCGAGCTCGTGCTCGACGAGCCGGAGCGCCTCGTCCAGCTCGACGAGCCGGGCGTGGAGCCCCGTCAGCCGCTCGTCGACGAAATCGGCCAGCTCCAGCCACGCGTCGACCGGGGTGCGGCGGTGCGGATCGTCGCGCTTGCGACCGGGCGGGACCGGGCGCAGACCGCCGACCTCCTCGATCAGGGCACGGTGCCGGTCCCGGCGCGCCTCCGCCGCCGCGCGCGCCTCCTCCAACCGGTCGACCTCGCGCCGCAGGCCGTCGGACCCGCCGTCGGCGCCCGGCTCCGCCTCGACCTCCACGCGCGCCTCGGTGACGCGCGCCCCGGAGGCGCCCAGGACCCGGGCCCGCAGCGAACCGGGGTCCAGCGCGCGCGGCAGCCCCGTCACCCGCACCCGGCCGTCCGGGGGCACGACGCCCCGGGCCAGGCGCCGGCAGAGCGCGCCCCGCGCGTACACCACGACCGAGTCGAGGCTCGACCCCCACCTCGGCACCGTACCGACCGTCATGCGCCCCCCTCTGCCCCGCCCGTGTCGGGGGAAGCCTACGCCTGACCGGTCCGGGCGGTCCCGGGGCGCCGGGGGCACGGCAGGACCGGGACCTTGTCCCGGGAGCGCCGTCGGCTGCAAGATCTTCTCTGCGAGGGGCTCGGGCGGGAACGCGGGAACACGGAAGGAAAGGTCGGACGTCGTGGGGGAGATGACCAAGGGAAGCAACGGGTTCGTTCCGTCGGTGCCGTTGAGGATCGCCGTGCGCGGTGGCGTGGACGCCATGGCGCTGCTGCTGGGCGAGACCGGAACGGTCAGGGGCGACGGGGACGTCGTCTTCCACGGCGCCCCGGTGCACCCCTCCGGGGCCGTCCGGCTGACGGAGGCGGTGCCGGGGGCGGGGCAGGCCGGCACGGCGTGGCTGGAGGTCGGCCTCACCGCCGTCGAGGAGCAGATCACCCGTGTCCTCGTGGTCGGTTCGACGGAGCACGGAGCGATGCGCGACGCCGCCGGGCTGTCGGTGGAGGCCTTCGCACCCGACGGCACGTCGGTGGCGCGGTACGACGTCACGGACGCCGCCGGGGAGACGGCGATGGTGCTGGCCGAGCTCTACCGGCGGGCGGGCGGCTGGAAGTTCCGCGCCGTGGGCCAGGGATGGGTGAGCGGTCTCGCCGGTCTGGCCACGGACCACGGCGTGGACGTGGCCGGCGCGGACGGCACACCGCCCGGCGGAGGCGCGCCGCATCAGGCCGTGCCGCACCCGGCCGTGCCGCAGGCGCCGCCCGCGGTGCCTCCCGCGCCCGTCCCGGCCTTCGCGCCCCCGCCCGCGGTGCCTCCCGCGCCCGTCCCGGCCTTCGCGCCCCCGCCCGCGGCGGTTGCTCCGGTGGCGGTCCAGCCCGTCGGGGTCCCTTCCGGGCCGGTCCCGCACGTGTCGCCGGTTCCCGCCTCCACCGCCGACTGGTGGACGTACGGACCCGTCTTCGAGCCGTACACGGAGACGGGCCGGGACAACGACGTGATCACCGTGGGCGGGCTCCCGCCGGGGCCGGTCGTCGTCCAGCTCGACGTCAGGGGCGACGGGTACACGGGACTCTGGGTGCTCAACCGGCGCAACAAGGAGGAGGAGAACCTCGTCAACAGCACGGAGGACGACTTCCGGGGCCGGTTGCTCGCGACGGTCCCCGAGCACGGGACCCTGCGCCTGAAACTGCAGGCCGAGGGGCCCTGGCAGATCGTCGTGTCGCCGCTGGCGGCGGCCCGGCGCCTGACGGAGGAGGACGCGGAGTTCCGCGGCCCCGAGGTGCTGCTGCACACGGGAGGCGTGGCCGACATGGCCGTCCACTACCGCGGCGACGACAACCTCATCGTCCACGTCTACGAACTCGCGGGGCACGACGACCACACGACCCTGCCGCAGTACGAGAACGTGGTCAACGAGATCGGCAAGCGGCGCGAGACCGTTCCGCTGCCGGAGGGGCCGCTCGTCGTCCGGTTCGAGATGGCGGACGGTCCGTGGCGGGCGCGGCTGAAGCGCCTGCAGCCGCCGACCCGGCCCCTGCCCCCGGCTCCGCCGGGCGCGGCGGAGCCCGTCCCCTTCGCCGCCCCCGGCGATCCGACGTGGCCGGACGAGCAGGCCGGCCCCTCCTCGCGGAAGAACTGGTTCACGCGCGGCCGGGGGTGACCGGAGGGGCACCGCCGTCGGGCCGTCCCGTCACCGCGCGGCGGCCCCCCTCCCGTCGTCCACGGCCCCGCGCCTCATCGGCGCGCGGCGGTGGACGACAGGGCCAGAGCCGCATCGACCTCGGTCGCCAGGGCGACCGGGTCACCGCTCGGCGACGTCGGATAGGCCTGTCGGCCGTGGGCCCAGGCGTCGTCCCTGGCGAACCAGTCGATGGCGACCGGCGCCGTGCCCCGGACGAGCGCCGTGTCGAGGCTCGCGAAGTACGCGGCCCAGCGCGGCCCGTACACGTCCCGCACGAGGCCGTCCCACTCGCGGTTGGCGTAGTCGTGCAGGCCGCCGCTCTCGCTCGGCCCCCGGTCGGCCCAGGTGGTGAGGATCGAGCGGGCGTCGTACTCGAGCCGGTCCCGCTCCTCCGCGTCGGCCCCCCGGGCGCGGGCGTCGGCGAGCCACGGGCCCAGCAGGAAGCGACGGTCGGAGGCGACGAGCCGTCCGAGCAGCTCCTCCGCGGCGTTCCACTCGCGCACCAGCGCCCGGAAGCCCTCCAGGTCCTTTGTCTCGTACGCGCTCCTGATGCGCGGCAGCAGCGTGCGCCCGCGGTTGGTGAGCGCCTGGCGCGCCACGTCCACCACGTCGAAGCGGTACGCGTCCGAGCTCCGCAGCGCCGGAGCCACCCGGAGCAGCTCCGAGAGGGCGCGCTCCACCGTCTCGGCGTCGTACCGCATGGCGGGCGGGCTCCAGCGCGCCGCCTTGACCGCCGTCAGGCTCGGCCGCGCGGTGAAGAGGCTGTCCTGCGGCTCGCTCCACGTGCCGGAAGCGCCGCTGTACGGGCCGAGCCGCAGCGCCTCCCACGCGGCGGCCGCGTGCGGGTCGGCGTCGCCGTAGCGCCGGGCGGCGTACGCGGCGAACCAGGCGCGCTGGTCGACCGGGCCCGGCTCCCAGGCCAGTTCGGTGAGGAGGTCGAACGCGGCGGGGTTCCCGCCGGTGCCCTCCGGAAGGTAGGCGATGCCGCGCAGCGCGCTGTCCGGGCGGGTCAGCCACGCGTGGAAACGGTCCGTCCACACGCCGGTGTTGGCGCCCAGGCTGGTGTGCCCGCCGAAGTTGGCGATCGAGCCGAACGCGTAGGGCGCACCGCCCCACTGCGCCTCGCGGTCGAGCCCCTCGTAACGGTCGGACAGGCCGTCGACGATCAGCAGCCGGCTGCGGTCCACACCGCTCAGGAGCGTCGCGGAGGGATTGTCCTGCCAGCCGAGCATGACCCAGGTGGCCCCGGGGCGCGCGGTGTCCAGGGCCCGCTGCACGGCCGCCGCCGCCCGTGCGACGTCGACCGGTCCGGGGGTGCCGCCCTCGTGCAGCAGGTCCATCTTGAACATGTCGCTGTCACCGAACCGGTGCCGCTGCGCCTGGTAGTAGGCGGCGGCCAGTTCGGCGAAGACGGGACCGGTCGGATCCAGCCAGTCGGGTCGGGCGAACCCGACCCACCTGCCCTGCGGGACGGTGACCGCGCCCGGGTTCCGGGCGGCGAAGTCCGGCGGCACCGTGCCGAAGAAGCCCGGCAGGACGGGCGTCATCCCCAACGCGCGCAGGTGCCCCGCGATCCGGCTCCCCAGCGCCGCCCTGGCCTCGATCAGCTGCTCCGAGACCGGCCCGCCGAAGCCCGACATGTTCTGCAGCAGCCACCAGGCCTGGTGCGCGGGGCCGGGGATCCAGGCGCGCAGCTCCGCCGCGTCGTAGCCGAACCCCTGGAGCACCCGGTAGTACGGGTACTCGGCCCCGGTCGGCACGAAGACCTCGTTCACGCCGTGCAGCGCCATCAGGTCGATGTCGTGCCGGTACGAGGCGAAGTCGCGGTACGCGCCGGAGTAGCCCTCGTCGGTGTCGTTCAGGGCGTAGCGGTGCGGCACGTTCGCCGACCGGGTGATCGTCCCGGGCACCGCGGGGAGCACGGCCGGCAGCCGGCCGACGCTGTCGCCCGGCCAGCCGATGTCGACCCCCGCGACCCGCTCCAGGTACCAGCCCACGCCGGTCAGCAGCGTGGCCGGGGAGGTGCCCCGCACCTCGATCTCCCCCGCCTCTCCGGAGACCGAGAAGTAGTCCCCGGAGCCCGGTTCCTCCACGGGGACCAGGGTGAACTGCGCGGCCCGGGCCGGCAGCAGGCGCTCCAGCCCCGCCCGGGCCGGACCGGGATCGAAGGGGGGCACGGCGGCGGAGGCGGCGCCGACCGGCGGAGCCGGCACGCCGGGCGCGGCGGCGGTCACGACGGCGAGCACCGCGACGACGAGGGTGTTGCGGCAACGACGGATCAGGCGGCTGCCCATCTGGCTCCCTGCTCGAACGGGACGGCGGCCAGGGCCTGTCTTCTCCGATCGGGCCCCGGGGCGACCACTCTCCGACGCCCCGCGCCCCCGGCCGCGCAAGCGGAGCCGGAGGACCGACGGCGCTCATCCTTGCGGGTGCGTGCGTTCGAGTCGAGGGTGCGAGCCGAGCGGGCTTCCACGGGACGGGCCGCCCGGAACGCGACGACCGTTCCGCGGGAGCGGCGCCACGACCGTCCCCGCCGTCCTCCTCGCCTCCGGCCCGCGCCCGCGGCGACGGCCCGTCGACGGGGGCGCGGTGTACCTGACGGCCAGGGGGCCTGGCAGACTTCGGCCCTCTGACGGCAAGCGACTCCTGGAGACCCCATGGCGCAACGGCCCGGTCACACGGCCCGCACGGCCCGCACGAGCGGGTGCGTCCCCCGGCCATCGCACCGGAGCCCGATCGGGACGGCGACGCGATGACCCTGTGCCCGACCCGGCGTGCCGATCCGACCGCGCTCGTCGTCCGCAGTGCGCCCGCCGTGCCCACCGCCGCCGTGCTGCTGCTCCACGGCGGCCGCGCCGACGGCCCCGAGCCGCCGCCCGCGCTCAACCTGCCGGCCCTGCGCATGCGCCCCTTCGCCGCCGCCGTGACCCGGGCCGTCCGGGGCCGGGGGGTGCTGATCGCCGAGGTGCGCTACCGCCACCGCGGCTGGAACGGCGCCCGGGCCGACGCCGCCCGGGACGCCGAGGCCGCCCTCGGACGGCTCCGGGAGCAGGCCGGGCCCGTGCCCGTCGTGCTCCTCGGCCACTCCATGGGCGGCCGGGCCGCCCTCCGAGCGGCGGGCGACCCCGCCGTGCGCGGGGTCGTCGCGCTCGCGCCGTGGTGCCCCGCCGACGAGCCCGTGGACCACCTCGGAGGCCGGCGCCTCTACCTGCTCCACGACGAGACCGACCGGGTCACCTCGGCGCGTCAGTCCTGGGAGTTCGTCCGCCGGGCCCGGGAGGCGGGCGCCGACGCGGCGGGCATACCCATGCCGACGGGCGGGCACGCCATGCTCCGGGGCGCGGACCTCTGGCACCGACGCGCGGCCGAACTCACCGCGGCACTGCTCTCGCACGGCTGAGAACGGCTGAGAGCAACCGCGGCACCGCTCTCGCACGGCTGAGAACGACTCAGAACGGCTGGGAGCAGCCGACCGGTGAGGAGAACGGCGGGGACGGACGGGAAGGCGTGCGTCGGATCAGCGGGCGGCGGCCGGGGACGCGAGCAGCCCCGCGCAGGCCGCCCGGGTCGCCGTGTGCACGGCGCGGGCGAGCCGCGCGCCCCACAGCGACCGCGGTCCGGCGAACGACTCGACGGAGTCCCCGGAGGCGCCCGGCGAGGGCGCGGCCACGCAGACCGCGTCCGTCGGCGTGCCGGAGGCGTCGGCGCCCAGTTCGACCAGGGCCTGCACCTTGGCCTCGGTGGCGGTAGCGACCGCGTTCACGAGCGCGGCGTCCGTGAGCGGCACCGGCACGGACACGACGATGTTGATCGTGCCGGGCCGGGGCGCCGCCACGTCGCCGGCTCCCGGAGCCGCGGCCCAGCCCCGTACCCCGATCCCGGCGGTGACCAGGGCCTGCGCGCCGCCGTCCACGGCGTGCCGCCGGTCCGCGACCGACGCCGCGGTCATGAGCCCCACGCCCGCGCCTTCGAGGCCCGCCCCGGAGGCCAGGTCACGGAGGTGGGCGACGGGATCGAGCCGGGCGTAGCCGGGCGGGACCTGGGCGTTGACGACCCACGCGCGCTCGCCGAGGCCTCCGCCGAGGACGGCGCTCGACACCATGCGGACGCCCGGACCCGGGGCCCACACGAGGAGCGGCCACTCCCGGCCCTGTTCCACGTGGCGGAGGAGCGCGGCGTCGGCCAGCGACGGGCCGGTGAGAAGGGTTCGCGGAAGCACCCCACACCCTAACGCGGGCTCTCGGAGCGGCTCCGGTCGGTCCGTCGCACACTCCGGCCCGGTCCCGCCCCCGATACCGGCCTCGATCCCGCCCCCGCCCCGACGCCGACGGGCGGGGCGGTCCGCTCCCGTGGGAACGCGGACCGCCCCGCCCGTCCGGTGGGCGTCGCGGTGGTGCGGACCGGCCCGTCAGTCCAGGGCGAGCACGGCCGTGAGGGCCGCCCGCACGGCCGATTCCGGGTCCTCCGACGTCCCCTCGGACCGCCAGGCGACGAATCCGTCCGGACGGACCAGCACCGCGCCGTTCACGGTGACGCCGTGGGCCTCCGCCCAGTCCTCGCCGTCCGCGGTCGAGAGCTCCGCGTCGGGCCCGTCGCCGATCCGGTACGAGTCGAGGGGCACCCCCAGACGCTCGGCGACGCGCGCCGCCGCCGTGTGCCAGCCGCCGATGGCCCCCGCCGAACTCAGCAGCACGAAGGACCGCTCGTACAGGTCCAGGGTGGAGATCCGCTCGCCCGCGCGGTCCAGCCACAGGTGCGGCGAACGGCTGCCGGGCTCGCCCGTCAGCCGCAGCCCGTCCGGGACGACCGCCACCGCCGGGTCCGCGCCCAGGACCGCGCCGTGCGGATAGCGGTAGCCCAGCGCGACGTTGAGGATGCCGCCCCGCTTCCCGCCCGGGCCGCCCGCCCCCGGGCCGGGGGTGTACCCCGGGTGGCTGTGCTCGACCGAGCGCGACGAGGCACGGGCGCTGGTCGCCTCCGCGACCGGCCGGCGCTCCGCGTCGTAGGACGCGAGCAGGCCGGGACCGGCCCAGCCGTCCAGTACCGCGGCGAGCTTCCAGGCGAGGTTGTGCGCGTCCTGGATGCCGGTGTTGGAGCCGAAGGCTCCCGTGGGCGGCATCTCGTGGGCCGAGTCGCCGGCGAGGAACACCCGCCCGTCCGCGTACCGTTCGGCGATCCGCTCGGCCGCGTGCCAGGGAGCCCTGCCCGTGACCTCCACGTGCAGGTCCGGCACGCCCACGGCGCGCCGGATGTGCTCCCTGCACCGCTCGTCGGTGAACTCCTCCAGGGTTTCGCCGAGTTCGGGGTGCCAGGGGGCGTGGAAGACCCACCTCCGGGCGTTGTCCACCGGCAGGAGCGCCCCGTCCCCCTCCGGGCTCGTGAGGTAGCAGACGATGAAGCGGCGGTCGCCGACGACGGCCGCGAGGTCGCGCGACTCGAACGTGACGCTCACGTTGTGGAACAGGTCGCCCGGCCCGGTCTGCCCGATGCCGAGCTGCTCGCGGACCGGGCTGCGCGGACCGTCCGCCGCGACGAGGTAGTCCGCCCGGACGGTGGTGTGCTCGCCCGTCTCCCGGCTCTTGACCCGGGCCGTGACCCCCTCGCCGTCCTGCTCGAACGACATCAGCTCCGTCGAGTACCGCAGGTCCCCGCCCAGCTCCCGCGCGGCCTCCAGGAGCACGGGCTCCAGGTCGTTCTGGCTGCACAGGCACCATTCGGCGGGGCTGAACCGGGCCAGGCCGCCGCCCGGGTCGATGTGCCGGAACAGCCACTCGCCGGCGTCGCCCACCAGGGTCGGCGTCTGCAGGATTCCGTTGTTCGACGACAGGGTCTTCGCGGCCTCGTGGATGCGCCCGCGGACACCGGCGCCGCGGAACACCTCCATCGTGCGCACGTTGTTCCCGCGTCCGCGGGGGTGGATCGAGGTGCCCGCATGACGTTCGACGAGCATGTGCGGCACGCCGAGACGTCCCAGGAAGAGCGAGGTGGACAGGCCCACCAGGGAGCCGCCCACGATGAGGACGGGCGTGCGGTGTCCGATCTCACCGGTCGCTTCGCTTCGTTTCATCGATGGCCTCCAGCGTCACCGGTGACGCGGGTCGGGGATGGGATGCACATGCCTGCCCTGTCGAGCCCGGGACCGTGCGCGGTGGCCACCCGAATGACGCGCGGTTCACTCATCCGCCCCGTGGGGCTCGCGTGGACGTCGGGGCCGCGTGAAGGTTCGGTACATGACGACCCCGGCCTTCCCGGCCCGGCGGTCCCTCCCCGCTCTCGCAGACGAGAAAGAGGTGCGCCGGATGACCAGCGCGGCACGCGTATCGCAGTCGGTGTTCGACGGGTCCAGGCTGCGGGTGATCCTGCTGCTCGACCTGTACGACGGAGCCCAGCAGCAGTTCCTCGAGGCGTACGAGGTCATGCGCAGGCAGGTGGCCGACGTCCCCGGCCACATCAGTGACCAGCTGTGCCAGTCCATCGAGAACCCCTCGCAGTGGCTGATCACCAGCGAGTGGGAGAGCGCTCCGCCCTTCCTCGCCTGGGTGAACAGCGAGGACCACGTCGAGGTGGTCAAGCCGATGCACAGCTGCGTCCGGGACACCCGGTCCATGCGCTACAGCATCCTCCGGGAGACCGGCGCACAGCAGCGGCCGCTCGCGTCCGAGACCGCCCCGGGCGAGCAGGTGGCGGCCCGCGTGGGCGACGGGGTGACCCGCCACGCGCTCACCTTCACCGTCAAGCCCGGCTCCGAGTCCAAGGTCGCGGAGCTCCTGGCCGGCTACGAGTCGCCCGAGGCCCAGGTCGACGAGAACACGCGACTGCGCCGCACCTCGCTGTTCATGCACGGCAACCGCGTCGTGCGGGCCGTCGAGGTGGAGGGCGACCTCCTGTCCGCGCTGCGGCACGTCGCACGGCAGCCCGGGGTCCGGGCCGTCGAGGAGGCCATCAACCCCTACCTGGAGCAGGACCGGGACCTCACCGACCCCGAGTCGGCCCGCGTCTTCTTCACCCGGGCGGCCCTCCCGGCCGTGCACCATGTGGTCTCCGCCCGTCCGGAACCGGCCGGCCTGCGGCGCCACGCCCTGTACTACCCGGCCAAGGAAGGCCGCGGTTCGGACCTGGCCCGGCTGCTCGCCCAGCAGGACGCGGAGGCGGCGGTCGACCCCGACAGCCCGGTGTACGGCAGCACCGTCTTCCAGCGCGACGACGTCGTGGTGCGCCTCGTCGACGTCGAGGGCGACCTCGACCTCGATCCCGCCGCCGCCCTCGGCGTCAAGGGCGACCGGAAGGCCAAGGTGCTCGAACGGCTCCTCGACGGTGCCGCGATCGGCGTCGAGGGGCCCCTGGACACCGACCGCAACCTCAACCGGCTGCTGTCGCACGCCGACATGCTGCCCGTCACCGACCGTCGCTCGGCCGGCTCCTGAGGCACGGTCCGGGGCCGGCCCCGCGGCCGGCCCCGGCCCTCGCCGCGGGCCCGCCCGACCGTGCGTCACACGTCATCGCCACACCCGGAGGTATCAACCATGCTCCAGCAGCGTCCGCACATCGTGAACCTGAGCGACACGGAACCCAACCGCAGACGCGGAGGTGACCTGCGGGCCATGCTCACCCCCGCCACCGTGGGCTCCACCAGCGGCTTCATGGGGCTGGCCATCATCCAGCCGGGCGACCGCATCGGCGAGCACTACCACCCGTACTCCGAGGAGTTCGTGTACGTCGTCCAGGGCCTGCTCGAAGTGGACCTGGACGGCGAGACGCACGAGCTCCGGCCGGAACAGGGGCTGCTGATCCCCATCGACGTCCGGCACCGGTTCCGCAACGTCGGCGACGTGGAGGCCCGCATGGTCTTCCACCTGGGCCCCCTCGCCCCGCACCCGAGCCTCGGCCACGTCGACACCGAGGACACCACCACGACGGAACCGCACTCCTGCGACGGCGACCATGGACGGGCGCTGGAGCGGGAGGGGGTACTCGAGTGACCCGGCGCGTGGCCGTCACCGGCATCGGCGTGGTCGCACCGGGCGGCGCCGGCACGGCGGCGTTCTGGGACCTCCTCTCCCAGGGGCGGACCGCGACCCGGGGCATCACCCTGTTCGACCCCGTCGGCCTGCGCTCCCGCATCGCCGCCGAGTGCGACTTCGACCCGTACGCCCACGGCCTGTCCCCGGAGCTGAGCGAGCACAACGACCGGTACGTCCAGTTCGCCGTCGTCGCCGCGGGAGAAGCCGTACGCGACTCCGGACTCGACACCGCCGCCGAGAACCCCTGGCGCGTCGGCGTCAGCCTCGGCAGCGCCGTCGGCGGCACCACCCGCCTGGAGCACGACTACGTCCTGGTCAGCGAGGGCGGGCGACGGTGGGACGTGGACCACCGCGCCGCCGACCCCCAGCTGCACCTGGCGTTCGCGCCCAGCACGCTCGCCGCGGTGGTCGCCGAACAGTTCGGCGCCCAGGGGCCGGTGCAGACCGTCTCCACCGGCTGCACCTCCGGCCTCGACGCCGTCGGCTACGCCTTCCACACCATCGAGGAGGGCCGGGCGGACGTCGTCATAGCGGGGGCGTCGGACTCCCCGATCTCCCCGATCACCATGGCGTGCTTCGACGCCATCAAAGCCACGTCGCCCGACAACGACGACCCCGAGCACGCCTCCAAGCCCTTCGACGACCGCCGCAACGGCTTCGTCATGGGCGAGGGCGCGGCGGTCCTCGTCCTGGAGGAGTACGAACACGCCAGGGCCCGCGGCGCGCACATCTACTGCGAGATCAGCGGCTACGCCACCTACGGCAACGCCTACCACATGACCGGTCTGACCGGCGAGGGACGGGAGATGGCCCGGGCGATCGACACCGCGCTCGGCCAGGCCAGACTCGACCCCACGGCGATCGACTACGTCAACGCGCACGGCTCGGGCACCCGCCAGAACGACCGGCACGAGACCGCCGCCGTCAAGCGCTCCCTGGGCCCCCACGCGTACGACACGCCCATGAGCTCCATCAAATCCATGGTGGGCCACTCGCTCGGGGCGATCGGCGCGATAGAGGTCGCCGCCTGCGTGCTCGCCCTGAAGCACCAGGTGGTCCCCCCGACCGCCAACTACGAGATCCCCGACCCCGAGTGCGACCTGGACTACGTGCCGCGCACCGCCCGCCCCCGGAGGCTGAGGAACGTGCTCTCCGTCGGCAGCGGCTTCGGCGGCTTCCAGTCCGCCGTGCTCCTGACCGGGCCGGGCGGGAGGAAACGATGAGCACACAGCGGCCACGGCGGGCGGTCGTCACCGGCATCGGTGTCATCGCCCCCAACGGACTGCGCACCGACGCGTACTGGAAGTCCGTCCGGGAAGGCCTCGGCGTACTCGGACGGATCACCCGCGAGGGCTGCGAGCACCTGCCCCTGAAGGTCGCGGGCCAGGTCGAGGGCTTCGACGCCTCGGCCCTCATCGACGAGCGCTTCCTCGTCCAGACCGACCGCTTCACCCACTACGCCATGGCGGCCGCCGCGCTCGCCCTCGACGAGGCCGGCCTGGCCCGCGAGGACGGACCCGAGGACCCCTTCTCCATCGGCGTCGTCACCGCCGCCGGCTCGGGAGGCGGCGAGTTCGGCCAGCGCGAACTGCAGAAGCTGTGGGGACAGGGCTCCAAGTTCGTCGGCCCGTACCAGTCCATCGCCTGGTTCTACGCCGCGAGCACCGGCCAGATCTCCATCCGGCACGGCTTCAAGGGCCCGTGCGGGGTGGTCGCGAGCGACGAGGCCGGCGGCCTCGACGCCCTCGCCCACGCCGCCCGCGCCGTCCGGCGGGAGACCGACGCGGTGGTCGTCGGCGCCGCGGAGGCCCCCCTCGCCCCGTACTCGATGGTGTGCCAGCTCGGCTACCGGGAGCTGAGCACCGTCGACGACCCGGACCGCGCCTACCGCCCCTTCACGGCCAAGGCGTGCGGCTTCGTCCCCGCCGAGGGCGGCGCCATGCTCCTCGTCGAGGACGAGGCCCGCGCCCTCGACCGGGGCGCGACCGTACGGGCCACCGTCGCCGGCCACGGCGCCACCTTCACCGGCGCCTCCCGCTGGCAGGAGTCCCGGGAGGGACTCGCCCACGCCATCCGGGTCGCCCTCGACGAGGCCGGCTGCGCACCGGAGGAGATCGACGTGGTCTTCCCCGACGCCCTCGGCGTGCCGGAGGCGGACCGCGCCGAGGCCCTGGCGATCGCCGACGCACTGGGCGCGCACGCCACGCGCGTCCCGGTGACCGCCCCCAAGACCGGCTACGGCCGGGCCTACTGCGGGGCACCCGTCCTGGACACCGCGGCCGCCGTGCTCGCCATGGAACACGGCCTCGTGCCCCCCACCCCCAACGTGTACGACATCGACTGCGACCTCGACGTGGTCATGTCCGCGGCTCGGCCCGCCGAGCTGCGCACGGCCCTCGTCCTCAGCAGGGGACTCATGGGATCCAACGCGGCGCTCGTCGTGCGCCGCGGTGGCGGACTCGCCCGGTAGGACCGGGCGGGGAAGGAGAAACGCACATGATCACCACCGAACTCACCTTCGGCGACCTGGCCGCGCTGATGAAGCAGTCGGCCGGCGTCACCGTCGACCCCGCACGGCTCGAAGAGGCCCCCGAGACCCCCTTCAGCGGCCTCGGCGTCGACTCGCTCGGCCTCCTCGGCATCGTCGGCGAGCTGGAGAACCGGCACGGCGTGGCGCTGCCCACCGACGCCGAGCGCTGCAAGACGCCGGCGGAGTTCGTCGCCCTCGTCAACAACACCCTCGCAGGAGTCTGACGTGTCCGGACACACCGACAACAGCATCACCATCGGCGCTCCCTTCGACCTCGTCTGGGAGATGACCAACGACATCGAGAACTGGCCCCGGCTCTTCAGCGAGTACGCCTCCGTCGAGGTCCTCGAACGGAAGGGCGACACCACCAGGTTCCGCCTGACCATGCACCCCGACGAGAACGGGACGGTCTGGAGCTGGGTGTCGGAGCGCACCACGGACCGCGAGAACCGCAGGGTCCGGGCCCGCCGCGTCGAGACCGGGCCGTTCGCGCACATGGACATCGTCTGGGAGTACGAGGAACTGCCCGGCGGCGTCCAGATGCGGTGGGTCCAGGACTTCGCGATGAAGCCCGACGCCCCCGTCGACGACGCGTGGATGACGGACAACATCAACCGCAACTCCCGCACCCAGATGGCCCTCATCCGGGACCGCATCGTGCAGGCCGCCGACGAGCGGCAGGGCGCGCCGGTCACGCCCGCCTGACGGCCACCGGGCAGGACCGTTCGAGGAAGGAAACCGATGCACCACGCTCTGATCGTCGCCCGCATGGCGCCCGGCTCGGCGCCCGCGATCGCGGACGTGTTCGCCGACTCCGACCGCGGCGAGCTGCCGCACCTGGTGGGGGTCGCCCGTCGCAGCCTGTTCCAGTTCGGCGACGTCTACCTGCACCTCATCGAGTCCGAGCAGGACCCGGCGCCGAACGTCGCCAGGCTGGTCGGACACCCCGAGTTCCGCGGCGTCAGCGAGCGTCTGTCGGCGTACGTCAGCGCGTACGACCCGACGACCTGGCGCGGACCCAAGGACGCCATGGCGCACTGCTTCTACCGCTGGGAGCGGGACGCCGGCTCCTGAGCCGGGAACCCGGTGAAACCCAGGCCGCCCGCCCCGCGTCAGACGCGGAGCGGGCGGCCTGGGTTTTCCGGCCCCGTGGGCCGCCCGGTCAGGCGGGCACGGTGCACTCGAAGGCGTGGAGGTACGCGTTGACCGGACGGATCTCGCCGATGACGAGCCCGGCGTCGGTGAGCCGCTCCACCATGCTCTGCCGGGTGTGCTTCGCACCGCCGACGTTGAGCAGCAGGAGCAGGTCCATGGCCGTCGTGAACCTCATCGACGGGGTGTCGTCCACGAGGTTCTCGATGACGACGACACGGGCCCCGGGCTCCGCGGCCTTCCGGACGTTCGCCAGCGTCCTGCGCGTGCTGTCGTCGTCCCACTCCAGGATGTTCTTGATGATGTAGACGTCGGCCCTGACCGGGATGTCCTCCCGGCAGTCACCGGGTTCGATCCGGACCCGGGGGGCCAGCGAGCCGCTCTCCCGCAGCCGGGGATCGGCGTTGCCGACCACCGCCGGCAGGTCGAGCAGCGTGCCGTGCAGCGCGGGGTGCTTCTCCAGGAGGCTCGCCAGGACGTGGCCCTGGCCGCCGCCGATGTCCACGACGGAGGAGGCCCCGCGCAGGTCGAGCAGTGCGGCGACGTCCTCGGCCGACTGCCTGCTCGACGTGGTCATGGCCCGGTTGAACACGTGCGCCGACTCGGGCGCCTCCTCGTTGAGGTACGAGAAGAACTCCCGCTCGTACACGTCCTCGAAGACGTTCCGGCCGGAGCGCACCGCCTCGTCGAGCTTGGGCCAGACGTCCCAGGTCCAGGGCTCGGTGCACCACAGCGCGATGTAGCGCAGGCTGTGCGGGTCGTCCTCGCGCAGCAGACGGGACATCTCCGTGTGCGCGAAGGTGCCGTCGGGCTGCTCGGCGAACACGCCCTGGCAGGACAGGGCGCGCAGCAGCCGCCGCAGGGTCCGCGGTTCGGTCTTCGCCGCGGCCGCGAGGTCCTCGGCGGTCATGGGCGTGTCGCCCAGGGCGTCGGCCACGCCCAGGCGGGCGGCCGCGCGCACGGCGGCGGCGCACGCCGCGCCGAAGACGAGTTCTCTCAGCCGCATGGGCGGCGGGGGAGCGGGATCGACGGTCGTCATCTGTTTCGCCTTGCCTTTGCTGTCGTGCCGTACGGGTGGGGGTGGGGGAGGGGCGGTCAGCACATGCCCGCGGGCTGGGAGACGCCGCAGGTGTTGCCGCGGAAGGTGTTGGTCCTGCCGGTGTCGCGGTCGGCGAGGTCGGCGGCGCCGTTGCGCAGCGCCACGTTGTCGCGGATCTCGATCCGCTCGTTGGGGACGCCCACGAAGCTCTTGAACAGCACGATGCCGCCCGACATGGGCGAGTTGCCCACGTTGTCCTCGACCCTGTTGTGCGCGACGACGGTGTCCTCGGCGCCGGTGAGCACGATGCCCGAGCCCTGGAGGGCGGGCAGGCGCGGGGTCTTCGGGCACAGCTTGTTGTTCCCGTGGATGTCGTTCCGCCGCACGGTCATCGCCCCGGCGCGGGGCGTGGACTCGTCGCCGACGACGAACACGGCGGCGCAGTTGCCGGTCGCCTCGTTGTGGTCGACGGTCAGGTTGCGCAGGCGCCGCACGGTGATGCCGATCCGGTTGCCGGACACGCGGTTGCCGCTGACGACGGTGCCGTGGGTGTCGGTGGCCCCTCCCTCCTCGGTGACGGTGTTGGCCAGGAAGAGCCCGGCGTCCCCGTTGTTCCGGGCGACGTTGTGCCGCAGCACGCCGCGCACGGAACGCTCCTGGGCGATGCCCCAGGTGCCGTTGGACTCGGCGGTCACCCCCTGGACGCGCAGGCGGTCGGTCCACCGGGCCCACAGGCCGTTCTTGGCGAAGCCCCGGAGGGTCAGCGAGCGCACGGTCACGTCCTCGACGGGACGGGCCTCGGTGCCGGTGACACAGACGCCGTTGCCCGCCAGGGCGCACGCGTCGGCGCCGGGGGTGCTCGCGGGCACGAGGACGGTGGGGAAGACGCTCGAACCGCGGAGGGTCAGGCGCGGGGTGGTGATGCGGACGCTCTCGCGGTACGTGCCCGGGGCGAGGAGGACCGTGTCGCCGGGGCGCGCGGAGTCCACGGCCTTCTGGATCGATTCGCCCGGCTTCACCCGGTGCACCGACCCGCTGTGGGCCGACGGCGCGGCTGCGCCGAGCCCCGAGGTCGTGAGGGCCGCGGTGCACGCCAGGAGGGCGATCTGTCGTTTCGTCATATCGCGAAGTTATGAGCGGGTGTTCCGGCCCGCCACCGCTGATCCCCCGGTCGTGCCGGAGCCGCCGGAGGGCCCCGGCGCGGAGGCGCACCGGCACTGGGCCGTTCGCGTGCGGGGCGGGTTCACCCGTGGGGCGGTACTCCCACCGCGCTGACCTGCCGCGACGGGCGCGCCCGGCGGCGGGCGCGAGCCCGACCGGAGGACGGCCGAACGCGGTCCCCGTGTTGCGGGGACCGCGCGGCGGCCTTTGCCTCGTGCACGGAGCACAGCACAGGTGCCGCGCGAAGGAGCCGGCCGGAGAGCTCCACCGAAGGAGAGAAGCATGCGTCGCGCACGTACCGGTCTGCAGGTCGGCCTGATCGTCGGCGCCGTCGTCCTGTCCGCCCCCACCGCGTTCGCCGCCGCCGGTGAACCCGAGGTGCGGATCACGCCGTCGGACGCGTCACCCGGCACCACCGTCACCGTCACCACCACCGCGTGCGGTGAGGAGACCTACGGCAAGGGGGAGTCGGACGCGGGCGGCGGGTTCCACCTCCTGCCGGGCGATCGGGCGGGTGTCCTGGTGGGCGAGTTCGTCGTCCCGGACGGCGCCGTCTCCGGCACGGACACGGTCACCCTGAAGTGTCCGCCCCGGATCAAGCAGACCGCCACGTACCGCATCTCCGGCCGGCCCCACGGCGGCGTGGAGGCGGGGTTCGGCTGGGCGGCCGGCGCGGCGGGCCCCGCCGGGGGA
Organism: Streptomyces sp. NPDC107498; assembly: GCF_055582805.1. Classification (NCBI taxonomy): domain Bacteria; kingdom Bacillati; phylum Actinomycetota; class Actinomycetes; order Kitasatosporales; family Streptomycetaceae; genus Streptomyces; species Streptomyces sp. NPDC107498. The sequence goes on along the minus strand of NZ_JBVJPE010000002.1, from coordinate 78,558 downwards.
GCCGCGTCGGACCCGACGGGCACCCCGCTCGCGTCGGACCCGACGGACGCCCCGCTCGCCCTGGGCGGCGTCCTGCTGGCCGGCGCCCTGGCGGGCGGGGCGGTCCGGCTGCGCCGACGCGCGAAGGGAGCCCGTACCTCCGCCTGACCGCCGGGCCTTGTCCCCGGCAGGGAGTGGCCGTCATCCGGATGTCCGGGTGGCGGCCACTCCCTTGTGCCGCAGACGCCAGAACGTGATCGGTTCCTTGCGTTTCCATACGGCAGTCAGTCGCTTTTCTTTACCTGGAATGACCGGTGGAGGCCGTCCTTCCAGCAAGGTCACACGGCGAACCCGAACTGACTATGCTCCCCGATGTGTTGCGGAGCGCTCACAGCGAGTCATGAACGCTGCGAGCGCACGGACGGAGCGCGGCGCACAGGAGAAGCGGCCATCGGCACGTTCTCGAAGCGACCCGTCGGCGCACCGCACCACCTCGGTCCGTTCGTTCCAGACTGTTGAGGGACCCCCTGATGGTTCGTGCAGGTTCACTTTCCAGACCCCGGTCGACCGCCATCGCCGGGGTGTGGCTCCTCCCCTCCGGAGTTCTGGCCGCGGCCTCCGCCACAGCGCTGCTGCTCTGCCCCGCGCGGATACGGACACCGGTCGCCTGGTGCGGACTCGCCGCGGTCCTCCTGACGCTCCTCACCTCCGCCGCCGCCGCGCGCCGAACCCGCGCGGCGGAAGCGGCCCGCCACGCACGGGCCCGCGCCGAGGCGGCGGAGCGGCACGCCCAGCGCGAGGCCGAGCTGCTCGGACGCCTGGCCGACCAGCGGGCCACCGTCGTCTGGCTCGCCGAAGAACTCCTGCCCGCGACCGTCGCCCGGCTGCAGAGGGGCGCCCCCTCCTCCGAGATCCTCGGGGCCGTCACCTTCGGGAAGCACCTCGACCCCGACTACACCGAGGCGCTCAAGGGGGCCCTGCGGACGTTCCTGGAGGCCGTGGAGGCCGAGGAGCACACCCGGGACGCCTCCCAGCGGGCCCTGGTGGCGGTCGCGCGCCGGGTCCAGGCGATCGTGCACCAGCTCGCCAAGGACCTCCACGCCATGCAGATCCTGCACGGCAATGACCTCGTGGTCTCCCGCGGCCTGCAGAACGTCGACCACCGGAACGCCCTGATCGGCCGCCTCGCGGCCAGCATCGCGGTCCTCGGCGACGCCCGTCCCGGCCGTCAGTGGTCCAAGGCGATTCCGCTCTACGACGTCCTGCGCGGAGCCATGTCGCGCATCGTGGACTACCCCCGGGTGAAGCTGCAGTCGGTGACGGAGGTGGCGGTGGTCGGCCCCGGCGCCGAGCCGCTGATCCACCTGCTCGCCGAGCTCCTCGACAACGCCACGACGTTCTCGCCGCCGCACACCCCGGTGGAGGTGACCGCGAGCGAGGTGCCCTCCGGCATCGCGATCGAGATCGAGGACCGCGGCGTCGGACTCACCGAGGAGGTCCGGCAGCGCGTCGAGCGCGTCATGGCGCAGTCGCAGACCGGCGTCAACCTGTCGGGCCTGGGCGAGCTCACCCAGCTCGGCCTCCCGGTCGTCAGCCGGCTGGCCCGCGAGCACGGCTGCGAGGTCGACCTGCGCACCTCCGCCTACGGAGGCGTACGGGCCGTGGTGCTCGTCCCCCGCAACCTGATCACCACGGTGCCGCAGTCCGCCCTGCGGTTCCCGGACCACGTCCGGAGGCGTACGGCCGGCGGCCCCGTCCTGCCCCGGCCGACGCCGGCACCCGACGCCGGCGCGGGCTCCGCCGAGGTCAGGAAGACCGCCAACGGACTCCCGCAGCGGCGACGGGAGTCTCCCGTGCTCCCGCAGCGACGCCGCGAGTCGCCCGTCCCCACCCCGGTCGTCCAGACGGGGCCGGCGCCCGCCGATCCGGCGGCCTCCCGGAGCGCCTCCGGCAGCACCCGCCAGCCGGGGCTGATGTGGGAGGCGTTCAACGGCGACAAGCGAGGCGACAAGAGAGCGGTCGCCGAGCCTTCTCCTTCCCCCAGCGATCCGTCAGATGAGGACGAGTAACATGCAGCCACTGCCGAACATGGACTGGATGCTCACGGAGCTCGTGAGCAGCGTCCCGTACGTGCGACACGTGGTCGTCCTGTCGTCGGACGGCCTGTGCATCGGGCAGGCGAACACGGCCCCCGACACCGCCGACGCGATCGCCGCCGCCTGCTCCGGCATCCAGAGCCTGGCGCGGGCCATCTCGCAGATGTTCCCGCAGGGGGACGGATCGACGCGAATGGTCGGCATCGAGGCCGACGGCGGCTACTTCTCCCTGATGGCCGCCGGCCCCGGCGCCTATCTCGCGGTCCTCGCCGACCAGGAGGTGGACGCCGGGCTCCTCGGCGACCGCATGCGGACGCTGGTGATCCGGATCGGCCAGCACATGACCAGCCCGCCCCGTGAGGACGTCGGGCAGGCGATGTGACGTCGGAGAACCAGGGCCCCTGGAACGAAGGCACACCCGTCCCGCTCTACGTCATCACCGGCGGTCAGGACTCCGCGGCCAAGGCCTTCAACCTGGTCACCCTCATCGCGACGAGGTCCGAACCCGATCCCGCCATGCAGCCCGAGCACGCGGCCATCCTCTCCCTGTGCTCGTACCCGCTCTCGGTGGCCGAGGTCTCCGCACACCTCAGCCTCCCCTTCAGCGTCGTCACCGTGCTGCTCTCCGCGCTCGTGGAGGAGGAGCGGGTCGAGGCCATCGCGCCCGTCCCCGTGGCGGCCTACCCCGAACGCGACCTACTGGAGGCGGTGATCCATGGACTACGCAGACTCTGACGTACTCGATGCCGGCCGACGTGACACCGACCTGCTGCTGCCGCACGGCGCCCGGGGCGTCAAGGTCGTGATCGTCGGCGGCTTCGGCGTCGGCAAGACCACCATGGTCGGGGCGGTGAGCGAGATCCCGCCCCTGACCACCGAGGAGACCATGACGCAGGCGGGCGTCGGGATCGACGACAACCCCGGCGCCAAGGACAAGAAGACGACGACCGTCGCCATGGACTTCGGACGGATCAGCATCAACGAGGAGCTGATCCTCTACCTGTTCGGCACTCCCGGACAGGAGCGCTTCTGGTTCCTGTGGAACGGCATCTTCGAAGGCGCGCTCGGCGCGGTGGTCCTTGTCGACACCCGCAGGATCGAGGTCTCCTTCGAGGTCATCACCCGGCTCGAGGACCGCCGGGTCCCGTTCGTGGTGGCCGTCAACGCCTTCCCGGAAGCCCCGAAGTACCCCCTAGCCGACCTCCGCACCGCTCTGGCCCTCAGCGAAACCGTGCCCCTCGTCACCTGTGACGCACGGGACCGGGCGTCCTGCCGCGACGCCCTGCTCTCGCTGATGGGCTACCTGTGCACCCTCGCCGCCGCCCAGGAGACCGCATGACCGTCCCGCCCACCGAACACGCCGCCGCGCAGCCGGGGGCCGTCCCGCCCCCCGGCTGCCCGGCCCACGTCGCCGACGGCCCCGGCGGAGCCACCCGGCTCTACGGCCCCGTCGCGGAGACGGACCCCATGGGCCTGTACGAGCGGCTGCGCGCCGCCCACGGCCCGGTGGCGCCCGTCCTGCTCGACGGAGACGTACGCGCCTGGCTCGTCCTGGGGTACCTGGAGAACCGCGACGTGGCCAGCCGCCCGACCCAGTTCTCCCGCGACCCCCGCGTCTGGCACGGCTGGCGCAGCGGGGAGATCGACCCCGCCACCTCCCCGCTCATCCCGATGATCGGCTGGCGCCCCGACTGCGTCTGCGCGGACGGCGAGGAGCACCAACGGCTGCGCGGCGCGGTCACGGCCGCCCTCAACCAGTTCGACCACCGGGGAGTCCGGCGCCACATCACCCGCTTCGCCCACCAGGTGATCGACACCTTCTGCGAGGACGGCGAGGCGGAGCTGGTGGAGCAGTTCACCGAGGCCGTGCCCATGCTCACGCTCAGCCATCTGCTCGGCATGTCCGACGAGTCCGCTCCCAGGCTCGTGCACGCCGCCCGTGACCTCTTCAAGGCCACCGAGACCTCGCTCGCCAGCAACGCCTACGTGCTCGAGTGCCTCGAACAGCTCGTCGCCGAGAAGCGCACCCGGCCGGGGCACGACATCGCCTCCGCCCTCCTCGCCCACCCCGCCGGGCTCAACGACGAGGAGGTCCAGCACCACCTGCGGCTCATCCTGCTCGCCGGCTACGAGACGACCGCGAACCTCATGTCGAACGTCATGCGCATGGTCGTCACCGACCCCCGGTTCCGCGGTTCGCTGGCGGGCGGCCAGATGACGCTGCCGGAGGCGGTGGAGCAGGTCCTCTGGGACGAGCCGCCGCTCATGGTGTGCCCGGGCCGCTGGGCCAACGGCGACACCACCCTCGGAGGGCAGCAGATCAAGGCGGGGGACATGCTCCTGCTCGGTCTGGCCGCGGGCAACGTCGACCAGGCGATCCGCCCGGACTCCGCGAGCCCCGTGCACCACAACCGCGCGCACCTGTCCTTCAGCGCGGGCACGCACGAATGCCCGGGCCAGGACATCGGCCGCATCATCGCCGACGCGGGCATCGACATCCTGCTCACCCGGCTGCCCGACATCGCGCTGTCCGTCCCCGAGGAGAGCCTCAGCTGGCGCTCCTCCACCTGGGCCCGGCACCTCACCGCCCTGCCCGTGACCTTCGCCGCGCGCCCGCCCCGGTCCGACGACCTCCCGGACCCGCTGCCGGCCCCGCCGCCCCAGAGCAACGGCAGGCCCGTGCCGTCCCCGCGGCCGGTGTCCGTACCCGGGACGGCACGGCGGCCCGAGTCCCGCGCCTCCTGGCTGACGCGCGTCAGGCGCCTGCTGCGCGGGCGGTAGGCCCGTGCCGGGGCGACCCCGCTGCGCTCACCCCGGGAACGGGACGTCCCCGGAGGCGTAGCGGGGCGCTCCGGTGTACCAGGCGTGGAGCCCGGAGAGGAAGCCGCAGGCTCCTTCGAGCCAGGTCTCCAGCTCGGCCCGCTCGTCGCGGTCGAGAGCGAAGTGCCGTACGAGCGACGGCAGTTCGCTGCGTCGGAGGTGCTCGAAGTCCCGCAGCCGGGCGTTCACCAGGTTCAGCGCCGCGGGCACGGCCTCGTGGAGGGCGATGCCCAGGGACGTCCCGACGACCAGGACCAGGTTGTTGACGTCGTTCTCCTCGTGCACCTCCCTCTCGTAGGAGGCGATGTCGTTCGCCAGCCCCATGAAGTCCATGAAGGCGTCGAGCAGGGCACGGACGGTGCGGGTGTGCCGTATCTGTTCCGGTATGCGTGCGCCGGTGGCCAGTTCGACGGAATAGGGGGCGGTGTAGGCGGCGAAGCTCTCCCGGCGGAACGGGGCGTAGTCGATCAGGTGGGGGATGCGGCCGCTGCGGCTGTTGGCCAGCTCCTCGACCCCCGCGTCGACGTACCGTGCCAGGGCCCGGTTGAACTCCGCCCGCCAGTGCGCCAGCCGCGGCGGGAAGAGCTGCTGCTGCAGATCGGCGATCCCCCGCTCGACGGCGTTCGTCGGCTCGGGCAGCCGGGCGCCGTGCTCGGGCCGCAGGAAGGCGTGCAGCCGGGCGGTGAAGGCCCGGGCCCCGGGGAGGTCGCCGGTCTGCTTGAAGGCGGAGGCGAAGTGGTCGTCCCAGGCGAGGGCCCAGATGTTGAACCGGTGGTTGAGCCGCAAGGCCTCGAACGGGGCGTCGGGAAGGGTCCAGGCGGTCAGCTGGTCGACGGTCATGGCGTGGAACTTCGACCGCGTCCAGATCGCGGTGTCCGCCGGGGGCCACTGGCCGCCGTCCAGCATCCCCATGCCGCGCGCCCAGGACTCGCTCTCCTCGTGCAGGGCCGGCAGATACGGATTCACCCGCAGCGCGTAGGGCATCCACAACTGCGGCAGTTCGACGGCACGCACGGTCATGGGACCGACCTCCTTCTCACTCCGGTCCGCATCGCTGTGCCGCGGGGCCGGGCCATGCCCGGTCCGCGGCTCTGCAAACCTGCCCATCAGAGACGACCGGAAACCGTTCAACTAATCGAGATCGGGGATCAGTTCGGGTTCACCCGTGAAACAGAACGGACCTTCCACGACCGGCGCCGGACACGTCACAGCGGCTGGTCGGGCCAGTCCAGGAGCCGGGCGCCGATGACGGCCGTCTGGAGGGTGTAGCGCTGGACGGGGTCGTCGGGGTCCGCGCCGGTCAGGCGGTGGATGCGGTCGAGGCGGTACGTCATGGCCCGCACGCTGAGATTGAGGCTGCGGGCCGCCTGGGCGGTGACGCAGCCGGTGTCGAAGTACGCCGTGAGCGTGTCCAGGAGTGGCTTGACGCCGCCCCGGGCCTGGCGGAGCGGGCCGAGCACGGTGCCCACGAGTTCGGCCATGGCCTGCCGGTCGCGGGTGAGCACGGGATAGACGAGGAGGTCGGCGGCGTACAGGACCGGGTCGGTGAGGTTCATGCGGGTCGCGAGGGCGAGGGCGTTCAGGGCCTCCTCGTAGGAGTGGACGACGCCGCCCGGGCCCGGATGCGCACGGCCGATCGCCGCCCGGCCGCCGCGTACGCCTGCTTGGCGAAATGGGTGAGCACCTCGGGCTCGTCGGCCGGGGCGACGCAGATCAGCCGCCCCTCCTTGGTGGTCAGCAGGATGCGGCGGTTGCCGAAGCGGGCGACGAGCGAGGACTCGACGGTACGGGTGACCCCGTCGCCGTCGCCGTACGGCTCCGGGCCCTGGGCGACGGCGACGGCGTGGGCGTGCGAGAGGAGCAGCCCGAAGCGCTCGGCCCGCTCCGCCAGGCGCCCCAGACCGCTCCGGCCGTGCAGCAGGTCGTCGATGAACTCCCTCCGCGCCGCTTCCTCCTGACGCGCCGCCAGGTACCGGGCCCGCTCGTGGCCCTCGGCGAAGGCGTCCACGGCCTGCTCGACGGCGCTCAGGAGGTGGTCGGCGGCGGCCTGCGACAGGCCGGGGCGCACCCGCTGGGCGGCGGAGAGGTGGGCCCGGACGAGGGACCGCAGCCCGACGCCGGCCTCCGCGGCCCGCTCCCCGAGCGCGCCCAGGGCCTCGCGCTCCTCCCGGGTGAGCCTGCGACGGGTCGCGCACACCCCCGCCAGTATCCCGGCGTACCCCTCCAGGTACTCCTCGGCCGGCTCCCTCTCCGCCACGGTCCCTCCCCCTCTCCCGACGCGTCCCCGACGCTCCGCGATCAAGGGTGACACGACGTTCTGCGGGGTTCGCCACCGGCGTCGACCGACGGAGGGAGTGGGACGGCAACGACGTCATGACGGAGCCACGGGTCACCTCGGCGGTCCGTCGGGCCGGTCGAGCAGCAGGTCCCGTACGCAGCCGCGCAACCAGGCGTGCGCCGGGTCGGCGTCGTGGCGCGGGTGCCAGGCGAGGCCGACCGGCAGGGGCGGCAGGTCGAGGGGGACGTCGAAGGCGACCAGGCCGAGGGCCGCGGCCAACGAGCGGCTCCGCGCGTCGATCAGGCCGACGAGGTCGGTGTCGCGGAGGACGAACAGCGACGCCGGGTAGGTGCCGACACTCGCGACGACCCGCCGCCGCAGGCCGTGTTCGGCCAGCGCGGTGTCGACGGGGCCGTGCAGCCGTCCTCGGCGGGAGACGACCAGATGGTCCGCGTCCGTCGCGAACCTCCGCCGCGTCAGGCGCCCCTGGAGGAGCGGATGCCCCGCCCGGACGACCGCGAGCATGCGGTCGTCGACGACGTGCTCGGTGCGCACCTCGGGATGGACGGTGTCGATGACGCCGATCTCCAGGTCGGCGATCCCCTCCCGCAGCGTCGGCGCGTCGACGTGGCTCTCGTTCAGGAACCGCAGCCTGACCCGCGGGGCCTCGCGGGCGGCACGCGCGAGCAGGCCGGGACCGAGCAGGGCGGGATGGGAGTCCTGGCCGAGCACCGTGAACGTGCGCGTGACGGCGCGGAGGTCGGTGGGGCCCGAGGCGGCGAACAGCGCCCTGGCCCGCTCCACGACCGCGCCGACCTCCGCCCGTACGGACAGCGCGTACGGCGTCGGCACCATCGCGCGCCCGGCGCGCACCAGGATCGGGTCGCCGAGCGCCTTGCGGATCCGGCCCAGGGTGCGGCTGGTGGCCGGCTCGGACAGGTGCAGCCGCCGGGCCGCTCCCCGCACGCTCCGTTCCTCCAGGAGGACGTCGAGGGCGAGGAGGAGGTTCAGGTCGAGACCGGTGGCGTCCACGGATTGCGTCACACGCACTCACCTCTTGCAAAAGATGCACTGGAAGTAATCCACGGGCCGAGCCTACGGTGGGCGCACACCCCCTCACCACGACGCTCCCCGGAGGAGTCATGTCTTCCGCTGCCCTCTCACCGCCCCCCGCCGTCCCGGCCGACACCGCGCCGAACCCGCTCCGACGGTCGACCCTGCTCGTCCTGTGCGCCTGTGTCCTGGTGGCACAGGGCATGGTCGCCGCCCTCAACCTCCTCGTCCCCCAACTGGCCGCCTCCTCGCTCCGCCTGTCCTCCACCGAACTGCTGTGGACGGTGGACGCGTACGTCATCGTCTTCGCCGGACTGCTCGTCCCCGCCGGAGCCCTGGGCGACCGCCGGGGCCGCAAGGGCGTGCTGCTCGTCGGTCTCGCGCTGTTCGCCGCCGGTGCGGCGCTCAGCGCCCTGGCCGCGTCGCCCGCGCTGCTGATCGCCGGCCGGGGGGTGTCCGGCGCCGGGGCCGCCTGCGTCATGCCCGCGACCATGTCGATCCTCGTGCGGCTCGCCGGACCGGAAGGCAGGGCCCGGGCCCTGGCCTCCTGGACCCTCGCCGCCGGCCTGGGCGGCCTCGCGGGCAACGTCGGCGGGGGAGCGGTGGGCCAGTTCCTGTCCTGGCGCGCCCTGTTCTGGCTGGTGGTCCCGTCGGCCGCGCTCCTCGCCTGGGCCGTCGCGGTCACCGTGCCGCGCACCGGCCGCTCCCCGCACGGACGCCCCGACCCGCGCGGCACCCTGCTGCTCGTCGCGGCCCTGGTCGCCCTCCTCGCGGGCATCATCGAAGGCCCGGCACACGGCTGGACCTCGCCCCGCATCCTCGTCCTCTTCGCGGTGGGCGCGGCGCTGACCGGCCTGTTCACCTGGTACGCGCTCCGCTCGCGGGCCGCGCTGTTCGACCCGCGGGTCTTCCGCTCCCGGCGGCTGCGCGCCGCCACCCTGGGCACGGCCACCGGCTTCTTCGGCCTCTTCTCGCTGTTCTACGCCAACTCCCCGTACCTGCAGTACGTGAAGGGGTACGGACCCGCCGTCACCGGGCTCGCCATCGTCCCGCTCACGATCGGCATGGTGCTCTTCCCCGAGGTCGCGACCCGCTGGCAGGCCGCCTCGGGCCCGCTCCCCACCGTCGCCACCGGCCTCTCCCTGATCGGTGCCGGACTCCTCGGGACCTCCACCGCCGACGCGGCCACGCCGTACGCGCTGTACGCCTGCTGGCTCCTGGTGATCTCGGCGGGAACGGGCCTGTGCATGCCGGCCCTGACCGTCGGCGTCGTCTCCTCCCTCCCCGCCCACCAGGCCGGCCTCGGCGCCGGCCTGGGCACCTCTGCCCGGGAGATCGGCGCCGCCCTCGGCGTGGCCGTCACCGGCACCGTGCTCGCCGCGCACCACGCCGACGCCGGCACGACGTCCTTCGCCGACGCGATGGGTCCCGCGCTGCGCACGGCGGGCACGGTCGTCCTGGTGGCCACGGTCCTGGTCGTCCTCGGACACCGGACCACGGCCGGGCGGCGATCCGGTGCCGGGACCGCGCCGCCCCGTTGAGGGCGCCCGCCCGGGCGCGCGTGTGGGCCGGACGGCGCAGGCGGCGCGCGGGGAGACCGGGTCCGCGAGACGGTGGGCTGATCCCGGGACGGGGCGGTCCGGCGGCCGGCCGGGGCCCGGACGGGCCGGTCGTCGCCCGACCGGAGCCGGGCCGCGGCCGCCGTCCGCCCCTCCCGGTCCCACAACCGAGGAGGTAGCGCATGCCCCGACGTGTCCCCGCCGCGTACGACGGCCGGAATTCCACGAGCTCCGCCCGTGCCCGCACCGGACCCCGCCCGAGGCGCGGATTCGGCGCGGCGGCCGTCGGGGCGGTGATGGCGGCCGCGGTCCTGAGCGGCGCCGCGACCGCACCGGTCACGGCCGCCCCGACGGCTCCGCCGGGCCCGGCGCCGCACGGCCACGGCGACCCGGCGCTCCAGCGGGCCCTCGCCGACCTGGTGGCGGCGCCCGGCGGCCCGCCCGGGGCGATCGCGGTCCTGACCCGGGACGGCGTACGGCAGGTCTACCGGGCCGGCACGGCCGAGGTGGGCACCCGGCGCCCGCCCCGGCCCGACGACCACATGCGCATCGCCAGCGTGGCCAAGGCCTTCAGCGGCGCGGTCGCACTGAGCCTCGTGGACCGGCGGGCCCTGGGCCTGGACGACACGATCGGCGAACGCCTGCCCCGGCTGCCCGCGGCCTGGCACGCGGTGACGCTCCGTCAACTGCTCGGGCACACCAGTGGACTTCCGGACTTCAGCAGGAGCAGGGCGTTCCAGGACATCGTCCGCGCCGACCCCCGCCACCACTTCGACTCCCGCCGTCTCCTCGACTTCGTGGCCGACCAGCCGCTGGGCTTCCCGCCCGGCAGCCGCTACGCCTACTCCAACTCGGACAACATCGCGGTCGCCCTGATGGCCGAGCAGGCCACCGGCCGTCCGTACGAGTCGCTGCTGCGGGAGCTCGTGTACCGCCCGCTCGACCTGAGGGAGACCGGCCTCCCGCAGGGCTACCGGCTTCCCCGCCCCTTCCTGCACGGCTACTTCACCGCCCCGGGCGAGCCGCCCGAGGACGTGAGCGAGGCGGTCAGCGCCTCCGGCGCCTGGGCGTCGGGCGGCATCGTCTCCACCCCGGCTGACCTGAGCGGGTTCATCGGCGGCTACGTCGGACCGGAGCTGCTGTCCCCCGCCACCCGCCGCGCCCAGCAGGACTTCCTCCCCGGCGGCGCCTCCGAACCGGCCGGCCCCGGCGCCAACGCGGCGGGCCTGGCCCTCTTCCGGTACACCACCCGCTGCGGCACGGTCCTCGGCCACACCGGCAACACCCCCGGCTACACGCAGTTCGCCGCCGCCACGAGGGACGGTCGGCGCACGGTGACGGTCTCCGTCACCAGCCAGGTCACGCTGGACCCGGCCCTGCTGTCCCGACTGCGCGCGACCGAGGAGCGGTTCGTCTGCGCCCTGCTCGGCGACCGGGGCCCGGGACACGGGGGGCACACGCCGTAGGGCCCGGCCGGCCGCGGGGAGCGTTCCACCGGCGGCGCCGTCCACGTGATCAGGTCTCCAGCACCTCCACGTGGTCGCCGACCGCGACGGCCAGCACCCGCGAACCCGGTTCGGTGGTGCGCCAGCGGTGCCGGACGCCGCCGGACAGGAGCAGCGTGTCCCCGCGGCCCAGCCGGTGGACGCGGCCGTCGGCCTCGACCTCCACCGAACCGTCCGCCACGTACAGCAGCTCGTCGTTCCGGTGCCGGAACTCGCGGTCCGCCTCGTGCGCGCCGACGAACTCCAGCGCGTGCAGCTGATGGCGGCCGCGCACCACCGGCCGGACGCGCGCCTCCCGGTCGAGGCCGCTGTCGTCGTCCGCGCGCACCACGTCGACCGTACGGGTCTCGTCCGAGGCCGCGAGCAGCTGCACCGCCGTGGTCCCCAGGGCGTCGGCGATCCGCTGCAGCGACCGCATGCTGGGGCGCGCCCGGTCGTTCTCGATCTGGCTGAGGAACGGCGAGGAGAGCCCGCTGCTCCGCGCCACCTCGGCGAGCGTCAGGTCGAGCGCCCGTCGCCGGCGGCGCACGGCGGCGCCCACCCGCGGTGTGTTCGCGGTCTCCATCGATGGTCCCGTCCTCTCCCGCCCACCGCGCCGTCCGCCCTGTTCCACGGCGCATGACCGCACCTTACGCGCAGCCCGGCCGGAGTCCGGAGACGGTTTCGTACTCCCGACACACGCCCGTCACACCACGCGCCTAACGTCAAAGTCGGTTGTTCTCATCAAAGAAAGTTTGAAGCGAGGAGCTCCGACATGCCCGCGATCGACCAGAACTCACGCCGCCGACGTCCCACCGGCCTCATCGCCCTCGACGAGACGGCCGCCTCCGAGGGCCACACCCTCTACGCACCGCTCACCGGCACCGGCGAGGTGTACCTCGTCGACCTCCGGGGCCGCACCGTCCACCGCTGGGACCTTCCCCACCGCCCCGGCCGTCACGCCCGGCTCCTCGCCGACGGGACCCTCGCCTACAACGGCGTGCTCCCGGGGGAGCGGGCGCTCTTCCCGATGTGGCACAAGTACCGGGGCGGCGTCATGCTCCACGCGGCCCCCGACGGCACCGTGCTGCGGGAGCACCGCGACCCCCTCCAGCACCACGACGCCCACCACCTCGACGACGGCCGCATCCTCTACACCGCCCTCGAACCCCTCACCGGGGCCGACGCCGCGGCGGTGCGGGGCGGAGTGCCCGGCTCCGAGGCCGAGGGCGGCGCGGTCTGGGCCGACACCATCAAGGAGGTCGGCCCGGACGGCGAACTCCTGTGGTCCTGGCGCGCCGCCGACCACCTCGACCGCGACGCCTACCCGCTGCACGAGGCCTACGCCCGTGAGCACTGGCCGCTGATCAACAGCGTCACGCCCCTGCGCGACGGCAACGTCCTGGCCAGCCTGCGCAGCGTCTCGGCCGTCGTCGTCATCAGCCGCGACACCGGCGAGGTCCTCTGGCGAAGCCGCCCCGGCACCGTCAGCCAGCAGCACGCGCCCACCGAACTCGACGACGGCCGGTTCCTCGTCTTCGACAACGGCGTCTTCCGGCCCGGACACGACGTCCCCCACTCCCGCGTCATCGAGATCGACCGGACGTCCGGAGACATCGCGTGGGAGTACCACGACCCCGCCCGCGAGTTCTTCTTCGCGCCCTTCATGGGCTCCGCACAGCGCCTGCCGAACGGCAACACCCTCGTCACCGACTCCCCGTCGGGCCGCCTGTTCGAGGTGACGAAGGACGGCTACCTGTGCTGGGAGTACGTCGTCCCGCACTTCGCCGGCTACGCCGAGAGCGAGGTCCGCGGCCTCTTCCCGTCGCAGCCGAACGCCGTCTTCCGCGCCTACCGCTACACCCCGGCCGAGATCCCGTGGCTGGAGACGACGGCATGACGACCACGACCGGCCCGGCCCCCGCCCCTCCGGTGGAAGCCGTCGACGCGCGCGTCCCGTGGCGGCGCCTCGCACCGCTGGCGGCCCAGCACGTCCTGGCGATGATCGCCGCCCCGGTCTCCACCGTCTTCCTCGTCGCCGGCACCCTGAGGATGGCGCCCGGTGCGACGGCCTCGCTGCTCAGCACCGTCCTGCTGCTGTGCGGCGCGGGCGCCCTGCTCCAGTCCCTCGGCGTCTGGCGGATCGGCGGCCGCCTGCCGTTCGTCATGCTGCCCGGCGGCGCCGCGACCGCGCTGTTCCTCCAGATCGCCCAGGAGCACGGGCCGGCGACCGCCAGCGGCGCCGTCCTCCTCGCGGCCGCCCTGCTGCTCGCCGCGCTTCCCCTGTACGCCCGTGTCGTACGGTTCTTCCCGCCGCTGGTCATGGGCGTGACCGTGCTGCTCATCGGGGTCGCGATGATCCGGGTCGCCGCCCGGCTCGTCACCGGCCCGGACGGCACGGGGGAGCCGCGCGCGGTGCTCCTCGCCGCCCTCACCGTGGCGGCCACCGTCGCCGCGTACGTGTTCCTGCGCGGCGTCTGGCGGCAGACGTCCGTCCTCATCGGCATGGCGGCGGGAACCGTCCTCGGGGTGGGGACGGGCCTCGGCTCCTTCGCCCCCGCGGCCGGCGGCGGCTTCGCGCCGCCCGTGTTCCTGCCCTTCGGCACACCGAGGTTCGACCTGGTCGCCGCGCTCCCGCTGCTCGTCTTCAGCCTCACCACGCTCGCCGAGATCACCGGGCAGACCGTCCTCAACAGCGAGACCGTCGGCCGGAGCCCCGCCCCCGAGCGCGACGTCCCCCGGGTCGCCCGCGCCGACGCCCTAGTGTCCCTGGCCGGCGCGCTCTTCGGCACCTCCCTCATGGTCACCAGCGCCGAGAACATCGGCATCGGCCGGCTCACCGGGGTCCGCAGCCGCTTCGTGACCGCGGGCGCCGGAGGGCTCCTGATCGCCCTCGGCCTGGCCGCACCCGTCTCCCGTGCCCTCGCGGGCATGCCCGAGGCCGTCGTGGGCGGCTCCGCCCTCGTCGTCTACGCGGTGATCACCGTCATGGGCGTCGAGATGCTCCGCCGGGCCGACCTGTCCGGCACGGGGACGGGCTCGCTGACGGCCGCGCTCGCGCTCGCCGCCGGACTGCTGCCGCTGCTCAGCCCCGACCTGTACGCGGGGTTCCCCGGCTGGGCCCGCACGATCCTCGGCAGCGGCGTCGTCGCCGGCACCCTGACGGCGGTCCTCCTCACCGCGCTGCTCGGCCGGTTCGGCCGGGGCAGCGGCACCCCCTCCCCGCCGGGGATCCCGCGAGCCCGGCACGAACCGGACGGCACTTCCTAGGAGAGGCGCTCGTGGGGGATCCTCTCCCCGGCCTCGACCGCGACGGGCAGCCGGTTCTCGGCCGGCGGCAGCGGGCAGGTCGCGAAGTCGGTGTAGGCGCAGGGCAGGTTGGTCGCCCGGTTGAAGTCGAGCACGACCGTGCCGTCGGGCCCCGGGGCCGCCACCTCGAGGTCCCGGTTGGCCGCGTACGTGGTGACGCCCGAGGTCTCGTCGGTGAACAGCACGGTGAGGCTGCCCGGCGCGTGCCCGTTGAAGGCGGTCAGGCTCAACTCCTTTCCGTCCAGCCGGAAGACGACCCGGCCGGGGGCGTCGTACACGTGCCGGAGCCCTTCGACGGAGGCGCCGACCGTGGTCGGGCGCGGCTCGTCGAAGGGCTCGTACCGGCCCGTGACCACCCAGCGCGGATCGGGCTCGTACGCGGGCGTGCCGGCGAAGGCGACCCGCAGCGGGTGGGCGGGGTGACGCGGGCGGACCACGTCGTGGCCCCCGCGCTTGGCGACCTCGATCACGGTGTCGCCCCAGACGGCGTCGACGCCGCCGCGCTCCGGGACGACGCCGAAGAGGTGCCGGCCCCGGACCACCGTGCCGTCGACGACGAGTTCCGTGCCCTCGTCGAGTTCCACGACGACGCCTTCGGGCCCCGTCGACCAGCTCCCGGGCACGCCGGGGAACGCCTGGGGCTCGTCGGAGAGCCAGTAGAGGCCGGTGATCGCGAGGAAGCCGTGCTCCGCGGCGAGCCGGGCGTCCTTGTCCCGGTGCCAGGCCTCCCACTCCTCGGCGAAGACCTTCGGATCGGGTACGGACGTGTCACGGACGCTCATGCTTCTCCTCCTGCGGTGAGGGACGGGACGGTGGGCGCGGTCACGGGTCCGCCGCCAGGGGCCGCCGGGCGCGGAGGCGGATGGCGGGGGAAGGCGGAGGAAACGGACCGCGGGGCGGAACGAGGCCGTCAGGAGGCGCCCAGGAGCCGTCGGGGCGAGCGCGTCGGTGTCCGGACGCCGGGTCGAGGCCTCGGTGTCAGCGGAAACACGCCATGGTCGTGACGCGCACGTAGTCCACGTGTCGGCGCGTCACGAGAAGGCTCATGGGTTCAGGAGAACACAACTCCGGTGCGTGGCGCCAGTGATGGCCGCCCGCACCCGCCGTCGAGCCGGCCGCGCACCTCCCCCTCGGCCCCGGCCCCCGGGTGCCCCGCACGCGCGCGGGGCACCCGGTCGACGCGGCGGGGGAGTCAGCCGCCCTCGTTCTCGAAGGTGCGCAGCAGATCCGCAGCGACGCTCACGGCGATCGTCGCGGGCTCCTTGCCGGTGATGTCGGCAAGCCCGATCGGGGTCTTGATGCGGTCGACGGCGGCCTCGTCGTGACCGCCCTCGGTGGCGAGGCGCTTGCGGAACCGCCTCCACTTGGCCGCCGACCCGATCAGCCCGACGGAGCCGAGATGACCCGTGCGCAGGGCGGCGTCGCACAGCGCGGCGTCCTCGGCGTGGTCATGGGTCATGATCAGGACGTGCGTGCCGAGCGGCAGCTCTTCGAGGACCTCCTCGGGCAGCAGCGGCGTGTGGTGCACGCGCACCCGCGCCACCGCGTCCGCGAGGACGCCGAGCCGCTCCTCGGCGAGGGTGTCGGCACGGCTGTCGACCAGATGCAGGTCGAGGTCCTGACGGGCCAGGATGCGCGCCAGTTCCAGACCGACGTGCCCGACGCCGAAGATCGCCACCGCCCTCGCCACCGGCAGCGGTTCGAGCAGCACCGACACCGTCCCGCCGCAGCACTGCACGCCGTGCCGGTTGGTCACCTTGTCGTTCAGGGCGAAATCGAGCAGCTCCGGCTCCGCCCCGGACGCGGCGATCATCTCCCGGGCCCGGTCGATCGCGACGGCCTCCACGTTGCCGCCGCCGATCGAGCCCCAGGTCTCGGTCCGGCCGACCACGAGCTTCGCGCCGGCGTCGCGCGGGGCATGGCCGCGCACGGTCGCGACGGTCACGAGCACGCCGGACTCCCGGCGTTCCCGCAACCGCGCGACCGCGGCGAACCACGTCATGTCAGGCACCGCTCAGCGCTTCCACGGCATCGGCGCGGACGGGGGAGGCACCGGCCCGGCGCGCCGCCTCGACCGCCCAGTACACCGCCTCCGGCGTCGCCGGCGAGGCCAGCTCGACGCTGGTCCCGTCCGGCCCGAACGCGGCGGCGGCCTGCCGCAGCGCCTCCCGTACCGAGAAGGCCAGCATCAGCGGAGGCTCGCCCACCGCCTTGGAGCCGTAGACCGCGCCCTCCTCACCGGCGTTCTCCAGGAGCGTGACGTGGAACTCCTCGGGCATCTCCGAGAAGCTCGGCAGCTTGTACGTGCTCGCCGCCTGCGTCAGCAGCCTGCCCCGGTTCGGGCCGTCACCGGCGTCCCAGCGCAGGTCCTCCAGGGTCAGCCACCCCGCGCCCTGCACGAAACCGCCCTCGACCTGACCGATGTCGATCATCGGGGACAGGCTGTCGCCGACGTCGTGCACGATGTCCACCCTGCGGAGGCGGTACGCGCCGGTGAACCCGTCCACCTCCACCTCGGCCGCGGCGGCGCCGTGGGCGAAGTACTTGAACGGCGAGCCGTGGAACGTCTTCGCGTCCCAGTGCAGCCCCTCGGTCCGGTAGAAACCGGCCGCCGACAGCTGCACCCGCTGGAGGTACGCGGTGCGCACCAGGTCGTCCCAGGCCAGCTCCCCGTCGCCGCCCAGGGCGCGCGCGACCCCCTCGACGATCCGCACGTCCGAGGCGCTCGACCCGAGTCGGGTCGCCGCCACCTGCCGCAGCCGCTCGCGCAGCTGCTCGCAGGCGTCCTTCACCGCCGCGCCGTTGAGGTCCGTCCCCGCGCTGGCGGCGGTGGCGGAGGTGTTGGGCACCTTGTCGGTGCGCGTCGGGGCGAGGCGCACCTTGTGCAGCGGGATGCCCAGGGTGGTCGCGGCCACCTGGAGCATCTTGGTGTGCAGCCCCTGGCCCATCTCGGTGCCGCCGTGGTTGATCAGGACGGATCCGTCCTTGTAGATCAGCACCAGCGCGCCGCCCTGGTTGAAGGCGGTGAGGTTGAAGGAGATGCCGAACTTCAGACCGGTGAGCGCGAGGGCCCGCTTGGTGTGCGGGTGCGCGGCGTTGAAGGCGGCGATCTCGCGTCGGCGGGCGGCGACCCCGCCGTTCTCCTTGACCTGCTCCCAGACGGCGGAGATCCGCTCCGGCTGGACGACCGGCTGCCCGTACGGCGTGGTCTGCCCCCGCCCGTAGAAGTTGCGCTCCCGCAGCTCCGCCGGGTCCAGGCCGAGCAGCGGCGCGCACCGGCCCATGATGTCCTCGATCACCAGCATGCCCTGGGGGCCGCCGAAGCCGCGGAAGGCGGTGTTGGAGACCTTGTTGGTCCTGGCGATGCGGCCGGTGACGCGGGCGTGGGGGATCCAGTACGTGTTGTCGATGTGGCACAGCGCGCGGGCCACCACCGGCTCGGACAGGTCCAGGCTCCAGCCGCCGTCCGCCGTGAGGGTGGCCTCCAGGGCCTGGATGCGGCCGTCGGCGTCGAAGCCGATCCGCCACTGGGCGTGGAACCCGTGCCGCTTGCCGGACATGGTCAGGTCCTGGGTCCGGTCGAGCCGCACCCGGACCGGCCGGCCGGTCAGCCTGGCGCCGAGCGCGGCGACGGCCGCGAAGCCGTGCGGCTGCATCTCCTTGCCGCCGAAGCCGCCGCCCATCCGCAGGCACTGCACGGTCACCTCGTGACTGTGCAGGCCGAGCACGTGGGCGACGATCTCCTGGGTCTCCGAGGGGTGCTGGGTGCTGCTCTGCACGAACACCTGCTCGGCCTCGTCGACGTGGGCCAGGGCCGCGTGCGTCTCCAGGTAGAAGTGCTCCTGGTCGGAGAAGTGCAGCTCGCCGCTGAACACGTGCGCGGAGTCGGCGAAGCCGGCGTCGACGTCGCCCGTCACCATCACGGGCCGCGCGCCGTGGAAGCTGCCGGCCGCGATCGCCTCCCGCAGCGTGATCAGGGAGGGCAGTTCGTCGAGTTCCACCTCGACGACCGCCGCGCCGAGCCGGGCCGCCTCCAGCGTCTCGCCGAGCACCCAGGCGACCGCGTGCCCGTGGAACATGACCACGTCGGGGAAGAGCGGCTCGTCGTGCTTCATCCCGGCGTCGTTGACGCCGGGCACGTCGGCACCGGTGAGCACCCGGACCACGCCGGGCACGGCGAGCGCCGGCTCGGTGCGCAGCGCGGTGATCCGGCCGTGGGCCCTCATGACCTGGACCGGGTAGGCGTGCAGCACGTCCTTGGTGCGGTGGATCAGGTCGTCGGTGTACAGCGCGGTGCCGGTGACGTGCTGGACCGCGCTCTCGTGCGGCAACGGGAGGCCGACGACGGACTTCTCGGGGCGTTCGGACAACTGGCTCATGACGGCACCGCCTCGGTGGTTCGCGTGTACAGCTTCAGCAGGCTCCGGCCGAGCATCGCGGAGCGGTAGGCGGCGCTGGCCCGGTGGTCGTCCATCGGCGTGCCCTCGTCCCGGAGCACCGGCGCCACGGCCTCGACGGTCTCCGCCGTCCACGGCCTGCCCTCCAGGGCCGCCTCGGTGGCGAGGGCGCGGATCGGGGTGGCGGCGACGCCGCCCAGGCCGATCCGCGCCTTGCGGACGATTCCGCCCTCGACGTCGAGCGCGAAGGCGACCGCCACGCTGGAGATGTCGTCGAAGCGCCGCTTGGCGATCTTGTGGAAGGCCGTGACCGGTGACAGCGGCAGCGGGATCCGCACCGAGCGGATCAGCTCGCCGGGTCGGCGCACGCTCTGCCGGTAGCCGGTGAAGTACGCGGAGAGGGGGACCTCGCGCTCGCCGTCGGCGTCGGCGAGGACCACCGACGCCTCGAGGGCGAGCAGCGCCGGCGGACTGTCGCCGATGGGAGAGCCGGTGCCCAGATTGCCGCCGAGGGTCGCTCCGTTGCGGATGAGACGGGAGGCGAACTGGGGGAACAGCTCGGCGAGCAGCGGGACTTCGCCGTCGAGGCGGCGCTCGATCTCGGTGAGGGTCAGCGCCGCGCCGATCTCGACGGAGTCGGGGCCGACGCGCAGCTCCCGCAGCTCGGGGAGCCGGTCGACGGCGACCACGCAACCGGCCCGCCGGGCGCGGATGTTGACCTCCACGCCCCAGTCGGTGGAGCCGGCCACCACCACCGCGTCGGGCCGCTCGCGGAGCAGTCGCAGCGTCTCGGCCAGGGTGCCCTTGCGCAGGAAGGCGCTGTCGTCCTGGACGTACGCGGTGGCGACCGGTGCGGGCGGGGCCTGTTCGCGCCGCCTTGCCAGCGGATCCTCGTCGGTGGGCGTGCCGACGGCGAACGCGGCGTCGCGGATCGGGCGGTAGCCCGTACACCGGCACAGGTTCCCGCTCAGCGCGTGCAGGTCGAAGCCGTTGGGGCCGTGCTCGGCGTCGGATCCGCCGTCCGCGTCCGCGTGGGCGCAGCGGTCGGGACGGTAGTACTCGGCCGCCATGCTGCAGACGAACCCCGGCGTGCAGTAGCCGCACTGGGAGCCGCCGCGGACCGCCATCTCCTCCTGCACGGGGTGCAGGGCGGGCGGCGTGCCGGGTGCGCCGGCGGTGGCGAGGCCTTCGGAGGTGACGACCTCCTGGCCGTCGAGCGCCGCGACCGGGACCAGGCAGGCGTTGACCGCCACCCAGTCGGTGGGCCTGTCCACCCCGGGACGGGCCACCAGGATCGAACAGGCGCCGCACTCCCCCTCGGCGCACCCCTCCTTGGTGCCGGTGAGACCCCGCTCGCGCAGGAAGTCCAGCACCGTGGTGTGGGCCGGGGCCGGTGCGATCGGTGCTTCTTCTCCGTTGACGGTGATGTGCGCCGCTACCATGACGGGCCCTCGTTCCGGTGCGCGATGGGTCGATTCCTCATGTTCGCCAATGTCGGGCAGCTTTCTGTGCTCGGACGCGCCACGTCACGGGTACGGGCGCACGACGGCACGCGACGGCGGCGTGCCGGAGAAGGGTGAGGGGAAGGTCGAAGCGTGCCGCGGGCGGGCACGGGGGAACGGCGTCGTCAGCAGCCGTGGGCGATGCGACCCGGAACCCAGACCGTGATGTGGGCGAGGCGACTCAGGTCGGAGCTGGTGTTCATCCGCGGGTCGCCTCCTCTCGGTCCTCATGGGTCGGTGCTGAGCGCAAATTAATGCCCGGCGATCACAACGGTCAAGACATGAAGAGACCGAAGTGGTCGTCGGGGCCGGCCCGGAGCCCGCCGACGTCGCCCCCGGCGCCTTCGCGCCGAAGGAGCAGGTCGCCGACCGCTTCGGCGCGTACGCCGGGAAGATCGGAGCCCCGGTCCGCAGCGGTGTCGAGGCGACCTCGGTGCGCAGGCTCACCGGCCGGTCCGGTTTCCGCGTCGAGACGGGCCGGGGTCCTTCGTCTCCCGGGTCGCGTGTGGGACGGTGAGGGCATGCCGGTTCCCGTGATTCTCGACTGCGATCCCGGTCACGACGACGCCTTCAACATCCTGCTGGCCGCCGCGCACCCCGCGATCGACCTGCTCGCGATCACCACCGTCGCGGGCAACCAGACGCTGGAGAAGACCACGCTCAACGCCCGCCGGGTCTGTTCCGTGGCGGGGATCCGGGGCGTGCCGGTCGCGGCGGGACGCGACCGTCCGCTGCACGGACCGCCCCGGATCGCCGGGAACATCCACGGCGACTCCGGCCTGGACGGGCCCGGCTTCGGCGAGGGCGAACCGGAGGTGCCCCAGGACCCGCGCGACGCCCTCACCCTCATGCGGGACACCCTGCTCGCCCACCCGGCGCCGGTGACGCTCGTACCGACCGGGCCGCTCACCAACATCGCGGTCCTCCTGCTCGCCCATCCCGAACTCGCCGCGCGCGTCGAGCGGATCGTGCTCATGGGCGGCTCGACGGGGCGCGGCAACACCACGCCCGCGGCCGAGTTCAACATCCTGTGCGATCCGGAAGCCGCCGACATCGTCTTCCGCAGCGGTCTGCCGGTGACGATGTTCGGCCTCAACGCGACCCACCAGGTGCGGGCCACCGCCGAGGTCGTCGCCCGGATCGCCGCGCTCGGCACCCCGCTGAGCGGGCTCTGCGTCGACCTGCTCACCTACTTCGCGTCCACGTACCGCGAGGTGTACGGCTTCGACGCGCCCCCGCTGCACGACCCGCTCACCGTCGCCCACCTCGTCGACCCGTCGCTGGTCAGCCTGGTCCGGGCGGCGGTGACGGTCGAGCTGAACGGCACGCACACCCGGGGCGCGACGGTGGTCGACCTGCACGGGGTGACGGGCCGGCCCGCCGACACCGAGGTCGGCATGGAGGTCGACACGGACGCGTTCTGGGACCTGATCGTGGAGGCCGTGCGCGTGCTCGGCGGGTCCGCCGCCCGGCCCCGACGGCCGAGCGGCGTCACCACCCGGGGTGGTGACGCCGCGTGAGGCTACCCGCCCGTCGTCACTTTCCGAACCACGCGTCGTGGACGGTCAGCGTCGACGTGTTGCCCTGCTTGTCCGTGACCACGGCGGAGAGCGCGACACCGCTGCCCTTCGCCGGGCTCTTCACGGAGACCGCTCCGCCGACGACCTTCACGGACTGCCAGGTCTTCCCGTCGTCGTAGCTCACGGACACGGCCAGCGACCTGAGGTTCGTCCCGGCGGCCGCGCCCTGCACGGTCACGGGGACCAGGACCGTCGTGCGCTCCGGGAGGCGCGAGGCGAGGTCGACGGGGGCCGCGAAGCGGACCGTGGACACCGGCAGCGCCGTGGTGGCCGTGACCCGCTTCGAACGGAACGTGAAGCCGGTCTCGATCCGGGAGGAGGCCGGGGCGGCCTTCGCCGGGCGTTCCACGGAGGTCGTCAGCCGGTACTCGGCGTCGGCGGCGTCGACCGTGAAGGGCTGCGAGCCGCTCAACGGGTCGTCGTTCTCGGCGACCTCGACGCCGTCGCGGTACAGCGTCGTCCTGGCCGAGGTGTACGAGCCCGCTCCCGGGTGCCCCTTGCCGTCGGCGAACAGCGGCACGGAGCCGACGAGCCGCTCCTCGCCCGTGGCCGGGTCGGGAGCGGTGCGGAAGACGCCCGTGCCCTCGCCGAGCAGCGGGCCGAAGACGCCGGTGTTGAAGTCCTCCCGGTACGTCCGGCCGGCCTCGTAGCGCTTCGGCCGGACCATCTCGTAGCCGGCCTCCAGGGCCGGGTAGCCCCACTCGTCGGGCTCGCCCAGCTGGTTGAACCGGGTGAGCCAGGTGGCGCCGTCGGCGGTGGAGACGTGGAAGGTGCGGATGCCCGGAGCGGCCTGCGGCGCGGAGAAGCCGTTGCCCTCCGGTGCGCCCGGCAGATGGGCGTACGGGGAGACGAGCGCGGTCTTCCCGGGGGCGGAGGCGCCGAGACCGACCTTGAGGGTGGCCAGCTCGCTCGCCTTCACGTGCTTGGTGTAGCCGGTCGCGACCGTGCTCGCCCTGCCGCCGAAGGCCACCGAGTACTGGCTGGTGGCGTCCTTGAGGAAGTGCGCGTCCCAGGTCTGCAGGAGGGAACCGTCGGTGACGGCCGGGCCCGCGTGGGCGGTGCGGAAGCCGGTGAAGCCCCTCAGGACCCAGCCGTTGCCGATGCGCCCGACGTCGGCGGTGGCGAGCTCGTAGTACGTCCCCGCGTAGTCCGCCGTGGTGATGCCGGGCACGGTGAGGTCCACCGGCCTGGTGGTGCGCGCGTCGACGGTGACCGTGGTGTCGGCGGAGACGTCCAGCCTGGGCTGGGAGATCCAGTCGGTGCCCGCGGTGTAGTCCGACGGGTCCCGGTAGACGGCCGTGTTGAGCGTGTACGCGCCCTTGGGCACCCGGATCGTGTGGGCGCCCGGCTCGTTGTCGACGCGGACCTGGAAGCCCGCGGCCGGCCCGCCGACACCCGTCAGGGTGTTGGTGAAGTACGAGGCGTCGGCCCCGTCGCGCCCGAGGGTGCGGACCGTCAGGTCGTACGACTCGGCCTCCCGCACGGCCACCGCGGCCGTGCGGACGGACTGGCCCCCGCCGGTGGCGGTGACGTAGCCCGAGTAGCCGCCGTCGGCGTCGCCGAGCCTGGTGTCGGCGACGAGGTCGACCTCGGCCCTGCCGCCGGCGGGCACCGTCACCTTCGAGGCGCCGAGCGTGAAGAACCCGGCCGGGGCCGGCCTGCCCGACGGGTCCAGGGCGGACACCGACAGGTCGAGGGTGACGTCGGCGGTCCCGAGGTTGCGGTAGACGACCTTCCTGGTGACGGGCTCGTCGTCGGCGTGCGGCCAGAGCGCGGTGCCGAAGTTCAGCGACACCGGCTCGGCGACGACGCTCTGGGCGAGCGCCCTGTCGACCCGGATCCGGCCCGTGCCCTG
Organism: Streptomyces sp. NPDC107498; assembly: GCF_055582805.1. Lineage (NCBI taxonomy): Bacteria > Bacillati > Actinomycetota > Actinomycetes > Kitasatosporales > Streptomycetaceae > Streptomyces > Streptomyces sp. NPDC107498. Next base: position 54,646 of record NZ_JBVJPE010000002.1, on the reverse strand, counting down.
CTGGAAGGGCGTGTAGGCGCCGCCCTCGGCGGAACCGGACAGTGCGCCCTTGAGCTCGGCGGACTTCCAGTCCGGGTGCCGCTGCTTCAGGATCGCGGCCGCGCCGGCGACGTGCGGGGTGGCCATGGAGGTGCCGTCGATCTGGAGGTACCCCGGCGCCGGGTGCGGGGTGCCGGGACGGGTGTCGATGGCGCTGCCGGCTGCGGCCGCCGCCGTGATGGCGACGCCGGGCGCGGTCACGTCCGGCTTGACGGCGCCGTCACCGACGCGCGGGCCGGTGCTGGAGAAGGGCGCGAGCCGGTCGTCCTTGTCGACGGCGCCGACGGTCAGCGCCGCGTCCGCGGTGCCCGGCGAACCCACGGACGACGCACCGGACTCGCCCTCGTTGCCCGCGGCGATCGCGAACAGGATGCCCTTCTCGGCGGACAGCCGGTCGACCGTCGCCTCCAGCGGGTCGACGCCGGGGCTGTCGGGCCCGCCGAGGCTGAGGTTGACCACGTCCGCGCCCTCGGCGGCGGCCCACTCCATGCCCGCGATGACGGCGGAGTCGTCCCCGTGCCCCTCGTCGTCGAGGACCTTGCCGCTGATCACCTTGGCGCCGGGGGCGACGCCCTTGTACCGGCCGCCCGACCTGGCGCCGGTGCCGACGGCGATCGAGGCGACGTGCGTGCCGTGCCCGACGCGGTCCACGGCGTCGGCGGAGGCGGAGAAGTTCCTCTCGCCGACGACCTGCGTGCCGAGGTCCTCGTGGGTCTTGTCGACGCCGGTGTCGAGGACGGCGATCTTCACCCCCGTGCCGTCGAACCCGGACTCCCAGGCCTTGTCCGCGCCGATCTGCCGGACGCTGCGGTCCAGGCTCGCGCCGCGCACCCCGTCCAGCCACACCGTGGTGACGCCGGAGGCGGCGACGCGCGCGCCGGAGGACTGACGGTCGGTCAGCGCCTCCCACACCCGGGCCACGTCCTCGGGGGACGTGCGGACGGCGTCGGCGTTGATCGTCGGGAACGTGCGCCCCACCCGGGTGTCGCCGGCCGCGCGCACCTCGGCGCGTGCGGCGCCGGCGCTCCCCGCGTACCGCACGATCAACTTGAGCCCGGCGCCGTGGCTCTCGCGCAGCCGGGGGTCGGTGAGCACGTCGAGGTCGAAGAGCCGCTGGTCGAGGCGGCCCGTGGCGATCAGGCGCCGCGCGTCGGCGGGCACCACGAGGGTGTGGTCCCCGGTGCGCTCCACCTGTACGGGTATGTGCTCACGGCCCTTGGCGGCTTCGAAGCCCACCATCCTGCCCGCGGCGTTCACCACCACGCGGTCGCCGGTGACGAGCGGGATCCGCTGCGTGCCGTCGACGCGTGGGGTGCCGTCCGGTGTGGCCGTCGCGGTCGCGGCGATCGCCGTCGCGGGGCCTGTCATGCCTGCCACGAGGGCCACCGATGTGGCCGCCGCGACGGTGAAGGCGCGTGCTCTCTGCACGTGTGCGCGCAAGTCTCCCCCAGGAGCTCGGGATGAGGTCGATGGTCGAATCCGGCCAGGAACGCGGGGCGTCCGCTGCCGGTCAGCGCAGTATGTGAGGCGGGGCAGACGTGATCAACGGCGGTTCGGGGAAGGGGGGTCGAGCCGTATGGATTCAAGCCATTCCGAAGTCCGGGAGTGCGATGGGACGACGATGACGGTGTGACGACGGCGTGACGGCGGGACGATCCTTCCGCGACGGCGACCCGCACCGGCCCCGCGCGGACGCAGGCCCCACGGCCTTTTCGGTGCCCGCGCCCCGAGCCCTCGGAGCGGGTCCCTCCCCTTGGCCGCATCCGTACCCGTCGGGAACGGCTCTCCGTCCGGGGACGACGGGGGCGGTCCCCACGGCGACGACCGGGCGTCGAACCCCACGGACCCACGCGGCGGACGCGGCCCTAGCATGGGCCGATGAGCGCGCACCGTATCGACCGTCCGGCGGATCTCGACGTGGTCCGTGAGTCCTACGACCGAGTGGCCGACAACTACGCCCACATGGTGGCGACGACGGGAATGGGCGACATCCGCCGCCACCCGTGGATGAAGGCGTCGATCGACGCCTTCGCCGACAGCGTGGGCGAGCTCGGGCCCGTCCTCGACGTCGGCTGCGGACCCGGCACGGTGACCGGCTACCTCGCCGAGCGCGGGCTCGACGTGTCCGGGGTCGACCTCTCTCCGCGCATGATCGAGAACGCGCGCCGTCTGCATCCCCGATGCCGCTTCGCCGTCGCGTCCGCCACCGAACTCGACCTCGCCGAGGAGTCGCTGGGCGGCGTGCTCGGGTGGTGGTCGCTGTTCAACCTCCCCCGTGAGGTCCTCCCCCAGGTCCTCGCCATGTTCGCGCGGGCCCTGAAGCCGGGCGGCCACTTCATCACCGGCACCCACGTCGGCGACGAGGACGTCCTGCGCACCGAGGCCTACGGAACCTCCTCCGTCCGCTGGACGACCCACCAATGGCGTCCGGAACGACTCGTCGCCCTGATCGAAGGCGCCGGCCTCCACCCGGTCGCCGAACTCCGCCTCCCGGCGGACGGACAGATCGGACCGGGCGTCGTCATCATGGCGAAGCGCCCGGAGGGCGGTGTCGGTGGCGGCAGGTAGCGTCCCCCGCAGGGGATTCACGAGCGCGTGGGCGATCGGCAGTCACACCGACCGGTCACGTCGGGGCGTCGACGCGATCCACGCCCTCGGCGTCAGCGGCGTGCGGGCCCGTGCGACCCCGCCGACCGGAAGGAAAACCACGGCATGCGCATTCTGATCGTCACCGCCGGGTCCCGTGGGGACGTCGCCCCCTTCACCGGCCTGGGGCGGCGTCTGCTCGACGCCGGTCATCAGGTCGCCGTCGCCGCCCACCCGTCCTTCGCCGGGCTCCTCGGCGGGTGCGGCCTCGAACACCGGATCGTGCCGGGAGACCCGCAGGGACTGATCCGGGACTGGGCGCGGGCGGCCTCCCGAGAGGAGGCCCGGGCCTTGACCAGGGCGTACGCGGACGGGCTCGCCGAGGGGGTGGCGGAGGCCGTGGAGGGCGGCGCCGACCTGCTGCTCACTCCCTCCGGCCCGGCGCCCCTGGCCCGCACGGCCGGCGAGGCTTTCGGCGTCCCCGTCGTCGGCACCTACCTCGTACCGGCTTTCGCCACCCGGGAGTTCCCGCTGCCCCACGCGCCGAGCACCGACGACCTGGGCCCGGAGGGCAACCTCGCCGCGGGCCGGGACGTGCTGAAGCGCGCCGACGGGGCCTTCGCGGGAGCCGTGACCCGGCTGCGCGACCGCCTCGGGCTGCCCGCCGGCGCGCCCTCGGCGCCGGGGGACGTCCGGCCGGTCTTCCACGGCTACAGCCCGCTGGTGGTGCCGCGCCCCGGCGACTGGCCGTCCCGGGTCGAGGTCACGGGTTACTGGTGGCCCGCGCGGCCGGACCACTGGCGGCCCCCGGCCGAACTGACCGACTTCCTCCAGGCCGGCCCGCCCCCGGTGTTCATCGGGTTCGGCAGCATGGCGGCGGGGCAGGGGGAGCGGCTCAGCGGACTGGTGGCCGCGGCCGTACGGCGTGCCGGGGTGCGCGCGGTGGTGCAGGCGGGGTGGGCCGGGCTGAGCGGCCACGGCGACGACGTCCTCGCCATCGGCGACGTCCCGCACGACTGGCTGTTCCCGCGCACCGCCGCCGTGGTCCACCACGCGGGCGCGGGCACCACGGGGGCCGGGCTGCGGGCCGGCGTGCCCGCCGTGGCCGTACCGGTCATGTACGACCAGCCGTTCTGGTCGGCCCGACTGCACGCGCTGGGGGTCGCCCCGCGGCCCGTGCCGTTCGACGACCTGACCGCCGAGTCCCTCGGCGACGCGATCACGGCCTGTCTGTCCGAGCCCTCCCACCGCCGCCGCGCGGCCGAACTCGCCCACGGGATCGCCGCGGAGGACGGCGCCGCCGCCCTGCTCGCCCACCTCGGCCCGGCAGGGGGACGAAACCCGAGCGCCCGCCCGTGTCCGTGACGCGTCACGGACACGGGCGGGCGGCACGTGGCGACGGGCCTCACGCCACCGGCAGTCCCAGATCGGCCGCCAGACGGGCGCGGTGCCAGGCCGGCGGGCCGAAGAGCTGTGCCGCCCCGTGCGCCCGCTTGAAGTAGCGGTGGGCGTCGTGCTCCCAGGTGATGCCGATGCCGCCGTGCAACTGGATCGTCTCGCCCGCCACCGCCGAGAACGCCTCCGAGCAGGCGGACTTGGCGGCGGCCGCGCGGCGGGTGAGCTCCGGATCGCCCGTGGCGGCGGCGAAGGAGGCGCCGAGCGCGGCCGAGCGCGCCGACTCGACCAGGACGTACGCGTCCGCGAGACGGTGCTTGACCGCCTGGAAGGAGCCGATGGGGCGGCCGAACTGGACCCGCTCCCCGACGTGGGCGAGCGTCAGTTCGAGGCAGCGCGCGGCGGCGCCGACCTGTTCGGCGGCGAGCGCCGCGCACGCCAGGTCGAGGACGTGCGCGAGCACCCGCTCGCCCTCCCCCTCCGCTCCGACGAGCCGCCCCTCCGCCTCCGTGAGCACCACGCGCGCCTGCGCCCTGGTGGAGTCCATCGTCACGGCCGCCGCACGGTCCACGCCCGCGCCGTCCACGGGCACTTCGAAGAGCGAGACCCCCGCCCCCGACCGCGCCGCCACCAGCAGGACCCCGGCCTCCGCGCCGTCGAGCACGTGCTCCTTGGTCCCGGTGATCCGCCACCTCCCCCCGGCCCCGGGCGTGGCCCCGGCCCGTACGGCCGACGGGTCCCAGGAGCCGCGCTCGGCCCACGCCAGGGCCCCCACCGCGGCCCCCGAGGCCAGCTCCGGCAGCAGCCGCGCGCACGCCGCCGCGTCACCGGAGGCGAGCAGCGCCTGCACCACGAGCACCGCGGAGCCGAGGTACGGGACGGGGCTCAGCTCCCGTCCCAGCTCCTCCAGCACCACGTGGACCTCCCGGGCCCCGTACCCGGCGCCGCCGTACTCCTCGGGGACGGCGAGTCCCGCGACGCCGATCTGCTCGGTCAGCGGCCGCCAGGCCGCCCCGCCCGCGTGGCGCCCGAGCACGGCCCGTACGGCGGACCGCAGTTCCTCCTGTTCCTCCGTCGGCCTCATGCCTCTGCTCCTCTCGATGCCGGTCGGGTACGGGACCGCTCGGTCGCCGGGTCCTCCGCCGACAGGTCCCGGCCGCGCGTCCAGGCCGTCCGCCGGACGGCGAGCGCGGCCATCGTGCCGTGGAGCAGGAAGGCGCCGTACTCGATGACGGTGCCGAGCGGACTCGACGGCGCCACCCTGCGCAGCAGGGCGGGGCCGGGGGATCTCTCGGCGGTGTGCGGGGACGGTGCGGGGGACACGCTGGCTCCCGGGTGCGGTAGGGATGCGGGGGACCGACGAGCGGTACGGGAAGGGGCCCGCTGCCCGACCCCGGGCAGCGGGCGCCGGTTCAGGGCGCGAGGACGCGGGCGCGGCAGGCCGCGGGGGTGCCCCAGGCGTCGCGGAGGGGACGGGCCTTGCGGATCCACAGGGCGAGGTCCAGTTCCTCTGTGTAGCCGACGGCCCCGTGGAGCTGGAGGGCGGTGCGGGCGGCGGCGTACGCGGCCTCGCCCGCCGTGACCTTCGCCGCGGCGATCTCGGCGGGGGCGTGGCCGGCCCCTCCGGCCAGGGCCAGGGCGGCCGAGTGGAGCAGCGGCCGGGCGAATTCCAGGGCGAGGAGCGTGTCGGCCAGGCGGTGCTTCACCGCCTGGAAGGAGCCGACGGCGACCCCGAACTGGGTGCGCTGCTTCACGTACTCCACGGTCCGGTCGAGCAGGGCCAGGCCGAGGCCGAGGGACTGGGCGGCGGTGGCCAGGGCGGCGACCTCGGCGGCGTGCGCGGCGGCGGCGGCCACGGCCGGGCCCCGCGCCAGGACGGTTCCGCCGAGCGGGCGGGCCAGCCGGCGCGCGGGGTCGGCCGAGGGCTGGACGGAGCCGGCCCTCTCCGCCAGGCGCAGGGTGTCGCCCTCGACGACGAGCACGGCGTCGGCGGCGTCCGCGTCCAGGGCGTAAGGGCTGCCGACTTCCGGCGCGCACAGGGAGACGACCGCCTTCCCCGAGGCGATCCGCGGCAGCCACGCGGCGGCGGCCCCTTCCGGCTCGGAGCCGTCGAGTCGGTCGAGGAGGGCCGCAGCGGCGACCGTCTCCACCAGCGGGCCGGGCACGGCGTGGCGGCCCAGTTCGGTGAAGGCGACGGTCAGTTCGAGGGGCAGCGGGCCGAGCCCGTCGTGCCGCTCCGGGACGGCGAGGGCGAGGACGCCGGCCTCCGCGAGCCGTGACCAGAGCGCGCGGCCGGGCGTGGTGTCGCCGGCCGCCCAGGCCCGTACGGCCGCGGGGGTGTCGGCCGCCGTGAGCATGCCGTCGAGCGAGCGGGCGAACTCCCGCTGCTCGTCGTCGAGGAGGAACCGCATCACCGGCGTCCCTTCGGGAGGCCGAGCAGCCGCTCGGCGATGATGTCGCGCTGGATCTCGTTGGTGCCGGCGTAGACGGGGCCGGCGAGGGAGAAGGTGTGGCCCTCGGCCCAGCCGCCGTGCGCGGGCGCCTCGTCGGCGGCGTCGGACAGTTCGCCGTACGGCCCGAGCAGGTCGAGGGCGGTCTCGTGGAGCGCGAGGTCGAGTTCGGACCAGAAGACCTTGTTGAGGCTGGACTCGGCGCCGATCGAGCCTCCGGCGGCGATCCGCGAGGCGCCCGCGTAGGCGGACAGCCGGTAGGCGCGGGCGCCGACGACCGCGTCGGCGACCCGGTCGCGCAGCGCGGTGTCGGAGGGGTCGGCGGTCTTCCGCCACAGCCCCGTGAGGCGTTCGGCGGCGGCCGTGAACCGGCCGGGGCTGCGCAGGGTCAGCCCCCGCTCGTTGCCCGCCGTGCTCATCGCGACCCGCCAGCCCTGTCCGGGAGCGCCGATCACGTCCTCGTCGGGCACGAACACGTCGTCGAGGAAGAGCTCGGCGAAGGCGGGCTTCCCGTCGAGACGCCCGATGGGCCGTACGGTCACCCCGTCGGCGTCCAGCGGGAACATCAGGTACGTCAGGCCCTGGTGCGGCTTCGCGGTGCCGGGGTCGCTGCGGAAGAGGCCGAAGGCGCGGTCGGCGAAGGCGGCCCGGGACGACCAGGTCTTCTGGCCGCTCAGCAGCCAGCCGCCGTCGGTCCGTACGGCCGTGGAGCGCAGCGAGGCGAGGTCGGAGCCGGACTCCGGTTCGGACCAGGCCTGGGCCCAGACGACCTCCCCGGTCGCCATGGAGGGCAGGACGCGGGCGCGCTGTTCGGCGGTGCCGTGCTCGAGGAGGGTGGGGGCGAGGAGGCTGATGCCGTTCTGGCTGACGCGGCCGGGGGCGCCGGCCGCGTAGTACTCCTCCTCGAAGACCAGCCACTGGAGGAGGGAGGCCCCCCGGCCGCCGTACTCCTCGGGCCAGGAGACCACCGACCAGCGGTCGGCGGACAGGGTCCGCTCCCACGCCCGGTGGGCCGCGAAGCCCTCCTCCGTCTCCAGGGAGGGCAGCGGGACGCCGGGCACGTGGGCGGCGAGCCAGGCGCGGGCCTCGGCCCGGAAGGCGTCCTCCGCCGCGGAGAAGTCGAGGTCCATCAGGCTCCGGCCTCCTTCATGGCGCGCACGTCCATGCCGCCCAGCGCGTCGGGCGCGGTCTCGGCGTTGTGCGCGTGGGCGAGGTGGTGCAGCCCGAAGACCGAGTCCATGCCGGTGTGCAGGCCCTGGAGGTCCTCGGCCTGGTTGACGGCGCGCTTGGTCAGGGCCAGGCCCATGCGGGGCATCTCGGCGATCCGGGAGGCCAGTTCCATGGTCCGCTCCGTCAACTCGCCCGGTGGGACGACCCGGTTGACCATGCCGACCTCGTAGGCGCGCCGGGCGTCCATCCGGTCCCCGGTGTAGAGGAACTCCTTGGCGATGCGCGGCGGCATCACCCAGGGGTGGGCGAAGTACTCGACGCCGGGGATGCCCATGCGGACCACGGGGTCGGCGAAGAACGCGTCCTCGGCGGCGACGATGAGGTCGCACACCCAGGCGAGCATCAGACCGCCCGCGACGCAGGCTCCCTGCACCGAGGCGATCATGGGCTTGGGCAGTTCGCGCCAGCGGCGGCACATGCCGAGGTAGACCTCGGACTCGCGGGCGAAGCGGCTCTCCGCCCCCTGCTTGTCCGAGTGGTCCCACCAGAGTCCGGCGTGCCGCTCGAACGGCAGGTGGGCGTCCCGCTCGGGGGTGCCGATGTCGTGGCCGGCGGAGAAGTGCCTCCCCGCTCCGGCGAGCACGACGACCTTGACCTCGTCGTCGTCGGCCGCGCGGTAGAAGGCGCGGTCGAGGGCGTACGTCATCGCGGAGTTCTGGGCGTTGCGGTAATCGGGCCGGTCCATCGTGACCACGGCCACCGGGCCGAGGCGTTCGTAGCGGACCGGGGCCGTCGTGGACGCGGTGCGGGCAGCGGACATCCGCCCTCCTTCCCTAACAAGTGTTTGGTAGGTTAACGTACGGCCATGAGCAACGTCGAGGAGTTCCGCAGAGAGGTCCGCGGCTGGCTGCGCGCCAACCTCACGGGCGAGTTCGCCGCCCTGCGCGGCCGCGGCGGCCCCGGACGGGAACACGAGGCGTACGCCGAACGCCTCGCCTGGGAGCGGCACATGGCCGCGGCGGGATGGACCTGCGTCGGCTGGCCCGAGGAGTACGGCGGCCGGGGCGCGACCCTGGAACAGCAGGTCGCCTTCCACGAGGAGTACGCCCTCGCCGACGCCCCCGCCCGCGTCAGCCACATCGGCGAGCAGCTCCTGGGCCCCACCCTCATCGCCTTCGGCACCCCCGAACAGCGCGAGCGGTTCCTCCCGCCGATCGTCGCCGTCACGGAGCAGTGGTGCCAGGGCTACTCCGAGCCGGACGCCGGCTCCGACCTGGCCAACGTGCGCACCCGCGCCGAACGCGACGGCGACGACTGGGTGGTCACCGGACAGAAGGTCTGGACCTCACTCGCGCACGAGGCCGACTGGTGCTTCGTCGTCGCCCGCACCGAGCCCGGATCCACCCGCCACCACGGCCTGTCCTACCTGCTCGTCCCCCTCGACCGACCCGGAGTCGAGATCAGGCCGATCGTCCAGCTGACCGGAACCTCCGAGTTCAACGAGGTCTTCTTCGACGGGGCCCGCACCCACGCCTCCCACGTCGTCGGCGCCCCCGGCGACGGCTGGCGGGTGGCCATGGCCACCCTCGGCTTCGAGCGGGGCGTGTCCACCCTCGGCCAGCAGGTCGGCTTCCGCCGCGAGCTGGAGGCCGTCGTCGACCTGGCCAGGCGCAACGGCGCCGCCGCCGACCCGCTGATCCGCGACCGCATCGCCCGCGCCTGGACCGGCCTGGAGACCATACGGTTCAACGCCCTGCGCATGCTCGACGGCGTCGCCGCCGGAGCCCCCGGCCCCGAGGCGTCCATCGGGAAGATCTTCTGGGCCACCTGGCACCGGGAGCTCGGCGAGCTCGCCATGGACGTTTGCGGAGCCGCGGGGATGCTGGCCGAAGGCGAGCCGTACGACCTCACCGACTGGCAGCGGCTCTACCTCTTCTCCCGCTCCGACACCATCTACGCCGGCTCCAACGAGATCCAGCGGAACATCATCGCCGAGCGCGTCCTCGGCCTGCCCAAGGAGGCCCGTCCATGACCGGCGCACCACCCCGCTACGTGCCGGGCCACGGCCTGCTCGCCGGCCGCGGCGCCGTCGTCACCGCCGCGGCGGGCGCCGGCATCGGCGGCGCGACCGCCAGACGGCTCCTGGAGGAGGGCGCGCGCGTCGTCGTCTCGGACGCCCACGCCCGCCGGCTGAAGGAGACCGAGGCCGAACTGGCCGCGGAGTTCGGCGCCGACCGCGTCGCCGCCCTGCCCTGCGACGTCACCGACGAGACCCAGGTCGCCGCGTTGTTCGACCTCGCCGTGGAACGCCACGGGCGCCTCGACGTCGTCGTCAACAACGCGGGCCTCGGCGGCACCGCCGACCTGGTCGACATGGCCGACGCACAGTGGGACAAGGTCCTCGACGTCACCCTCAACGGCACCTTCCGCTGCACCCGCGCCGCGCTGCGCCGGATGAAGGCCGAGGGCGCCGGGGGCGTCGTCGTCAACAACGCCTCGGTGATCGGCTGGCGGGCCCAGAAGGGACAGGCCCACTACGCCGCCGCCAAGGCCGGCGTGATGGCCCTCACCCGCTGCGCCGCCCTGGAGGCCGCCGAGTACGGCGTGCGCGTCAACGCCGTCTCCCCGAGCCTGGCCATGCACCCGCACCTGGTGAAGGTCACCACCCCCGAACTCCTGGAGGAACTGACCTCCCGCGAGGCCTTCGGACGCCACGCCGAACCGTGGGAGGTGGCCAACGTGATCGTCTTCCTGGCCAGCGGCTACTCCTCGTACCTGACGGGGGAGGTCCTCTCCGTCAGCAGCCAGCACCCGTGAGACCGGCGCCGGAGCGGCGCCGCGAGATCCTGGACACGGCGGCCGAGGTGTTCGCCGCCCAGGGGTACGACGCCACCACCGTCCGCCGCGTCGCCGACGCGGCCGGCCTGCTCGCGGGCAGCCTCTACTACCACTTCGACTCCAAGGAGTCGATGCTCGACGAGATCCTCCGCGCCTTCCTGGACGAGCTGTGGGGCCGGTACGACGCCGTGCTCGCCGCGGTGCTCGGACCCCGGGAGACCCTGGAGGCCCTGGTCACCGAATCGTTCCGGGAGATCGACCGGCACCGCGCCGCCGTCGCCATCTACCAGAAGGAGTCCAGGCACCTGCGCGAACAGCCGCGCTTCGGCTACCTCGCCGGCTCGCAGCGGAGGTTCGAGGAGGCCTGGCTCAGGACCCTGGAGCGCGGCGTGGCCGCCGGGGTCTTCCGCACGGACCTCGACGTCCGGCTCACCTACCGCTTCGTGCGCGACACCGTCTGGGTCGCCGCGTCCTGGTACCGGCCGGGCGGACAGCACAGCCCGGAGGAGATCGCCCGCCAGTACCTGTCCATGGTGCTGGAGGGCATCGCCCTCCGTACATGACATGACATCGTGGACATCGGAGAAGGAGCGGTCATGGCCGAGGCATACATCGTCGAAGCGGTACGGACCCCGGTCGGCCGGCGGAACGGCGGACTGTCCGCCGTCCACCCGGCCGACCTCGGAGCACACGTCCTCAAGGCGCTGATGGAGCGCTCGGGGGCCGACCCGGCCGCCGTCGAGGACGTCGTCTTCGGCTGCCTGGACACCGTCGGCCCGCAGGCCGGAGACATAGCCCGCACCTGCTGGCTGGCCGCCGGACTGCCCGAGGAGGTGCCCGGCACCACCGTGGACCGCCAGTGCGGCTCCTCCCAGCAGGCCCTGCACTTCGCCGCACAGGGCGTCCTGTCCGGCACCCAGGACCTGGTGGTCGCGGGCGGCGTGCAGAACATGTCGATGATCCCCATCGCCTTCGCCAGCCGCCAGGCCGCCGACCCGCTCGGGCTGACCGAGGGCCCGTACGCCGGCTCCGAGGGCTGGCGCGCCCGCTACGGCGACCGGCCCGTCAACCAGTTCCACGGCGCCGAACTCATCGCCGCCAAGTGGGACGTCTCCCGTCGGGACATGGAGGAGTACGCCCTCCGCTCGCACCGGCGGGCCGCCCGCGCCATCGACGAGGGCCGCTTCGACCGCGAGATCGTCCCCTACGGGGACGTCACCACCGACGAGGGCCCGCGGCGCGACACCACCCTGGAGAAGATGGCCGGCCTGAAGCCGCTAGTCGACGGCGGCCGGCTGACCGCCGCGGTCTCCTCGCAGGTCTCCGACGGGGCCTCGGCGATGCTGATCGCCTCGGAGCGCGCCGTACGGGAACACGGACTGACGCCGCGCGCCCGCGTCCACCACCTGTCCGTCCGGGGCGAGGACCCGATCCGCATGCTGTCGGCCCCGATCCCGGCGACGGCGTACGCCCTGAAGAAGGCCGGGATGACGCTCGACGACATCGACCTGGTCGAGATCAACGAGGCCTTCGCCTCCGTCGTCCTCGCCTGGCTGAAGGAGACCGGCGCCGACCCGGAGAAGGTCAACGTCAACGGCGGCGCCATCGCCCTCGGCCACCCGCTCGGCGCGACCGGCACCAAGCTGACGACCACCCTCCTGCACGAACTGGAGCGCACCGGAGGCCGCTACGGCCTGCAGACCATGTGCGAGGGCGGTGGCCAGGCGAACGTGACGATCATCGAGCGCCTCTGACGGACGGGACCCCGGGGCCGGCCCGGCCCCGCCCCGGCCCCGGCCCCGGCCCCGGACCGTCCGGGCGGAGGCCGGCGCAGGCTCCCGAAGCCCGGGAGGCCCCCCGGGCCGAGCGGTGCGAGGGGGCCGGTGGGGGAGGGGCCGACGGGCGAGGGCGGTGGTCAGGCGAACGTGGCGATCATCGAGCGACTGTGACGCCGGAGCCGAAGAGCTGCTGCCACACCGCGTGATCGGTGCGGGGACCGCCGGGGGTCTCCGCACCGTGGACCGCGATCTCGGCGTCGATGTCGAGCGGGCGGGTGGGCGAGGTCATCGCGGCGAGCTCCCCGGCGACGGCCGCGTCGGGCACCAGCCAGCACACCTCGAACTCGATGCCGTCCGGGTCCCGGGCGTAGAGGGCCTTGGTGGAGGCGTGGTCGCTCGCCCCCGTCAGGGCACCCGCCTCCACCAGCCCGGCCCGCATCCGCCGCAGCTCGGCCAGGGTGTCCACCTCCCACGCCAGGTGGTACGGGCCGACCCGCCCGGGGCGCTGCCCGGAGGCCGGCCCGGGGGACCGGAACAGCCCCAGGTCGTGGTCGTTGGCGGAGCCCGCCGCCCGGAGGAAGGCCGCCCCGGGGAACGCCTGCGGCAGCGGCCGGAACCCGAGGACGTCACGGTAGAAGGCGAGGCTGCGCTCCAGGTCGGAGACGAAGAGGACGGCGTGGTTCAGCCGCTGGATCGGCATGGCGGTTCCGTTCGTGGTGGGTGCGGAGGGGATCGGGCGGGGCCACGTGTCCGCCGGGGCGGAGGCGCCCCGGCGGACACGTGCGCGGCGGGTCAGCGCGCGGCGGGCAGGGAGTGGAGCGCGGCCCGCGCCTCCGCCATCAGCCGGTCGACGAGTTCGGCGCAGGACGGCAGGTCGTCGATCAGCCCCGCGACCTGCCCGGAGGCCATCACGCCCAGGTCGGTGCGGCCCTCGACCATGGACGCCTTGAGCAGCATCGGGGTGTTGGCGGCCAGCAGGACCTGGCTCCACGTCAGGTCCTTGCCGTGCTTCATCGCCAGGCCGTCCCGGACCATCCGCGCCCAGCTCGTGCCGGACTCGCGCCGGAAGGCCGCGGCGTGCCGGACCGCCCGCAGCAGCGAGGCGGCCCGGCCCGAGCGCTCCAGCGCGTCGACCAGCTCCGTGCGCAGCATCCGGTGCGGCAGCCCGTCCACCTTCGTGGTGACCGTGACGTCCGTGACCGCCGCGGCCAGGTAGCGGGCCTTCACCGGGTCGGGGACCGTGCTGTCGGAGGTGAGCAGGAAGCGCGTGCCCATGGCGATCCCGGCCGCACCGTACGCCAGGGCGGCGACCAGGCCGCGCCCGTCGTGGAAGCCGCCGGCCGCGACGACCGGGATGTCCACGGCGTCCACGACCTGCGGGAGCAGGACGGTGGTGGCGACGCTTCCGGTGTGGCCGCCGCCCTCCCCGCCCTGCACGATCACCGCGTCGGCACCCCACGCCGCGACCTTCTCGGCGTGCCGCCTGGCCCCGATGGACGGGATGACGACGACGCCCGCGTCCTTGAGCCGCGCGATCAGCTCGCGGGACGGCGCGAGCGCGAACGAGGCGACCTTCACGCCCTCGTCGACGATGACCCGCACGCGCTCGCCCGCGTCCCCGGCGTCCGCCCGCAGGTTCACGCCGAAGGGCGCGTCCGTGCGGGACTTCACCTCGCGCACGGCGGAGCGGAGCCGGTCGACGGTCATGGTCGCCGAGGCCAGGATGCCGAGCGCCCCGGCGTTCGCGGCGGCCGAGACCAGGCGGGGACCGGCCACCCACCCCATGCCGGTCTGCACGACGGGGTGGCGCACCCCGACGAGCTCGGTGAGGGGGGTCGCGATCGTGACGTCGCTCATGAGGGGACCTCCCGGTCGCGCAGCCCCTTCGGGTCGATCTCGTCGCGGATCAGCCGCAGTTCCTCGGCGGTGGGCTCACGGGTGTACGGCACCTCGTCGGGGACGGCCAGCGCGAAGCCGGTGGCCCCCCTGACCTCCTCGACCGTGACGCCGGGGTGCAGCGAGCGCAGCCGCATGGTGCGGTCCGGGGTCTCGAAGTCGAAGACGCCCAGGTCGCTGATGACGTCCGGGATCCGGTGGTAGCGGGTCGCGGAGGGGCCGGCCGCGGCGGCCCGGTCGTAGCCGACGCCGCAGACCATGTCGACCCGCTCGACGAAGACGCGCGTCGAGTGCTTGGGGACCCAGTAACTCGTCGGGTTGTTCAGGGTGTTCACGGGTGCGCCGCGCACGCCGAGGAGCTGGCGCTCGGGCCGCGCCCAGTCGCCGATGCAGCTGATGTTCTGGTTGCCGTACCGGTCGAGCTGGCTCGCGCCCATCATCACGTGCCGGCGACCGGTGGCGACCATGGCCAGGTGCCGGCGGTACGGCAGCCAGCCCTCCACCACCCGGGGCGCGGCGCCCATCGCCGGCACGTCGGCGACGAGCAGCGCCTCCCCGTCGGTCAGCAGCAGGTCGGGGGAGAAGGTGAGCTTCGCGAGGCGGGCGCCGATCATCGGGACGGTGCCCATGGGGCTGGCCAGGACCTCGCCGGCGTCCCGCCAGGCCTCGGCGCAGGCGACGACGCAGTACTCCGCCCGCGTCGCGTTCGTCGGGGTGCCGCTCATGCTTCCTCCTCGTGGAACGCCGCGACCGCGGCCTGGTAGGCGTCCTCGTCGCCGGACAGGAACCGGGCGGTGAAGGCCCGCCAGGCCTCCGGGTCCCGGGCCGCCTTCGCGTAGGCGCGCTGGAAGGCCTCGTCGCGGTCGTGGTCGGGGACGCAGGAGGTGAAGTGCGCGCCGTTCGGCGTCTCGACGACGCCGTCGACGAACGCCCGCTTGAGCAGCAGCGACTGGGGTCCCGCGTCCTTGAGCAGCTCCGGGGTCTCCACGATCCGCTCGCAGGAGACGTACGCGGCGTCGGCGGCCTCGCAGAACAGGTCGTCGAAGTACGGGTCGGGACCCAGGTACTGGCCGTTGCCGTGCGCGTCGGCGCGGTTGAGGTGGACCAGCGCGGCGTCCAGCCGCAGCGCGGGGACGGCGACGAGCTCCTCGCGGTCGCCGTACGGGGACGTGACGGTCCGCAGCGAGGGGTTGACGGTCATCACGTCCGAGGCGAGTCCGGCCCGGATGGGCATGAAGGGGAGCCGGTGCACGGCGGCGGTCAGCCCCCACATGAGCATCGCCTCGTCCAGCTCCACCAGCTCGAAGGCGCCGCGCTGCCGGGCCGCGCCGAAGTGCGGCTCCAGGGGCACGGAGTCGAGCGTGGCGAAGGCCGCGACCAGCTTGCGGATCCTCCCGGCCGCGGCGAGCAGCCCGACGTCCGGGCCGCCGTACGACACCACGGTCAGGTCGGTGACGTCGGACCGCAGCAGCGCCCGTACCAGCGCCATCGGCTTGCGGCGCGAGCCCCAGCCGCCGATGCCGATCGTCATCCCGCTCCGGAGCCGGCCCACGACCGCCTCGGCGGTCATCGTCTTGTCCCTGCTCACGCCTGCTGCTCCTCGTCCGTGCTGTCGTCCTTGCCGAAGGCGTCGCGGACCCGGTCGGCGACGCCGCTGAGATTGGCCTCGAAGGTGAAGCCCTGTTCGAAGCGGTAGCTGCGGTGGACGTCCACCGGGTCGATGCCGTTGATGGCGGCCTTGGCGAGCCGGATCAGCTGTCCGTCCTTGGCGGCGATCTCCCGCGCCAGTTCGCGTGCCGCGTCGAGCAGCCGCTCGCGCGGGACGACCCGCCAGACCGAGCCGTGCCGGTGCAGCTCCTCGGCGGTGACCGTGCGGGAGGTGTAGTACAGGGCCCGCATCAGCTGCTGCGGGACGAGCCGGGCCAGGTGCGTGGCCGCGCCCAGCGCGCCCCGGTCCAGCTCGGGCAGGCCGAAGGCCGCGTCCTCGGAGGCGACGATCGCGTCGGCGTTGCCGACCAGGCCGATGCCGCCGCCGAGGCAGAAGCCGTGCACGGCGGCGACCACCGGCACCTCGCAGTCGTAGACGGCGGCGAAGGCCTCGTAACAACCGCGGTTGGCGCCCAGGAGGGCGTCGTGCCCGGCCGTGCGCTGGATCTCCTTGATGTCGACGCCGGCGTTGAAGCCGCGGCCCGCCGCGGTGAGCACGACGCAGCGCACCTCGGGATCGGCGCCGGCGGCGCGCACCGCCGCGGCGAGGTCGTACCAACCCCGTACGGGGAGGGCGTTGACCGGGGGGAAGTCGACGGTGACGACGGCGATGCCCTTGTCCGGGGCGGAGGTGGAGACACCCATGAGCAGATCAGCTACCTTTCCACCAAACGTTTGTTAGGTGGAAGATAGCAGCGGTTCGCACGCTGCGGGAGGTGTCCCTTGCCAGTCACCATCGATCTGTCGGGATCCGTCGCCGTCGTCACCGGCGGCACACGGGGCGTCGGCGCCGGAATCGCCAGGGCCCTGCTCGAAGCCGGCGCGGAGGTCGTGACCTGCGCGCGACGGGCCCCCGACGAGCCCGTCGAGGCGGCCGGGCGCACCGCCCGCTTCCTCCCCCTCGACCTGCGCGACCCGACCGCCGTCACGGACTTCTTCGCGCGGGTGCGCGGCGACCACGGAAGGCTGGACGTCCTGGTCAACAACGCCGGAGGAACCCCCTTCCGGATGCTCGGAGACGGAAGCGCCGAGCAACAGGCCCGCGTCCTCGAACTGAACCTCCTCGCCCCCCTGACCGCCTCCCTGGCCGCGTACGAGGTGATGCGCCTCCAGCGCGGAGGCGGTTCGATCATCATGATCGGCAGCGTCAGCGGCACCCGCCCCTCACCGGGCAGCGCGGCCTACGGCGCCGCCAAGGCGGGCCTCGACCACCTCGCCCGGTCCATGGCCGTGGAATGGGCGCCGCTGGTCCGGGTCAACACGCTCGTCCCCGGCATGGTGCGCACCGAACTGTCCCACCTGCACTACGGGGACGAGGACGGCATCGCCTCCGTCGGCCGCACCGTGCCGCTCGGCCGGCTCGCCGAACCCGCCGACATCGGCGACGCCTGCGTCTTCCTCGCCTCCGACAGGGCCGCCTACATCACCGGCGCCGGGCTGCTCGTCCACGGGGGCGGGGAGCGCCCGGCCTTCCTGGACGCGGCGACGGTCAACCACTGACCCCACCCACCCACCCACCGAAAGGGATGCACCATGACAGGACTGTGCAACGGACGCGTCGTCATCGTCACCGGGGCCGGGCGCGGCCTCGGCCGCGCGCACGCGCTCGCCTTCGCCGCCGAGGGCGCCAAGGTCGTCGTCAACGACCTCGGCGTCGGCCTCGACGGCACCGGGGGCGGCGCGGGGCCCGCCCAGCAGGTCGTCGAGGAGATCACGGCCTCCGGCGGGGAGGCGGTCGCCCACGGCGGCGACATCGCCACCGCCGACGGCGCGGCCTCGCTCGTCGCCACCGCCCTGGACGCGTTCGGCCGCCTCGACACCCTCGTCAACAACGCGGGCTTCCTGCGGGACCGCATGCTGGTCAACCTCGACGAGGACGACTGGGACGCCGTCATGCGCGTCCATCTCAAGGGCCACTTCCTGCCGCTCAGGCACGCCGCCGCGCACTGGCGGGCCGAGGCCAAGGCCGGACGCGAGCCCGTCGCGCGCGTGGTCAACACCAGCTCCGGCGCGGGGCTGCTCGGCAGCGTCGGGCAGGGCAACTACGCCGCTGCCAAGGCCGGGATCGTCGGCCTCACGCTCGTCGCGTCCGCCGAGACGGCCCGTTACGGCGTCCAGGTCAACGCGATCGCCCCCGCCGCCCGGACCCGGATGACCGAGCAGACCTTCGCCGAGACGATGGCCGCGCCCTCGGGGGCCGGCTTCGACGCGATGGCCCCGGAGAACGTCTCCCCCCTCGTCGTCTGGTTGGGCTCCGCGGCCTCGGCCGGGGTGACGGGGCGCGTCTTCGAGGCGGAGGCCGGCCGGATCACGGTCATGGAGGGCTGGCGGCCGGGCCCGACGGCCGACAAGGGGGCCCGCTGGACCCCTGCGGAGGCGGGCGAGGCGGCCCTGAGGCTCCTCGCGACCGCGGAACCCCCGCACCCGGTGTACGGCACCCGCTGACCCGCCTCCGGACCGCCCCCTCCGCGAACCGGGTCGACGGGCGGCTGCGCCCGTCGACTCACGGAGCAGGCCACCACCACGGCCGCCTGCGTGATGGGTCTGCAAAATTTTGCAAGCCTGAAACTACCGTTGGACTGCTGGAAGTTGCACAGAAAAGGATCTTGACTGAAAAGCTTTTCAGAAATTTGCATCGATGTCCCCGCGAGCCGAGGATGCGGGGCATGGCAAACCACGTGACACGCATATCGCGCCCCCTCGTTCTCGCCGCCGTGACCGCGGCGGGGCTCTTGATGCCCCTGGCCGCCGCCCCGGCCGCCGGGGCGACCACCGGATCGCCGGCTCCGGAGTGCGTGGAGTACTTCCAGAGCTGGCGCTACACCGACGTCCACAACGACTGCGGCGACACCGTCTCCGTCACGGTCGAGTACACGAATGGCCAGTGGGCCCCGTGCCGCGTGATCGAACCCGGTGGCTGGGCGACCTTCTCCGGCTACGGGACGGGAGGCAACTACGTCACGGAGCTGCGGACGTGCGATCCCGCCGTCGTCACCGCTGACGGCTCCTGAGCCCCAGAGGTCACGGGCCGGTGAGCGCGAGAGGCCCTGGCGGAAGGCGTCGACGAGCGCCTCGGTCACTCGGATGCCCGTCAGCCCACTCGTATCCGCAGCTCGCCCACCGGCACACGTCCACCAACGATCGGATGATCCGAAGGAGACGCCATGGGCTCCCGCACCTGAACCCGCACCGGAGTGTGCGCCGCGCAACGTGGTGCGGGTCCGGGCGCGGAACGCGGAGGCGCCGCTGAAGGCGCCGCCCCGCCGGGCGCGGCCCGTACAAGGAGGGGGCGTCGTCCCGCAGGCGGGCCCGCGCGGCGGGGCGGTCGCTCGGGGGAGAGGTGCCGGGACGGCCGGTGCGCCCGCACCGGGGGCTTTCCCGCTCACCGGGAACTGGCGCTCCCGGGCCGCAGCACCCCCGTCCTAGCCTCGCCGGACAGCCCCAACCGCCCGCAGGAGGGACCCGCCATGCTCACGGACCGCCGGAGACACGAGGCGGCCGAGCTGCTCCGCTCCGCCGAACAGCACGTCGCGCCGATCACCCCGCTGACCGAGGCGTTCCCCGGCATCGGCACCGAGGACGCGTACGAGATCCAGCTCGTCAACATCCGCCACCGCCTCACGGCCGGGGCGGAGGTGCGCGGTCACAAGGTCGGCCTGTCCTCGCCGGTCATGCAACGGATGATGGGCGTCGACGAACCGGACTACGGCCATCTGCTCGACGACATGGAGCTGCGGCAGGACGACCCCGTCCCCGCCGCCCGCTACTGCCACCCCCGCGTCGAGGTCGAGGTCGGCTTCGTCCTCGGCGCCGACCTGCCGGGCGAGGCCTGCACCCCGGCGGACGTCCTCGCCGCCACCGAACGGGTCGTGCCCGCCCTGGAGCTGATCGACAGCAGGATCCGCGACTGGCGGATCACCATCGCCGACACCATCGCGGACAACGCCTCCTCCGCCGGATACGTCATCGGGGAGGGGCGGGACCCCCGCGAGCTCGACCTCACCTCCATCGATGCCCGGCTGACCAGCGGCGGCGAGCTCCTCGCCGAGGGCCGCAGCGACGCCGTGCTCGGTGACCCGACCCGCTCCGTCGCCTGGCTCGCCCGTACCGTCGCCCGCTTCGGCGTGCCGCTGAGGAAGGGGCACGTGGTGCTGCCCGGCTCGTGCACCAGGGCCGTCGACGTGACGGCCGGGGCGACCTTCACCGCCGGGTTCACCGGCCTCGGCTCCGTCTCCCTCTCATTCATCTGAGGTGATCATGACCGCCAAGACAAAGGCGACCGCCGCCATCGTCGGTTCCGGCAACATCGGCACCGACCTGCTGTACAAACTGCTGCGCTCCGAGCACGTCGAACCCCGCTGGATGATCGGCGTCGACCCCGACAGCGAGGGCCTCGCCCGCGCCGCCCGCATCGGCCTGGAGGCCAGCCACGAGGGCGTCGACTGGCTGCTCGCCCAGGAGGAGACGCCCGACATCGTCTTCGAGGCCACCAGCGCCCACGTCCACCGGGCCAACGCCCCGCGCTACGCGGAGCTCGGCATCAAGGCGGTCGACCTGACCCCCGCGGCCGTCGGCCCCGCCGTCGTACCGCCCGCCAACCTCCACGAGCACCTCGACCGGCCCAACGTCAACATGATCACCTGCGGCGGACAGGCCACCATCCCCATGGTGCACGCGGTCTCGCGCGTCGTCCCCGTGCCGTACGCGGAGATCGTCGCCTCGGTGGCCTCCGTCTCGGCCGGCCCCGGAACCCGGGCGAACATCGACGAGTTCACCCGCACCACCTCGCGCGGCATCGAGACCATCGGCGGCGCCGGGCGCGGCAAGGCCATCATCGTCCTCAACCCGGCCGAGCCGCCCGTGATGATGCGCGACACCGTCTTCTGCGCCATCCCCGAGGACGCCGACCGGGACGCCATCGCCCTCTCCGTCAAGGAGGTCGCCGAGCAGGTCGCCTCGTACGTCCCCGGCTACCGCCTCCGCGCCGAGCCGCAGTTCGACGACCCCGGCCCCGAGAACGGCGGGACGGCCCGCGTCGCGATCTTCCTGGAGGTGGAGGGCGCGGGCGACTACCTGCCGCCCTACGCCGGAAACCTCGACATCATGACCGCCGCCGCCACCAAGGTCGGCGAGGAGTTCGCCAAGGCGCTCCTCGCCCCGGGCGCGTAAGGAGCACAGCGCATGCCCTACTCGGACACCCTCGACATCCGGATCACCGACTCCTCGCTGCGCGACGGCTCGCACGCCAAGCGGCACCAGTTCACCGCCGACGACGTACGGTCGATCGTCGCCGCCCTCGACGACGCCGGCGTCCCCGTGATCGAGGTGACGCACGGCGACGGACTCGGCGGGTCCTCCTTCAACTACGGCTTCTCCAAGACCCCCGAGCAGGAACTCATCAAGGTCGCCGTCGACACCGCGCGACGGGCGCGGATCGCCTTCCTCATGCTTCCCGGACTCGGCGTCAAGGACGACATCCGGGCCGCGCACGGCAACGGCGCGGGCATCTGCCGCATCGCCACCCACTGCACCGAGGCCGACATCGCGGACCAGAACTTCGGACTCGCCCGGGAGAGGGGCCTGGAGACCGTCGGCTTCCTGATGATGGCCCACTCCACGACCCCCGAGGAACTGGCCCGGCAGGGCCGGATCATGGCCGACGCGGGCTGCCAGTGCGTGTACGTGGTCGACTCGGCCGGCGCCATGGTCATGGACGACGTCACCGCCCGGGTCGAGGCCCTGGTGGCCGAGCTCGGCGACGACGCCCAGGTCGGCTTCCACGGCCACGAGAACCTGGCCCTCGGCACCGGCAACTCCATCGCCGCGATCAAGGCCGGAGCCCTGCAGATCGACGGCTCCACCCGCCGGCTCGGCGCCGGCGCGGGCAACACCGCCGTCGAGGCCCTGGTCGCCGTCTGCGCCAAGACGGGCATCCGTACCGGCGTCGACGTACTGAAGATCATCGACGCGGCCGAGGACGTGGTCCGCCCCGTCATGGACGAGGAGTGCCGGCTCGACCGGCTCGCCCTCCTGATGGGCCACGCCGGCGTCTACTCCAGCTTCCTCAAGCACGCCTACCGGCAGGCCGAGCGCTACGGCGTCTCCGGCGCCGAGATCCTCCTGCGCGCGGGCGAGCGCCGCCTGGTCGGCGGCCAGGAGGACCAGCTCATCGACATCGCCGTGGAACTCGCCGCACAGAAGTGAACCGACGGAACACCAGGAGGGACGAGATGACTGCTCTCAACGACGAGGTCCGGGTCATCGAGACGGGCAGGCCGCCGACGCGGTTCGCCCGCGGCTGGCACTGCCTCGGCCTCGCCGAAGCCTTCAAGGACGGAAAGCCGCACGAGATCGAGGCCTTCGGCACCAAGCTGGTGGTCTTCCAGGGGCAGGACGACGGCCTGCTGCACGTCCTGAACGCCCACTGCCCGCACATGGGCGGCAACCTCGCCCGGGGCAGCGTCAAGGGCGACGCCGTCGCCTGCCCCTTCCACGACTGGCGCTGGTCGGGCGACGGCCGCTGCGCCGGCATCCCGTACGCCCGCCGGGTCCCCCCGCGCGCCCGGACCCGCGCCTGGACCTCCCTGGAGCGGAACGGGCAGCTCTTCGTCTGGAACGACCCGGAGGGCAACCCGCCGCCTCCCGAGGTGACCGTCCCCGAGATCGCGGGCATCCACGGCCCGGACGCCGACCAGTGGAGCGACTGGACCTGGAAGACCCTCCGGGTCGAGGGCGCCAACTGCCGCGAGATCGTGGACAACGTCGTGGACATGGCGCACTTCTACTACGTGCACTACGCCTTCCCCGAGTACTTCAAGAACGTCTTCGACGGCCACGTCGCCACGCAGTACATGGAGAGCAGCCCCCGCGGGGACATGGAACTGGGCACCCTCAGCTCCGGCCGCCTGCGCTCCGACGCCTCCTACCACGGCCCCTCCTACATGATCGACCACCTCTACAGCGACGTCGGCGGCGGCACGGAGATGGAGATCGTCCTGATCAACTGCCACTACCCGATCGACGCGAACAGCTTCCTCCTCCAGTACGGGGCGATCGTGAAGCGGCTCCCCGGGATGACGGACGAGCAGGCCGCCGACGCCGCGCGGCTCACCGCCGAGGGCGCCACCGTCGGCTTCGAGCAGGACGTGGAGATCTGGCGGAACAAGACCCGGATCGACAACCCCCTGCTCACCGAGGAGGACGGCCCGGTCTACCAACTGCGCCGCTGGTACGAGCAGTTCTACGTCGACGTCGCCGACGTCAAGGACGAGATGACCCGCCGCTTCGAGTTCGAGATCGACACCGGGCGCGCCAACACGGCATGGCGCGCCGAGGTCGAGGAGAACCTCGCGCGCCGCGCGGCGGAGACGGGAACCGGAGCCTGACATGCGAGCGGTGGAGTGCGCGGCCTGTGGCAACCAGGTCCTGTGCGAGAAGTTCAGCGTCGCCCACACCTCCGTGCAGTGGACGGCCGACGCGGCCGTCGCCTGCGCGGAGTTCCGCGACCGGGTGCGCCCGGGCGTGACCACCGCCCGGATGCGGACCTGCCGGGCCCTGCGGGCGAGCATCGACCGCGCGGTCGAGGACGGAACCCTGACGGTCGGCACCCCGGACTCCGACCCCTCGGTCTCCGGCACCCCGGAGGCCGTCGATGCCTGAGCCCACGACGGGGGCCCGCACCCACCGGCT
Source organism: Streptomyces sp. NPDC107498 (assembly GCF_055582805.1). Lineage (NCBI taxonomy): Bacteria > Bacillati > Actinomycetota > Actinomycetes > Kitasatosporales > Streptomycetaceae > Streptomyces > Streptomyces sp. NPDC107498. Next base: position 31,098 of record NZ_JBVJPE010000002.1, on the reverse strand, counting down.
GCGCGTCGTCGAGGTCATCGCCGAGACGGCCGACGCGCACTCCCTGGTCCTCCGGGCACCGGCGGAGAGCGCGGACCGCTTCGCGTACCGCCCCGGACAGTTCCTCACCCTGAAGCTGCCCGGCACCGACGGGAGTCCGGCCGCCCGGTGCTACTCCCTCGCCAGCTCGCCCCACACCGGCGAGCCCCTGAAGATCACCGTCAAACGGGTCGCCGGCGGGTACGGCTCCAACTGGGTCTGCGACCGGCTGGCGGCCGGTGACGAGCTGGAGGCGCTGCCCCCGGCCGGCACCTTCACCCCGGACTCCCTCGACGAGGACCTGCTCCTCGTCGCCGGAGGCAGCGGCATCACCCCGGTCCTGTCGATCGCCAAGTCGGCCCTGGCCGGCGGCCGGGGCGGGGTGGTGCTGCTGTACGCCAACCGCGACGAGGCCTCGGTCGTCTTCCGCGACGAACTGCGGACCCTGGCCCAGGAGCACCCGCACCGGCTCCTCGTGCTCCACTGGCTGGAGTCGCTCCAGGGCCTGCCCTCGGTGGACCGGCTGGCCGCCGTGCTCGCGCCGTACGCCGCCCGCGAGGCCTTCGTCTGCGGCCCGCAGCCGCTCATGGACGCCGTCGAGCAGGCCCTGCGCACGCTCGGCGCGCCCGGCGACCGCATCCACCGGGAGCGGTTCTTCTCCCTCGGCGCGGACGTCTTCGACGCCCCGGCCGTGCCGACGGACACGGCGGCCGGAGGCGGCGGCACGGCCGAGGTCGCGCTCGACGGCGAGACCCACACGGTCGCCTGGCCGCCGACGGCCCCCCTGCTCGACGTGCTCCTCGCCGCGGGCGTGGACGCCCCGTACTCCTGCCGGGAGGGCGCCTGCAGCGCCTGCACCTGCCGGATCGTGGCCGGCGAGGTCACGATGCTCCGCAACGACGTCCTGGACGACCAGGACGTCGCCGAGGGGTACGTCCTCGCCTGCCAGGCCCTCCCGCTCACCGACCGGGTCGAGATCACCTACTCCTGACCCCGACACCTGGAGACCGTCATGTCCCGCACCTGCCTGGTCACCGGAGCCGCCTCCGGCATCGGCCGAGCCACCGCCGACCTCCTGCGGACACGGGGCCACACCGTCATCGGCGCCGACCTCGCCGAGGGCGACATCCACGCCGACCTGTCCACGCCCGGCGGCCGGGCCGAACTCGTCGCCCGCGCCCGCGAGCTGACCGGCGGTCGGCTCGACGCCGTCGTCTCCTGCGCGGGCGTCGCGCACTTCGACCCGCTCACGGTCGAGGTGAACCACTTCGGCGCCGTGGCCACGCTCGACGGACTGCGTCCGCTGCTCGTGGCCGGCACCGATCCGCGGGCCGTGGTCGTCGGATCCGTCGACTCCGTCCACCCGGTCGACCCCGCGATCGTGGAGGCCGCGCTCGCCGGGGACGAGGAGACGGCGGTGACCGCTTCACGGGCCGCCGTCGACCGGGGCGAGGGCCACCTCGTGTACTCCTCGTCGAAGGCGGCGATCTCCCGCTGGGTCCGCCGCGCCGCCCCCACCGAGGCGTGGGCCGGGGCGGGCGTCCCGCTCAACGCCGTCGCCCCGGGCGTGGTCGTCACACCGCTGACCCGGCCGCTGCTCGACGATCCCGAGATGCGGGGGCTCGTCGAACGGAGCGTGCCGATGCCGCTGCACGGCCACGCCCGCCCCGAACAGATCGCGCCGCTGATCGCCTGGCTGGCCTCGCCCGAGAACGTCCTCGTGACCGGGCAGGTCGTCTTCGCCGACGGGGGAGCGGACGCGGTCCTGCGCGGCGACCGCACCTGGTGACGATCCGTACGGGTACGGGTGTGCGGCGAGGGGCGCCCGTGGGGGTCCTCGCCGCACACCCGTGCCCGTGCCCGTACCTGTACCCGTGCCCGTACCCGTCCTGAAGAGCCGTCCGTGAACCTCCGTGACGAGGAGCCGCCCGTGAACCCCCGTACGCTCGAACGTTCCGCCGTCGTCCCGGCCGCCCCCGACGCCGTGTGGGCCGTCGTCGGCGACTTCGGCGCCCTCGCCGACTGGCACCCCCACGTGCCGCCGTCCATCCTGGAGGACGGCGGCGACCCCGCCGTCCCCGGGACCGTCCGGGTCTTCGCCGTCGACGGCGCGGCCGTCGCCCGGGAGCGCCTGCTCGCCCGTGACGCGGCCGCCCGCTCGTACCGCTACGCCCTCCTCGACCCCGTCGTGCTCCCGGTCCACGACTACGTGGCGACGCTCGCCGTGCGTCCGCACCCCGAGGGCGCCGAGGTCCGGTGGTCCGCCGTCTACCGGAGCACGGACGACGTCGTGCCCCGGGTGGAGGCGGTCTTCGGGGACGGCACGTACGGCACCGGCCTCGCCGCCCTGCGGGCGCGCTTCACATCCAGTCGCTGAAGCGCAGCCAGGCCATCATGTTGTCCATCGAGGGCTGCGGAAGCCCCGCGGGCCCCGCGTCGACCGGCTGCGCCCGCTTCTCCGGCCGCCGCCCCGGCCCGAACATCGACTGCCACACCGAGCGCGCGCAGCCGCGCACCGCCGGGGCCAGCCGGTCCATCTCCCGGTGGACGCCGTGGCCGCTCACCGAGATCGCGGCGACGGCCCGGCCGGCGCCGCGCAGCGGAGCGGCCACGCAGAACACCCCCCGGTAGCCCTCCTCGTGGTCGAAGGCCACGCCGCGCTCCCGCGTCATCGTCAGCTCCCGACGGAAGGACTCGGGACGGGTGATGGTGCGCGGGGTGCGCGCCCGCAGTCCGTCCCGGATCACCTGCTCCACCGGCGCGGCGTCGCCGAAGGCAAGGATCGCCTTGCCCGAGGCCGTGCAGTACGCCGGCTGCCGCCCGCCCGTGCGCGAGGGCACGACGGAATCGTCCGACCCGCCGATGCGCTCCAGGTAGACCACCTCGGAGCCGTCGAGCACCGTCAGGTGCACCAGATGGCCGGTGGACTCGTGCAGCGCGTGCAGATGGGGCAGCGCCGCCCGGCGGAGCCGGTTGTGGTGCGAGGCCATGGCGCCGAGCTCCAGCATTCCCATGCCGAGCCGGTAGTCGCGGCCCTCGCGCTCCAGCCAGCGCAGCTGCACCAGCTGGTCGAGGATGCGGTGGGCGGAGGACCGGCGGATGCCCGAGCGCTGCACGACCTCGGTGAGGGTGAGCCGGGGGCCCGCGCTCTCGAAGGCGCTCAGCACCTTCGCGGCCTTCTCCAGCAGGGACAGAGGCGGCATTCCGGCCTCGACAGGCTCGACAGCACTGGTCGTCATCGACACCTCCCCCACGGACGGCACAGCCGAGCGGCCCGTGGCTGGGTCCGTAATCTCCGGTATTGCGTGGAGATTGCCAGAGGATGACGGGCGCTGGGAAGGGGGAGTTCCGTCTCGGAACAGTAACGCGTAGGTTCCCTCCCGTCACGGCACGACCGGTCCGGAACACGACCGGTCCGGAAACCGAGAGGGGCGCCCATGCGCGAAGACGACGTCCTCACGGCGGTCCGCGCCCTCGCCCCCGCCCTGCGCGAGCGCGCGGCCGAGGCGGAGGCCCTGCGCCGGGTGCCCGACGCCTCCGTCGGGGAACTGGAGGCCGCCGGCTTCTTCCGGCTGCTCCGGCCCCGGGCGTACGGCGGACTCGCCGCCGACCCCGCCGTCTTCTACGCCGCCGTGCACGAGATCGCCAAGGCCTGCGGGTCGACCGGCTGGGCGGCCTCGCTCCTCGGCGTCCACCCCTGGTACGTGGCCCAGTTCGACCCCCGGGCACAGGAGGAGGTCTGGGGCGCGGACGACTCCACCCGGATCTGCTCCTCCCACGCCCCCACCGGGAAGGTCACCCCCGTCGACGGGGGCTTCCGGCTCTCCGGCCGGTGGCACTTCTCCGCCGGCTGCGACCACGCCCGCTGGGCGCTGCTCGGCGGCCTCGTCACCGACGGCGAGGGCCGGCCGGTCGACATGCAGACCTTCCTGGTGCCGAGCGCCGACTACCGCGTCGACGACGTCTGGGACACCGTCGGCCTGCGCGGCAGCGGCAGCAACGACCTCCTCGTCGAGGACGCCTTCGTCCCCGCCCACCGTGCGCTCGGCTACGGCCCGGTGACCGTGCTGCGCTGCCCCGGGCTCGACGTCCACCCCGAGCCGCTGTACCGGTTGCCGTACGCGGCCGTCTTCACCACCGCCGTCTCCACCGCGATGGTCGGCATCGCCGAAGGCGCCCACGAGGACCAGGTCACCGCCGCCCGCGAACGCCTCGGGACCGAGTCCGGCCGGCGGGCCGCCGAGGACCCCTTCGCCCAGGTGCGCATCGCCCGCGCGGCCGGCGAGATCGACGCCGCCCGGCTGCAGCTCGCCCGCAACACGGCGGAGCTGTACGCGGTCGCGCGCGACGGCGCGGAGATCCCGAGGGAACTGCGCGCCCGCGCCCGCCGCGACCAGGCGCTCGCCACCGAGCGCGCCCTCACCGCCGTGGACCTGCTCATGGAGAACGCCGGCCGGGGGCCGCTGCGCGTGGGCGACGACGTCCTGCAGCGGGCCTGGCGCGACCTGCACACCGGCCGCGGCCAGGCGGCCAACGACGTGGAGCGGGCCCTGGTCCTCTACGCCCGGGACGCCCTCGGCATGGACGTCCGGGACCCGATGCTCTGAGCCGCCGGGGCCCTCCCGCGCGAGGGTTCCCGCTCAGTGGGAGCAGCGCATTTCGCCGCCGTACGGCACGCCGTACGGTCCTGGCATTCCCCCACCACGACCCGAAAGGGGATGCCCCATGGCCGATGACGTCCTGGCAGCGATCCGTGACCTCGCTCCCGCCCTGCGCGACCGCGCGGCCGAGGCCGAGACGCTGCGACGCGTGCCCGACACCTCCGTCAAGGAGTTGGAGGACACCGGCTTCTTCCAGCTGCTCCAGCCCAAGGCCTTCGGCGGCCGCGCGGCCGACCCGGTGGTCTTCTACACGGCGGTCAAGGAGATAGCCAAGGCGTGCGGCTCGACCGGCTGGGTCGCCTCCGTGGTCGGCGTCCACCCCTGGCACGTCGCCCTGTTCGACCCCCGCGCCCAGCAGGAGGTGTGGGGCCAGGACCCCAAGACCCGCATCGCCTCCTCGTACGCCCCCACCGGCAAGGCCACCGCCGCCGACGGCGGTTTCCGGCTCTCCGGCCGGTGGCACTTCTCCTCCGGCTGCGACCACGCCCGCTGGGCGCTCCTCGGCTGCATCGTCACCGACGGCGGGGGCAACCCGGTCGACATGCGCACCTTCCTGATCCCCCGGTCCGACTACCGCGTCGACGACGTCTGGGACACCGTCGGCCTGCGCGGCACCGGCAGCAACGACGTCGTCGTCGAGGACGTCTTCGTCCCCGAGCACCGCGCCCTGAGCTTCGGCCCGGTCACGGCCCTGGAGGTGCCCGGCCACGAGGTCAACCCCGAGCCGCTGTACCGGCTGCCCTACGCCGGGGTGTTCACCACCACCATCTCCACCCCGATCGTCGGCATCGCCGAGGGCGCCTTCGAGTCCTACGCCGAGGCCACCCGGGAGCGCTTCCGCGTCTCGTACGGGCAGAAGGTCGCCGAGGACCCCTTCGCGCAGATCCGCATCGCCCGCGCCGCCGGCGACATCGACGCGAGCTGGCTGCAGCTGACCCGCAACATGGGCGAGATGTACGCCCTCGCCGAGCGCGGCGAGGAGATCCCGATGGAGCTGCGCACGCGCACCCGCCGCGACCAGGTGCTCGCCACCGAGCGCTGCGTCGCGGCGGTCGACCTGCTCATGGAGAACTCCGGCGGCAGCGCCATGCGCACCGGCCCCGGCCTCGTCCAGCGCGCCTGGCGCGACGCCCACACCGGCCGCGGCCACGCCGCCAACGACCCCGAGCGGGCCCTCGTCATGTACGGGCAGAGCGCGCTCGGCATCGACATCCACGACACCATGGCCTGAGAGGCGCCGACGATGGCAGAGCTCACCCACGAGTCGACCTCCCGCACCGCCAAGGCGGCCGGGCTCACCCTCCACTACCACGAGGCCGCGCCCGCCGGCCGGGACACGGAGACATCAGCGGCCGGCGCCGCGGCCCCCGTCGTGATCATGCTGCACGGCGGCGGCCCCGGCGCCTCCGCCTGGAGCAACTTCGGCCGCAACCTCCCCGTCTTCGCCGGGCACTTCCGCACCCTGCTCGTCGACCAGCCCTGCTTCGGCCGCTCGGACAAGTCGGAACCCGACAAGGACTACTTCAGCTACAGCGCGGACGCCGTCGCCGCCCTCATGGACGAACTGGGCATCCGGCAGGCGCACTTCATCGGCAACTCCCTCGGTGGCGGCACCGCCGTCCGCATGGCCCTGAACCACCCGGCCAAGGTCGGCAAGCTCCTCCTGATGGGTCCCGGCGGGGTCTCCGTCAACCTCTTCGCCCCCGACCCGACCGAGGGCATCAAGCGGCTCTTCGAGTTCAACGCCTCGCCCGAGCCGACCAAGGACCAACTGCGCGCGTTCCTCAGTGTGATGGCGTACGACCAGTCCGTCGTCACCGACGAACTCGTCGAGGAGCGCTGGGCCTCGGCCACCGACCCCGACACCCGGCTCGGCAGCGCCCGGATGGGCGCCTCGTTCGCCGACCCCGCCTGGGCCGGGGACACGATGCTCTGGCGCGAGGCCCACCGGATCACCCACCCGGTGCTCCTCACCTGGGGCCGCGAGGACCGCGTCAACCCCCTCGACGGCGCGCTCGTCGCCCTCAGGACCATCCCCGACGCCCGGCTGCACGTCTTCCCGCACTGCGGCCACTGGGCCCAGACCGAGCAGGCCGACGAGTTCAACCGCCTCGCCGTCGACTTCTTCTCCCACTGAACCTTCCACCGAAGAGGTGCACACCATGGACATCCGTGCTCTCGGCTACCTGCGCCTGGAGACCACCACCCTGGACGAGTGGCGCCGCTACGCGCTCGACGTCCTCGGCATGGTGGAGGCATCCGGCACCACCGAGGACACCCTCTGCCTCCGCCTGGACGACCGCGCCCACCGCATCGTCGTCCGGTCGGGCGAGAGCGACCGCCTCCTCGCGGCCGGCTGGGAGGTGGCGAACGCCGCCGCGCTGGCCCGCGCCGCCGAGGAGCTGGAGGAGGCCGGCGTCGCCGTCAAGGCCGCCGACCCCGCCGAACTCGCCGAGCGCCGCGTCCAGGGCCTGATCCACGTGACCGACCCGGGCGGCAACCCGCTGGAGATCTACTGGGGGCAGGCGCAGGACCACAGCGCGCTCGGCACCCCGTACGGCAACCGCTTCGTCACCGGCGACCTGGGCCTCGGCCACGTCGTGCTCCCCGTGCCGGACATCGAGGCCGCGCTCGACTTCTACGAGAACCTGCTCGGCTTCCAGCTGCGCGACTCGATGAGGCTGCCGCCGCAGGCCGTCCCGACCGCCACCGAGCAGCGGGACTTCCACTGGATGCACTTCCTCAGCCCCAACCGCCGCCACCACAGCCTCGGCCTCTACCCCGGCGCCCTGCCCCCCGGCATCGTGCACTTCATGGTCGAGCTGGAGACCCTCGACGACGTGGGCCGCGGCCTCGACCGCATGCACGCCGCGGGCATCCCCATCGCGTCCAGCCTCGGCCGCCACACCAACGACCGCATGGTGTCGTTCTACGCCCAGGCCCCCGGCGGCTTCCAGGTCGAGTACGGCTGGGACGGCCTCGTCGTCGACCCCGCCACCTGGGTCGCGAAGGAGATCACCGCCGACAGCTTCTGGGGCCACCGGTGGAACGGCTGATCCCGCCCTCCGAGTTCCGGGACGTGCTCGGCCGCTTCGCCAGCGGCATCACGGTGGTGGCGACGCTCGACGCCGACAGCGCGGAACCCGTCGGGTTCGCCTGCCAGTCCTTCGCCTCCCTCTCCCTCGACCCCCCGCTGGTCATGCTGGCCGTCGGCAAGAACTCCACCAGCTGGCCGAGGATCGAGCGCGCGGGCCGCTTCTGCGTCAACATCCTCGCCGAGGACCAGCGGGCCACCTGCGCCGCGCTCGGCCGCAGCGGCCCCGACAAGTTCGCCGGGGTGCCCTGGATCACCGGGGAGCACGGCACCGTACGCGTCGACGGGGCCCTCGCCCACGTGGAGTGCGAACTCGACGCGGTCTACGAGGCCGGGGACCACCACCTGGTCACCGCGCAGGTGGTGGCGCTCGACGCCGGAGAGGACGGCCGGCCGCTGCTGTTCTTCCGCAGCCGCTACGCCGTGGGGGCCTTCTGATGCCCCTCGACGTCGAGAAGGCGACCTCCGCGCCGCCGGTGCGCACCGACGTCCGGTGGGACGAGCGCGACGTACGGCTCTACCACCTCGCCCTCGGCGCCGGCGTCCCCGAGACCGACCCGGGCGAACTGCGCTACACCTACGAAGGGCACGAGCGGGGCCTCCAGGTCCTGCCCACCTTCGGGGTCGTCGCGGGCGGCACCGGCGGCGTCGGCTTCCAGGTCTTCGACCTGCCGGGCGTCGACGTCGACCTGGCGAAGGTGCTGCACGGCGGCCAGGAGGTCACCGTGCACCGCACGCTGCCCGCCGCGGCCCGGGCGACCGCGGTCACCCGGGCCACGGCCGTGCACGACAAGGGCAAGGCCGCCGTCATCGTCCAGGAGTCCACCCTCCTCGACGAGGCCGGCGAGCCGCTGATCACCCAGCGCAACCAGATCTTCGTCCACGGGGAGGGCGGCTTCGGCGGCGACCGCGGCCCCTCCGAGCGCCTCCCCGCCCCCGACCGCGAGCCCGACCTGGTGGTCGAGGTCCCGACGCTCCGTCAGCAGGCCCTGCTCTACCGGCTCACCGGCGACTGGAACCCGCTGCACGCCGACCCCGCCGCCGCCCGGCGCGCGGGCCACGACCGGCCCGTCCTGCACGGGCTCTGCACCTTCGGGATGGCGGTCAAGGCGGTCACCGACCGGCTGCTCGGCGGCGACGCGAGCGCGGTCGCCGCCTGCCGCACCCGCTTCGCCGGGGTCTTCTTCCCCGGCGAGACCCTGCGGCTGCGCGTCTGGGACACCCCCGACGGCCACCACCTGACGGCCACGGCCGCGGACCGCGAGGACGCGCCGGTCCTCACCGACGCGCGGATCACCGCGCGATGACCCGGCGGCCGGGGCGGGGGACGGCCCGCCCCGGCCGCCGACCCATCGAGAAGACCAGGGAGAACGCGATGCACGACCAGTGGGACCACACGTACGACGTGGTGGTCGTCGGCTCCGGCGCCGCCGGCATGGCCGCGGCCATCACCGCCCGACTGCGCGGACTGACCGCCCTGGTGGTGGAGAAGACCGACGTCTACGGCGGCTCGACCGCGCTGTCCGGCGGCGCGATCTGGGTCCCGAACAACTTCCACCTGGACGCCGCCGGGCTCGGCGACACGCCCGAGAAGGCCCGCGCCTACCTGGACGCCACGGTCGGCGACCGGGTGCCCGCCGAGCGCAAGGACGCCTACGTCACCCACGGACCGCGGATGGTAAGGGAGTTCCACGACCGCACCGCCGTACGGTTCGTCCACACCCCCGGCTACTCCGACTACTATCCCGAGCGGCTCGGCGGCTACCCGCAGGGCCGCTCCGTCGAACCGCAGGTCTTCGACTTCCGGAAGCTCGGCCCCGAACAGCGCGCCACCATGCGCCGCGCCGGACTGCCCACCTACGGCCTCACCATCACCTCCACGGACTTCCGGCAGCTGAACATGGTGGCGCGCACCTGGGCCGGCCGGCGCACCGCCCTCAAGGTCGGCGCCCGGGCGGTCGGGGCGAAGCTCGCCGGCAAGGAGCTGCTCTCCCTCGGCGAGGCACTGATCGCCCGCATGCGGCACTCCCTCGACGGCCTCGGCGCGGACCTGTGGCTCTCCGCCCCGCTGACCGGACTCGTCGAGGAGGACGGCCGGGTCACCGGCGTCCGGATCACACGGGGCGGCCGTGAGCTGACCGTCCGGGCGACCGGCGGCGTCGTCCTCGCCTCCGGGGGCTTCTCCCACGACCAGCGGCTCCGCGAGAAACACCTGCCGACGCCCACCTCCACCGAGTGGAGCTCCGCCTCCGACGGCCAGACCGGCGACGCCCTGGAGCCGGCCACGGCCCTCGGCGCCGCGACCGACCTGATGGACAAGGTCTGGGGCGCGCCGTCGGTGGTGCCTCCCGAGGGGAAGCCGTTCTTCCTCGTCGCCGACCGCGGCATCCCTTCCATGGTGATCGTCGACGCGGCGGGGGAGCGCTACGCCAACGAGGCCGCCCCGTACCACGAGTTCGTCGACGCCATGTACGCCCACGACAGGCCCGGGGCGACCACCGTGCCGTCCTGGCTGATCCTCGACGCCACCGCCAGGGCCCGCTACATCTTCATGGGCCTCTTCCCGGGCCAGGCGTTCCCCAAGCCGTGGCTGGAGAGCGGGTTCGTCAAGAAGGCCGCGACCGTCGAGGAACTGGCCGCCCGGATCGGCGTCGCCCCGGAGCGGCTGCGGGCCACCGTGGACCGCTTCAACGGCTTCGCCCGCGCCGGCCGCGACGAGGACTTCCACCGAGGCGACAGCGTCTACGACCGCTACTACGGCGACCCGACGCTGCCCAACCCCAACCTGGCGCCGCTGGAGAGGGGCCCCTTCTTCGCGGTCCCCGTCCACCCCGGCGACATCGGCACCAAGGGCGGCCTGGTCACCGACGCCACCGCCCGCGTCCTGCGGGAGGACGGCACGCCCGTCGACGGCCTGTACGCCTCCGGCAACGTCTCGTCCGCCGTCATGGGCGAGACCTATCCGGGGCCCGGTGCGACCATCGGCCCCGCCATGACCTTCAGCTGGCTCGCGGCCGACCACATCGCCCGGACGCGTTCCGCAGGGGCGCGGTGAACGGCCCGATGACGGACCTGCGGGGCAGAACGGTGATCGTCACCGGCGGGGCGCGGGGGATCGGCGCGGAGACCGGCCGGGCGGCCGTCGAGTCCGGCGCCCGGGTCGTCCTCACCGACGTACGGGAGGACGAGGGGCGGGCCGCGGCCCGGCGGCTCGGCGCCCACGCCCGGTTCGTGCGCCACGACGTCACCTCCGAGGACGACTGGCGCGAGGTCGTCGACTTCACAGCGGCCACGTTCGGCCGGGTGGACGGCCTCGTCAACAACGCGGGGATCTCGGGCGGCTCCCACCTCCTGGAGGAGCAGACGGCCGAGGACTTCCGGCGCGTCCTCGACATCGACCTCACCGGGGTCTTCCTCGGCATGCGCGCCGTGATCCCGCCGATGCGGGAGAACGGCGGCGGCTCCGTCGTCAACGTCTCCTCCGCGGCCGGCCTCATGGGACTGGCCAGGACCGCCGGGTACGGCGCGGCCAAGTGGGGCGTGCGCGGGCTCACCAAGCTCGGCGCGGTGGAGCTCGCCGCCGCCCGGATCCGCGTCAACTCCGTGCACCCCGGCATGGTCCACACCCCGATGACCGCCCACGTGGGCATCGAGCGGGGCGAGGGGAAGTACCCGGACGCACCGATGGGCCGGGTCGGTGAACCCCGGGAGATCGCGCGGGCGGTCGCCTTCCTGCTCTCGGACGCCGCCTCGTACGTCACCGGCGCCGAACTGGCCGTCGACGGCGGCTGGACCACCGGCCCGACCCTCCGACCCGTCGAGGAGAAACCCTGATGCCCGTCGACCTGACAGGAAAGGTCGCGCTGGTCACCGGCGCGGCACGCGGCATGGGCGAGGCCGAGGCCCGCCTGTTCGCCGCCCTCGGCGCGAAGGTCGTCCTCACCGACGTCCTGGAGGCGGAGGGCGGGGCGACCGCCGCCTCCCTCGGCGCCGCCGCCCGCTTCGTGCGCCACGACGTGACCGACGAGCGGTCCTGGGCGAGCGCCGTGGCCGTCGCCCTGGACGCCTTCGGCCGGCTCGACGTCCTCGTCAACAACGCCGCGATCTACTCCACCTCGCCCATCACCGAGGAGGACCCGGCCCGCCTGGAGGCGATCCTCCGCGTCAACCTGATCGGCCCGTTCCTCGGCGTCCGTGCCGTCGCCGGCGCCATGAAGGAGGGCGGCGGCGGGTCCATCGTCAACATCTCCTCGCAGGCCGGCCTCCAGGGCATCTGGGGACACGGCGCGTACGGGGCGGCGAAATGGGGGCTGCGCGGCCTGACCCGGACGGCGGCCCTGGAACTCGGGCCGGACGGCATCCGGGTCAACTCCGTCCACCCCGGAGCCATCGCCACGGCCATGACCGCGCACCTGGGCACCGGGGAACACCCGGCCGCCCCGCTCGGGCGGGTGGGGGAGCCCGAGGAGGTCGCCCGGCTCGTCGCCTTCCTCGCCTCCGACGACTCCTCCTACCTGTCCGGCGCCGAACTCGCGGTCGACGGCGGCGCGTCGGCGGGCCGCATGCCCGCCCTCACCCCGAAGGGAGCCGACACGTGAACCGGCCCGACCCCGAGGTCCAGGCGGTCATCGACCTGGCCACCGCCGGCTTCCCCCCGCTGGCGACGGAGATGACGGACATCGCCGAGGTGCGCGCCTTCTTCGCCGCCCGCCCCGGGCCGGCCGCCCCGCCACCGCCCGTCGCCCGCGTCACGGACGAGGACGCCGACGGCGTGCCCGTACGCGTCTACGACCCGGCCGTCCACGAGGCCGCCCCCGTGATCGTCTTCTGCCACGGGGGCGGCTTCGTCCTCTGCGACCTCGACAGCCACGACCCCTTCTGCCGCTCCCTGGCCCGCGCCACCGAGGCGGTCGTCGTGTCCGTCGACTACCGCCGCGCCCCCGAACACCCCTTCCCCGCCGCCCCCGAGGACGCCTACACGGCCCTGCTGTGGGCGGCGGCGACCCACCCGGGCCGTCGGATCGCCGTCGCCGGGGACAGCGCGGGCGCCAACCTCGCCACCGTCCTCACCCTGCTCGCCCGCGACCGGGGCGGCCCCGAGATCACCTGCCAGGCCCTCTACTACCCGATGCTCGACCCCACCCGCTCCCGCCCCTCGCACCGGGAGAACGCCCAGGGCTACTTCCTGACCGCCGACCACCTGCGCTGGTACTGGGACGGCTATCTGCAGGCCCCGGCGCACCGCACCCACCCCTACGCGGCCCCGCTGGCGGGCGCCGACCTGTCCGGGCTCCCGCCGGCCCAGGTCGTCACCGCCGGCTTCGACCCCCTGCGGGACGACGGCCTGGCGTACGCGGACGCCCTCGCCGCCGCGGGCGTCCCCGTGGAGGCCCGCCACCACGCCGGGATGTTCCACGGCTTCCTCTCCATGGCGGGCGCCCTGCCCGCGGCGGCCGAGGCCCGCGAGACCGCCTTCGCCGCCCTGCGCGAGGCCCTCGCCCCGCGCTGACCGGGACGGACGTACGCGCGCGTGCGCCCCGCCCCCACCTGGCCGGTGGGGGCGGGGCGCTCTCACGTACCGGCGCGCGTCAGTCCCGTATCAGCGTGAACCCCTCGTACCCCGAGGCCGCGACGTCCGCGATGATCTCCCCGTACACCCCGAAGCCCCCGATGAACGGCATGAACACCCGGGGCTTCCCGGGGATGTTGGCCCCCAGGTACCAGGAGTCCGCCGCCGGGAACAGCGTGGCCGCCGCCCGGTCGCGGCACTGCGCCACCCACTGCTCGACGGCCTCCCCGTCCGCCTCGATCGCCCGGTAGCCGTGCTCGTCCAGGTGCCGCAGGCAGTCGGCGAGCCAGTCGACGTGCTGCTCGGCGCAGAGCACGACGTTGGCCATGACGGACGGGCTGCCGGCCCCGGTGAGGTTGAACAGGTTGGGGAAGCCGTCGACGCCCAGGCCCAGATAGGTGCGGGGGCCGCCGCTCCACACGTCCCTCAGCCTCCGGCCGCCGCGTCCCCGGACGTCCACCCGGTCGAGCGCCCCGGTCATCGCGTCGAAACCGGTCGCGAACACGATCGCGTCCAGCTCCACCCGGGAGCCGTCGGCCAGCACGATCCCGGCGCGGTCGATCCGTTCGATCGGGTTCTCCCGCAGGCCGACGAGGCGCACGTCGTCGCGGTTGAACGTCTCGTAGTAGTGCGAGTCGGTGACGATCCGCTTGGTGCCGATCGGATGGTCCGTCGGCACGAGAAGGTCCGCGACGGCCGGGTCCTCGACGAGGGCGCGGACCTTCTCCTCCCAGAAGGCGCGCGCCTCGTCGTTCGCCGCGCGGTCGGTGAGCTGGTCGGGGAACGTCTTGGAGTACAGCACGCCGCCGAGCTCCCAGCGCTCCTCGAACGCGGCCCGCCGCTCCTCGGGGGAGACGGCGAACGTCGCCGACGGGTGCGCCGCGTGGGGCGAACCGCCGCCGCTGAGCCGCGAGAGCCGCCGCCGCTCGGCGTAACCGGCCTTCTGCCGACGGCGCGTCTCCTCGTCCAGGGGCGCGTTGCCCGCCGAGATGCTGAAGTTGGCGCTGCGCTGGAAGACGGTGAGGTGCGCCGCCTGCTCGGCGATCAGGGGAACGGCCTGGATGCCGGAGGAGCCGGTGCCGATCACGCCGACGCGCAGCCCGTCGAAGTCCACGCCCTCGTGCGGCCAGGCACCGGTGTGGTACGTGGCGCCGGCGAATTCCCCGGCCCCCGGGACGTCCGGTACGTGCGTGCTGGAGAGGCAGCCGACGGCGAACACGCAGTACCGGGCCGACACCACCTCGCCGCCGTCCGTGCGGACCGTCCAGCGCAGCGTCTCCTCGTCCAGCTCGGCGGAGGTCACCGAGGTCGCGAAGGTGTAGCTGCGACGCAGGTCGAAGCGGTCGGCGACATGACGCAGATAGCGGATGATCTCCGGCTGCGCGGCGTACTTCTCGCTCCAGTCCCACTCCTGCTGGAGCTCCTCGTCGAAGGAGTACGAGTAGTCCACGGACTCCACGTCGCAGCGGGCGCCGGGGTAGCGGTTCCAGTACCAGACGCCGCCCACGTCGTCCCCGCGCTCGAAGCCGCGCACGCGGTGGCCGAGGCCGCGCAGCCTGTGCACGGCGTACAGACCGGTGACGCCCGCTCCGACGACGACCACGTCGACGACGTCGGGGGACTCGGTGTTGCTGTCGTTCACGTTCGTACTCTCCTCATCGGGTGGTGGTGTTCGCCGCCGACCGCCGCAGCGCCTTCTTGTCGACCTTGCCCGCCGCGTTGTGCGGCAGCTCCGGCACGGAGCGGAAGGCGCGCGGGACCTTGAAGTTGGCCAGCCGCTCACGCGTGTACGCGGTCAGCTCGGCCGCGTCGACCGGCGCCCCGCCCGCCGGTACGCAGTACGCGACGCCGACCTCCCCGAGCCGTGCGTCCGGCGCGCCGACGACCGCCGCGTCCCGGACGGCCGGGTGGCCGCGCAGCACCTGCTCCACCTCCGCCGGGTACACGTTGAACCCGCCCACGACGAACATGTCCTTGAGCCGGTCGGTGATCCTCAGGAACCCGCGCTCGTCGAGCACCCCGACGTCCCCCGTGTGCAGCCAGCCCTCGCCGTCGACGACCCGCGCGGTGGCCTCGGGGTCGTCGAGGTAGCCGTGCATCACGTGGTAGCCGCGGGTGAGGATCTCGCCCGGCTCCCCGGGCGGGGCGTCGACGCGCAGCTCCGTGCCCTCCAGGGCCGTCCCGGAGGTGCGGGCCAGGGTCTCCGGCGACTCGTGCGGCGGGCAGATCGCGACCACGCCCGTCGACTCGGTCAGCCCGTACGCGGTGTTGACGCTCCGCGCGCCGAGGGACGTCCTGATCTCCTCGATGAGCGCGGTGGGGATGTTCGCCGCGCCCGTGACCGCCATCCGCATCGAGCTCAGGTCGTACGCCTCGCGCTCGGGATGGTGGACGAGCGAGGTGAAGACCGTCGGGGCGCCGGTCAGGACGGAGATGCGCTCGTCCCGTATCCGGCCGAGCACGGCCCCGGCGTCGAAGACCCGCTCCGGGACGATCACGGCCCCGTGCAGCAGACAGGCGAGGACCCCCGCCTTGTAGCCGAAGGTGTGGAAGAACGGGTTGACGAGGAGGTGGCGGTCGCCGCGCCGGAGGGTGACCGTGCGGGCCCAGGCGTCGTACACGCGCAGGTTCTGCCCGTGGGTGGCGGGCACGCCCTTGGGGCGGCCGGTGGTGCCGGAGGTGAACAGGACGTCGGCGGTGTCGGCCGGGCGCACGGCGGCGGTACGGGCGAGCCGTTCCTCCCCGGTCACCCGGTCCGCCGCCGCCAGGAACCGCGTCCAGTCCGTCGAGTGCAGGGTCACCGTCCTTTCCAGGAGCGGGAGTTCCTCCCCGGAGGCCGCGAGCAGCGCCCGGTAGTCCGTCCCCAGGAAGTCGTGCTCGGTGAAGAGCAGGCGGGTCCGGGAGCGGCGCAGGATGTCGGCGGCCTCGGCCGCCTTGTAGCGGGTGTTCACCGGGACCAGGACCCCGCCGGCCGCCACCGCGCCGAGCGCGGCCACCACCCAGCGCGCGCTGTTGGGGGCCCACACGGCGACCGAGTCGCCGGGGCGCACCCCCTGCGCGATCACCGCGCGTGCCGCCCGGTCCACCCGGTCGCGGAGCTCCGCGAACGTCCAGCGCTCCTCGCCGAAGACGAGGGCCTCCTCGTCCCCGTACCGCTCCGCGGCCCAGTCCGCGAGCCCGGCGGTGGTCTGCGCGCCCCTCATGATCTGTCACGTCCTCCCTGCTGCCCCGCCCCGGCGGGGCGCGGGCGGTGGAACCACGGCGGATCGGAGCCTGGCAGGGAGGGGCGCCCCGGCGCAGGGGGAGGTTCCCGCTCACCGGGAAGGTGCGGGGACTTCTTCCGCCGCCGACCGGTCCGTCAGCGGGACCTCTCGCGCCGCCGGGCCGTCCGTCAGCGGGACTTCCCCGACTCCGGGACGCCCGTCCCGGGGAACGACGACACCGCCGCCCCCGCGAACGGGAACGGCGGTGTGGGGAGGGGCGGGGTCAGGGGGTGGTCAGATCCGGGAGGACCTTCGTCAGCTCCGCGGCGGACAGGACGCCTTCCCGTACGAGGACGGGGACGGGGCCGCTCAGGTCGACGATCGACGACGACACCGGCCCCGCGGTCCGGCCCCCGTCCAGGTACACCGCCACGGAGTCCCCCAGCATCCCGAAGGCCGCGTCGCAGTCCTCCGGCGAGGGCCGGTCGGTGAGGTTCGCGCTGGAGACGGCCATCGGGCCGGCCGCGGCCAGCAGGTCGAGCGCGAGGGGGTGGTCGGGCATCCGCACGGCCACCGTCCCGCCGGTCTCGCCCAGGTCCCAGGAGAGCGAGGGCCGGTGGCGGAGCACCAGCGTCAGACCGCCCGGCCAGAAGGCCTCGATCAGTTCCTCCGCCTTCTCCGGCAGGTCCTCGACCAGATCGTCGAGCGCCTCCCTGGAGCCGACGAGCACGGGGGAGGGCTTGTGCCGCCCCCGCCCCTTCGCGGCCAGCAGACCGGCGACGGCCTCGGGGTCGAAGGCGTCGGCGCCGATGCCGTAGACGGTGTCCGTCGGGAGGACGACGAGGCGCCCCCGCCCGAGGGCGGTCACCGCCGCGTCGATGCCGGCCGGGCGGACCGACGGGTCCGAGCAGTCGAACCGCTGTGTCACGGGGTCGTTCACTCCGCACTCCCCACGCCGTGCGAGGTCACCAGTCGGGCGTTGCCCTCGGCGAGCTGGTAGGCCAGTCCCACGACCGCCACCTCGCCCGTCCGCACCTGCTCCGACAGGACGCGGGAACGGTCCATGAGCAGCTGCGCGGTGTGCCTTATGTGCTCGTCGACGATGTCGCCGTCCTCGGTCAGGCCGGCGGCCCGGGCCGCCAGGACGCTCGGCGTCACCCGCTCCACCACGTCCCGTACGAATCCGGTCGCCGGCAGCCCGTCCTCCACCGCGGCGCGGGCCGCCGCGACGGCCCCGCACGAGTCGTGTCCCAGGACGACGACCAGCCGGCAGCCGAGCATGCTCGTCGCGTACTCGACGCTGCCCAGTACCTCGGCCCCCAGCACGTGGCCGGCGGTCCGTACGACGAACAGGTCGCCGAGTCCCTGGTCGAAGATGATCTCGGCCGCGAGCCGCGAGTCGGAGCACCCGAGGACGACCGCGAACGGCTCCTGTCCGGGTGCGAGCTGCGCACGGCGGGCGGCGTCCTGATTGGGGTGGTCCGGGGTCCCGGCGACGAAGCGGCGGTTGCCGGCGAGCATGGCGTCGAGGGCGACCGAAGGCGAGGTGCGAGGCATGCCACCCACTGTAACGAGCCGTTCCCGGCCACGCCCCGGCCGGTCCCCGTACAGGGGGAACCGGCCCGCGCCGGAGCACCGCGCCGGGGCATCACGCCGTGGGCGCCGCGCCGGGGGCTCCGCGCCCGTGCGGTCCGGCGAGGCGCCGCCGATGCACAACCGTGTCATGCGCACGTAGATTTTGCCCTCCCGTGGTTGCCGTCCCGGCGGCTCCGTCGGAGTCTTGGTGACCATGCCCCCGGGCAGCTGGTTCTGCTGGTCACGGGGGGTGCTCAGGGCCCTCCGCCCTGAGCGGGGAAAGTTCATGCACCTCGAGTTCCGGCACCTCCGTGTCCTGCTCACCGTCGCCGAGGCCGGCAGCATCCGCAGGGCCGCCGCACGCCTCCAGCTCTCCCAGCCCGCCACGAGCGCCCAGCTGAAACGGATCGAACAGGAGCTCGGCGGCCCGCTCTTCACCCGCAGCGCCGAGGGCGTGAAGCCGAACGAGCACGGTCAGTACGTCCTGCGCTGCGCGCGTGACCTCGTGGTCGGTTTCGACCGGTTGCGCGAGCACGCGCGGTCGGCCGCCGGGGCGGACGGCGGGGCCGTCGCGCCGCTGCGGGCGGGCGGTACGGCAGGGCCCCTCGTGTCACTGCTCATATCGGCCCTTTTCGAGCTCGTGCCGGAGAGCCGGCTGGCCATCGACGCCCGCCGTTCGGTGCACACCCTCGTGAAGGCGCTGAGCCAGTCGAAGTGCGACATCGCGGTCTTCGGCGAGTTCCCCGGCTTCCCGCTTCCGGTCGGCGAGTCGGTCGTGACGCGCACGCTGGTGCGCGAGCCGGTCTTCGTGCTGCTCGCCGAGGACCATCCGCTGGCGCGCCGGGAGAGCGTCGGCCTGGGCGAACTCCGCGGCGAGGAGTGGGTCATGCCGGAGGCCGACGAGAGCGGGGTGCACGCGTACCTCCATCTCACCTGCCAGTCGGCGGGATTCACCCCGCGCATCGCGCACGTGACGCCGGACCTGTCCGTGGCGCAGATCCTGGTCGCCGGTCGGCGCGCGGTCTGCGGGGTGTGGCCGAGCGCCGAGGTGCCCGCCCAGGGCACCGTGCAGCGGCCGCTCGTGGACGTCCCGTTCCACCGGCGGCTGCAACTGGCCTGGAACCCGGAGTCGGTTCCGCCGGAGCTCGCCGACGCCGTGGGCGAGCGCCTGCTCGCGGCGTACCTGTCGCTGGTGCGGCGGCGGCCGCAGTACCTGGCCTGGTGGGAGGGAGGAGGCGAGGAGTTCGCGCTCGGCGCGGACGGCTGACCGGGCGGGGTCTCGTTCGGCGCGGACGGCTGTCCGGGCGGGGTCTCGTTCGTCATCCCCTATAACCCCGGGGCTATATCCCACATGGGATCACGTCAGGAACATGTCACCTGGTGAACACTTCGCGTCAACGTCCAAGGACGTCGTCACCCCCCACGACGAGCGAAGGAACACCCCGCCATGTCCCGTCCTCTCCTTGCCCTCTCCACGATGGTCGCCGCCGCCGTCATCACCACGGGCGCGGTGGCCGTACCGGCGTACTCGCAGCCCGACGCCGCGGGGCACGGGAACTCCGCCCGCGACACGGCGATATCCCGGGCCGAGGCGAACGTGACCCGGCACGCCGACGCCTTCGGCTTCGGCGCCGGCCAGGCGCTCCACGTCAAGGACGTCGTGATCGACGCCGACGGCACCCAGCACGTCCGCTTCGACCGGACCTACCGCGGCCTCCCCGTCGTCGGCGGCGACTTCGTCGTCCACCAGAAGGCCGACGGCTCGCTCAGGGGATCCACCCACGCCAAGGCCCGCAAGGTGGCGCTCGCCTCCGTCACCCCCGCCACGGACGCCAAGGGCACCGCGGCCGGCGCCCTCAAGCGCGCGAACGGCCTGGTGCGCGGCGCCAGGTCCACCCCCGAGCTGATCGTGTGGGCCGCCGACGGCGCCCCCCGCCTGGCCTGGCGCACCACCGTGCAGGGCCTGGGCGACAAGGGCCAGCCGCACGGCGAGGTCTTCGTCACCGACGCCACCACCGGCACCGCGATCGAGAACTACGACTCCGAGCACGAGTCGACCGGCACCGGCCACTCCGAGTACACCGGTGACATCGCCTTCGACACCACCCAGCAGGCCAACGGCACCTTCGCGCTGATCGACCCGACCCGCGGCCACGTCACCAAGGACGCGCGCAACGTCTCGTCCTCGTCCCTGAACAGCTCCTCCGGCACCCTGTTCACCGACGCCGACAACATCTGGGGCGACGGCCGGAAGTTCTCCACCGACCGCTCCACCGCCGCCGTCGACGCGCACGCCAACACCGCGAAGACCTTCGACTACTACAAGAGCACCTTCGGCCGCAACGGCATCAAGAACGACGGCCGCGGCGCCACCGTCTTCGTCCACGTCGGCACCAACTGGGACAACGCCCAGTGGTCGGACGCCTGCTTCTGCATGATGACCGGCGACGGCGACGGCGTCACCGACCCCGAGCAGGTCGACCTCGACACCATGGGCCACGAGATGACCCACGGCGTCACCTCGGCCACCTCCAACCTGCGCTACAGCGGTGAGTCCGGCGGTCTGAACGAGGCCACCAGCGACATCCTCGGCACGATGGTCGAGTGGTACGCCAACAACTCGATCGACACCCCGGACTACCTCTTCAGCGACCAGTCCACCCCGCCGTGGCTGCGCCGCTTCGACAAGCCCTCCCTCGACGGCCGCTCCGCCGACTACTGGTCGAAGTCCGTCGGCCGGCTCGACGTGCACAACTCCTCGGGCGTCGGCAACCACTGGTTCTACCTCGCCAGTGAGGGCAGCGGCACCAAGACGATCAACGGCGTCACCTACAACAGCCCGACGTACAACGGCTCCAAGGTCACCGGCATCGGCAACCAGAAGGCCTCCGCCATCTGGTACCGGGCGCTGACCGTCTACATGACCTCCACCACGGACTACAAGGGCGCGCGCACGGCGACCCTGAACGCGGCGAAGGACCTGTACGGCGCCACCAGCCCCGAGTACGCCACCGTGGCCGCGGCCTGGACCGGGGTCAACGTCCTCTGACGCACCGCCGCACCATCCGATCCGGTCGTCTCCCCGGGCCCCGCCGTCACGCACGGCGGGGCCCGGGCGCGTCGCACCGACAGGAACACCCGGTTGGGCGACTGCGCCGTCACACCGGGCGACGGCAAGATCATCGGCATGAGATCCTCCCTGACCCGCCGGGCACTCGCCGCGGCCCTGCTCCTGACGTCGACGCTGGCCCCCGCGGTGGCCGCGGCCGCCCAACCCGGCGGAGAGGGCCGCCCGTCGGAGCGCGCGGCGCACGCCCGCCCGTCGGAGCGCGCCGCCCGTGCCCGCCTGCTCGGCGAGAAGATCGTGCCGCACAAGCTCGACTTCCGGGGCACCACGGTCGGCGGCCTCTCCGGTGTCGACCGCGACCGGTGCACCGGCGAGTACGTGTTCATCAGCGACGACCGCTCGTATCTGCAGCCCGCCCGCTTCTACACCGCCAGGCTGGACGTGGACGCGACCGGCGTGCACTCCGTCGACTTCACCGGCACCCACCCGTTCCTCCGGCCGGACGGGTCCGCCTACCCGTCGCCGTCCGTCGGGGACGGCCGGGCCGTCGACCCCGAGGAGATCCGGGTCGACCCGCGCAGCTGCCACTACTGGTGGGCGCAGGAGGGCGACCGGCCCAAGGCGGTCGGCACCGGACCGGTGATCCAGCCGTCCGTCCAGTTCGCCGGCCCCACCGGCGCCCACCTGGGTCGGCTGCGGCTGCCGTCGAACTACGAGATCACCATGGACGAGCGCGGCCCGCGCCGGAACCAGGCGATCGAGGCCATCACCTTCGGCTCCCACGGCCGCGTGGTGACCAGCGCGGTCGAAGGGCCCCTGCTCCAGGACGGCCCCGTGCCCGACCTGGAGCACGGCGCCCTCGTCCGGGTCACGCAGCAGACCCGCGGGGGCCGGGTGCTCGGACAGTTCGCGTACCCCGTCGAGAAGATCTTCGCCGAGTCCGACCCGACCAGCCCCTGGGCCCCGGACACCGGAGTCCCGTCGATCCTCGCCTTCCCCGACGACCCCGAGCGCTACCTCGTGCTGGAGCGCACCTGGGTCGCCGGCCCGGGATACAAGATCCGCCTCTACGACGCCACCACGCGCGGGGCGACCGATGTGCGGGCGATGGAATCCCTGGCCGGACAGCCCGTGGTGGCGATGCGCAAGACGCTCGTCGCGGACTTCGACGCCCTCGGCCTCTCCACCGTCGACAACACCGAGGGCATGACCTGGGGGCCGGCCCTGCCCTCCGGCGAGCGGACGCTGATCCTGGTCAGCGACGACAACTTCGACGCGGAGGCGGTCACCCAGATCGTCGCCCTCGCCGTCCGCTGACCCCGGCACGGGCGGTGCCCGACACATCCCGGGCACCGCTCGGAGGCCTCGACGAGGCGCGCCTCAGGAGGGCATGTTCTGTTCCGCCCAGACCACCTTGCCGGTGACGGTGCGACAGGAACCCCATCTGCGGCACAGCATGTTGATGAGCTGAAGCCCCCGACCGCCCTCGTCACTGAGGTCCGCGTGCTGGATCTGGGGCAGGTCGGGACCGGTGTCCGAGACCTCCACGACGAGCCGCTCGCCCCGCAGCAACCGCAGTTCGCCCGGGCCGTTCCCGTACCGCAGCGCGTTGCCGACCAGTTCGGAGACGACGAGCTCGGACACGTCGGCCAGCTCCGCGAGCCCCCACGCGGCGAGCTGGTCGGTGACGAGGCCCCGGGCGACCGAGGCGGCCCGTCCGTCCTGCGGCAGCCTCCACACCCGCAGATCCCCGGCGGGAAGCGGGGAGCCCGCCGTCACGAGGAGCACCGCCTCGTCGAAGCGGGCGGCGGCGGCCGGAGCGCACTCCACCAGACCGCCCTGCTCCAACGCCTCGGGGGTCAGGTCCACCGCCGCCGAGCGCAGCCGCTCCAGCTGGGCGTCCACGTCCTCCTCACGGGACTTGACCAGGCCGTCCGTGTACATGACCAGGTGGGCGCCGTCGGGGACGCGGAGCCGCAGCGGGTCGTACGGGATCACCCCCGCCCCCAGCGGCGCGCCGATCGGCACCGGGACGAAGTCGGCGCCGCCCCGCCCGTCGAGGAGCAGCGGCGGCAGGTGCCCGGCGCTCGCCAGCGTGTACGTGGAGTCGGCGGGGTCGTAGACGGCGCAGAGGCAGGTGGCGACCTGTTCGTCCTCCAGGTCGCGGGTGGCCAGGTCCAGCCGGGCCAGGATCCGCTCGGGGGCCGTGTCCAGGGTCATGAGGGTGCGGGCGACGGTCCGCAGCCGTCCCATGGTGGCGGCGGCCGGCAGTCCGTGCCCCATCACGTCGCCCACCATGAGGGCCGTCCGCCCGCCGGGCAGCGCCATCACGTCGTACCAGTCCCCGCCCACGCCGTGGTGGGCCGCCGCGGGGGCGTACTCGGAGTGCACCAGCAGGCCCGGCGTCGTCGGGGTCACCCGGGGCAGCAGGCTGCGCTGCAACGAGACGACGTGCTCGCGCTCGCGCCCGTACAGCCGGGCGTTGTCGATGAAGACGGCCGCCTTGGAGGCGAGCTGCTCGGCCAGCGCCAGGTCGGTGGTGGAGAACGGGGGAGTGCCGGGGGCGCGGACGAAGTCGGCGCTGCCGAGGAGCAGTCCGCGGGCGATGAGGGGCACGGCCAGATAGCTGTGCACCCCGGCGGCCCGCATCTTGGCGGCCGCGCTCGCGGTGGGCGCGACGCGCGTGAAGTCGTCGTCGCGCATGCGGCTCAGCAGGATCGGCTTGCCCTGCCGGAGGCAGTACCGGTGGAGCAGGGTCTCGTGGGGCTGCTCGGCGTGGACGAAGGTCTCGCCCACCGGGGTCGGCTCCAGCGAGGAGAGCTCCTCGATGGCGCACAGCGCCGTGGCCCGCATGGGCGGGATGCCCGGCTCCGTCCACCGGGACCCCTCGTCGCCCCGCAGGACGCTCTCCAGGATGTCCACGGCCGCCCCGTCGGCGAAGCGGGGGACGGTGAACTCGGCGAGCTCCTGCGCGGTGCGCTCCAGGTCCAGGGTCGTACCGATCCTGGAGGTGGCGGAATTCAGCCAGGCGAGCCGACTGCGCATGGTGAACCGGTCCGGCGGCAGGACGCCCCTGCCCCGCCGGAACCGGGTGTTCTCCCCGGCGGCGCGGCGTCCCGCCGGGTCTCGCCCGGCCGAGCCGTGGCCGGGCAGGCGCCGTCCCCCGCTGCCGCCGTTCACTCTTTCGGCCCCCAACAGGACTCGACGCCGTTTGGTGCCCAGTGTGCACCGGAAACGGCCACCGCGCCTCCTGCCCGGCACACCCGGCGGCCGCCCGGCGCCTCAGCCGATCTCCACCAGGAGGTCGCCGCCCTCCACCTGCTGGATCCGGGTGATGGCCAGGCGGGAGACCCGTCCGCTCCTCGGGGCGGTGATCGAGGCCTCCATCTTCATCGCCTCGATGGTCGCCACCGTCGCACCGGCCTCGACCTCGTCGCCCTCGGCGACGGCCAGCGTGACCACCCCGGCGAACGGCGCGGCGACATGGCCGGGGTCGGACCTGTCGGCCTTCTCGGTCACCGGGAGGTCGGCGGCCGCGGCCCGGTCCCGCACCTGGATCGGCCGCAGCTGGCCGTTCAGGGTGGACATCACCGTGCGCATGCCGCGCTCGTCGGCCTCGCCGACGGCCTCCAGCGCGATGAGCAGCCGCACGCCGGGGCCGAAGTCGACGCCGTACTCCTTCCCCGGGCGCAGCCCGTAGAAGAAGTCCTTGCTGTCGAGCACGCTGGTGTCGCCGTACGCCTGGCGGTGGGCCTCGAACGCCTTCGTCGGGCCGGGGAAGAGGAGGCGGTTCAGCGTGGCGCGCCGGTCCCCGGCCAGGCCGGCGCGGTCCTCCGCCGTGAGCTCCGGCATCGGCTTCGGGCCGGCGCGGCCCTCGAGCGCCTTGGTGCGGAACGGCTCGGGCCAGCCGCCGGGCGGCGTGCCCAGCTCGCCGTGGAGGAAGCCGACGACGGAGTCCGGGATGTCGTACCGGTTCGGCGTCGCCTCGAAGTCCTCGGGCGCCACCCCGGCGCCGACGAGGTGCAGCGCGAGGTCGCCCACCACCTTCGACGACGGGGTGACCTTCACCAGCCGGCCCAGCATCCGGTCCGCGGCGGCGTACGTCGACTCGACGTCCTCGAACCGGTCGCCGAGGCCGAGCGCGACGGCCTGGGTGCGCAGGTTGGAGAGCTGCCCGCCGGGGATCTCGTGGTGGTACACGCGTCCCGTCGGCGAGTCCAGGCCCGCTTCGAAGGGGGCGTAGACCTTGCGGACGCCCTCCCAGTACGGCTCCAGGTCGCCGACCGCCTGCAGGTCGAGGCCGGTGGGCCGCTCGGAGCGGTCGGTCGCGGCGACGACGGCCGACAGCGAGGGCTGCGAGGTGGTGCCGGCCATGGAGGCCACCGCCCCGTCCACCGCGTCCACCCCGGCCTGGATCGCCGCGAGGTACGTGGCGAGCTGGCCGCCCGCCGTGTCGTGGGTGTGGAGGTGCACCGGCAGCGCGAACTCCCGGCGCAGCGCGGAGACCAGCTTCACCGCCGCGGGGGCGCGCAGCAGACCGGCCATGTCCTTCACCGCGAGGACGTGCGCCCCCGCGGCGACGATCTCCTCGGCGAGCCGCAGGTAGTAGTCCAGCGTGTACAGCTCCTCCGCCGGATCGGAGAGGTCGGCCGTGTAGCAGAGCGCGACCTCGGCGACCGCCGTCCCGGTCTCCCGTACGGCGTCGATCGCGGGCCGCATCCGGTCGACGTCGTTGAGCGCGTCGAAGATCCGGAAGACGTCGATGCCGGTGGCGGCGGCCTCCTGCACGAAGGCGTCGGTCACCTCGGTCGGGTACGGGGTGTACCCCACGGTGTTGCGGCCCCGCAGCAGCATCTGCAGACAGATGTTCGGCACGGCCTCGCGCAGCGCGGCCAGCCGCTCCCAGGGGTCCTCGGCGAGGAAGCGCAGGGCGACGTCGTAGGTGGCGCCGCCCCAGCACTCCAGGGACAGCAGCTGCGGCAGCGTGTGCGCGACCGCCGGGGCGACGGCGAGCAGGTCCTTCGTGCGGACGCGGGTGGCGAGCAGCGACTGGTGGGCGTCGCGGAAGGTGGTGTCGGTGACGCCGAGGGTCGGCGACTCGCGCAGGTCACGGGCGAAGCCCTCGGGGCCGAGCGCCAGGAGCCTCTGCCGGGAGCCCGCGGGAGGCTCGCCCGCCGGCACCCGGGGCAGCTTGTCGGCCGGGGCGCCCAGGTGGTCGGGGCGCGGGCCGTGCGGTCGGTTCACGGTGACGTCGGCGAGGTAGGTGAGCAGCTTCGTGCCGCGGTCGGCCGAGTGGCGGGCGGTGAGCAGGTGCGGCCGCTGCTCGATGAAGGCCGTCGTGACCCGCCCGGCCCGGAAGTCCGGGTCGTCGAGCACGGCCTGCAGGAAGGGGATGTTCGTGGACACCCCCCGGATGCGGAACTCGGCCACCGCGCGCCGGGCCCGGTCGACGGCGGTCCCGAAGTCCCGTCCCCGGCACGTCAGCTTGACCAGCAGCGAGTCGAAGTGGGCGCTGACCTCCGTGCCGGCGTGGGTGGTGCCGCCGTCGAGCCGGATGCCGGAGCCGCCGGGGGAGCGGTAGGCGCTGATCATGCCGGTGTCGGGGCGGAAGCCGTTGGCCGGGTCCTCGGTGGTGATGCGGCACTGCAGGGCGGCACCGCGCAGGACGACGGAGTCCTGCGTCAGGCCGAGGTCGGCGAGGGTCTCCCCGGCGGCGATGCGCAGCTGCGACTGCACCAGGTCGATGTCGGTGACCTCCTCGGTCACCGTGTGCTCGACCTGGATGCGCGGATTCATCTCGATGAAGACGTGGTGGCCGTCGCGGTCGAGGAGGAACTCCACGGTGCCCGCGTTCCGGTAGCCGATCCGGCGCGCGAACCTCACGGCGTCGTCGCAGATCCGCTGCCGCACCGCCGGGTCGAGGTTCGGTGCGGGCGCGAGTTCGACCACCTTCTGGTGGCGGCGCTGCAGGGAGCAGTCGCGCTCGAACAGGTGGATGACGTCGCCCTCGCCGTCGGCGAGGATCTGCACCTCGATGTGGCGCGGGTCGACGACGGCCTTCTCCAGGAAGACGGTCGCGTCGCCGAAGGCGGACTCCGCCTCGCGGGCCGCCGCCTCGATGGACTCGCGCAGCGCCGCCGGGTCCTCGACCCGCCGCATGCCCCGGCCGCCGCCGCCGGCGACGGCCTTGACGAACACCGGGAAGCCGATCCCCTCGGCGGCCGCCACGAGCTCGTCCACGTCGGCGGAGGGGGCCGAGGAAGCGAGCACCGGCACGCCGGCCTCGCGGGCGGCGGCCACCGCGCGCGCCTTGTTCCCGGTCAGCTCCAGGATGTGCGCGGACGGGCCCACGAAGGCGATGCCCGCCTCCTCGCAGGCGCGCGCCAGCTCCGGGTTCTCGGACAGGAAGCCGTAGCCCGGGTAGACGGCGTCGGCACCGGCCAGGCGGGCCGCCCGGACGACCTCCGCCACCGAGAGGTAGGCCCGTACCGGATGACCGGGCTCGCCGATCTCGTAGGCTTCGTCGGCCTTCAGCCGATGGAGTGAGTTGCGGTCCTCGTGCGGGAAGACGGCCACCGTGCGCGCGCCCAGTTCGTAGCCTGCGCGGAACGCGCGAATCGCGATCTCCCCGCGGTTGGCCACCAGCACCTTGCGGAACATCCTGATCCCTTCACCTCGCCGGTGACGAGCACGACGGGTCGGCGACCGGGGCGGTGCGTGCGCACCTCCCTCGGCGCACCACTCGCCCGCGTCGCGCCCGGCTCGTTACGGCCACGCTACGGGCTGCGCCGCGACCTGCTGAAGATCGCGTGGCAGTGACACGGATCGTCGCCATCGGCCGTGCCCCGTCCGGTCGTGCCTCGTCCGGTCGTGCCCCGTCCGGCCGTGCCTCACCGCCGTGCCTCACCGCCTGCCTCCCCGCCGTGCCTCATCCGGTCGTGCCGCCGGCGCCGCGCGGACGGGACGGGACGCCCGGCCGCGGATAGACCCTGGACTGCTTGACGCTGCCGAAGGCGAAGCTCGACTCGATCGACGCGATGCCCGGGATGGCGTGGATCCGGGTGCGGACGAGCGCCTCGTACGCCTCCAGGCTCTCGATGACGACCCTGAGCAGGTAGTCGCTGCTGCCGGCCATCAGATAGCAGTCCTGGATGTGGTCGATGAGACCGACGTGCCGCTCGAACGCGTTCACCGCCTCGGCCGTGTGCCGCTCCAGGCGGATCCGTACGAAGACGGTGATCGGCAGGCCGAAGGCGACCTGGTCGACGGTGGCCGTGTAGCCGCGGATCAGCCCCGACTCCTCGAGGCGGCGCACCCGACGCAGACAGGGGGAGGGGGACAACCTGATCCGGTCGGCGAGGTCCTGGTTCGACAGGCGGCCGTCCGTCTGCAGCTCATGGACGATCTGGAAGTCCACTGCGTCCATCGGCTCTCCTTTGCGGATCTTGGCAGATTCTGCCCCCACGCTATGTCCAGGAGGCAGAACTGGCAATCATCTGCCCCGGCCGAAACTCTACGGTTGCTCCTTGGGGACGAGCCGGACGTCGGTTCCGCCCGAACGGCTTCGAGAGGGAGGAACGACCGGTGGTCGCGACGCAATCGGTGGGGGCGGGAACGGGGGAGACGCGGGACACCCGCACTCCGCCCGAGGGACAGGACGGGGGGCCCCGCACCGGCCGGCTCCGGGGACCCTCCCCGCAGGCCGTGGGCATGCTCGCGCTGCTCCTCACCGTGGCGATCTGGGCCGCCTTCGCGCTCAGCGCCCGCGCCCTGAGCGCCTCCACGCTGCTGCCCGCCGACGCCGCCCTGCTGCGCTTCGGCGTGCCCCTGGTGGTCCTGGCGCCCGCCCTGTGGCGGCGCAGGCGCCGACTGGCCGCCGTCCGGATCGGCCCCGCGGTCAAGATCATCTGTGGCGCGGGGGTCCCGTTCTTCCTCGCCGCCATGTACGGCGGTTCGCTGACCTCCGCCGCGTTCGTCGGGGCGATCGTGCCCGGCATGGTCCCGCTGTTCGTCTCCGCCCTCGTGGTCGCGGGCGGCAGGAGCGCCCCCCGCGGCACCCAGGCGGCCGGCCTGGCCCTCATCGTGGCCGGCGTCGTGGCCCTGGTCTGGCGCCACACCGCGGCCCTCGACGCGGACGTCCTGCTCGGCACGGGCACGCTGCTCGTCGCCAGCGGCCTGTGGGCCCTCTACACCGTGGGCCTGCGCGAGGTGGACCTCGACCCCGTCGGGTCCATCGGCCTGCTCTGCCTGCCCTCCTTCGCCGTCATCGCGCTCCTGACGCTGACCGGCGTCCTGCCCACCGGCCTCGCCCACGCGGCCGGCGGCGACATCGCGCTCTTCCTCGTCGTCCAGGGCCTGGGCGTCGGCCTGTGCGCGGGGCTGATGTACGCGTTCGCCATCCGCCGGCTCGGCCCTGAGCGCAGCTCCGTCGTCGGCAGCCTCAGCCCGGTCGCCGTCGTCCTGCTCGCCGTGCCCCTCCTCGACGAGTCGCCGACCCTGCCCGTCGCGGTCGGCGTCCCCCTCATCACCCTCGGCGTCGCGCTCGCCAACGGACGCCGCCGCTCCCGAACCAAGGTCTCCACCGATGCTTGAGCTCCTCCCCGCCCCGCCCGCCGACCCGCTCTGGGACCTGACCGCCGAGTACGCGGCCGACCCGCGGCCCGAGCGCCTCGACCTCGTCCTCGGCGTCTACCGCGACCACACCGGGGTCACCCCCGTCATGGCGGCGGTCAAGGAGGCCGAGATC
This sequence comes from Streptomyces sp. NPDC107498, assembly GCF_055582805.1. Classification (NCBI taxonomy): domain Bacteria; kingdom Bacillati; phylum Actinomycetota; class Actinomycetes; order Kitasatosporales; family Streptomycetaceae; genus Streptomyces; species Streptomyces sp. NPDC107498. Next base: position 1,165 of record NZ_JBVJPE010000002.1, on the reverse strand, counting down.
CGCCTGGCGGAACGCTCCGGCTCCAAGGAGTACCTCGGCCTGTCGGGCAACACCGCCTTCAACCGCGCCATGCTCACCACCGTCCTCGGCACCGAGGCCCTCACCGCGCGGGCGACGGCCGTCCAGACCGTGGCCGGAACCGGCGCCCTGCGCCTCCTCGCCGACCTCGTACGGCAGACGCGCCCCGGCACCACCGTGTGGATCAGCGACCCCGCGTACGTCAACCACCGCCCCATCCTCGAAGGCGCGGGCCTCACCGTCCGCACGTACCGGTGGCTCGACCCCGCGGGACTCCTCGAGGACCTCCGCGGGGCGGGAACCGGCGACGTCGTCCTGCTGCAGGGCTGCTGCCACAACCCCACCGGGGCGGACCCCTCCCCCGAGACCTGGGAGGAGCTCGCCGGACTCGCCGCGACGAACGGTTGGGTCCCCTTCGTCGACCTCGCCTACCACGGCCTCGGCGACGGCCTCGACGCCGACCTGCGGCCGACCCGGATGCTGGCCGAACGGCTCCCGGAGGTGCTGATCGCCGTCAGCTGCTCCAAGAACTTCGGCCTCTACAGCGACCGCACCGGCTGTGCCGTCGTCGTCGGCTCCTCGGCGCGGGCGCTCCGGCACGTCGAGACCGCCCTCCAGAACGCCGCCCGCACCCTCTACTCCATGCCGCCCGACCACGGCGCCGCCGTCGTCGCCACCGTCCTGGAGGACGAGCGCCTGAAGGCCCTCTGGCTCGCCGAGCTCGACGCGATGCGCCACCGCATCACGGCCAACCGGACGGACCTCGTCGCCCACCTGGACGCCCTCGGCCACCAGGAGCCGGCGAGGGTCCTCGCCCGGCAGAAGGGCATGTTCTCGATGCTGCCCCTCACCCCCGGGGGAATGCTCCGGATGCGCCGCCGGTCCGGCATCTACGGCACGACCGCGGGCCGCATCAACATCGCGGGCGTCCCCGCGCACCGGATCCCGTTCCTGGCCCGGGGCATCGCCGACGCACTGCGGACCCCGACTGCCGCGGGAACGGCCTGACGCCCCGCGGGCCGCCGGCGCCCGGCGGCCCGCGGGGACGACGCCTAGGCCGTTTCCTTCGGATCATCTGATCGTTGGTTGATGTGTGTCGTTGACTGACGCCCAGTGGGCACGCATCGAGCCGTTGCTGCCGGACCGG